>NZ_JBANBF010000009.1:0-193425 GCF_037000545.1 Blautia sp. JLR.GB0024 | reverse complement strand
GGCAGGATATGAAGGATATATGCTGGTAGAGGCAGAGCAGGACCCTGCAAAAGCCAATCCGCTTAAGTATGCCATCAAGGCAAGAAAATTCATTGCTGAGAAGACAGGCTTATAAAATTGTTACCTCTATGGTATGTCAGCAGAGAAAATACAAAGCGTGTTCTCTGCTGCAGATAATTGAAAATATTGAAAACAGCCGAAGGTACCGGTTCCGGATGGAGCCTGTGCCTTCGGCTGTTTTGTATAAAAAAACACATTGCTTTTATGCCAGGTGGACAGAGATGTCGTATTCCCGGCAGTAATCCTCATATTCCTCCGCCAGCGGCCGGTCCGTGATAATATGCTGCACTTCGTTCAGACGGCAGTAAGTCATAAGTGCAAACTTGCCGAATTTGGTGTGGTCTGAGAGCAGGCAGCGTGTCTGGCTGTTCTGAATGACCGCTTTTTTAACCGCATACTCTTCCGCGGAGGCATTTGTCAGGCCGTTTTCAATGGTCACGCCTGTGGAGGCCATGAACGCTTTGGTTATATTGAAGGTCCGCAGATATCCCGGAATCTCACTTCCTACAAAGGAGAGGGTGTCCCTGTTCAGGATTCCCGGCAGGGAAATAACCTGGAGATTGGGATAAGGGACTGCGCGGATATAAATCTGCAGGCTGTTTGTTATGATCGTGCAGTTTAAATGGGACAGGGAATCCACCATATTGAGGCAGGTAGTTCCCGTATCAATATAGATCACATCCCCGTTCTCCACAAAGGAGGCAGCTTTTTTTGATATGGCATCTTTTTCTGCGCTCAGCACAGTATGGCGCTGTTCATAGGGCAGCAGACGTGTATCTGAGGCCTGCTGCGTGCTGACCACGCCGCCGTATACCTTTTCTACAGTACCCTTTTTCACAAGATCATCAATATCCCTTCGGATCGTGTTTTTAGATACATTAAATTTTTCGCACAGGGTATCCAGGGACACGGATTTTTCCTGTTCAATGAAAGTCTCTATTAAATCAATTCGTTTTGTACGCATAAAAATATCCTTTCCCGGTAGTCTGTAACCATTCAGACAAGCTGACCTGTCTGAGCGGTTACGGAGGTCTGGCATCGCGCGGCACAGGGCCTGCAGTAAGCGGTTTCCAATATGTTTTGGTATAAGTATAGTATATTTTGGGTAAATTGTGAAGGGCTTAATGAAATAAATACAAAAAATCATCAAAAACTATTGACTAAGTACCCAAAAGGTGATACTTTAAATGCAAAGAGATAACCAATATATAACAAAGAGTTTATCAAAAGAGGAAGGAAAGCTATCATGACAGGAAAAGCAAATTCTAAAACAAAATATCTGATACTGATATTTGGTGCCTTTGCAGTATTTTTTACAGGGTATCCCCATATCTGGTCCATTTACCAGCCCTACGCCATGGAACTGACAGGCTGGAGCCAGAGTCAGGCGTCCATGTGTTTCTACCTGTACTTTGTCACATTTGTGCTGGGTAATATTTTCGGAGGACGTATCCAGGATAAATACAGCCCCAGGATCGCGGTGATCTGCGGCGGAGGAATATTTACCGTGAGTGTTTTGTTATGCGCACTGGCGCTTCGTCCGTCACCTCTGATGATGTATTTTACATATGGAATTTTACAGGGATTCGGACAGGGTATGATCTATACGAGCATTATCTCTACCGCGCAGAAATGGTTCCCGGGAAGAACCGGTTTTGCATCCGGGGTGATCGTTACAGCCAATGGATTGTTCGGATTTTTCATGGCACCGTTTTCAAGAGCGCTGCTTTCCAGCCAGGGAATCAAAGTTACCTTCCTTGTGATCGGTGTTATGATAGGAATCTCCTGGATCTTCGCAAGCATTTTCATTAAAAATCCGGAGAATGCCAATAAGGCCGGGGGGAATATAATTCACAGATATGATGGAAAACAATATTCCTCCATGGAAATGATCAAGACAAAGAAATTTTACTTTCTTCTGGCAACCATGCTGTTCGGGCTGATACCATACCTGATCTTGTCACCGCTGTCCCAGACAGTCCAGATGGACAGGGGAATCGCATCCACAGTGGCAGTGGCAGCAGTCATGGCAGGCTCTGTGTTCAATGCGGGAACACGTCTGGCACTTCCCACAGCAGCGGATAAAGTGGGCAGGATCATCTGCCTGAAGGTGGTTTTAGTGGTGGCAGCAGCAGCTATGATTCTCCTGGTGATCGCACCGGCAGCAGTCACAACCGTCTGTGTGGTTCTCGTATACGCATGCTACGGCGGTATCATGGGAAGTTTCCCTTCACTGACCAGCAACATTTTCGGCATGGAGCATTCCGGTGAGAATTACGGCTATGTAATGCTGGGAATCGCGGTTGCCACTTTAGGGGCACCGGCGATCACAAACACAGTCCTGGGACGTGGATATGACATCAACGTGGTATTTACCATCGGAGCAGTATGCGCAGCGATTTCCTTCCTGTTCCTGCTTCTTCTGGAGAGAGAAATAAAAAGGGAAAAATGCAGCCGGTCAAAGATCACATCGCCAAAAGCGATCCAAGGAAATTGAACCGATAACTATTCAGCCAGCTGAATAGTTACGGGTATTCGCCCATTAAAAATCGCTTCGCGATGGGGCGAATACCTGCCGCCACTACTCTTTTGCACGGTCAGCGCAGTAAATGCGCAGACCTGACTGAACAGTTACCTGAACCGATACAAATAAAGAATGAGATAAAGGAGAAAAATCATTATGGCACTGGTAAAAATGAAAACATTACTGGAAAACGCAGCAAAAAACAACAGGGGATGCGGTGCATTCAGTGTAGGCAATATGGAAATGGTAAAAGGAGCCATCCGGGCAGCAGAGGAGCTTGATACTCCTATCATCTTACAGATTGCAGAAGTGCGTCTGAAACATTCCCCCCTTGACCTGATGGGCCCTATGATGGTGCAGGCGGCAAAATCAGCTAAGGTGGATGTGGCAGTGCATCTGGACCACGGCCTTACTTTTGAGACGGTTCAGAGAGCGCTGGAGCTTGGTTTTACATCCGTAATGCTGGATGCCTCCACACTTCCTTTTGAAGAAAACATTGCAAATACCAGAAAAGTTGTGGGACTGGCAGCAGAGTACGGCGCTACAGTGGAGGCCGAACTGGGCCTGGTAGGCGGCAGTGAGGACGGAAGCTGTGACCATGGTATCCGCTGTACTGACCCGGATGACGCCAAAGTGTTTGCAGAGAAGACAGGCATTGACGCCCTTGCCGTGGCGATCGGCAACGCGCATGGAAATTATCCGGTGGCTCCGAAGCTGGCCTTTGATGTGCTGGAGCAGATACATAATAAAGTGGATATTCCCCTGGTGCTTCACGGCGGCAGCGGCATCACGGATTCTGATTTCCAGAGAGCAATCTCCCTTGGTATCAGGAAAGTAAACATTGCGACTGCAAGCTTTAACTGCCTGACAAAGAAAGTGGAGGAGTACATTGCCTCAGAGGGAAAACACAATTACTTTGACCTGAACGAGGCTATGGTGCAGGGGACATATGAGAATGTAAAACGTCATATTCTGGTATTCAACACACCATACGAATGCCTGTCTGAAAATTCATTCCGGGCACAGTAAGAACAATGACCGGACAGCAGTGTACGCTGCTGTCCGGTATTTTAAAACAAAAATGGGGGAATAGTGGTTTACATAAAGCAGTAACAAAGGGAGCGAGGGAGAGATTATGAGAGAGAATAAAACCAGTGCAAAGACAAAATATCTGATACTGATCTTCGGTGCCTTTGCCATATTTTTTACAGGGTATCCGCATATATGGTCCATATACCAGCCCTACGCCATGGAGCTGACAGGCTGGAGCCAGAGTCAGGCCAGTATGGGATTCTATTTAAGCTTTCTGGCATTTGTACCGGGAAATATTATCGGGGGAAGGATTCAGGACAGATCAAACCCCAGGATCGTGGTGGCTGTGGGAGGCGGGATATTCGCGGCGGGGATTCTGCTGTCCGCCTTTTCCATGCGGCAGTCACCGGTTATGCTGTATCTGACATATGGGATCATGCAGGGATTTGGGCAGGGCATGATATATACCACCATTATATCCACTGCCCAGAAATGGTTTCCTGACAGGACAGGCTTTGCGTCAGGGGTTATCGTGACAGCAAACGGCCTCTGCGGATTTTTTCTGGCTCCGCTTTCCAGAGTGCTGCTGGCAGAGCGGGGCATTCAGTTTACCCTGCTGACGATCGGTTCCGTACTGGCGCTGGCCTGGATACTGGCAAGCATTTTTATCAGAAATCCGGAGAAACGGAATCTTGGATCTGGCGGAGGAAAAGAGTCTGCTGCTGCGCTCTATGAGGGACGCCAGTATTCATCAGGGGAGATGCTGCGGACAAAGAAATTCTATTATTTGCTGGCAGTCATGCTGTTTGGGCTGATCCCCTATCTGATCCTTTCGCCTCTGTCCCAGACCGTCCAGATGGACAGGGGCATAGCCTCAGGCATAGCCGTCACTTCGGTCATGGCGGGGTCTGTCTGCAACGCGGCTGCCAGGCTTCTTCTGCCTACTGCCGCAGATAAGGTGGGGCGTACCATCTGTCTGAAAGGGGTATTGGCTTTCATAGTCCTTGCCATGGTCCTTCTGATCACAGCTCCGGCACCGATGGCTACGGTGTGCGTGGTGCTGATGTATGCCTGCTACGGCGGCATTATGGGAAGTTTTCCCTCCCTGGCAAGTTCTATTTTCGGTATGAAGCATTCCGGGGAGAATTACGGGTATGTCATGTTTGGAATTATTGTGGCAACCTTAAGCGCCCCTGCTGTCACCAATTCCGTGCTGGGTGCAGGCATGGATATCAATGTGGTATTTGCCATAGGTGCGCTGTGCGGGGCTGCGGCTCTTGGATTTTTACTGCTTCTTGAGAGAGAGTTAAAGAAAGAGACCGCTGTGCAGATACAGCCGGAAATAGAATAAAGACAGAGTGAAAAAGGTCCGGTTTATATTCCGGGCCTTTTCTGTGTTCTGTATTCCTTGGGGGTCATGCCTGTATATTCCCGAAAGACCTTGTTAAAATAAGAGGGGGAGGAGAAACCCACAAATTCAGAAATTTTATTGATGCTCAGATTGGAGGTGATGAGCATCTTTTTTGCGTTGTCAATCCTGATCTGTATGATGGCCTTGTTTGGGGTGATTCCGTATTCCCTTTTCAGGCACCGTATGATATGTACCGGATGAAAATTAAAATAATCTGCTATACTTTCCAGGGTAAGCTGTGTGTGGAAATTCCGAAGGATGTATTCCATAATATTAGCAGCCAGAAGTTCTGAGGAGTTACGCTGGGGCTGAAACACCTGTACAAAGCTCAGAAGCCGGAAAAACAGCTCCTGGCATTCCAGAGGTGATAAAAGTGCCTGGTCCTGGGTCTCTTTCTGCTGGTATTTGTCTATGTTGGCAGATATTAATTTCGAGAATATGGATGTAAATTCACTGCTCTCCAGCGGTGTCATTTTTTTATAAAGGGGGAGTGTAAGTGTGCTCTTCCGATCCGTATATGTACTCAGTGATTTCCGCTCTTCTTTCACCAGATGAAATTCTTCGGAGTAATGATATTCTCCCACACTTCTGAAATGAAGCCAGTCAAATTTTGTTTTCTCCGTCACCTTTTTGTGTCCGTAATGGGTGGAATCCGGTTTTAAAATAATCAGTTCGTTTTCCCTGAGATGATACGAGGCGTCTCCGTCTGTAATATAAAGTTCTCCGTATTCGATAAAGATCAGATCAAAGATCCCAATGTTGCTGCGTCTCCCGTGTGCGTCCCCGGGGCGGTAGAGGGCAGACCCTGCAATGATGAAGTGCGGGTAAGGGGGAGTAGAAAAGTTCACATATTCCATGACGGCCTCCTGTCTTATATGTTCATATTTTAATATGATTATAAACGGATATTTGCTGTAAATCAACTAAAAATTAGAAAATATATTTCGTTATATGTTAAATTATTACAATTTTATACTGTTAATATTTTACTATTTTAGGTAAAGAATATGAATTTACTTATAGAAAAAGCTTTTGTATAATATACCCAAGATATCGGCCCGATACCACGTAAAACATATCAAAATGCATAATGATGCAGAAGTTGAGGTCTGCGTCCAAGGAGGAAAATTATGAAAACAGGAAACATGAAGAAATGGGCAGCTCTTTCCATGACATCTCTTATGGCAGTTTCCATGCTGGCAGGCTGCGGCGGTGACAGGAATTCCGGTGAGAAAAAAGACAAGGAGACAGCTTCCGAAAAGTCGGAGATCGTTGTGTGGACACGTGATTCCACAGTAGCGGCTGTAAAAAGCGCTGCGGAAAAATACAATGAGCAGAACGAAAACGTGGAAGTAAAAGTAGTGGAGCAGCCCGCATCCCAGATGGCAGACCAGCTCTCCCTGGCGCTGTCCTCAGGCGAGGCGCCGGATATTGTCTCCCTGGACTGCACAAAGGTTCCCTACTTTGCATCTATAGGAGCCTTTGCTGATATTTCTGATAAGTACGAGGCTCTGGATTATAAGGATACCTTCAGTGAAGGTATGATAAAGTCAGGACAGCTTGAAGGCAAGACTTATGCAGTGCCCTTTGCGCCGGACGTTTCCGTACTTCTGTACAACAAAGACCATTATCAGGAGGCCGGTCTTGACCCGGAAACACCGCCCAAGACCTGGGATGAGCTGATCGCTGATTCCCAGAAACTGACCACAGCGGACCGATACGGCTATGTCTATGCCGGAGGTGACGCGGGGGGCCATATGTTTACCTTCATGCCCTATGTATGGAACAACGGAGGGGAAGTGCTCTCAGAAGACGGGAAGACATGTGAGCTGGATTCCGAAAATGCAGTCGCAGCCCTTTCCATGTTCAATGATCTGACAAATACCTATAAAGTAACGCCTCCCAGTGTTACCACATACTCCTGGAATGAGGCACAGGATGCATTCCTCACAGGAAAAGCCAGCCAGGTAGTGCTGGGCAGTGCAGCTATTTATTCTTTCATAAGCGGTGAACACGATGATATGAACTGGGGCGCCTGCCTTCTTCCAAAGGGACCGGAGGGCACAGAGTATGCGTCTTTCTCCGGCGGGGATTCCATCGGCATTACCTCCCAGTGCAAAGATGTGGACGCAGCCTGGGAATTCATACAGTTTGGCCTGTCAAAGGAAGTACAGGTGGACGAGCTGGCAAAAGGCGGTCTGCTCCCTGCAAGAAGTGATTTCTTTGACAACGAATATTTCAATGATACACCGGAATACCAGGTGCTGAAAGAGGCGCTGGAGGTAGGACATACCCCGGTATCTCTGAAATACGATGAGATGTATGTGCCCATTCTGGAGGCTATGCAGACCTGTCTGAACGGGGAGAAGACACCGGAACAGGCATTTGGGGATGCTGCGGAGGCTATCAATAAAATTATGCAGTGACAACAAGAGGGGGCCTGCCTGCAGGCGCCCCTCCATAAAGTAAGGAGAAACTGATGAAGAGAAGACATAAAAAGAAAATACCGCTGGTATCCTATTTGTTCATACTCCCGGCACTGATATTGAATCTCATGTTTTTTGTATTTCCATTTCTCCAGTCACTGCTCATGTCATTTTACGACTGGCCGGTGCTGGGGGAGAAAACGTTTGTCTTTCTGGATAATTATATAAAACTGTTTCAGGATGCCCAGTTTTGGAATTCATTGCTGTTCACCATGAAATACGCGGTCTTTGTGACCCCGTGCCTGTTTATTCTGGCTTTTATCCTGGCACTTCTGATCAATGGGGCATTTAAGGGTGTGAATTTGTTCCGTTCCCTGTATTTTGCTCCGGTGGTCATATCCATGACATGCTGCAGTATGGTATGGCTCTGGATCTACAATGATCTGTACGGTGTGCTGAATTACCTTCTCCAGACACTGGGGATCATACAGGACCCTATCCTGTGGATGAATTCGGCTAAGACATCCCTGCCCGCCGTGATATTTATGGTCACCTGGAAGATGGCGGGATTTTCCATGCTGATCATTCTGGCGGCATTCCAGTCCGTAGATGAACAGATCTACGAGGCTGCAAGTGTGGATGGGGCCAATAAAGTAAAGCAGTTTTTCAGGATCACTCTGCCGATCATCAAGCCGCATGCGGCTCTGGCACTGATTTTGTCGGTCATCGGCTCCGTACTGGCATTTGAGCAGTTCCTGATCATGACAAAAGGCGGTCCTGCGCAGGATACCACAACCATTGTCCATTACATATACAATACGTCATTTAAGTATTTTAAGATGGGATATGGATCTGCCATGACAATGATTCTGCTGCTTGTGCTCGGTGTTCTGAGTTATTTTGAAAATAAGGTCCTGCAGGACCCCACGAAATAGAGGAGAAAGTATGAAGAGAGTGACGAAAAAAACTTGGATGAATACAGTTCTGGCAGTCATCTTTTTCCTGCCGCTGTACTGGACGGTGGTGACGTCTCTGAAGGACAAGACAGAGATATACGGAACACCGCCCACATTGATTCCAAAGCATCCGACCCTGGCTAATTATATCAAGATATTTACCCTGGATGATGGTCTGTACAGAGGATATCTGCTGAATTCCTTTGTCATTACCGCGATCACGATTTTACTGGTGGTCTTTGTCAGCGTGCTGGCCGGGTATGGGTTCTCAAAGCTGCAGTTAAAGGGAAAGGGTCTTTTCATGGCCTGTATTCTGGCGGCGATCATGATCCCTTTCCAGGCACTGCTGAATCCGCTGTACTCCATCATGTCAAAGCTGCATCTTTTAAATACGATTCCGAGTATGGTGCTGATCTACGCCACCTTCCAGTCACCGTTCTGTATTTATATGATGAAAAACGCCTTTGACATGGTGCCGGACAGTCTGCTGGAGTCTGCAAAACTGGACGGTGCGGGGGCGTTCTCCGTGTTTTCCAACATATGTCTGCCGCTGACCTGGTCATCTGTGGCGACCATTGCCGTTTATGCGGCGTATACCACATGGAACGACTATCTGATCGCGCTGGTATTTGCCAACAGTAATTCCATTAAGACGTTCAATGTGGGACTTACCAATCTGGCGATCGGCCAGTACGGTACGGACTGGGGACTTCTGACATCCAGTTCCATTATAGGCCTGATGCCTATCCTGATCCTGTTCGTATTCCTGCAGAAATATTTTATCAAGGGAATGCTGAGCGGAGCACTAAAATAAAAGGCACCCTGGAGGAACTATTATGAGCAATAAAAATGAGAAAAGATTACATACATTTTCCATCCCGGAAGTGAAACCGGAGGGATGGCTGAAACGACAGCTGGAAATTCAGATGCAGGGACTTACGGGAAAACTGTTTGACATCTGGGACAGTGTGGGCAGTTATTCCGGCTGGCTGGGCGGTACAGGAGAAAATTGGGAGAGAGCGCCTTACTACCTGGACGGGCTTCTGCCGCTCTCCTGTTATCTGGAGGACAAAGAACACTGGGACATTGCCTGCAGGTTTGTGGAATGGACTCTGGGCAGCCAGGATGAGGAGGGAAACTTCGGTCCTGTAGCCAGTAAGGAGGACTACTGGTCCAGATTTGTCATGCTGAAGGTCCTGATCCAATACTATGAGATTAAAAAAGACAGCAGGGTACTTCCGTTTTTTGACAGGTATTTTCAGTATCTATATAAAAAGATACCCCAGGTGCCTATGAAACAGTGGTCAAGCGCCAGAATAGGGGATTTGCTGTACTGTATCCAGTGGTACTGCGAACGGGAAGAGAGAAGCTATATTCCGGCGCTTGTGGAAATGCTCAGGAAACAGGCTCTTGACTGGGTGGATATTTTTGCTGATTTTCCTTTTACAAGGCCTG
This sequence comes from Blautia sp. JLR.GB0024, assembly GCF_037000545.1. NCBI lineage: Bacteria > Bacillati > Bacillota > Clostridia > Lachnospirales > Lachnospiraceae > Blautia > Blautia sp. JLR.GB0024. Next base: position 183,561 of record NZ_JBANBF010000009.1, on the reverse strand, counting down.
CGGGTTATTATTATGACTGGAATAAGGAATACAGCCATTTTTCATGGGAAGATTATCATGACACTATGAAATACCACGCAAACCATATCGTAAATGTGACCATGGGATTTAAATACCCTGCAATGCTGTCCTATTTCTTCGATGACCTGGACTATGAGGCAGTTTCACTGGCAGGGATGGAGAGTGCTGATAAATATCACGGGGTCGCAAGCGGTGCCGTCAACGGGGATGAGCATTTAAGCGGAAACAATCCCTCCCAGGGAGCAGAACTCTGCTCAATAGTGGAATATATGTTCAGCCTGCAGACCATGCTGGAGGCCTTCGGACTTCCCTGTTTTGCGGATAAAATGGAGCGTCTTGCCTACAATGCGCTGCCGGCTACCATTACAGAGGATTTCATGGCACATCAGTATGTGCAGCAGGCAAATCAGGTGCTTGTGAGCAAAGCAAAGCGGAACTGGTTCAATAACAATGAGGAATCCAATATGTTCGGTCTGGAACCGAATTTCGGCTGCTGTACAGCGAACATGCATCAGGGATGGCCGAAATTCGTGAAGAGCCTGTGGTACAGGGAAAGTGACTCGGAAGTGGTCTCTATGGTATTTGCCCCCTGCAGGCTGGAGACGGAGGCTGAGGGAAAGAAACTGTGTATCAGGGAGGAGACAGAGTATCCTTTTAAAGAAAAAATCACGTACCATGTGGAGGAGGCTTCCCATGACGGGCTGGAATTTAAGATCAGGATCCCGGGATGGTGCAGTGCCTGTAAAATATACAAGAACGGAATCTGTGTCAAAGAAGTGAAGAACAGAGAAAAGACAGGAGATGTGGTATCTGTCTGCAGAGGAATCCGTACAGGGGACAAGATCGAAGCGGAGTTTTCCATGGAGATTGAAACATCTCATTGGTTCCATAACAGCGTGGCAGTTGAGAGAGGCCCCCTGGTGTATGCGCTGGACATGAAGGAGAGATGGGAGGCAGTCAGAGAAGTGGCAGGTGTCAGAGATTATGAGGTCTACCCTGAAAGTGACTGGAATTATGCACTGGAAGAGAATCCTTCCTTTGAAATGCAGGCAGGCCGTGTGGGAGTGGTCCCGTTTTCCAAGGAGCACCCTCCAATCCGCCTGAAGACCAGGGGACGCAGACTTGATTCCTGGAAATTGGAGGATAACAGCGCAGGGACGCTTCCCGTCAGTCCGATCAGTCCGGACGGGACAGAGGAGGAAATCACCCTGATCCCTTATGGCTGTACCAAGCTGAGGGTCACACAATTTCCATGGTACAAAAAAGAGGATAAGTAAATGCACCTCAGAGAGAAACTGAAATTCTACGCAGAGAAATTTTCCGCCCGGGATGATGAGCCTCATGGACAGGAAATTGACAACAAACACGCCGCGGTCTGGATGGGGGAGCACATCCCCCTGCTGGACTGTCAGGACCCGGTCCTTGAGGAAATCTATTATTTCCGCTGGTGGGTCTACCGGAAACATATCAAAAAGACCCCGGAAGGCTATATCCTCACAGAATTTCTTCCCCAAGTTCCCTGGTCAGGGCCCTATAACGGCATATCCTGCGCGGCAGGCCATCATCTTATGGAAGGGCGCTGGCTACGGGGCAGTGATACATATCTGAGGGATTACTGTGTGTACTGGTTTCTGGGAAGCGGCAGGGAGCATGAACAGGATTACAGCAACTGGCTGATTCACGCTGTTTACCGGTTCACCAGGACAACCGGAAATTATGATCTGGCATCAGAGCTGTTTCCCTATATGGAAGACAGTTATAAAAGGTGGAAGATAAGAAGTCTGCACAGATGCGGATTGTTCTGGTCTTCAGACAACAGGGACGGTATGGAATATTCAGCAGGCGGGAACGGCATTCGGCTCACCTTAAATTCCTATATGGCAGCAGCAGCCTCTGCCCTCTCTCGGATAGCAGGGTGGAAGGGGGACAAATCCGCTGAGGTAAGATATCGGCGAGAGGCAGAATCCATCTGGCGCAGAATACAGACCATGCTCTGGAGGCCGGAACTGAACTTCTACAGGGGAATCCGGGTGCAGGAGAAAACAGGGACGCCGGGAGAGATGGCGGAGATGGACGAGATAACCGGCTATCTCCCCTGGTATTTTGGGCTGCCTTTTCAGTTTGAGGGGGATGCGCAGGTAAAGCGCATGGGGGCTGCTTTTTCCAGGCTTTTTGACCGGGAATGCTTTTATGCACCCTATGGGCCGTCCACCTGCAGCCGGTATCCCGGGTTCCTGGAAAAAAAGGCTGTGCATCCCTGTCTGTGGAATGGCTGGTCCTGGCCTTTTTCTACATCGCAGACTTTGACGGCAGCAGCAGAGTATCTGCAGAAGAACCGGGAGAAAAGAGGAAATACCGAATTTGGAAGAAGAGAATACGGGGAACTGCTCCTTTTGTATGCCGGTTCTCATTACAGAACAGACAGGTACGGCAGAAAGTCCTGCTGGATCGATGAAAATCTCCATCCCGACACCGGAGAGTGGGAGGCGCGCAGGTTTTTGAAGGAACAGGGATTTCCGCAGGAAGCAGGGGGATACGAGAGGGGAAAGGATTACAATCATTCAACCTTCTGTGACCTGATCATCAGCGGCGCGGCGGGGATCCATATGTATGAGGACGGGAGGCTTACGGTGACACCTCTTTTGGACCATAGATGGAAGTATTTCAAACTGGAGGATGTTCCGGCAGGCGGTCATCTTGTGACGATCCAATATGATAAAACGGGGGAGCGATATGGCAGCGGGCCGGGGTTTCAGATATACGCGGACGGCAGACTGCAGGCGGGATTTGATTCTGTACCGGAATCTGTCACCTGTATTTTATAATAGAAAATAATGGAAGGTAGAATAAGGCGGAAGGAACGCATCACCTGCGTTCCTTCCGCCTTATTTTTCCTCTTCTTCTCTCTCCATAAAATCTCTGTGTTCTTCCTCCAGCTCTTTTACAAGATGTGCGAATGTCCAGAAGCAGTTCTGGGATGTGAGGACTGCTTTTAAGGCAACGGATGGAAGTTCCCCGTTCTTCATCATGCGAAGAAGGTGGTTCAGGTTATCGTCAGTGAAATTGCACATAACCATAACATCCACAGGAATAGAAGGAAGGTTTTCCAGCACGGATATTTTCCGCTGCGGAAAGCCTTTGATTTTGGCCAGATATCCCACAGTCTGAAGCACATTCTGCGGGAGAATGGGAGTAAAGTCGAATCCCATTCGGCGTGCTGCTTTTTCCAACACTTTTCCTTTTTCCGTCTGCCCATTGTTATAGTATAAGATATTGGGTCTGCGAATCATAACAATCCCTCCAGGCAGTTTTCATATTTTCATCATATACTATAAGTTATGAATTTTCAACGGGGTTCTTACATCTTTTGTAAATATTAAGGAAGCAGATAAAAGGCTCCGTTTGAGGGAATCATAAGGAGCAATTTACGAAAACATAAGAAGATGATAGAATAAGAGGAGTAAAAAAAGAGGATGGAGAGATGCCAAATGAATGGACTGGAGAAGTATGAAAAAATCCTGAAACAGAGCTGTCTGTTCCGGCAAAAGGACGCAGAGGAGCTGCAGGAACTGGGCAGGCTTCTTGGGGGAAAGATACAGGATTACGGAAAAGGGCAGCAGTTACTGCATGAGGGAGACACGATCGGACAGCTCGGAATCGTGCTGGAGGGGGAAGTGCGGATCGTCCGGATCGATATGGATGGAAATGAAAGGCTTTTTCAGAAACTGATTCCCTCCTATATGCTGGGGGCTGATATTGTCTGCACGCCCAGCCGTCAAAGCCCATATTCCGCTTACTGCAGCCAGGATACAAAAGTGTGGTTTTTTGACTGGATGCCGGGACATGAAAAATGGGAGGAGGAGCTGGAACGGAGACTGATGGAATTTATAGCCAACGAAAACGTCAGAAAATTTTACAGGATTGATATCCTCTCCACAAAAAGTGTGCGCAGAAGGGTACTGAAATACCTGCGCATACAATGCCGGAAGACAGGGAGTAATACGGTGGAGATTCCCTATTCCAGGGAGGAACTGGCAAATTATCTGTGTGTAAACCGCAGCGTGCTCTCCGACGAACTGGGCAGAATGCAGGAGGAGGGAATCATCACCTTCCGCAAAAACCGTTTTACACTCTGCAAAGGGGGGTCGTGACGCCCGGTTAACGGAATCCCTGCCGCCGCTGCCTTTCGGCACGGTCGGCGCAGGAGTTTCTTCCTATAATAAGCAGGTGAGAAAGCAAACTGTGAAAATATATAAGAAACAGGGAAGAAATACGGCTGTATCCGTAAAAATGGCCGAGAAAAACCACATATAACAATTTTGCATGGTAAAGTAGTAACAAGAAAGAACTTTAAATTTCCATAATTTGGGGAAGTATTGACAGTTGTGTCTGCATTAGAGTATACTTAATACAATACATTTTGTTACTTTGGGACTGTAAATTGAGAATATGAGGGATAAATTGTGGCGAACATCAGTGTACATCTTTTGGGAAGACCTTATGTTGAGGTGGACGGAGAGCGTGTGAATTTTCCATACAAGAAAGCAGAGGGATTTTTCTATTATCTCTGTGTGAAGAAGACAGCTACAAGGGAAGAAATCATATACGTGCTCTGGGGGGCAGACAATGAAAATGTGGGAAGAAAGAACCTGAGGGAAGCAGTCTACCAGATCAAAAAGCTGCTTGGCAAGGAAATCCTGGTGACAGCAGGCCATACCAGCATCTCTCTGAATCCGGAGTGTATGCCGGATATTGACTGGGACCATATCAGTGAAGAGAATATTCTGGAGAACGAGGAAGAAGGATTTCTCTCCCATTTTATGATAAAGAACAGTTATGAATATGAAGAGTGGATCACCTCCATGCAGGAGCAGTATAACCAGGCATTTATCAAATGTGCCAGGGAAAAGCTGTACGACGCGGATGCCACAAAGGATGTGGATCTGATTCAGAAATACAGCAACATTCTGTTAAAGCATGATCCCTATAATGAGAAGCTCTACTATGAGATCATGGATATCTATGCGGTGAATGGAAACTATAATATGGCGATCAAGCTGTATTACGATTTGGAGAAGGTTCTGGCAGATGAGCTGGGCGTGGAGCCGTCCCCGGAGATCAAGGAACTGTTTCACCGTATTTTCAATGTTAAGGGAAACACCACGGCGGAGTCTGCTGCCTGGAACGCGCCGTTTTTGGGCCGTACCGCTGAAATATACCAGGTCAGTGAGTGTATTGTGGGAACCGGCAAGAGCCGCCATCCCCAATGTGTGGCCATCAGCGGGGAGGACGGAGTAGGCAAATCAGCGCTTCTGGACAAGGCAAAACAGATGGTGCGGGGCTATCAGATGATTCCATTGTATGCTGCCTGCTACCGGGAGGAGTCGGAATTTTTCCTGCGCCCCTGGAATGACATATTCTGGGAGGTGGAGCAGTGTGTGGAGAACGGACTGCTGGAGCGCTCCATCACAGAGGAGGAGCAGGCACAGCTTGACCGTTTCTTTAAGGGAAGCATCCTGGGGGATGAGAAGCCGCTGGGCAGGCTGACATATCAGCTTATGGAAAAAGCCATCCTGGACATGTTCCGCAAAATCGTGGAAAAGCACAAGGTAGTGCTGTTCTTTGACGATATCCAGTGGATGGATGCCATGAGCTTCCAGCTTCTGAACAGGATTCTTTTGACGCTTGGCACAGAGCGGATCCTTCTCATGTGTACTTATAACCAGAACAATGATGTGGAGGTTATGGAATCCCTGGAGAAGCTCATGAAGAAGGATTATCTCCATGTTATTTCTCTGAATCCCTTTACGGAGGAGGAGACCATGGAGCTGCTCCACAAATATCTGCCGGAGCTTAACGGGGATGAGCAGAAGCTCAGGAGTATATTCCAGATGACTGACGGAAATGCATTTTTCCTGATGGAGCTGGTGAATCTGATAAAGGAAAAGGGATATACCCTGGAAAAATCCCAGAAGACCAACAATGTGATCAAAGCAAGGCTTGCAGGCCTGCCGGAGACGGAAAATGAAGTGCTGGACTGCATGAGCATGTTCCCTGAGAAGATCAGCATTGAGGAGATAGAGCTGCTGCTTCCGAAGATGGATAGGCTGACCCTGGTCCGTATTCTTGAAAAGCTGCAGGAGCGTCATCTGATCAAGGAAATACTTGTCGGCTGGAATGTGTACTATAAATTTGAACATCAGGTCTTCCGGCAGTTCATATACGAGCGCCAGAGTGAGGGAAAGAAGCGCATGTACCATCAGATGCTGGCAGAGTATTATGAGTCAAAGGCTGAGGGGAAGAAAAATTTTGGGTATCTTCCAATGACGATTCACCACTATGAGAAGTGCCATAACATGGTGAAAGCGTATCAATATAAGATTAAATATCTGAAAGAGTATTATACGATTGTCAATGAGAACTTTCCTGTACTTCATTGGGAGATGGAATATGGCGACGACAATTACGGAGTAACCTTTGAGGCCAATGAACTTCTTGAACTGGCTCAGAAGGTGATCCAGTTTGACGAGGATTCTCATCAGCTGCAGGAAATGAAAAAGGAAATGTACTATGTCAAGGGCCGTTTTGACATCGCTGTGGGAGATTACGCATCCGGTATCCGCAATATTGAGGAGAGCATGAAGCTGGCTGAGATGCTGGAGGATAAGAAATCTCTTCTGAATAATTTCAAGCAGATGATTTTCTACGGGATCCAAGTGGAAGACCTGGAGCTGGTGAAAAAATATGTGGACGAGGGCCTGTCCCTGATCAATGTGCAGGAACCGGACGAGAGAGGTGCTTTCATGAGGCTGAGAGGCTGGTATCTGCTCCATGAGGGCAGATATGAGGAGGCCCGCCAGACGCTCACAGAGGCCCGCCAGATATTTGAGGATTACAGTGGAAGAGATTCCCGCTATATTATGAGCATTGCGGCGTGTTATAATTATATCGGGGATGCCTGCCGTGCCACCGGTGATTACCAGTCAGCACTTTCCTACTATAAAATAGCCATCGAAAAAGGAACCGGCAAGGTGGTGACCAACGGACTTGGACAGTTCTATTCCAACGCGGGGCAGATCTATTACCTTCTCGGAAAGATCAAACTGGCCCAGGAGTATCTGGAACAGGCAGTGGCATGTTTTGAGCGCCATGGATATTACTGGGGACTGGAACGTGCAGAAGCGTACATGGCTTTAGTCCTTTTGGAAAAGGGAGAGGCAGAGGAAGCCAGAAAGCATTATAAAAAGGGCGTACAGCTCTCAGAAAAAATGAATAATCCGACCACTGTGAAGGTTTTAAAGGAGATCAAGAATAAGGCGGGATTCTGAGAAAAGGTTCCCGCCTTAAAAAAATATTTTAATTTAGCCTGATAACACGAAAAAATATTGTTCGCCAATGACGGAATAATGACCGTGACACGAGGAATTTGACGATGAAAGATAATTGTTAGACAATTGTGTTTGTGGATTTTGACATTTATTGACGCTTTTTTGACACGGAGGTGTGTATAATTGCACTATAAAATATAAGGAAAAGAGGGTGCGATATGAGCAATATTGTAATTACTGGTAAAGACCTCACACTGGAACAGATTGCTTTAATTTGTCGTGAGAATGTAAAAATCGAGTTAGCCGAGGAGGCAAAACAGAACATTATCGAATCAAGAAAAGTGGTTGATGACCTTGTTGCGGAAGAGAAGGTCGTTTATGGAATCACAACAGGATTTGGTAAATTCAGCGACGTTGTAATTTCTCAGGACCAGTGCAAGGCTCTTCAGAAAAACCTGATCATCACTCATGCGGTAGGTGCTGGTGATCCGTTCCCCATTGATGTTGCAAGAGGTGTGATGCTGCTTAGGATCAACAACCTGGTAAAAGGATTTTCAGGCATTCGTCTGGAGACTGTTCAGACCATGATCGATATGCTGAATAAAGGTGTGACTGCGTTTATCCCGGAGAAAGGTTCCCTTGGAGCATCCGGAGACCTGGCACCGTTATCCCATATGGTTCTGCCGATGCTGGGCCTTGGTATGGCTTATTACGAAGGAGAACTTCTTCCCGGTGCAGAGGCTATGAAGCGTGCGGGAATTCCTACGATTGAACTGTCCGCAAAAGAAGGACTGGCTCTGAACAACGGAACACAGGCAATGACAAGCGCCGGCTCCCTGGCACTGTACGATGCGCTGCAGCTTCTGAAGGTTGCAGATATCGCTGACTCTCTGTGCTTTGAGGCACAGAACGGTGTCGTGAGTGCTCTGGATCACCGTCTGCATGACGTGCGTCCTCATTCAGGACAGCTTGCAACAGCCAGAAACCTGTTAAGACTTCTGGAAGGCAGCAAGAACACTACGGTTCAGGGTGAGATTCGTGTACAGGATGCATATTCTCTGCGCTGCTCACCGCAGATTCACGGCGCCAGCAAGGATGCAGTGAATTATGTACTGGATCATGTAAATATTGAAATTAACTCTGTAACAGACAACCCGATCATCTTCAAAGAAGATAAGAATGGTATCTCCGGCGGCAACTTCCATGGACAGCCTATGGCACTGAGCTTTGACTTCCTGGGAATCGCAGTTTCCGAGCTGGCTAACGTATCTGAGAGACGTATTGAGCGTCTGGTCAACCCGGCATACAGTGACCTGCCTGCATTCCTGACACCGCACGGCGGCGTTTGCTCCGGATTCATGATCGTTCAGTATTCCGCAGCAGCATTAGTATCTGAGAACAAAGTTCTTGCACATCCGGCTTCTGTTGACAGTATCCCGTCATCCGCCGGTCAGGAAGACCACGTATCCATGGGTACCATCGCTGCCAGAAAAGCAGGAGAGATCGCTAAGAACGTAAGACGTGTTCTGGCTATGGAACTTATGGTTGCATGCCAGGGTATCGATATGCGCGGCAATAAAGGCCTGGGCAAAGGAACACAGGCTGCTTATGACTTAGTCCGCAAAGCAGTAGCCACATTAGATGAGGACCGCGAATTATACGGTGATATCAACTATTGTGAAGAAATTATTAAGGATGGCTCTCTCGTCAAAGCGGTAGAGGAGGCCCTTGGCGGAGCTATAGAAACAAAATAAATTCTTAAACTGTCCTGCAAAAAATAATTTGAGAAAAGAGGGGTAAGTCTTAATGGGAAAGAACGAAAAGAAAGAACGTACAGTTCGTCTTCCGAATTTTTTTGAAGCTATTATTCCAATTGTTGTCATGATGGCACTGATGCTTTATGGCTTCGTAGGAGGAAGCGGATACAGTGATGCCCACATGCCGTTACTGGTATCTATCGTAGTGGCCTGTATCATCGGCTGTCTCTGCGGACACAGCTTCTCCGACATGCTGGCTGGTATGTTGGACAGGCTGAGTGCTACAATGGAAGCGATACTGATTCTTTGTACAGTCGGTATCCTCGTGGCATCTTTCATTATGTCCGGTACAATTCCGGCCCTGATCTATTACGGCCTGGATTTACTGACACCTAAGCTTTTCCTGCCAATCGGCTGTATTATGTGTGCGGTTGTTGGTCTGGCATGCGGTTCTTCCTGGACTGCTACTGCTACCATTGGTATCGCCTTTTTAGGAATCGGTGCCGGCCTGGGAATCAATCCTGCTATCACTGCAGGTATGATCATCTCCGGCGCTTATGTTGGTGATAAATTCTCACCGCTTTCCGATACTACAAACCTGGCGGCAGCAGTTTCCGAAACCGGCTTGTTTGACCACGTTACGGCAATGGTTTCCACCACAGGCCCAACGTTTGTGATCGCTTTGATCTTATACACGATCATGGGTCTGAATATTGATACATCAGGATTTGACGCCTCTGTGGCAACAGATTTACAGGCAGCTCTGGCAGAAGGCTTTAACTTAAGCCCGATTCTGCTGCTTCCGATCGTTGTTATCGTGGTGGTTTGTATTATGAAAGTACCGGGACTTGTCGGTATTTCAATCTCTGTGGGATGCGGTGTTCTCTTTGCCGCTGTTTTCCAGGGTATGCACAGCTTAGGAGAACTGTTCGACGTTCTGCATTATGGTACAACATTTGAATCCACCAATGATTTAGCGAACGACCTGCTGAGCCGAGGCGGTATGGACCACCAGATGTGGACCATTAACCTGATTCTGCTGGCAGTAGCCTACGGCGGTGCGCTGGAGCGCTGCGGATGTGTAGATACACTGTTCGGAGGCCTGAAGAAGAGACTCCACTCTGTGGGAAGTCTGATTCTGGCAACACTTCTGACATCCTTATTCTGCGATGCTACCATGTGCGACCAGTTCCTGGGAATTGGTGTACCGGCTCCGCTGTATGTTGACAAATATGACGAGATGGGTCTGGGACGTAATATGCTGTCCAGGACTTTGGAGGACTGCGGTACTCTGTGGGCAGTTATGTTCCCGTGGACGGGCTGCGGCGCTTACCAGATGGGTGTTCTGGGAGTGCATCCGTTCGCATACTTCCCATTTGCGTTCGTTAACCTGCTGAACCCGATCCTGGCTGCAATCCTTGCGTTCCTGGGTCGTAACATCTTCTGGGCTGACGGTGCTTATACGAATATTTTCGGCAAAACGACAATGCGTAAACCGGCCGCTGCTCCTGCAGATAAGCACGAGCTTGCAGTGAAGAATCTGGAAGCTATGCGTGCAGCCGGCAGGGCACCCAAAGCACAGGCATAATTTATCCGTTGTTGACTGAAAGGAGTATCATTTTGAGTGTTGAGCATCTTCCCTGGGACTCTTTAGAAGGACCGATTTATCATGCAAGGGAACTGAAACCCCGTAAGCAGTGGGTAACATACGGCTGCTGGATCTTGTCCGCAGCTCTGATCATTGGAGGTATTGTGACGCCTTACCGCGTAGCCGCCGTATTTGGTGTGCTGTACATACTGACGCTGTTGATGAAAAAAGATACAGTCATTACCGAGAGGGGACTGGAGATTTTTTATCAGATGAGGATTACCACACATTATGACTTCTGGAGCTGGAAGGAGATTGTTTCCGTGATTCGGGAAGACAGAAAGCATCCGGAACTGGTGGCGCTCCATTTTGGCAGGGGCAACAGAAGTAAACGCCTGTTTTTCACAAAGGCGGATGCGAAACAGATAATGGTGCTTGCAAGAAAGAAAAACTCCAGAGCCGTGGTGTCAGATGCTGATCCGCGGCAGATGGCCGGATACAAAAAGAAGAAGTAGATATTTGTGAATATGTCCAGGAAATCTGTTTTATCAACAGGTCTCCGAATTATAGGGAAGGGAAAGTAAACTCCTCTTACTTTCCCCGGACGAGAGGCTGCGCACTTATGAATAACATAAGTGTGCAGTCTTTTTAAAAGAGATTTTTAACAAATTTTTAAATTGGACAAAAAAAGACTAGATTTATAGGAGAATATGTGATAGAATCAGTGTAATTCAGGAGATAACTGGAGAAGCTATATACAGGAGGTATAAAATATTATGAAGAAATATGTATGCGAACCATGCGGATATGAATATGACCCTGAGGTAGGAGATCCGGAAAGCGGAATTGCTCCGGGAACCTCATTTGATGACCTTCCGGAAGACTGGGTATGCCCAATCTGCGGTATGGGAAAAGATGTATTTATTGAGGCTTAATAAAAAAGGCTGCCGCGTATAACGGCAGCTTTTTTGCGGACTTAACTGTCCACCAGTTTTCCGCCGGGCAGCTTCCGGATCTCCTCCGCATCATTGTAGCTGCTCACAATCTCTTTCAGCCGGAGAATGGAGTCTGTCAGGTATTTGTCCTTGTGGTACACAAAGGAGAAATGCCGGTTCCATTCCTTGTGAGGACCTGTGAATACATACATCTCACCGTTCTGGATCTCCTTTTCCAGAAGGCGGATGGAGATGACTGCCATACAGTTGTTGATCTGTATGGCATTTTTTATGGAATCAGGGGTGCTCTCCTCAAATACGGTATGGATGTCAAGGCCATGGCGCACAATGAAATTCTCAAACAGTTCCCTGGTACCGCTCCCGGGTTCTCTTTTTACAAAGTCATGTCCGTTCAGTTCATTGATGAATAAAGTGTGGCGGCCGAAAAAGAGGTGGTTCTGTCCGCATGCCAGCACAAGCATGTCGTCAATGAGGGGAATGGATACCAGATCCCGGCTCTTGACACGGCCTTCCACGATACCCACATCCAGCTCCATATTCAGAAGTTTTTGTTCTATGATCTGGGTATTGTTCATATAAGAATAGATATCAAGGTCGGGCTGCTCTGCGCGCAGGTCCCGCACCACCCTGGAGAGGATTCCGCTGCCAAGGGTAATCGTGCCGCCGATACGGAGCTTTTCCCGGCGGTTTTCCTTCTGCATGCTCTCCTCCAGGCTTTCAAACTGGGTGACGAGCTGTTTGGCAGTGACATAGAGCTTTTTTCCATCCTCTGTGATGTAGAGCTTTTTTGACAGGCGCTCAAAGAGCAGTGTCTGGTAGTGCTCCTCCAGTTCCCGGATCGCCTGGCTGACGGAGGGCTGGGTGATGAAGAGCTGTTCTGCTGCCAGGCTCATTTTACCGGATTCTGCCACGGCCAGAAATATCTTCAAATGTCTGATGGTCATAAGACGTCTCCTTTATCATAGGTAAATCCTATTAATTATATAAAATTATATTACTTTTCTTATACATGTGCAAGTGTTATACTAATCATAAACCAAAGAGAGCAAGTTGTAACTGTTCAAATCAGGTCTGTGTATTGACTGCGTTGACCGTGCATAAGAGTAGTTACGCAAATTTGAGAAAAGAAGGTATGGGCTATGAAAGTATTGGTTATCGGCGGCGTGGCCGCAGGCACAAAGGTTGCGGCAAAATTAAAAAGAGAGAGCAGAGAGACAGAGGTATTGATTCTTACCAAGAGTGAGGATATTTCTTATGCGGGCTGCGGACTTCCTTATTATGTAGGTGATGTGATTCATGAGAGAAGCCAGTTGATCGTCAACACACCTGAGAAATTTGCAAAACTGACCGGAGCGGAAGTTGAGACAGGTATTGAGGTGACGGGTCTTGACCGTGAAGGCAGAAAAGTGACTGCCAAAGACCTGAAATCAGGTGAGACAAAAGAATATACATATGATAAACTGGTAATAGCAACCGGTGCGTCTCCAGTTGTACCGCCCCTTCCGGGACTTGATATGAAGAATGTATTTATGATGAGAACGCCTGATGACGCGGAGGCCCTCAGAAAAGCAGCGGAATCCGGCACGATCAAGCGTGCAGTGATCGCGGGCGGTGGATTTATCGGTCTGGAAGTTGCGGAGAATCTTCAGAGCCGCGGCATCCGCACCACAGTTCTGGATATGCTCCCGCACATTATGCCGGGATTTGATCCGGAGATGGCAGAGTTTGTGGAGGACCATCTGGCAGACCAGGGAATCATGACACTTCTGGATACGAAGCTGGAAGGTGTGGAAGGTGACGGGACTGTTGAGAAGGTTAAGACATCCAGAAGAGCGATCAAGGCAGATGCCCTGGTACTCTCCCTTGGTATCCGTGCAAATACAGCATTCCTGGCAGATACGGGAATTGAGCTTGCGCCAAACAGAACGGTTCTGGTAGATGACCATATGAGAACCAATGATGAGAATATTTATGCTCTCGGTGACTGCTCCATGATCACCAACCGTATGACACATGCAAGAGCATGGTCACCCATGGGTTCCTCTGCAAACATTGAAGGCAGGATCGCAGCACAGAATATTGCCGGTGCTGATGTTTCCTATCCGGGCGTTCTGGGAACGGGTGTGGTAAAACTGCCGGGACTGAACGCAGGCCGTACAGGACTTACAGAGCAGGTGGCTAAGGAAGCGGGACATGATGTGGTTTCCGTTGTAGCTGTTGTAGATGACAAGGCACATTATTATCCGGGTGCAGACTCCTTCCTGGTCAAGATGATCGCAGATAAAACGACTGGTGAATTCCTGGGAATCCAGGTATTGGGAAAGGGCGCTGTGGATAAGATGGTGGATATCGCTGTAGTGGCACTGAGCATGAAGGCCACTGTGCAGCAGCTGGAGCATCTGGATTTTGCATATGCGCCGCCGTTCTCAACAGCGATCCACCCCTTTGCGCACTGCATCAATATCCTTCTGAACAAAATGTCCGGTTCTTTAGATACCTTTACGCCGGTTGAGTTCGCAGAAGGCAAGGCAGAGGGCTACAAAGTGATTGACGCATCCCTGAAACCGACTCTGGAAGGTGTGGAATTTATGAATCTGGAGGAGATTGACGGTGAAGTGGAAGGTCATCCGAAGGATGAGAAGATGCTTCTTGTATGCGCAAAAGGTAAGAGGGCATATATGCTGCAGAACCGTCTGAGATATTACGGATACACCAATACCAAGGTTCTGGAGGGCGGAAGCACATTCAATGGAGAAGATCTGACAGAAGACTGAAGAATGATGTAAAACATAACAGCAGGAACGCACAAGACAGGCAAGACCAGAAAAGATAAAAAGTTGGAGGAAAGTAGAAATGGCAACATTAACAGTGAGCAAAGAAGATGAGAAAAGAGTAAAGGCCCTGGGCTTTTTGAACAACAAGGGAACGGATAATTTTTCCGCCAGGATCATAACCAAGAACGGAAAAATTACAGCAGAACAGCAGATATGTATTGGTGAGGCAGCAAAACTGTTCGGCAACGGCGGGGTGACATACACCACACGTCTTACCGTGGAAGTTCAGGGAGTCCCATATGAGAAAATTGATGAGTTTCGTGCCTATATCCAGAAATGCGGGCTGGACACAGGCGGTACCGGTTCTAAAGTGCGCCCTGTAGTATCCTGTAAAGGAACCACCTGCCAGTATGGCCTTCTGGATTCCTTTGGACTTTCCGAAGAGATCCATGATGAGTTTTATGTAAACTGGCATGATGTAAAACTGCCTCACAAATTTAAAATCGCAGTGGGCGGATGTCCAAACAACTGTGTGAAACCGAACCTGAATGATCTGGGTATTGTCGGTCAGCTCATTCCAAACTTTGATCAGGATATGTGCAGCGGATGTAAGAAGTGCAGCGTTGTGAAAATCTGTCCCATTGATGCTGTGAAGCTTGTGGACGGGGTCATGGAGCTTGACCGGGAAAAATGTATCAACTGCGGACGTTGTATCGGCACCTGTCATTTTGACGCCATTGAGGACGGCACCTACGGATATAAGATCTATCTGGGCGGAAGATGGGGAAAGAAGATCGCCATCGGAAAGCCTATGAGCAAGATCTTTACAACCAAGGAAGAGCTTATGAGTGTAATTGAGAAAACCCTTCTTCTGTACAGGGAACAGGGAAAGACAGGAGAACGTTTCTCTGATACGATTGAGCGTCTTGGATTTGAGAATGTGGAGGCACAGCTTCTCTCCGATGAGATTCTGGAGAGGAAAGAGGAAATCCTGTCTGCCAAACTGCACGAGGTGGGCGGAGCTACCTGCTAAGATGCCTTACCGGCTGCATAATGACAGCTATGAAAAATGTCTTTCTGCATTGACAAAAGAATTATGGATTGCTATGATTAATAGCAAAGAAACGAAGAGGGTATCTTTTACAGACACCCTCTTTTTTCTCTGCGGGCAGGTGCGGGAATGCGCTGCCCGGGGAAAAGAAAATGAAGACACAGGATACAGAGCAAAGGAGGCAGCAGCGATGAAATTTACAAAGATGCAGGGAATCGGCAATGATTATGTGTATGTGAATTGTTTTCAGGAGACAGTGGAAAATCCGTCGGAAGCGGCAAAGAAGGTCAGTGACCGGCATTTCGGCATTGGATCTGACGGGCTGATCCTGATCAAACCCTCAGAGAAAGCGGATTTTGAGATGGAAATGTACAATGCGGACGGCAGCCAGGGCGCCATGTGCGGCAACGGCATCCGTTGTGTGGCAAAATATGTGTATGATTACGGCCTCACAGACAAGACAAGGATCAGCGTGGATACGAAAAGCGGCATCAAGTACCTGGATCTGACTGTGAAAAACGGCAGAGTGGCTCTGGTGAAAGTGAATATGGGAAAGCCGGAATTCCATACGGAGAACATTCCCATGAAGCACAGAAAAGAAAAGGTCATCCGTGAGCCGTTGGCTGTGAAGCAGCAGGTCTATGAGGTGACTGCAGTATCCATGGGAAACCCCCATGCGGTGGTGTTCATGGAGGATGTGAAAGGACTGGATATTAAGGAGATTGGTCCTTATTTTGAGAAACACGAGGCATTTCCGGAGGGTGTCAATACAGAATTTGTCCGCGTTTTAGATGAGAAGACTGTGGAGATGCGGGTCTGGGAAAGAGGCAGCGGGGAGACCCTGGCCTGCGGGACAGGAGCCTGTGCTGTGGCGGCAGCCTGTGTGATGAACGGATATACAGAGGAGGAGGTAACGGTAAAACTGCTGGGCGGTGACCTGAAGATTTTCTGGGACAGAAAAGAGGACACCATCTACATGACAGGTCCTGCGGAAGTGGTTTTTGACGGTACGATCGAACTATGAGATTTCGTATGACAACAGAGGACAAGCGCTTCTACGGAAATGTGATGCGGCTTGTCATGCCTATGGCACTTCAGAACCTGATCAACGTGGGGGTTACCTCCACGGACGTGATTATGCTGGGAAGAGTGGGAGAGACAGCGCTTTCCGGCGTTTCCCTGGCGAACCAGGTATATTTTATCCTGTCCCTGATCTTCTTCGGACTGACCTCAGGGGCCTGTGTGCTGACTGCCCAGTATTGGGGAAAGCAGGATACCCGGACCATTGAGAAGGTCATGGGCATGTCCTTCCGCATAGCGATCCTGTCCGCCGCGGTATTCACGGCGCTGGCGCTGTGCGTGCCGGATCTGCTGATGCGGATCTTCACCTCAGACGAGGCGATCATTGCGGAGGGTGTGAGCTATCTTCGGATCGTGGCGTTTTCCTACATACTTGCAGCGTTTACCAATGTATATCTGAATATTATCAGGAGTATTGAGCGTGTAGTGATCGCGACGGTGGTATATGCCACATCCCTGTCCGTCAATATTATCCTCAATGCGGTTTTTATTTTCGGTCTTCTGGGCGCTCCCGCCCTGGGGGCTGCAGGTGCGGCTATCGGCACGCTGTGCGCGAGAGCTGTTGAGGTCATTATTGTCGTATATTATGCCCGGAAGAAAAATGATGTAGTGCGCATCCGCATAAAGGATATGTTCAAAAGATACAAATGGCTGGAAAAAGACTTTTTCGTGTATGCCTTCCCTGTGCTTCTCAATGAGTTTGCCTGGGGCGCAGGCATGGCTGCCATCTCGTCCATTGTGGGGCATCTGGGCAGCGCGTCTGTGGCTGCTCATTCCGTGGCACAGGTGTGCAGACAGTTGTCCATGGTCATTGCATTCGGTATCTCCAACGCCACTGCCATCATGATAGGCAAGGCGATCGGGGAGAAGAAAGAGGCGCTTGCCAGGGATTACGGCAGCCGGTTTGCAAAGCTTTCCCTTCTGTTCGGAGCAGCGGGTGGTATCCTGATCCTTGTGATCTCACCCTTTGTGTGCAATATGCTGAAACTGACGCCTCTGGCGAAATCCTATCTCCAGGTCATGATGGTGATCATGTCCTACTATGTGGTGGGACAGTCCTTCAACTCCACTTTGGTGGTAGGCGTGTTCAGAGCCGGGGGAGACACTATGTTCGGGCTGTTTCTGGACGTGGGAATCATGTGGCTGTGCTCCATTTTCGCTGCGGCTGTGGCGGCCTTTGTGATACACGTACCCATGCCATGGGTTTACATAATCCTGTGCAGCGATGAGGTGATCAAAGTGCCGTTTTCCTGGAAGCGATATAAAAGTTATAAATGGCTGAATAATATTACGAGATAAAAAATATTGAAGCCTCAAGGCTTTCGTGGGGATATTGGATTAAATTCATCTGGATTTTGTGCAATATTCCCACTTCCCTTTCAGAAAGAAACATGATATACTTTGTGATACAAAATCTGGTAATAACAAAAGAATAAAATAATAAGTGACACAAGATGTAGTGCTGCAATGAGGTGAAGGCAATGATTTATGTAATTAAGAAAGATGGAACAAAAGAAGAATTTGACGTTCAGAAAATAGTCAGGGCAGTCAATAAATCCGCGGAAAGGATCATGTACAGTTTTACGGAGAAGGAGATTGATTTCCTGTGCAGATATGCCACAGACAAGGCGGAATCCCTGGGGAAGAAAGAAATTACGATCCAGGAAATGCACAATATTGTGGAGGGGGCTTTGGAGCAGGTAAACCCTGCGGTTGCCAAGAGTTACCGGGATTACAGAAATTATAAGCATGATTTTATCCACATGATGGACGAGGTCTATACCAAGAGCCAGTCTATCCGCTATATCGGGGACAAGAGCAATGCAAACACAGACAGTGCGCTGGTTGCAACCAAGAGAAGCCTGATATTCAATGAACTGAACAAGGAACTTTACCGGAAATTCTTTATGAACCGCAATGAGCTGCAGGCATGCAAGGACGGCTATATTTATATTCATGACCAGTCTGCAAGGCTGGATACCATGAACTGCTGTCTCTTTGACGTGGCAAATGTGTTAAAGGGCGGATTTGAGATGGGCAATGTCTGGTACAACGAGCCGAAGACACTGGACACTGCATTTGACGTTATGGGGGATATTATCCTGAGCACCGCTGCCCAGCAGTACGGCGGTTTCACGGTGCCGGAGGTGGATAAGATTCTGGCCCCTTATGCAGAGAAAAGCTACAGAAAATATAAAGAAGAATTTTTGAAATATGTGGACCCGGAGTGGGAGCATGCACAGGACAGGGCTGAAAAGTACGCGTATGACAAGGTACACCGCGACTTTGACCAGGGCTGGCAGGGGATTGAGTACAAGCTCAATACCGTCGGTTCCTCCAGAGGAGATTATCCTTTTGTGACTGTGACGCTGGGGCTTGGAACAGAACGTTTTGAGAAGATGTGCAGCATTTCCCTCCTCAATGTGCATAAAGAGGGGCAGGGAAAAGCGGGACACAAAAAGCCGGTACTGTTTCCAAAAATCGTCTTTCTCTATGATGAGGAAATTCACGGAGAGGGCGGCGTAAGCGAGGATGTGTTTGAGGCCGGTATTGCGTGTTCGGCAAAGACTATGTATCCGGACTGGCTGTCTATGAGCGGGGACGGCTATATTTCCAGTATGTACAAAAAGTATAAAAGGGTGATCAGCCCCATGGGATGCCGTGCCTTTTTAAGCCCCTGGTATGAGCGCGGCGGCATGACACCTGCGGATGACAAGGATGTGCCTGTATTCGTGGGAAGGTTCAATGTGGGTGCGGTCAGCCTGCATCTGCCCATGATCCTGGCAAAGGCAAGAGCGGAGAACCGGGATTTTTACGAGGTGCTTGATTTCTATCTGGAAATGATACGCCAGCTTCATATCAGAACCTATGACTATCTGGGAGAGATGAAGGCATCCACCAATCCCCTGGCCTACTGTGAAGGCGGCTTTTACGGCGGGAATCTGAAACCCTCAGACAAGATCAAACCGCTTCTGAAGCCCATGACAGCTTCCTTCGGCATCACGGCCCTTAACGAGCTGCAGGAGCTGTACAACGGAAAATCCATTCGGGAGGACGGGGCCTTTGCCCTGGAAGTACTTCAGTATATCAACAGCAAGGTGACGCAGTTTAAGGAGGAGGACGGAAATCTGTATGCCATCTACGGTACCCCGGCAGAGAGTCTCTGCGGTCTGCAGGTGGAGCAGTTCAGGAAAATGTACGGTATCGTGGAGGGTGTATCCGACCGTCCCTATGTAAGCAACAGTTTCCACTGTCATGTGACGGAGGAAATGACCCCGATTGAGAAGCAGGACTGTGAGGGCCGTTTCTGGGAACTGTGCAACGGCGGCAAGATCCAGTATGTGCGTTATCCCATAGGGTATAACACGGATGCAATCCGTGCTTTGGTGAGAAGGGCAATGGCGCTGGGATATTATGAGGGTGTGAATCTCTCTCTGGCCTACTGTGATGACTGCGGACATGAAGAGCTGGAGATGGATGTCTGCCCGGTCTGCGGTTCCACCAACCTGACGAAGATAGACAGGATGAACGGGTATCTGTCATACAGCCGCGTACATGGCGATACCAGACTGAACACTGCCAAGATGGCGGAAATTGCGGAGCGTAAATCCATGTAATGATGGCTGCCCTTTTTGGGGCAGCCTTTTTGCGCGGAATTTTGAGGTTTTGTGACGTTTTTCCATTTCCTTTTTTTTAGAATTGTGGTACGATTAATTGGATTTCGTTTTGTGCGGAAAACGGGAAAAGAGTAAGACACAGGGGAGAGAAAGGACGGAAAAACTATGAACTCTTATACTTATTTACTGGACCTGGCGCTTATACTGCTGAGCACCAAGGTCTTCGGACTGCTTACCAGAAAAGTGAGGATGCCCCAGGTGGTGGGTGCGCTGCTTGCGGGACTGCTGCTGGGACCGGCCTGTTTCGGGATACTGAAGCAGACAGAGTTTATCCATGAGGTGTCGGAGATCGGCGTGATTGTGCTGATGTTCTGCGCAGGCCTGGAGACAGATATTGATGAACTGAAAAGGAGCGGCAAGGCATCCTTTGTCATTGCGCTGTTAGGTGTGCTGGTACCGCTTGCGGGAGGTCTTGGAGTGGCCTGGTTCTTCAACAGGCCGGGCATGATAGAATCCAATGCTTCGGCAAGTATCATGCTGCAGAATATTTTTATCGGTGTTATCCTTACCGCTACCAGTGTGAGTATCTCAGTGGAGACCCTGAAAGAGATGGGCAAGCTGAACACCAAGGCCGGAAATGCCATTCTGGGTGCAGCCATTATTGACGATGTGCTGGGGATTATCGCGCTGACAATCATCACAAGCCTGGCGGATTCCAGTGTAAATGTGGTGGTTGTGTTTGCGAAGATCGTGGGATTTTTCGTGTTCGTCGGTGTGGGAGGCTATCTGCTTCACGTTATTTTTAAAAAGTGGGTGAAGGGTTACGAGAGGGATCTGCAGCGGTTTGTCATTATCTCATTTGTGATCTGTCTGCTCTTTTCCTATTGTGCAGAGAAGTTCTTCGGAGTTGCGGACATTACAGGTGCATTTTTCGCAGGTCTGATCATTACCAAGACAACGCATACCAATTATATTGCAAGGCGGTTTGGGATTTTATCCTATATTCTGCTGTCTCCGGTATTCTTTGCCAGCATCGGTATTCAGGTGGAGCTTCCTGATATGAGTCCCATGATCCTTGTCTTTGCAGTGGTTCTGGTCATCGTGGCAGTGCTCACGAAGATCGTGGGATGCGGAATAGGAGCCAAAGTCTGTCACTATAAGAACAAGGACTGTATCCGCATCGGTATGGGCATGGTGTCCAGGGGTGAGGTGGCGCTGATCGTGGCAGCAAAGGGCAACGCTGTGGGTCTGATGTCCTCCTCCCTTCTGGGGCCGGTTGTTGTGGTGGTGGTCATCACAACCATCATTTCACCTATTTTACTTAAGCTGAGCTTCAGTGAGAAGAGCGGCAAGGTGGAATATGAGCAAAATGAATATGCAAGGCTTATGGAAGAGGCTGAGGCGGCCGGAAAAAGTGATGCATCCCGTTATGTGGGCGGAAAGCAGCAGGCAAAATAGAGACGGAAGGAAGTACGACAGATGAAGCTGAATCAGGCGGATATATTGCAGAATTACCGCATAACCAGCGTTCAGGAACAGGAAAAAATCCAGCGGCGCCTGGAGGCGCTGGGAATCCTGGAGGGCACAAAGGTAGTGGTTCTGAACCGAAAGCGTAACGGTTCCACTATTATCAAGGTGAGAGGGAGCAGATGGGCGCTTGGCAATGAGATCGCGGAAGGGATAGAAGTGGAGGAGCTGAAAGGATGAAAGAGGAGATTCGTGTAGGCTTTGCAGGAAATCCTAACTGCGGCAAGACCACTTTGTTCAATGCATATACAGGCGCCAACCTGAAGGTAGCCAACTGGCCGGGTGTTACGGTGGAGAAAAAGGAAGGGGAGACATCCTATAAGGGGCAGAAGATGAGGCTCATCGACCTGCCCGGAATCTACAGCCTTACCTCTTATTCCATGGAGGAGATGGTATCCAGAAAGGTCATTCTGGGCGGAGAGGTGGATGTGATCGTAAATGTTGTGGATGCCTCAGCCCTGGAGAGGAACCTGTACCTCACGCTGCAGCTTCTGGAGCTTGGCAAACCGGTGATCCTGGCTCTTAACATGATGGATATTGTGGAGGAGCGGGGGATGGAGCTGGATCTCCACAGGCTTCCCGAGATGCTGGGCAATATTCCTGTGGTTCCGGTATCCGCCAGGAAGAGAAGCGGCCTGGATGTACTTCTCCATGCAGTAAAGCATCATTATGAGGAGCAGGTGGCTGACCCGGTTGTCACCTATAAACCGAATATTGAAATGAAGATCCAGGAGGTTTCCAGGCGTATCGCAGTGGAACATCCGGACAGCGAGAACATCCGCTGGCACAGTATTAAGATATTGGAAAATGATGAGCAGATATTTAAGGACCATCCCATTGATGTGTCCGATCTGCTTGACAGGGATTATGAAAAGCAGATCATCAATCAGAAGTATGAGTATATTGAGACTGTTTTAGAGGAGTGTGTCTTCTATAAAGGCAACAGGGAGTCCCTGACAGAGAAGGCAGACAGGGTCCTGACCCATCCCCTATGGGGTGTTCCCGTCTTCCTGGGAATCATGGCCATGGTGTTTTTCCTCACGTTTACCGTAGGGGACATAGTCAAGGGGCTGTTTGAATCCTGGATGGACCTGGCGTTTACGGTGGCGAGGAGTACATTGGTGAATCTGGGAACCGCAGACTGGCTGGTCTCCCTGATCGTGGATGGTATCATGACGGGTGTGGGCGGAATCCTGACTTTCCTGCCGAACATTTTCATATTGTTTCTGGCTCTTGCTTTTCTGGAGGACAGTGGTTATATGGCCCGCGTGGCCTATGTTATGGACGGGATCATGGGTAAGGTGGGATTGTCCGGCAAGGCGTTTCTTCCCATGGTGCTGGGATTTGGATGTACGGTTCCCGCTGTCATGGCGTCACGCACATTGGAAAACCAGGAGGACAGGAAGAAGACCATTCTTCTGACGCCGTTTATGTCGTGTTCCGCCAGGCTTCCCATTTACGTTCTGTTTGCAGATATGTTTTTTGGAAAGCACGCCATGATGGCGGCATTTTCCCTCTACGCGCTGGGACTTCTCATGGCTATAGCCATAGCACTTGTCATAGGAAAGTTGTGGAAAAGCAGTGAGAAGGCAACCCTGCTCATTGAGCTGCCTGATTATAAGGTGCCAAATGCCAGGACCATCAGGATTTATGTGTGGGAAAAGGTAAAGGATTACCTGACGAAAGCAGGTACTACGATCTTTGTGGCCTCCATTGTCATCTGGTTTATTTTAAACTATGGTATCCATGGCATGACCGCGGATGTGACGCAGAGCTTCGGCGCCCAGATCGGCAAAGTGCTGGCGCCCCTTTTAGTGCCTGCAGGACTGGGAACATGGCAGATCGTGGTGGCCCTGATCTCCGGTCTGTCGGCCAAGGAAGTGGTAATATCCAGCTTCTCCGTGCTCTATGGAGTCAACAATGTAAACTCCGTACAGGGCATGGCTGTGCTCAGTGCATCCCTGGGGTCTGTGGGATTCGGAGCCCTGAACGCCTATTCTCTGATGGTATTCTGCCTGCTGTATACACCGTGTGTGGCAACACTGGCGACCATTAAGAGAGAGACGCGTTCCTGGGGATGGACGCTGAAGATGGTATTCTTCCAGCTTCTTCTGGCCTATGCCGCCTCTGTGGTGGTTTTCCAGGCAGGAAGGCTGCTGTCCTGAAGTTTCCTAATGACAACTTTGTAAAAATAATATATAGTAGGGGTGCGGTACCGGGCTTCGCAGGAGGCTTAAGTGTGCGGCACCTCTTTTGGAACAGGAGGAAATATGGCAGTGACCATAATACTTGCCGCTGCGGTGGCAGTCTATGCCGGGTTTGTGATCCGGAAAAAAGTCAAGGATATAAAAAACGGGAAATTCTGCGGCTGCGGCGGAAACTGCAGGGAGTGCGGCAGGGGCTGCGGCGGGCAGAAGAAGAACGGAGATGAGAAATGAAGATTTTATTGATGGCAGTCAATGCCAAATATATACATTCCAATCTGGCTGTGTACAGCCTGCAGTCCTATGCTGCCCGGCATGGTATCCGGGCGGAGATTGCGGAGTATACCATCAATCAGCAGAAGGATGAGATCCTGCGTGGCGTGTACAGGCAGAAGCCGGAGGTGCTGTGTGTCTCCTGCTATATCTGGAATATCTCCTTTGTGGAAGACATTATGGGAGATATCAGGAAAATACTTCCGGAGACAGATATCTGGGTGGGCGGACCTGAGGTCTCCTACGACGCGGAGGCATTTTTAGAGCGCTGTCCCTGGGCCTGCGGTGTCATGTGCGGGGAAGGGGAGGAGACCTTTCTGGAACTGGCCTCTTACTACGAAAAGAGAACAGAGAAGGAAAACAGCGGGCCTGCTGCCATCCGGGGGCTTGTCTGCAGACAGAAAGGGCAGATTGTGCGAACGCCTTCCAGACCCATTATGGATATGGACAGGCTGGTATTTCCCTATGGGGATATGGCTCTGTTCTCACACAAGATCATTTACTATGAGAGCAGCAGAGGGTGTCCCTTTTCCTGCAGCTACTGCCTGTCATCCATTGACAAGAAACTGCGGTTCAGAAGTTTGGACCTGGTGCTTGATGAGCTGCAGTTTTTCCTGGATGAAAAGGTGCCGCAGGTGAAGTTCGTGGACCGGACATTTAACTGCAAAAAAGAGCATGCAATGGCAGTCTGGACATATATCAGGGACCATGACAACGGCGTGACGAATTTTCATTTTGAGATCGCCGCCGATTTATTGACGGAGGAGGAGATCAGCCTGATCGCCTCCATGCGGCCGGGTCTGATTCAGTTGGAAATCGGAGTGCAGTCTACCAATGAGAGAACAATCAGGGAGATCAGAAGAAAAACCAGCTTTGACAAGATAGCGGAAACGGTCAGGAAGGTGCAGAAGGGCGGAAATGTACACCAGCATCTGGACCTGATCGCGGGTCTTCCCTATGAAGATTACGAGAGCTTCCGCCGTTCCTTTGGGCAGGTCTACGACCTCAGACCCCAGCAGCTTCAGCTTGGATTTCTGAAGGTGCTGAAAGGGTCTTATATGCATGAGATGGCAGAGGCCTATGGATGTGTCTACCAGGAGGCAGAACCCTATGAGGTCCTTAAGACAAACTGGATTTCCTACGGGGATGTGCTGAGGCTGAAGGGTGTGGAAGAGATGGTGGAGGTCTATTACAACAGCGGTCAGTTTATCCGCACGGTAAAAGCCATGGAAGAACTGTTTCCGGATGCATTTTCCATGTATGAAGCGCTGGCAGATTTTTACGATGAGAAGGGATACCAGGGAATCTCTCATACACGGATACGGAGGTATGAAATCCTGCTGGAATATCTGGAGGAGAGGCAGCAGGCGGATACGGAGTATTTCCGGGAACTGATGCTGTTTGATCTGTATGCAAGGGAGAATTTGAAGACCAGGCCGTCCTGGGCCTGTGATATGGCACCATATAAGAAGCGGCTGCAGGCGTTTTACAGAGAAGAGGAAGAAAATCCCGTGCTGCTTGCTGACTACAAGGGGTATCAGGCCAGGCAGACTATGAAAATGACACATTTGGAAGTGTTTCACTATGATATACTGGGCGGTGAAAAGAAGAGAGGGGAATTCCCGGTACTTTTTGACTACCGGAGACGGAACCCGCTGACGTATGACGCCGCCATGTGTGCTGTGAATCTGGAATCAGGAATTGACTGTCAGGGAGAAGATTATGACAAAAAGGACAAAAGAGATACTTGCTAAACTGGATGAAGTCTATACAACAGAATATAAATGTTATCTGAACCATGAAAATCCGGGCCAGCTTCTGATCGCCACCATGCTCAGTGCCCAGTGCACAGATGCCAGGGTGAATATAGTGACCAGGGATTTATTTGTAAAATACCCCAATATGCAGGCGTTTGCCGATGCGGATCTGAAGGAACTGGAGCAGGATATTAAGCCTACGGGATTCTATCACAACAAGGCAAAGAATATTATAGGATGTGCGCAGATGATCTGTGAAAAGTATGGGGGAGAAGTGCCCAGTGCGCTGGAGGATCTGGTACAGCTTCCGGGAGTGGGGCGCAAGACGGCCAATGTGATCCGGGGAAATATTTTCCACGAACCCAGCGTAGTGGTGGATACTCATGTAAAACGTATTTCCAAACGTCTGGGATTCACAAAAGAGGAAGACCCGGAGAAGATTGAGATGGAGCTTATGAAGGTTCTGCCAAAGGACCACTGGATTCTCTACAATATACAGATCATCACCTTCGGCCGGCAGATATGCTTTGCCAGGAATCCAAAGTGTGAGGAATGCTTTCTGACAGATTACTGCAGGGAATACAGGGAGCGGCAAAAAAAGAAAAGGAAATAGACGATATGGATGCATATATAGCTCTGGATTTGGAGACCACAGGCCTGTCCCCAAAATCGGACAGAATACTGGAAATAGGTGCCGCCAGGGTGGTAAACGGAGTGGTTGTGGACAGTTACAGCACTCTCATTGATCCGGAAAGGGTGATTCCCGGGAGGATCACAGAGCTGACCGGAATCACGCAGGATATGGTAAAGGGCATGCCGAAGATAAAGGACGCGGTCCCGGGGCTTGTGGCATTCTGCGGGGAGCTGCCGCTTCTGGGCCATAATATCATGTTTGACTACAGCTTTATAAAACACAGCGCAGTCAATAACGGATTTACTTTTGAAAAAGAGGGAATTGATACTCTGAAGATTTCCAGGGTGCTGCTTGCAGATCTTCCGAGCCGCAGTCTCCAAAGCCTCCGGCTCCACTATGAAATACCACAGGAAAATGCCCACAGGGCTCTGGATGACGCGCTGACGGCACATCTTCTCTACCGGAGACTGAAAAGCGAATACGGTGAGGAGAATTCGGAGCTTTTTGCGCCGAAAATACTGAATTATAAGGTGAAAAAGCAGGGGCCGGCCACACCGGCACAAAAACGCCACTTGCAGGAATTAGTAAAATATCATAGAATAGAGCTTAGCACAGAAGTGGAGAGCCTGACTAAAAATGAAGCCTCCCGACTGATAGATACCATTTTAGGGTCTTATGGAAAGATTATGAGGTGATATGACAATGATGAATATGAACAATAATAAGGTAAAGCGCGTGGTAGCAGGCATTGTGGCGGGAATTCTGGTTCTGGCTATGGTACTTCCCATGGCATTGTCCTTTTTAAGCTGACAGACAGAGAGGACAGGAAACATGAAGATAGGAAAATTACCGGAACCGGTGCTGATCCGTTCCGTTTTAAAAGAAGTACAACATAGAAGGCCGGAGGTCCTGGTTGGTCCTGCGGTTGGCCAGGACTGCGCAGTCCTGGAGCCGGCCAAAGGGGATGTGCTGGTATTCTCCTCCGACCCCATCACCGGTACCATCAAGGATATGGGCAGCCACAGCGTGCATATCACAGCCAATGACCTGGCAGCTTCAGGGGCAGAGCCTCTGGGGATCATGGTGACCATTCTTCTGACTCCCGAGACAGAGGAGGCACAGTTAAAAGAGATGATGCGCGGCCTGGAGTCAGCCTGTGAAGAGCTGAATATCGAGGTTATGGGGGGACACACAGAGATCACGGATGTGGTGAAGCAGCCGCTCATTTCCATCACAGGTGTGGGCAGGATAAAAAAAGAGGAGGTTCTTACAACCTCCGCCGCCAAACCGGGACAGGATGTTGTCATAACGAAATGGATCGGTCTGGAGGGCACATCCATTGCGGCAAAAGAGAAAGAGAAGAAGCTGCTGGAGCGCTTTGCACCTTCTTTTGTGGAGACAGCAAAGAGGTTTGACCGGTATCTCTCCGTGGTACCGGAGGCAAAAATTGCTAAGGCATGGGGTGTATCAGCCATGCATGATATTACGGAGGGCGGCGTGTTCGGCGCACTCTGGGAGATGGGCAGCGGCTCAGGCACAGGTCTTGATATTGATCTGAAGAAGATACCCATCCGGCAGGAGACTGTGGAGGTGTGCGAGGCACTGGGTCTGAATCCCTATATACTCATGTCCAGCGGTTCTATGCTGATCACAACAGATGACGGATTCGGTCTGGTCAGAAAGCTGGAACAGGCGGGAATTCACGCTGCAGTTGTGGGAAAAGTCACAGACAGTAATGACAGGATTCTCAGAAACGGCGAGGATACCAGATACCTGGACAAACCCCAGAGCGATGAGCTCTATAAAATATATCTTGGATAAAAATCCGCAGGCCGGCTGAAATAAGGTTCTGGAAAAAAGAGGCGTAATGATATGGCAAAATTAAACATTGTACTTTTTGAGCCGGAGATCCCGGCAAATACAGGGAATATCGGAAGAACCTGTGTGGCCACAGGCACCAGGCTGCATCTGATCGAGCCTTTGGGATTTAAATTGAATGAGAAGGCGATCAGACGTGCGGGAATGGATTACTGGAAGGACCTGGATGTGACCACTTATATTAACTATCAGGACTTTCTGGAGCGCAATCCCGGGGCGAAAATTTACATGGCTACAACAAAAGGCCCTCAGACGTATGTGGATGTCCGTTATGAGGAGGACTGTTACATTATGTTCGGCAAGGAAAGTGCCGGTATTCCGGAGGAGATTCTTCTGGACAACCAGGAGACAGCGATCCGTATCCCCATGATCGGTAATATCCGTTCCCTGAATCTGGCCAATTCTGTTGCCATTGTGCTGTATGAGGCGCTGCGGCAGAATCACTTTGACCATATGCAGTTAGAAGGGCATCTGACAAAGTATGACTGGAAGTAAATAGAATATTCCGTGAAAAACGGTGAGAAAACAGAAGACGGCAGACAGACGGTACCGGCCAAAAATGATATGCCCCCTGTCAAGTAGACAGGTTAAATATCTAAAATGAAATGCAGATGAACGATCACACAGATTTGTGTGGTCGTTTTTCTATGCACACCATTTCTCTTTATATTTCTCAATTCTCTTATTCGTAGGAATTGGATATTCCTGAATTATCTCAGACTGTAGCGCTTCATTTCTTACTTCCAAAGGTGTTTTACAATGATATCTATCTTGTGGTCGTTTTGTTGAATAAAATCGTATGTAATCATTTATTGCATGCCTTAAAGAAGCTTCCTCTGTGATCTCATACATTTGATACATTTCAGCTTTTATAATGCCCCAAAACCCCTCTGTAGGTCCGTTATCAATACAATGTCCAACTCTTGACATAGATTGTTCCATTTCCTGTTCTATAAGTTTTCTTTTAAACACTTTACTGGTATATTGAAACCCTCTGTCTGAGTGAAAAAGTGGCTTAGCATCTGGATTGGCTTCGATTGCTTTTTCAAATGTTTTAAATACCAGATGATTATCATTTCTGCAACTTATGACATGTGAAACTGGATATCTGTCGTACAAATCCAGAATGGCACTTAAATAGAGTTTCTTCTGTGTACCTGGTACTTTGAATTCTGTTACATCTGTTGTCCATTTCTTATTAGGTGCATCTGCATAAAAATCTCTTCCAAGTTTATTTTCAGCCGTTTCATCAGGTGTAGAAGATCTATATGTTTTCTTTTTCTTTCGGATTACTGCATGGATATCAAGTTTTTGCATGATTCTATGCACACGTTTTTTGCTGTAGTTCGTATGATTAAAGTGATTAATCCACGAAGTCATTCTACGATATCCCAAGATGTGATCAAATCGTTCATCATACTCTTTAATTAGCTCCGCAAGTTCTATGTTTTTGAGTTCATGCTCAGGAATTTCACGATGAAGCCATTTGTAATACGCAGCTCGTGATATTTCCAGTTGTTTACACATCCAGTTAAGGCTCCAATGCTTGTTTTCATAAAAGAACTTTATTGCCATAAATCTGGAATCATATCTTAGTTTTCCTAGCCTCACATCCTTTCGAATTCTTTCACTTTTTTTAACAGTTCTGTCAGCATATCCTTTTCTTTCAGTTGACTCTTTAATCTAAGATTTTCACGCCGCAAGCGTTCTAATTCATCAACCTCATCATCCGTTTTATGATGACCTCGTTTATCTATTAATGCATCATTTCCATTAGCATCATATTTCTTTACCCAAGAATAAACCTGGTTGTAAGATACATCATACAAGGATGCAGTATCTTTGTAATTACGTTCGTGATTTATACAGTATTCAACAATTTCTCTGCGTTCCTCAATAGTTGTTTTTCTTCTTGCTTCTGCCATATAGACCTCCCTTTTAGGATTATAATCCTTAAGTTCTCTATTGGCATTATAACGCATAATCCAGCCTCTGAGTACCGCCCTTGAAGAGATATTATATCTGGCAACAATATCGTCTACGCTCCCTTGTCCTGACAGGACAGCCTCTGCGCACATCTTTTTAAAATCTGACGAATAAGAGGAGTTTCCGGAAACCTTGAAAAATGCGGAGATTCCATAAAGCCTGTATTTGGCTACCCATTGCTGCAGCGTTGTTTTCCCAATGTTATATTTTTCTGACAGAAAAGGATAGGAACTCCCATCAAGGTACTCCCGTGAAACCTTTGCACGGAATTCTACTGTATGTGGTGATTTGGACATAAAAATACCTCCTAAGTAGCTTTTGGTTATTTCCATTGTCTACTTAAGAGGTATCATATCAAAACCCGGTTCCGGCTGTCTGCCGTTTTTTAATTTTTATTTTCTGTCCCTTTGGAGAGGGTGAAGATAAATTCCGTACCCACACCTTCTGTGCTTATGACATTGATGTGCTGGTTGTGGGAGTTGATGATCTCCTTCACAATGGAGAGCCCAAGACCAGTGCCTTTTCTGTCTTTTCCTCTTGAAGGATCTGTCTTGTAGAAACGGTCCCAGATTTTTGGGAGGCTGCTTTTGGGTATGCCGCAGCCCGAGTCCTTGACAGAGACAAATACGGTCTCATGCTTTATGGTGGTCTCCACCTTGATGATGGAATCCGGCGGGCTGAATTTGCTGGCATTGTCTATCAGGTTGTAGAGAACCTGCTGTATTTTACCCATATCCGCGGATACATACAGGGTCTGCCCGGTGAGCAGCAGTTCAATGGAAATGCGTTTTTCACGGCAGATGCCCTCAAAGGCGGCGGCGGTAGTCTTGATGGTATTGTTGATATCAAAGTTTGTATATTCCAGCATTCTGCCCTTTTCGTCCATGTCGTTCAGGGTGAGGAGGCTCTGGGTCAGTTTGTACAGGCGGTCTGTCTCGTACACCACGATGTTCAGATATTTATTCTGAAGCTCAGGCGGAATCGTGCCGTCCAGGATGGCTTCCGTGTAACCTTTGATGGAAGTCAGGGGGGAGCGGAAGTCATGGGATACATTGGAGACAAATTTTCGCTGGTATTCCCCTGTCTTGTCAAGCTCATCGGACATGTAATTCAGGGTCAGAGCCAGATAGCCCATCTCATCCCTTGTGTACACCGGGATATTGTGCTTCAGGTTACCGGAGGCAAACTGATCAGCTCCTGCGATGATCTTCTTCAGCGGGCGGTAGACCATGAAGGAAAATACAGCCAGCATGAGCAGCATGATCAGAAGTAGGATCAGGATCAGAAGATAGATAATATTCATCACATCGTTCTCCTGCTCCTGCAGAATGGACATGGGAAGATGCATGGCCACATATCCCTGAATGGACATTTTCCAGGTGACAGGTACCATGACACTCAGATGATCCTCTGCAAACTGGTCATAAAAACAGCCGATCTGGTAGTAGGAGCCGCTGGAGTGCCCGGGATTAAAATGCTCTATGGTCCTGGTCTCATCCTCAGAAAAATCATCGGATGTACTCAGGAGAATCTCACCCTGTGGACTGATCAGCCAGATCTCCGCATCCTGATAGATGGACAGGGTTTTCAGGTTCATGGCAACGCTGTCCAGAGTCGCCTGTTCCTGATAGTATTTGGAGGCTCTGTTCTCTGCGATGGAGGAAGCCTCCCGGTATAAATCTCCGCTGTAGACATCCTCCAGATGGTTCTCCACCATGGAGGGGCCTATCATGGAAACTGTGAAGAAACCGATAAACCCCAGAATCAGGAAGAATGCCACAAACTTGATATAAAGCGATTTTTTCATCCGTTTTTGACCTCGAATTTATAGCCGATACCCCATACGGTGCTGATGGACCAGGCGGGGTGGTCCTTTATTTTTTCCCTCAGACGTTTGATATGTACGTCCACGGTTCTTGTGTCCCCGATATACTCATATCCCCAGATATGGTCCAGGAGCTGTTCCCTTGTAAAGACCTGATTGGGGGAGGCAGCCAGGAAATACAGAAGCTCCAGTTCTTTTGGCGGCATATCCACCTGTTTTCCGTAATATACAACAGAATAGTTGGTCAGGTTGATAGCCAGGTCAGGATACTCCACGTATTTGCCTGAGGGCTGGTTTCCCGGAGCCACAGTAGGCTGGTAGCGGCGGAGGACAGCCTTCACCCTTGCAACCAGTTCCTTGGAGTCAAAGGGTTTGATCATATAGTCATCCGCGCCCAGTTCCAGTCCCAGGACCTTGTCGAAGATCTCCCCTTTTGCGGAGAGCATAATGATAGGAACATTGGATTTGTGGCGGATTTCCCGGCAGACCTGATAGCCATCCATGCCGGGAAGCATTAAATCCAGTAAAATGAGGTTAGGGCCGAAGGAGGCAAATGCCTTCAGCGCCTCCTCACCGTCATTGACAATCATGGTGTCAAAGCATTCCTTGGTGAGGTACAGAGAGATAAGCTCTGCAATGTTGTTGTCGTCGTCAACGATCAGTATTTTCTGTTTCGCAGCCATGATATACCCCCTATGGTTTATTTCTTGAATTCTACGATGGTGACTCCGGCGTCCCCTTCGCCGAATTCAGCCAGATGATAGTCCTTTACATATTTCAGGCGTTTGAGGTAGTTGTGGATGCCTTTCCGCAGGGCGCCTGTGCCCTTGCCGTGGACAACGCGGACACTGTTTAAATGTGCCAGGTATGCGTCATCCAGGTATTTGTCCAGCTCAGCCACAGCTTCGTCCACGGTCTTGCCGAGCAGATTGATCTCTGTGCTGACTGAGGCGGATTTGTTCATCTTTATCTTGCCGGCGCCTGTTCTCGAAAGTGCCGGGCCGGTGATGACCGGTTCGTCCAGAAGCTGCAGATCGGAAATGTGTACCCTGGAGCGCAGGATGCCCATCTGTACAAAGAGCATGCCCTTGGCATCGGGCTTGGAGCTTACGGTTCCCTTTACATTCATACTCAGAACCTTGACGGAATCGCCCAGGGACAGATCCTGGGGGCGGAGCGTGGATGCTTTTTTGGGAGGTGTCTTAAGCGCCACCTTTTTGCCTGCGGAATCCATTTTTTTACGCAGTTCGGAGCGTCTCTGTTCCAGTTCTTTTGCGGAGAGGGTTTCCTTTCCGGCTTTATTGAAGACTTTCATAGTCTGGTCAGCGTATTCCTTGGCTTCCCGAAGAACACGGTGTGCCTCCTCATTGGCCTCCGCCAGGATGCGCTCTTTCCGCTGTTCCAGTTTATCCTGTTTTTCCTCTAACTGGGCTTTGAGGGCCTTGATCTCCTTTTTGTAGGAGGCAATCTCTTCCCGCTCAGTCTCAATGGTGATGCGGCTCTGTTCCAGGCTGGTCAGTACATCCTCAAAGGATTCGTCCTCCTGGCTGATCTGTTCTCTGGCACGGTCAATGATATATTCCGGCAGTCCCAGCTTGCCTGAAATGGCAAATGCGTTGCTCTTTCCGGGAACACCTATGAGCAGGCGGTAAGTGGGACGCAGGGTCTCCACATCAAATTCACAGGAAGCATTCTCCACGCCGGGGGTGGAGAGGGCATAAACCTTTAATTCACTGTAGTGGGTGGTTGCCATAACGCGCACACCGCGGTCATGGAGGGAGGAGAGAATGGCAATTGCCAGAGCCGCGCCCTCTGTGGGGTCTGTGCCGGCGCCCAGCTCATCAAAGAGCACCAGGGAATCTTTATCCGCTTTTTCGATAAAATGCACCACATTGGTCATGTGGGAGGAGAAGGTACTGAGGCTCTGCTCAATGCTCTGTTCATCCCCGATATCCGCGTAAACTTCCTTGAAAACGCTGAGACGGGAATTATCAAAGGCAGGTATATGGAGGCCTGACTGTCCCATCAGGGTCAATAATCCGACGGTCTTTAAGGAGACGGTTTTACCACCCGTGTTTGGACCTGTGACTACCAGCAGATCAAAGGATTCGCCCAGGCGCACATCGATGGGAACCACCTGATGCTTTTCGATAAGCGGGTGGCGGGCCTTCTTGATATCAATGATTCCCTCCCGGTTAAATACCGGTTCTGAGGCATTTTGGGATTTGGCCAGCAGGGCGCGGGCAAAGATGAAATCCAGTTCCACCATAATTTTCAGGTTGTCATCTATAAGTTCCAGATTCCCGGCAGCCAGTTCGCTTAAGTTTGACAGCACGATCTCAATTTCCTGCTGTTCTTTTATTTCCAGTTCCCTCAGGTCGTTGTTTAGCTTTACAACCGCCATGGGTTCCACGAAAATGGTGGAGCCGGTGGAGGACTGGTCATGGATCATGCCGGGCACCTGGCCTTTGTGCTCTGCCTTTACAGGAATACAGTAGCGGCCGTTGCGCATGGTGATCACCGCATCCTGGAGATAGGAGCGGGAACCGCCGTTTACAATGGAATTTAACTGGCTGTGGATCTTGTCATTGGTATTTTTCATGGAGCGGCGCACCTGGCGCAGTCCGGGACTTGCGTCATCAGCAATCTCCTCCTCGGAGAGAATACAGCGCCGGATCTCTGCAGACAGAGGAGTCAGAGGCTGTAAAACCTCAAACATGCCGTCCAGGGAGTCTGTGCGCTCGTCCTCATTCTCTTTTCTGGAGTAGGCTTTGGCACGGTTTGTATTTTCCAGAAGAGAGCAGATGGCCAGCAGTTCGCCGGCGCCTAAGGTACTTCCCACTTCCAGGCGTTTCAGAGAGCCGCGGACATCCTTCACTCCGCCGAAAGACAGGCTGCCCTTCTGATAGATACGGGCCAGAGCATCTGCGGTTTCCTGCTGCATGACCTCAATCTTACCGATCTCATCCAGAGGAGTCAGTTCCCGGCAGAGTGCCTTTCCCATGGAGCAGGTGGCAAAGCTCTCCAGCTGTTCTATGATTTTATAATATTCCAGAGTTCGTAATGCTTTTTCATTCATAAAATTCACCTTTTTAAGTATCTGATTAATATGTCCGGTTCTGTCACGGCATAATTTCGCCATGATACAGATACTCTTATTCTAACGCATATCGGGCGGAAAGAAAAGGGACTTTTTGAGGGCAGCAGGAAATAATTTTGGCCTTCTTCATAAATTGTTCACATATATCTGGTAAAATAATTAAAAGTTTATGGCATCTTTTACAGAGCGGCAGGAGATGTGTTATGGATGATGAAAAAAAAGAAGATTTAAGGCACGAGGATGAAAAGCAGGAACAGGACACCGGAGCAGATAATTACGAGTTCCTGAAAGAGACAATCAAAGAGCGCCCTATTGATAAAAAAAAGCTGGCCAGGCACGCCGGCTTTCTTGCAGCCGGAGGGGTTCTTTTCGGCCTTGCGGCTGCGCTGACATTTGCCTATGTGGAACCCAAGATAGAGAAAAACGTACAGAGCAAAGAGGTTCCCTATGTAAACATTCCGGGAGACGAAGAGCCGGGAACCCAGGAGGAGCAGAATCCCCAGGACAATGGGCAGTCAGAGCAGCAGACAGCAGATGAATCCGCTGAGGACAGCCAGGCAGCCCAGGCGGAATCCAGGGAGATCACACTGGATGATTACAAGAACCTGTACACAGAGATTCTGAAGCAGGCGGAAGAGCCAAAGAAGGCCATGGTGACGGTGATCGGCAGCAAGAAGGATGAAGACTGGTTTCAGACACCTTATGAAAACCAGATATCAGGTCTGATCGTTGCGGATAACGGGCAGGAGATGTTTATACTCACAGAGTACAGAATCGTGGAAAATGTGGACCGGATACAGGTGGTATTCTGCGATGGGAGCGTGGTGGATGCCAGGTTCCAGAAAGCGGATAAGAATACGGGATTTGCCATCCTGAAGGTTCCCGTGTCCGACATCTCAGCAGAGACAAAGGAAAAGATCATAACAGCGCCTCTGGGCAATTCATACGGATTAAATCAGGGAGAACCTGTTATTGCAATTGGAAGCCCGATGGGGTATAGTGATTCTATAGCTTATGGAGTGGTGACTTCGACCACCAATTCTGTGTCTAAAGTGGACGCGGAGTACGGCATTCTCACAACCGATATTGTGGGGAGCGGAGACGGAAGCGGGATTCTTGTGAATCTGAAAGGGGAAGTTGTGGGTGTGATAGCCCAGTCTTTCGCCAAGGCCGATACAAAGAATATCATCACCGGTCTGTCCATATCCCAGACAAAGGATCTGATTGAAAATCTGTCCAACAATAAGGATATCGTTTATATGGGAGTCACCGGGCAGACGATCACCTCAGAGATTTCCGAGAAGAAAGGCATCCCCAAAGGTGTCTTCGTAGAAGGTGTGGAGATAGATTCACCGGCCATGCAGGCCGATATCCGCAATGCGGATGTGATCGTGGAGGTCAACAAAGAAAAGGTGGAGACAGTAAAAGGCTATCAGCAGCAGCTAAAATCCTGTAAAGCCGGTTCTGTCATAGAAGTCAAGGCAATGCGCCAGGGAACCGAAGGCTATGTGGAAGTTACTTTTGAAGTGACTTTGGGGGCATTATAAAAAGAAAGGATTCTGTGTGAAACAGACACACAGAACCGGCAGCGGCATGCATTTTACCGCGCCGGTGGTTGAAATATGAGATTTATCAATGAACTGCACGAAGGCGAAAAGTTAGCGGGGATTTATCTGTGCAAACATAAGCAGCCGGCAGTCACAAAAAACGGAAAACCCTATGAAAATGTGATTTTACAGGACAAGACAGGCACCATAGACGCAAAGATCTGGGACCCTAATTCGCTGGGGATTGATGATTTTGATACCTTGGACTATGTGGATGTTGTGGGAGATGTGACCAGCTTCCAGGGATCTCTGCAGGTGAGCATCAAGCGGGCCCGCAAGGCATCTGAGGGAGAATACGAGCCGGGAAATTATCTTCCGGTCAGTGATAAAAGCGTGGAGGCCATGTATGGCGAGCTTCTGAATTTCGTAAGCCGGGTGAAGAATATTTATCTTTCCCGTCTTCTGCACAGCTTTTTTGCGGAAGATGAGGCGTTTATCAGGGCATTCAAGGGGAATTCCGCTGCAAAAACCGTGCATCATGGATTTATCGGTGGACTTTTGGAGCATACTCTGAGTGTAGTGAAGCTCTGCAGCTATTACTGCAGTACATATCCCATTCTCAATGAAGACCTGCTGATCACAGCAGCCATGCTTCATGATATCGGCAAGACCAAAGAACTCAGCCCGTTTCCCATGAATGACTATACGGATGACGGACAGCTTCTGGGACACATTATGATCGGAGCCGAGATGATCCATGATAAAGCCCGGGAAATCCCGGGATTTCCGGAGAAGCTGGAGAGCGAGCTGAAACACTGTATTCTGGCCCACCACGGCGAACTGGAATATGGATCACCGAAAAAACCTGCGCTTGCAGAGGCAGTGGCACTGAACCTTGCGGATAATACGGATGCCAAGATGGAGACATTGACGGAAATCTTCCGTGCAGCAGGGGAAAATAAGGAATGGCTGGGATATAACCGGCTGTTTGAGTCCAATTTGAGAAAAAGCGGCTGTGAAGAATAACAGGAACAGAATATTTAGGTAGAAAAAGGGGAGCGGCAGTCAGCCATAAGGCAGAAGCCACTCCCTTTTTGGACGAAAGCAGACAGTGAAAAGTTTTCGGATGGAAGGAAGAGAGAGATGGAATTTAAGAAAAATGATATTGTCACAGTGAAAATAGAAGACATGAGCCATGACGGTTCCGGCATTGGAAAAGCAGACGGGTATACCCTTTTTATCAAAGACGCGGTGATCGGTGACGAGGTGGAAGCCAAGATCATGAAGACAAAAAAGAATTATGGATTTGCCCGCCTCATGAACGTCCTGGTCCCATCTCCTGACCGCACCGAACCAAAATGCCCGAAGGCCAGGGCATGCGGGGGATGTCAGCTTCAGTTTCTCAGCTATGAAAAACAGTTGGAATTCAAGAAAAACAAGGTGGAAGGCAACCTGCGCCGTATCGGAGGCTTCCGGGATTTTTCCATAGAAAAGGTAATGGGAATGGAGAATCCCTGGAGATATAGGAATAAG
This sequence comes from Blautia sp. JLR.GB0024, assembly GCF_037000545.1. Lineage (NCBI taxonomy): Bacteria > Bacillati > Bacillota > Clostridia > Lachnospirales > Lachnospiraceae > Blautia > Blautia sp. JLR.GB0024. The sequence goes on along the minus strand of NZ_JBANBF010000009.1, from coordinate 145,125 downwards.
GCCCAGTTTCCCTTTGGAAAGGACAAAGACGGCAACATTGTGACAGGCTTCTACGCAGGCAGGACCCATGCGATTATCCCAAACAGAAACTGTTATCTGGGAGTGGAGGAAAATGAGGAGATATTAAACCTTATCATAGAATATATGGAAGAGAACCATGTGGAGCCTTACCATGAGGAGACCGGGAAAGGTCTTGTCCGCCATGCACTGATCCGTTATGGTTTTACCACAAAGGAGATCATGGTATGTCTGATCATCAACGGGGACAGCCTTCCGAAAAAGGACAGACTCATTGAGCGGCTTGTAAAAATTCCGGGAATGACCAGCATTACGGCCAATGTGAACAAGAAGCGCAGCAATGTGATCTTAGGGGAGAAGATACTTCCGCTGTGGGGACAGGGATATATTACGGACTACATCGGTAATGTAAAATACCAGATTTCCCCCCTCTCCTTTTACCAGGTCAATCCGGTGCAGACTGTGAAGCTGTATGAGACAGCGCTTGCATACGCAGGCCTTACGGGAAATGAGACAGTCTGGGACCTGTACTGCGGGATTGGGACCATTTCCCTTTTTCTGGCACAGAAGGCTAAGCAGGTGTACGGTGTGGAGATCGTTCCGGCGGCCATAGAGGATGCAGAGAAAAATGCAGAGCTGAACGGAATCGAAAATGCAGAGTTTTATGTGGGGAAAGCAGAGGAGGTTCTGCCTAGGGAATATAAAGAGAAGGGGATTTATGCGGATGTTATCGTGGTGGACCCTCCAAGGAAAGGCTGCGATGAGGAACTGCTGTCAACCATGCTGGCTATGAGACCGGAGCGGATCGTGTATGTGAGCTGCGATTCCTCTACACTGGCAAGAGATCTGAAGATTTTGTGCAGTGAGGAGTATCGGCTTGAGAGGGTGGCGGTTTGTGATATGTTTCCGGCTTCAGTGCATGTGGAGACTTGTGTGTTGCTACAAAGACGAACTATGTAGAAATCCTTAATTTTAGGCACTTTTTCAAGCATATCGTCTTTACGAGCGAGGGCGATAAAATCAGAAATAAAGAGATAAAAAACTATATCAATGTTTCAGTAGTTGTTGATATAGAGTGTGGGAACACAAACAATTAAATACTAAACTTTAGGGGTACTTGTTAAAAAGTATCCCTTTTCAATGTAAGACGTTCAGAAATGAGCGTCTATTTTTTTACCCAAAATGAAAGGAGCATTAGATTTATGAAAAAGATGTTAAAACGATTGTGTACGGGCTTCTTAGCTCTTGCAACTGTCGTTACTGCTTTACCGACGACACCCGTTCATGCAGAAAGCAAGCAATACTGGACGGAGTCAAAAGAGCGTGTCGGTATCGTTGAAAAAGTAATGAATGACGGTTCGATTGGTTCTACCTTTAATGAGGGGCATTTGACCGTTGAGGGCGAGGACGCTTACTGTATCGACATTAACACAGATTTTAGGAACGGCTACAAGACCAGAACTGACGCAAGCACCCGTATGAGTGCCGACCAGATAAGTGACGTTGCCTTATCTATCGAATATGTGAAACAGTACACAGACAGCCACAGCGGAATAAGCAACAATCACGCCTACCTTTTAAGACAACTTGTTGTCTGGCAGAGATTGAGCGTACATCTTGGCTGGCAATGCGATAACGTGAGAGCTTCTTATGATGAAATTTCAAAGGCAACGCAGGATGAAGTTTTCTCTGGTGCTAGAGCCTTTGTCAAAGAAAATAAAGGACGCTATGAATGTGGCGGTTATATCTACTCTGGCGAGGGGCAGGAATTGGGACAATTCTGGGCGAAATTAAATGTCGGAAATGCGAAACTTAAAAAGACTTCCAGTAATACCAGCATTACAGACAGTAACGGAAACTACTCTATCGCTGGTGCGACCTATGGTGTCTTTGCTGATAAGAATTGCACAAAACAGCTTGCCACCCTTACGACTGATGAAAACGGAAATACAGATGTTGCAGAGGTAACAGTTGGCACAGTCTATATCAAGGAAATATCTGCACCAGTAGGATATAAAGTGGATAAAACAGTCTATCCATTTACAATAAAAGCTGGCAAAACAGCGACCTTGAACGTATCAGATACACCAAAAGTAACAGACACTTTGATTGAGCTTTTCAAGATTGATATGGAAACACAAAAAGACAATCCGCAGGGGAACGCTTCTTTAGCAGGTGCGGAATTTACATGGAAGTATTATGCAGGCTTCTATAACAAAGACAATCTCCCTGCCGAAGCTACTCGTACATGGGTTACAAAGACAATCGCTGAAACAGACAGCGACGGGACAACCTACTACCTCACAAAATTAGCGGACGCATACAAGGTATCTGGCGACAGCTTCTATATGCAGGATGGCAAGGCGGTTCTTCCACTTGGAACGCTAACCGTAGAAGAAACAAAAGCTCCAAACGGCTATTTGCTTGACGGTGCATATATGCAGGCTGGCGATAAGTCTGAACAGATAAAAGGCTTATACGTAACACAGATTACCGAGGACGGCGACCTTGCCGTATTAACTGGAAGTAATCAGTTTTCCGTATCAGATAAGGTTATCCGTGGCGGTGTGAAAATTCAGAAGCGAGATTTAGAAACGGGCGATACCAAACCACAAGGAAGTGCCACTTTAAAAGATACTGCCTTTGACATTATTTCCTTAAATGATAATGCGGTATTGGTTGAGGGAAAGCTCTATAAGAAAAATGAAGTAGTAAAAACAATCCGTACAGACCTTGAGGGTGTTGCTTCTACTTCTTCTGACCTCTTACCTTATGGAAACTTCCGTATCGTTGAGAGCGAAGCTCCAAACGGATATTTGACAGACGGTGCGAAGCCGATTGATTTTGCAATCACAGAAAATGGAAAAATCGTGGACTTAACCGACGAAGCCCATTCTATCTACAATCAGATTAAGCGTGGCGATATTGAGGGCGTAAAAATCGGTGCAGGCACACACAAGCGTCTTGCTGATGTTCCCTTTAGGATCACAAGCAAGACGACGGGAGAAAGTCATATCGTGGTAACTGACGATAACGGGCAGTTCTCCACTTCTGCTGACTGGGCTTCTCATAAACACAATACCAACGCAGGCAAGACCAGCGAGGACGGTGTGTGGTTTGGAACTTCTGAACCAGACGACAGCAAAGGTGCATTGCTTTATGATACTTACATCATTGAAGAATTGAAATGTGATAGTAACAAAGGCTTTGAACTTATCCCACCTTTTGAAATCGTAGTATCAAGAAATAATCTTGTGATTGATTTAGGGACTTTAACTGATGAATACGAAAAAGAAATCTCTATCCATACCACAGCAACCAGCAAAGACGGCGAAAAGACTATCCTTGCAGGAAAAGAGGTTACGATTGTTGATACGGTCAAATTAGACGGACTTACCAAAGGCACAAAATACCAGCTCAAAGGCTGGCAGATGTTAAAAGAAGAAAATGCCGAGCTTATCATTGACGGGAAACGTGTGGAAAACGATGATACCTTTGTCGCTGATGAGGAAGAAATGAAAGTGGAAATTTCCTATACATTCAATGCGTCTGCTTTAGGTAGCAAGAACCTTGTTACCTTTGAAGAATTGTATGATTTGAGCAATCCAGACGAACCCGTGAAAGTTGCGGAACATAAAGACATTGAGGACGACGGGCAGACTGTTTTAATCACAGAGCGTATCATCAAAATTCATACGACTGCTACCGACAAAGACGGCAACAAAGAGCTTGAAGCAGGAAAAGAGGTAACAATCATTGATACCGTAACCTTAGAGGGCTTAGAAGTCGGTACACAGTATAAACTTGTAGGCTGGCAGATGTTGAAAGAAGAAAATGCAGAGCTTCTTATCAATGGAAAGCGTGTGGAAAGTGATTATACGTTTATCGCTGACAGCGAAACAATGAAAGTAGAAGTTGCCTTTACCTTTGACGCTACTTCTCTGGACGGTAAACAGCTTGTAACTTTTGAAGAATTGTACGACTTCAGCAATCCAGATGAGCCGAAGAAAGTTACCGAGCATAAGGACATTGAGGATAAGGGACAGACGATTACCTTTAAGGAAAAGCCAGAAGAACCAGAGAAACCCGAAACACCACAGACACCAGAAAAGCCGAGCAGACCGAGCGACAGTCCCAAAACGGGCGATAACACAAACCTTTACGGACTGCTTGCACTTCTTATGACTTCTGGTGCTGGACTGGCAGGTATCTTCTTCTACAAACGCCGTAAAATGAAGAAATCATAAGGCGGTAACGGTATGAGAAAAGAAAAATCACGCTCTCCGCCGAAGCGGTCAAACGGCAGACTTCCGCTTATTCTGGCTTGTCTGCCAACAACCTGCAAGAACACGGATAGTCAAGGGTGCGTAAGCATTGATTTTACCCTTTACTATCTGTGAGATTGCTGGTACTTCTCCAACCGCCAGAATAAGAAATCACAATCAAAAAACTTATCAAAAATAGAAAGAAACGAGGTAAAACACTATGGAAATGAAATATGTCGTGCCAGATATGGCACAGTCTTTTGGAACTCTTGAATTTGCAGGCGAAAGCGAGCCAGTCTTTGAAAGAGATAAAAATAACCGCAGGGTCTTAGCAAGACGAAGCTATAACCTTTATTCTGACGTACAGAAAGGCGAAAATGTTGTGGTGGAAATTCCCGTGCAGGCTGGCGAAAAGAAGTTTAAGTATGAACAGAAAGTAAAACTTGTCAATCCGAAGTTATACGGCAGAGGTTACGCAATCGGGGATATGGGACATACCGATTATGTGTTAGTCGCTGATGATATTGTAGCAGTTGAAGAAAAGTAAAGGAGTGAAGAATTTATGAGATTATCAAACGGTTTTGTTATTGACAAAGAGAAAACATTTGGAGAATTAAAGTTTACAGCGGTGCGTGATGTGTTCTTACAGAATGAGGACGGGACACCGAGTACCCAGCTTAAAAAGCGTATCTATGATTTGAAGTGCAGTCTGCATGGTGGCATTATCCCCGTATCTGTACCGCCAGAAGTACCGTTAAGGGAATTTCCGTACAATGCAGTTGTGGAACTTGTCAATCCAGTAGCCGATACGGTATCGAGAAAGACCTATACGGGTGCAGATGTGGACTGGTATGTAAAAGCAGAGGATATTGTATTGAAGAATAAAGGCAACCAGAACGCAGGCAATCCACAGAATAATAGCACGCAGGGACAGCCGAAAAATAAATAATGAAATTTTCTTATCATTGTCGTAACTATTCTTGAATGTTATAATATGGAATATAACAACTTTTGAGAAAGGATTGATAATATGACAAACGAAGAATTTGAAAAATTTTCTGCTTCTCAATCTGCATTAAGAGATTATATGGATTTTAGAGATACTAATGCTTTTATGCATGAAGCCAGAGTTCTATTTTCCACTTATGCAAATCCAGTATGTAGTAAAATATTTAAGGTTATTCCTAAGATTGAAACTAACTACTCTTTTGTAGAAATTATCGGAGATGAAGAATTTGCAAGAGATTTAAAACCTAGATATACAAACTTGGATAGTGAATTTATATTTATCAATGGTACATTGCGAATTATATCTAAAGATATATGGGGAAAATCTATTGAGATTGATATAAGTGCAATTTAGTATTAAGCAGTTAGTCTTAGGATTGACTGCTTTTTTCATACCTAGAAAGGAGTGAATGATTTATGTGTAAGATTTTTAACAAAGGACACCGTATCAGAGCCAGCGACAAGCACCTTGTCTACCATTTTTCCATAGGGACGCTTCTGTTTCTGTTTATAGCAGTTCTCCTGCTACTGAATATAAAACAGCTCATGCGTACCGATTGGGAGCATTTCAGCTTGTTAGAGAATGGCTTGACGCTCTCCCCTTACAACTTCATAACCATACTGATAGCGATTGGTGTTTGTGCATTGGTCGTTTTTCTGTATTACCGCTTCTGTTACGACAGTTTCAAGAAGCTCCTGCACCGTCAAAAGCTGGCAAGAATGGTACTGGAAAACAAGTGGTATGAAGCCGATACCGTACAAGACAGCGGTTTTTTTACTGACCTGCAAAGCAGATCAAGGGAAAAAATCGTCTGGTTTCCGAAGATTTATTATCAAATGGAAAAGGGACTGCTTCATATCCGTTGTGAAATCACATTAGGAAAATATCAAGACCAGCTTTTACGGTTAGAGGATAAATTGGAAAGTGGCTTGTATTGTGAACTGACCGACAAGACCCTGCATGACGGCTATATCGAATATACCCTGCTTTATGATATGATAGCGAACCGCATTACCATTGATGAAGTACGGGCAGAAAACGGCTGTCTTAAACTGATGAAAAATCTTGTCTGGGAATATGACGCACTCCCTCACGCTCTGATTGCTGGTGGGACTGGTGGCGGTAAAACCTATTTTCTGCTAACACTCATTGAAGCCCTACTGCATACCAACGCTGTCCTTTACATCTTAGACCCGAAGAACGCTGACCTTGCAGACTTAGGGACAGTTATGGGAAATGTGTATCACACCAAAGAAGAAATGATTGATTGTGTCAATGCCTTTTATGAGGGAATGGTACAGCGAAGTGAGGAAATGAAGCGACACCCGAACTATAAGACGGGCGAAAACTACGCCTATCTGGGACTGCCACCCTGCTTTCTTATCTTTGATGAATATGTGGCGTTTTTTGAAATGCTGGGGACAAAAGAAAGTGTGGGCTTACTTAGCCAGTTAAAGAAAATCGTTATGTTGGGACGGCAAGCAGGATATTTCCTTATCGTTGCCTGCCAGCGTCCAGACGCAAAGTATTTTTCAGACGGTATCAGAGATAATTTCAATTTCCGTGTGGGACTTGGGCGTATCAGCGAATTAGGTTACGGTATGCTGTTTGGTTCAGATGTGAAAAAGCAGTTTTTCCAGAAGCGTATCAAGGGGCGTGGCTATTGTGATGTGGGGACAAGCGTGATAAGCGAATTTTACACGCCTTTAGTACCGAAAGGACATGATTTTTTGCAGACTATCGGCTCTCTTGCACAAGCAAGGCAGGACGGGACGGCGACGTGCGAAGCGAAAGGCGACGGCACGGACTAGCCGTTGCTGGTGTGGCGTAAGCCACGCCAGCAGGTAAAACCCCTCGGTATCTAACAGAGGGGTACGTTTGCAAATAGACAATAGACAAAAAACATAGGAAACATAAGGGTTCTGGCATGGTTTCCCAGCAAAAATCGGCTGTGAAGTCGCCTTAAAAAACTTCACACTTGACAGATTGGGGGGATGGTTCTGAATGAAGAACAATGGATAAAAGAATTACGGGAGAAACGGATTGCTTACGGTATCTCACAAAGCAGGCTGGCGGTGGCTTCTGGTATCACAAGAGAATATCTCAACAAGATAGAAAGCGGAAAAATGAAGCCGTCAAAGGAACTTCTGGAAACGCTGTATAAAGAACTGGCAAGGTTCAATCCAGAAGCACCGCTTACCATGCTGTTTGATTATGTGAAAATTCGTTTTCCCACGCTGGATATACAGCACATCATCAAAGATATATTAAAACTGAATATCAATTATATGCTCCATGAAGATTACGGACATTACAGTTATACGGAGCATTATTCTTTAGGGGACATCTTTATCTATACGTCGGCTGACGAAGAAAAAGGTGTCCTTTTAGAGTTAAAGGGGCGTGGTTGCAGGCAGTTTGAAAGTTACCTTCTGGCACAGCAAAGAAGCTGGTATGATTTTCTCATGGACGCACTCATAGACGGTGGCGTGATGAAGCGTATCGACCTTGCTATCAACGACCATACGGGCATTTTGGATATTCCAGAGCTTGCGGAAAAATGCAGGAAACGGGAATATATCGGAAAGTCCAGAAGTTATAAGTTTTACCAGTCGGGCGAGCTTATCAAGCACAGAGAGGACGACAGAGAATATATGGGACGTACCCTTTATCTTGGTTCGCTGAAATCAGATGTGTATTTTTGTATCTATGAAAAGGACTATGAGCAGTACGTTAAGTTAGGGACACCGCTGGAAGAAGCCGACATTATCAACCGTTTCGAGATACGGCTTCGCAATGAGCGTGCTTATTATGCAGTACGGGATTTGCTGACCTATTATGACGCAGAGCAGACCGCCTTTTCTATCATCAACCAGTATGTACGGTTTGTTGATGAAGAACCAGACAAGCGAAAAAATGACTGGAAACTCAATGACCGCTGGGCTTGGTTTATCGGCGATAACAGACAGAGCTTGAAACTGACGACAAAGCCAGAGCCTTACACCTTAGACCGCACATTGCGGTGGGTACAACGGCAGGTAGCACCGACCTTGAAAATGCTGAAAAAGATTGATAAGGGAAACGGTACAGACTACATGGAAACAATCGAACAGCAGGCAAAACTCACAGAAAAGCATGAAATGATAATCAAACAGCAGACGACCCCTGCAAAAGATTTAGTAGAAAGTTAGGAGTGATAAAAAATGTGGGTATTATTAAAAGACTTTCTGCTGGTATCTATGGGAATGGGTATCGGCGTAGTCTTGATGTGTATTTTGAATGTCGGCAAAGAAGCTGACTGTGAAATGAAACAATTAGAAGAAAGCGAGGACAATTAAATGAATTTCGGACAAAATTTGTATCAATGGTTTTTATCAAACGCACAGAGCTTAGTGCTTATGGCAATCGTGGTTATCGGTATCTACTTGGGGTTCAAGCGTGAGTTTTCCAAACTTATCGGCTTCTTGGTAGTTGCCTTAATTGCTGTCGGTTTGGTATTCAATGCTGGTGGTGTGAAAGATGTACTGTTAGAGCTGTTCAATAAGATTATCGGTGCATAAATGGTATGTCAAGCAGTTAGTCTTTATGATTGACTGCTTTTTTCTTGCCAAAATTTCAGATTGGAGTGATGAAATGAACGATATTTTTAAGGATATGCAGGTACAAGTCGGCTGTGAATACATTTCTGACCTGCCCTCTTACAAGCGTAAGGTATGGCATGAAATGAAACGACTGAACCCTGCCGATTATGATAAAAGACAGTTAGAAGATTTTTCGAAGTATGTGTTTGGTATGTCGTACCAGACCTTAAGAGATGTGATGAAACAACAGAAAGGACGTGAGGAACAATGCAGGAAACAAGGGTGCTGGTGGAAACGAAAAGAACAACTGGCGAAGAAACAACATCATGCTGGTTCGACCTGCCGATAGATGTTGCCGAGTTTGAAGAAAAGTTAGGTATCGGTGCAGAAAGTCAAGATTACCGCATTATCGAAAAGGTGTTGCCTTATGCTGATGAAGTTCACGAACATACAAGCGTGTACCAGCTCAACGAATTAGATTTTATGTACCGCCAGCTTTCAAGTGATATGCAGGAAGAATATACAGCACTTCTTACCGTGTATGAAAATTTAGAAGTACTTTATATTTGCAGGAACGTGATTACGGTTTATCCCGACTGCAAAAGCATGATAGATGTTGCAAGGCAAAAGCTGATGAACGACCCGACGTTCAAGCATTTATCCGAGGACTGTCAAGAATACTACTTTGATTTTGAAGCCTACGCTTCTCACTTGCAGGAACACGGGAAATTTTTAGTAACAGAACACGGTATCTTTGAACTGCCAGAGTAGGAAATGAGGTGGTGCTTATGATTGATGATATGGCGGTTTACATTGCTAATCTTGGCAAATACAATGAGGGCTATTTAGTCGGTGCTTGGTTCACGTTTCCCATTGACGAGGAAGATGTAAAAGAAAAAATCGGCTTGAATGAACAGTATGAGGAATACGCTATCCATGATACCGACAACTTCCCCATTGCGATTGGCGAGTATGTTTCCATTGAAGAACTCAATGAGATGTATGAAATGATAGAGGAACTTCCCGACTATATCGTAGAATGTCTGGACGAATTTATCAGCCACTACGGGACGCTGGAAGAAGTCGTGGAACATAAGGACGATATTTATTATTATCCCGACTGTGAAACCATGACAGACGTTGCCTACTACTACATAGACGAATTGCAGGCACTTGGCGATATTCCACCCAGCTTACAGAACTACATTGACTATGAAGCCTACGGGCGAGATTTGGATATGGGCGGTTGCTTCATTGAAACAAGCCGAGGTATGTGCGAGATACCATACTAACGCTGGAAGATCAGCGACAAGCATTGTTGCTACTGACAGCGTATTTCTCTTTTAAGGGACAGTCTGAAAATGGCTGTCCTTTTCTCTTTGAAGAACTTACGAAAGGAGCTGAAAGAACTTGAAAAAGATTAAATCTTATACGGGTATCTGGAACGTGGAAAAAGTCTTGTATGCAATCAATGACTTTAACTTACCCTTTCCCGTTACCTTTACACAGATTACATGGTTTGTGATTACGGAATTTATCATCATTCTGTTTGGGGATATTCCCCCACTTTCCATGATTGAGGGAGCATTTCTCAAATATTTCGGTATTCCCGTTGCTCTCACTTGGTTTATGTCGCAGAAAACCTTTGACGGAAAGAAGCCGTACAGCTTTTTGAAATCACAGATAACCTATGCCCTGCGACCTAAAATCACTTATGCAGGAAAAGCCGTAAAACTGCATAAGCAGACCTTGAATGAAACAATCACGGCAGTAAGGAGTGTGAACTATGTTCCCGATAAAATATATTGACAATAACCTTGTTTGGAACAAGGACAATGAGGTGTTCGCTTACTATGAGCTGATACCGTACAACTATTCTTTCCTATCCGCAGAGCAGAAATTTATCGTGCATGACAGTTTTCGACAGCTAATCGCACAGTCCCGTGAGGGTAAAATTCATACGTTGCAGATTGCCACAGAAAGCTCAATCCGAAGTCAGCAGGAACAGTCAAAGAAACTGGTAACTGGAAAATTAAAGGAAGTTGCCTATCAGAAGATAGACGAACAGACCGAAGCGTTAGTATCTATGATTGGGGACAATCAAGTGGACTACCGCTTTTTTCTTGGCTTTAAGCTCATGGTTACGGAAGAACAGCTCAATCTGAAGAACATCAAAAAATCGGCGTGGCTGACGTTCACGGAATTTCTCCATGAAGTGAACCATACGCTGATGAATGATTTTGTTTCCATGCCGAATGATGAAATCAACCGTTACATGAAAATGGAAAAGTTACTGGAAAATAAAATCTCCCGTCGCTTTAAGGTGCGTCGCTTGGAAATCAATGATTTTGGGTATCTCATGGAACATCTTTACGGCAGGGACGGTATCGCCTATGAAGATTATGAGTACCAGCTACCAAAGAAGAACTTGCAGAAAGAAACGCTGATAAAATACTACGACCTTATCCGTCCGACAAGGTGTGTGATTGAAGAAAGCCAGCGGTATTTACGATTGGAACATGAGGACAAGGAAAGCTATGTGTCCTACTTTACCGTCAATGCGATTGTCGGGGAGCTTGATTTTCCGTCAAGTGAAATCTTCTATTTCCAGCAACAGCAATTCACATTCCCCGTTGATACTTCTATGAATGTAGAAATCGTAGAAAATCGAAAAGCATTAACAACCGTCCGCAACAAGAAAAAGGAATTGAAAGACCTTGACAATCACGCCTATCAAGCAGGAAGTGAAACCAGCTCAAATGTGGTGGACGCATTAGACAGCGTGGACGAGCTGGAAACAGACTTAGACCAGAGCAAAGAAAGTATGTATAAGTTAAGCTACGTGATACGGGTGTCTGCACCCGATCTTGACGAGCTGAAACGCCGTTGTGATGAAGTCAAGGACTTTTACGACGACCTCAATGTAAAGCTGGTGCGTCCTGCTGGGGATATGCTGGGGCTTCATTCTGAATTTCTTCCTGCCAGCAAGCGATATATCAACGACTATGTGCAGTATGTAAAATCAGATTTTCTAGCTGGGCTGGGCTTCGGTGCGACACAGCAGTTAGGAGAAAACACGGGTATCTATATGGGCTATTCCGTTGATACGGGAAGAAATGTGTACCTGCAACCGTCCCTTGCCAGTCAAGGTATAAAAGGTACAGTTACCAACGCTTTAGCTGCTGCTTTTGTCGGTTCGCTTGGCGGTGGGAAGTCGTTCTGCAACAATCTTCTGGTGTATTATGCTGTGCTATTTGGCGGTCAAGCAGTCATTTTAGACCCAAAAGCCGAGAGAGGAAACTGGAAAGAAACGCTCCCAGAGATAGCCCATGAAATCAATATCGTAAATCTTACCAGCGATAAAGACAATGCAGGACTTCTTGACCCATTCGTGATAATGAAAAATGTCAAAGACGCTGAAAGTCTGGCAATCGACATTTTGACATTCCTTACGGGTATTTCCTCTAGGGACGGCGAAAAATTCCCCGTGTTACGAAAAGCGGTGCGTTCCGTTACCCAGAGCGACAGTCGGGGCTTGCTCCATGTGATAGACGAGCTTCGCCGTGAAGATACGCCCATATCAAGAAATATCGCAGACCATATCGACAGTTTCACGGACTACGATTTTGCACACCTGCTGTTTTCAGACGGTACGGTGGAAAATGCAATCAGTTTAGATAATCAGCTCAATATCATTCAAGTAGCAGACCTTGTGTTGCCAGATAAGGACACGACTTTTGAGGAATACACGACCATTGAATTATTGTCGGTGTCTATGCTGATTGTGATTAGTACCTTTGCCCTTGATTTTATCCATTCGGACAGAAGTATTTTTAAGATTGTCGATTTGGACGAAGCATGGGCGTTCTTAAATGTAGCACAAGGAGAAACGCTCTCTAACAAGCTGGTTCGTGCTGGACGAGCTATGCAGGCAGGCGTTTATTTTGTTACCCAGTCTGCCTATGATGTGTCAAAGGAAAGTCTGAAAAACAATATCGGCTTGAAGTTTGCCTTTCGTAGTACCGACTTGGGCGAGATAAAGCAGACCTTAGAGTTTTTCGGTATCGACAAGGACGACGAGAACAACCAGAAACGGCTTCGTGATTTGGAGAACGGACAGTGCTTATTGCAGGACTTATACGGACGTGTCGGTGTGGTGCAGATACACCCCGTCTTTGAAGAACTGCTACACGCCTTTGATACCAGACCACCAGTACCGAGAAATGGGGTGGAGTGATGAAAGAAAGGATAAAAGGTGCGTTCACAAAAAGGAAGATACTTCACTTTCTCAAAATGGCTCTGTTCGTGGTGGCACTCTCCCTTATCCTGCTTTCACTTCTGGGGACGGTGGCTCATGCGACGGGGCTTGTGGACGATACCATAAACGCAGAAAATCTTTATTCAAAATATCCCCTTTCCAACTACCAGCTTGATTTTTATGTGGATAATAGCTGGTCGTGGCTACCGTGGAACTGGCTGGACGGTATCGGAAAATCGGTGCAGTACGGGCTTTACTGCATTACCAACTTTGTTTGGACGATAAGCCTTTATTTAAGCAATGCCACGGGCTATGTGGTGCAGGAAGCCTATAAATTAGACTTCATCAACGATATGGCAGACAGTATCGGAAAGAGCATACAGACCCTTGCAGGCGTAACACAGAACGGCTTTTCTTCTACGGGCTTCTATGTTGGTTTCCTGCTTCTCATTATCTTAGTGGTAGGACTTTATGTTGCCTATACGGGACTGATAAAACGGGAAACCAGCAAGGCACTTCACGCTGTTATCAACTTTGTGGTGGTGTTCGTGCTGTCCGCTTCGTTTATTGCCTATGCTCCCGACTACATCAAGAAGATAAATGGGTTTTCATCGGACATCAGTACCGCTTCACTTGACTTGGGAACAAAAATCATGCTCCCAAACTCTGACAGCGAGGGCAAGGACAGCGTGGACTTGATAAGGGACAGCCTATTTTCTATTCAAGTGGAACAGCCGTGGTTACTCTTACAATTCGGGAACAGCAACGCAGAAGAAATCGGGGCAGACCGTGTGGTCGCTCTTGTATCGGCAAGCCCAGAGGACGAGGACGGAAAGACCAGAGAGGAAGTCGTGAAAACAGAAATCGAGGATAACGACAACAACAATCTGACGATACCGCAGGTGGTAAACCGTTTAGGCATGGTGTTCTTCCTACTGTTCTTCAACTTAGGGATAACGATATTTGTATTTTTGCTTACGGGCATGATGTTGTTTAGCCAGATACTTTTTATTATCTTTTCAATGTTTTTACCTATCAGCTTTTTACTTTCCATGATACCGAGCTATGAAAGCATGGCAAAGCAGGCAATCGTGAGGGTATTTAATACCATAATGACACGGGCAGGAATAACGCTCATTGTAACGGTGGCGTTCAGCATTTCCAGTATGTTTTATAACATATCCACGGACTATCCGTTTTTCATGGTAGCTTTCTTACAGATAGTATGTTTCGCTGGTATCTATATGAAGCTGGGCGACTTAATGAGCATGTTCTCTTTAAATGCCAGCGACAGTCAAAGCATGGGACGAAGAATTTTCCGCAGACCGTATCTGTTTATGGCACACAGGGCTAGACGAATGGAGCGACGCATGGCAAGGGCTGTGAGTGCCGGCGGTGTTTCGGGCGGTGTGGCTGGTGCAGTTGTCGGAAATGCTGTTGTGAATAAAAGAGCAGAAAGAAAAAATACGGCTTCTAAAGACAATCGGGGCAACCCTACTTCCAGCATGGGACAACGTGCAGGTTCAAAGGCTGGTGCTGTCTTAGATACGAAAAACAAGCTCAAAGACAAGGCTGGTGCGTTGAAAGAAAATCTCAAGGATGTGCCGACACAGACCGCTTATGCGGTGTATTCCGCAAAGGAAAAAGCAAAGTCCAGCGTGTCTGACTTCAAGCATGGCATGGTGCAGGAACAGCAGTCCAGACAGTCGGGACGTATGGAAAAACGGGAACAGCATAGACAGAATATCGCCGATAAGCGTATGGAGCTTCAAAAGGCACAAGAAGCAAGGCAGGCACAGCGAAAGGCTGACGGATCAGCGACAACGGGAGCTACCCGTCCCCATGAGCGACCAGCCACAGCGACCACTTCAAAAGCAAGTGAGCCTGTCAAGACAAATGTTGTAAAAGAGCGTCCGTTATCTTCGGGTGCTTCTGATAGAAAAGTGCCCCAGCCTACACAGACAGCACATAGGCAGAATGTAGAAAAAGTGGTATCGCAGGAAACACGCCAGAATGACACCAAAGACCGCAGGACAAAGGTTCAGCAGACGCAAAGCGTCCAGAAGAACCAGCAGACCACAGAGAAAACCCATAACCTTGTAGTGAAGAAAGGACAGAAGAAAAAATGAAACTGAAACATATTGCTATTATCGGCAGTCTGTTTCCTATCCTCTTTTCTCTGGTGCTTTTCTTTGGGGTGTTGATTAGTGCGGACAGCGACGACGAGAACAGCAACTTTTCTTCTGGCATTACGGGTATGAACTTATCCGCAGAAGTCTTGAAACATCAGCCTATGGTGGAAAAGTACGCCAGAGAATACGGAATTTCAGAGTATATCAATGTGCTATTGGCTATCATTCAAGTAGAAAGTGGCGGTACGGCAGAAGATGTTATGCAAAGTTCGGAAAGTCTTGGTTTACCGCCCAACTCTTTAGATACGGAAAGCTCAATCAAGCAGGGGTGTAAGTATTTTGCGTCCCTGCTTTCTTCCTGCAAAAATCAAGGTATCGACGATTTGAATGTAGCGATACAGTCTTATAACTATGGCGGTGGCTATGTGGGATATGTGGCAGGAAAAGGAAAGAAACACACTTTTAATCTTGCAGAGAGCTTCGCCCGTGAAAAATCGGGTGGAAAGAAAGTAACATACACCAATCCGATAGCTGTTGCGAAGAATGGGGGCTGGCGGTATAGCTATGGAAATATGTTCTATGTGGAATTAGTCAATCAGTATTTAACTGTTCCGCAGGTGTCGGGAGAGCTGGCACAAAAGGTAATGAATGAAGCGTTGAAGTATCAAGGCTGGAAGTATGTCTATGGTGGTAGTAATCCCAACACTTCCTTTGACTGTTCGGGACTGACACAATGGTGCTATGGAAAAGCTGGTATCTCCTTACCGAGAACGGCACAAGCACAGTATGACGCTACCCAACATCTTCCACTTTCGCAGGCAAAGGCTGGGGACTTGGTGTTTTTCCATTCTACCTATAACGCTGGTTCGTATGTAACCCACGTCGGTATCTATGTAGGAAATAACCAGATGTACCATGCAGGCGACCCGATAGGATATGCAGACCTAAGCAGTAGTTACTGGCAACAGCACTTAATCGGTGCAGGACGAGTAAAACAATAGAAAGGACTTGAAAAATATGTTTAAGAAGAATAAGAAACAGACAGAAAATGTCAAAGACAAAAAGGTGCGTACTGTCAAGGTAGGCACACATAAGAAAACCGTGATTGCGTTGTGGGTGGTGCTTATCGCAAGCGTGAGTTTTGGGGTGTATAAGAATTTTACAGCTATCGACCAACACACGACCCATGAAAAAGAAATCATAGAGCTTCGCTTGCAGGACACCAACGGGATAGAAAATTTCGTGAAGAACTTTGCGAAGTCCTATTACACATGGAATAACAGCAAAGAAGTGATTGAAGCAAGGACGCAGGCAATCAGCGGTTATCTGACAAAAGAATTGCAGGATTTGAATGTTGATACCATTAGAACCGATATACCGACCAGCTCCACAGTTACAGATGTGATTGTATGGAGTATCGAACAGTCGGGAACGGACACTTTTTCTGCTACCTACGAAGTAGATCAGCAGATAAAAGAGGGAGAACAGACAAGCAATGTGAAAGCAACTTATACGGTAAAAGTCCATGTGGACGCTGACGGGGATATGGTAATCGTTCAGAACCCTACCCTTGCACCAGCAATCGAAAAATCAGACTATGAGCCTAAGACACCAGAAGCAGACGCAAGTGTAGATGCTGATACCGTCAATGACGCTACGGCATTTTTAGAAACATTCTTTAAGTTGTACCCGACTGCAACAGAAAAAGAACTTGCCTACTATGTAACTGGCAATGTGCTTGAACCTATCGGCAGGGACTACCTCTATTCCGAATTAGTCAATCCCGTGTTTACGGCTGACGGGGATAATGTGAAAGTCAAAGTTGCCGTGAAATTCATTGACAATCAGACAAAGGCAACGCAGGTATCGCAGTTTGAGCTTGTACTACATAAGGATAGCAACTGGAAGATTATAAGATAAGGAAAAACCATAGCGGTCATGCTTGAAGTATTTGATATGCCGTGATTTTATTTGTGTCATAAAGTAAGCGAAAATAAATATCATCTTATATAAAACATTTTTTAGATATTTGAAATGTTACATAGCGGATATCCAGAAATTTCCGATAGAGTATGCACATCTCTTTATGGAATAATATTTATTTCAGGAGGTGTGTAGTCAAATGAAGAAAAATTATGGATACGCAAGAGTATCAAGTATCAGCCAAAATATAGATAGGCAGATAGTAGCATTAAAAGATGTTGGGATTGATGATGAATATATATTCGTAGACAAACAGTCAGGAAAAGATTTTAATCGACCTAATTACAAGAAGCTGGTAAAGAACCTAAATGAGGGTGATTGTCTCTACATAAAGTCTATTGACCGATTGGGAAGAAATTATGACGAAATCATAGATCAGTGGCGATATCTCGTTAAGCATAAACATATAGACATTGTAGTTTTGGACTTACCTTTACTGGATACCCGGAACAAGGACAACGAAATCACCGGAAAGTTCATATCCGACATAGTTTTACAAATATTATCTTATGTAGCGCAAATGGAACGTGAAAATATCAAACAGCGTCAAGCCGAAGGGATTAGAATAGCCAAAGCACAGGGAAAACACTTGGGAAGACCAAAACTAAAACCGCCGAAACAATTTCCAAAAGTATTTAATTTATGGAATTCAGGAGAAATTACAAAAGCGGAAGCATCCAGACGCTTGAATACAAATCCTCATACGTTTGCACGATGGGCGAAAGAACACGAAACCACCCAATTTTTGTTAAAAAATAATGAAAAAAGGTAGACTTTTTTTCATAGTTGGAAAAATAGTATTTTTCTGTCATATCGTTGTAATTATACTGCGAAACCCATATATACCATCTCTGCTTTAGAGAATATCATATGACTGAAAAAATGTCTACCTTTTTTCAACTGGTAAATACTGCCACTTAATGGCTGTCTAAAAACAAGAAAGGGGTGCAGATATGTGAAAATTATAAAAAGTCTTCGTCGAAAGTCTCTTATGTTCCTTTTGCTGACTGCGGTCATCGTATCGTCGATTCCTTTGGAAAGTACATATGCCACGGCAACAGATGACCTGCCGAAAAGTGAAAATCCCTATCATGTAGAGATTTTACCATCTGAGGATAATTCCTACGAGGGAGAGACACAGGCAAATTTTACGGTAAAGGTAACGTACTCCGGCGTGGATGTTATCCCAAAGGAAACGATATATCTGGAAACTGTGGTATCAGATTCTGAGATTGCTTCCTTCAATACAGAAGCACTTTCGGAGAAACGACTGAATTCTTCGGAATTTACAGGAAATTCTGAATGGGAAGAATCATATAGTATCTCTCTTCCGGCACTCGAAACAGATACTGAGGCTGATTATATGGTTATGCTAAAAGATGGAGAGGACAACATTCTTGCATCTTCAAATCAAAGGTTTACCGTCAAGAAATCAGAAGCGGATATGTGGGATACCTATGCAAATGAAAGCGGAGAGGAAGAAGTATCATCGGAATCAGACAAAGTACCATCCGCAAATACTTTGAGAAGTTATACAGCAATCACAGGTATACTGCCAAACGGAATTTCAGGACTGGACAAATTATATTATGGAAGTGTTGCAAAAGATGATACTGCTCCATTTCATGATGCGAACGAGTTACAAAACATCTTGGAAAACAGCGATGAAACTTATGCAAGAGAAGTCTGGAAAAAATATCAGTATGACCTGTATGACCCCAATTTCAGTGGTAGAGGTGGATGTGGCGCTTTGCTTACACCTTCTGGTGAAAAGTATTCTGATAAGAAGCCATCATCGACAAATCCGGCGGATAGACCAGATTATGCAGATGAACTGCTGGAAAGTACCGGGCATGAGTATCCGAAAGATGGGGAGAGTCCATTTCACAGTAATTCCAGTTCGCAAATTGTACCAGCGGAAGGAACGCTTGTAAATGGTGCTTTGGTGAAAAATGATGAAAATGCGTTTAAAGACCTTGCCAAAACGGTGTCACCGGATACTGGGGATGCCAATACAAAACGAGAATATACTGTTGATTTAAAAGGAACTGCTGATTTAAAACAGACAAAACCTACAGTGCTGTTGTTCCAGATTCAGACAAGCTGGCAGATGTTCGATTTAATTCATGCTAATGACAGGGCGTCGCTTGTTAACGGTAATAAAATAACAGCTGAATTGTTGTCGCTTTATGAAATGAAACAGGGATTTCGTGATTTTATTGACTGGACGAAAGAGTATGCAGATGGAAGTCTGATGATTGGAATTACCAACTATCAGCACGGCGGTACATACTCAATGTTTGATGAACCGTACTTTACAAACAGCACAGATAATCTTTTGAACGGGATTTATGGATGGGACAGTTTTGGAGATTGTGAACATATCCATTACGGCAATCAAGCTCTAAAAAAAGCAATGGCGGAATTAAATGACGCTTCTAATTTTGGCGGATGGACAGATATTAAAAATAATCCTGTCTATCAGGATGCAGAAATGATTTCCGTCATCGTAGGTGGTGGGTGTGAAGCTAAGGATTTAAAAGCCGGAAGTACGAAATTACCACAAGTTCCAGATGGTGTCTTAAAGCATCAATACGGTATCCGTACCACCAGTGGAACTGACTATGGAAAAAATACGCTAGGAGACATGATATCATGGATGGATTACGAAGCTCAGGGGAACGGAAAGAATGATGCGCCAGCGTTTGAAACAGGGGAATACTATAAAGATATTGTTACAAGAGGACAGTTCTTTGAAACATTAAAATCAATTTATGCAGATGTACAGGCGAAAGCTACAAATATGCAGAAAGTAACGGATGTTACTGTGGAAGATACGATTACAGCAGAGTTCGACGTAAAGGCGTCAGGTATAAAGGCTTATGTTGGGAACAGAGAGGTAACAACCCCGGCAGACCTAACGGTTACTGTCCAAAATGACGGAACAACAAAGGTGTCTTATAACTTTAAGACTGTAGGACATGGCGAGGAAGTTCATCTTGAAATTCCGGTACAGGCAAAAAGTGATTTCATCGGAAGCAACAACGTCTATACTAACGCAGGAACACCTACGATTACGTATACCGGGCGTATTAGTAGTACAAGATATACGCAAGAATTTACGGATACACCGGCAGTTAATGTGCCTGTCAGATTCACTGTAAACGATGGGCAAAAAATTAGCCTTGAACCGGGCGGAAGCGTTGACCTTGCTACACTTGCAAAAGACAACAGCGACCAGTCCATTACAAAGGCGGTTGAGGATGCATTGGGCAAATACGAACAGATTGAAGGAACACTAACTTATCAGTGGGTAGATGGAAATGGGAATCCGGTTGGGAATCCGACAACAGCGACCATAGACAGTACAAACCGTACAGCTCCGGCACTGCCGTCCCATACCATCAGTACAACAGAAGATGACATTGATAAGTCGTTTGACTACAGTTTGAAAGTGACATTTACACCAGCTGATGTAAAAGAGACGACAACATCTAAGCTCCCTGTCAGTGAACAGTCTCATGCAGGAGAGGTTAAAATAGAGGTCGGGCAAATCAAAGTCGGTAGAATCCGTTTTAAAAAGATAATCAGCAACTATAACGACAGCCTTTCCAATGATGAGTTTATATTGAGTATTAATAGTATAAGTGGGATGCCAGTTTCTACAGGTTTTGTGTTGAAACACGATGAAATCAGCAGTTATATTGAGATTACAGAACCTACAGTGCTCGAGGTTCGAGAAGTTATCACAATGGAATATTCTTTTAAAGGGATTATAGTAGATGACTCAAAGTCTGTGGGAAGAACTCTAAATAGTGGATATGTAGAAGTAAGTCCCGGAGATGATATTACTGTTACTATATATAACAAGTATACGTGGAATCCTTTCTTCCATGCGTTTGATTCGATTACGAATGTATTCAGCAGAAAGTAAGGGGGATGAGACATGAAGAAGACTAAAAAAAAATTATGGATGATACTCGGATTGTCCGCATTGATCGTGGCTGGTACGACCTTAGCTATCTGGCATCAGAATATACAGAAAACTAATAATTTAAAGGCTGACAGCATGAAAGCAACGGTGACGGAAAAGTATACGCCGAGTACACCAGATAGTACGGTGACAAAAGAAGTGTCCTTTAAAAATGATGGAACTACAGATGCGTTTCTAAGAGTGGCATATGTGGAAAACTGGCAGAAAGAGGATGCAGAAGGAAACAGCGTGCTTCTAAGCAACAAGGCAAACGGTACAGAGGTTGCAGTCAAGAACTGGACAAAGTCTTTTTCTGATTACTGGCAGGATGGAAAGGACGGATGGTTTTATTATAAATATGTCCTTCAGTCTGGTGAAAGCACAGAAAAAATTTTAAACAGTGTGACGTTCCCGGATTATAGGCAGGAAGCATATAAAAGCTATGCAGACGCAGACTACTCTCTATATTTCAAAGTGGAGATGTTACAGGCAAGTACAGGTGATGCAACGTTAAATAAAGATAAGGTTAATGAGGAAGCATCAAAGACCGTGTTTGGAAAATCTGCAACTGTAGATTATGTATACAAGACTGTGACATGGAAGTAAGGAGGGCGAAGATGAAGAAGATATCTAAGAAATACCTCCTGCTTGTCGGCGGATGTGCCGTATTGGCGGTATCGTGTGTTCTGGCATACTTTTTCAGTAGTATGCAGGTAACAAATCCATTCTCTGTAGGCGAGGCAAATGTTTATCTGAATGAAACCTTTGACGTAGATGATAAATGGGTTCCGGGAGAAGAAAAAGAGAAAATTGTAAATTTCGGGAATGACGGTGATATGGATGTTGTTATCCGTGCAAAATTTACACCCATACTAAAACTTGAGAATGGTGAGACTGTCACTGATACAGCAGTTCTGAGTGGGTTTCAGCTTAATTATATTGATACATTTTTGGACAAATGGGAAAAAGGCGATGATGGCTGGTACTACTATAAAAAGGTGCTTGCACCAGAAGAAAAGACAGGAGAAACACTTACGTCAGTAACCATGAGCAATAGAATCAGTAATGACGTGCATGGAATTCAGACAGATTACTCTAATTCACAGATGGATGTAGATGTTGTATGTGAAGCGATTTTAGCTACGGTCAGTAAGGATAATGCAGACTTGCAGGGGTGGAGTTACTATCCGGTTGTCAGTGGAACAAATGTTTCGTGGACAAAAAAATAGAATAGTCTGTCAGAAATGACAGTTTATTCATAAAACAATTTCAAAAAATATTATTCAATTTTAGGAGGAAACAATTATGAAGAACAAAAAATTAAAAGCAGTCGTAGGGTTAATGGCAGTTGCAGTCATCGGAGGGTCATTAGCATATTTCAATCAGACAATGACCGTAGAAAACCCATTTGATACAAACAAATATGAATCAGAAATGGTGGAGCATTTTAAACCGACAGATGGTGACAACTGGCAGCCGGGAGCAACTGTAAACAAGGATATTCAGGTGAATAATACTGGTGATTATGATGTTATTGTCCGCGTAAAATTTGATGAAACATGGGTAAGAAAAGACAGTGATAGCGCATATGTAACAAATACCGGAATTAAAGATTCAGCAACTCAGACAAATGCATCAGATGGTTTGGTAGATGGAGATTACTCTGTTGTAAAGAAAAATTTATCAAACGCTGACAAATGGTTCTACAACGAAAATGATGGATACTACTACTATTTAGAGAACTTAAAAGCAGGTCAGAATACAGGTACATTCCTTGACAGCGTAAAGCTGATTGATGATGCAGATATGGGTAAATATGATGTCATTAAATATTATACAACTGCTGATAGTGAGCCAGAAAGCGATCAAATTGGTGATGATGCATCTACACAGTGGAAAAAATATGAAGGTGAAGTTCCAACAGATGCAAAACACACAAGAACAGTGACTAAACTTGTAGATGGTTGTGAAGGATATGCAGATTCTGATTATAAATTGACTATTACAGCACAGACTGTACAGGCTTCAAAAGAAGCTGTTAACGGTACATTCGGATTAACAAGTGTAACAGGTTCAAATTGGACTTTAGCTGAATAACAGATTACAGGATTACATATGGGGAGTGCTGTTATGGGTGCTCCCTGTTTTGGTAGAAAGATGATGAATTTGATACGAAGAATTTTTAATATCCTTTCATGGCTTGTCATCGTGGTTATCATCGGCTATATTGCTGTTGCATCCCCAATGCTGTTTGGAAACCGTCCGGTAGTGGTTCTTACAGGAAGTATGGAGCCGTCTTATCCGGTCGGAAGTCTGACATATTATCATCCGTCAACATTTGAGGAAATCAAAATTGGTGATGCGATTACTTTTAAAGCTGGAGACAGCCTTGTGACACACCGTGTGGAAGAAAAGAATGAACTGTCCAGAAACTTCATCACGAAAGGTGACAATAATGAGACGCAGGACATCAACCCGGTGGAGGAAGCTGACCTTATCGGGAAGACAAGCACCGTTGCCATTCCCTATCTTGGCTATATCGTAAGCTATGGAAAAAATATCGCAGTAATTATCGTTATGGGAACGATACTGCTCATCAGTCATCTTCTGGATACTCTGGACAAGAGACAAAGGAGGAAGCATGAAAAATAAAGTATGGAATAAGAAATATCTGTTTATATCCGCTTTCCTATGCCTTTTCCTTATTGGCGGTGTCTTTGCCTACTGGACACAAGAACTACAGGTACGCAATGAATTTAAGACGGCAAAATACGATACAAAGATTGTGGAGGAATTTACGGCACCTTCTGATTGGCTGCCGGGTCAGGAAGTCAATAAGGACGTATCTATCCGAAATGAAGGAACGATTCCGACATTTGTACGTGCCACCATCCATCAAAAATGGATTCGCACGGAAGATGTTTATGATGGTGAAGGGAATCCAATATCACCGATGAAAGGGGAAACTATTCCTCTGACCTTTGAGACCGGGAACGGCTCAGCCTATGCCTCTCAAGTGACATGGGGCAACGATGTGGTTGTGCTGTCCGGCGGAAAACAGGGAGATATTGACTTGGGAATTCCTACCGTGGATACGATCGGGGATGCCAAAGGGAAATGGCTCTTATTGACCGATAAGGTAGATGAGGAAGGAAACCTCCATTTCTATTATATTGGTAATATTCAACCGAATAAAGATGCTCCCCGGCTTGTAGACGCCGTAACCATGCACCCTGCAATTGAACCGGAAATCAAGGGTGAAAAAGTGTGGTATGACGGTTCTGACAATAAGGTGACACAGGAAATCAAAAATACAACATACGGCTATGAAAACGCAAGGTATACAATGACGGTCAGTGCAGATACCGTACAGGCGACATCCGGTGCAGTAAAAGCAGTATTCGGTAATGAAGATAATGCAAAGGATGTCATAGCATATCTGGCAGAGTATGAAGTCATGGAATAGGAGGGATGGTATGAAGAAGAGAAAAATATGGACAAGCCTGTTGCTGTTCATATTCCTTTTAAGCTGTGTCATTCCTGTCCATGCCGATACAAAGGAAAAGAAGCTTTATTTTGAACAACAAGATGGAACAATGGTATGGAATGCTGATAAAGGTTCAAATGGAAACTGGTTCATGAGTTTTACGAACATGGTTCCGGGAGAATCTTATCAGGACAGTCTGGTGATTGAAAATGGTTCTTCAAAGACTTATGAACTTTATTTTCAGATTGTCCCTTTAGAGCAGGCAGAATTAAAAGATGAACTGCTGGAAAAGATACAGATGACAATCATGCAGGATGGAAAGCAAATCTACAAAGGGAATGCCACGGGAGAACCAGGCACAAAAGATTTACAGAATATTGTCCCTCTGGGAATTTATACACCTGCTAAGGAATCAACGTTAGCCGTTGACCTGACACTGGATGGAGACATCGGGCTGGAATACTGTGACCTTCTGACACAGATTGACTGGAAGTTCATGGTGAAGGAAAAGGCGGATTCTAAGGATACACCAGTTACGGAAATCAAACCGCCCAAGACAGGTGATACGACCAATACGGGACTATGGATATTTGTTATGATAGGTTCAATGACTGTGATGGGCGTAGTAAATGTATTCCGGCACAGGAAAGAGACTGCTGAAAAACAGTTAGAAAAATAATATCGAAAGTAGGGAAATATTTGAAAGCGTTTATTAAAGAATTTAAGGAATTTATCAGCCGTGGGAATGTGCTGGATATGGCAGTTGGTATCATCATAGGCGGTGCTTTTACGAGTATCGTAAAGAGTCTGGTTGACGATATTATCAATCCTCTGTTAGGTGTTTTTGGTGGAATGAATTTTGACCTGCTTACAATCAGTTTGGGAAAAGACGTAGTTTTATATTACGGCAGATTCTTAACGGCTGTCATTAACTTTCTGATTATGGCACTGATTGTTTTCATTATCATAAAAGCAATCAATCGTTTCACTGCAAGGTGGAAAAATCAGGAAGTACCCAAAAAAGAAACAAAGATTTGTCCATACTGTCAGAGCGAGATACATATTGATGCAAAAAAATGTCCGCACTGTATATCGGAAGTTCAATGAGAGGGACAGTCTACGAAAGATATTTTTGAGGATATGAGGGTAGCACTTGGTTTGGATTACATTTCAGATATTCCATTGCACAGAAATAAAGAAGATATCAGAATATTGCTGAAAAGTCTTCCTATGGATGCATATTCTAGGAAAGAGATAGAAGAATTTAAAAAATATGCTTTTCAAAAAACGGATGATAGGTAGTTGATACCTAAAAAACGATATTTAATGCAGTAATGCATGGTTCGAATACAATCATGGCTAAGAAAATACTGGAAATGAATATAGAAAGCTCGTACAAGAAATGGTTTTGTACGAGCTTTTTTGTATACATAAAACTTTCTGACATTTTTTCAGTTTCAGCTTAGCAAATCTCACCTTGCTGTACAGATATGGTGCGGAAAGAGGGATAAACACTTTTCAAGTCATAGCTGGAAAGGGGGTGAGATTATGAAGCCGTCTGATTTCCAGAAAACAATACAATGTCAATTTGAATGTAAGTTAAAGAAAGTTGTAAAAGGCATTGTGAAAAATTATCAGAAAGAATTGAAACGGAGAAAAAACAAGGAAATTCCTTTTTGTGAACTTCCAGAAGTCGTGATTGAGAAATTATCCGTTTATGACGATTACGACAGCAATTATACATTATTCAATGTATGTGGCAATGACATTCGTATTCTTGATGATGAATTGGCAGAGGCCTTGAAAAGGCTGTCTGACCGCAACCGAGAAAACTTACTCATGTACTATTTCTTGGAAATGAGCGATACCGAGATTGCTAAATTGCAGAATATTTCCAGAAGCGGAGTATTTCAAAATCGGTATAACTCATTGGAACTTATGAAAAAAATACTAAAAGGAGAAAAATAAGAAATGAAGCACATTTTTAAGAAACCGTCATTTTATCTGATTTCATCAGCTACGGACGGGGACGAAAAAGCGATTGAAAAGATACTGGCACTTTATGACCCGTACATATCAAAATGCTGTTTACGTTCACTCTATGATGAATACGGTAATGTTTATATTGCCGTGGATATGGAATTAAAAGGACGTATCAGAGAAGCCCTTATAAGAATGATGTTAGATTTCGATATTCCTTTGGAAATCGAAGAATAAGTGGTTTTTAGCGGAGCTTGGCTTGCTCCCCCTCTTTCCTGCTCTGCTACTGCCTTACACATGAAAGCAACACGCTTTCGCCACAGCTCTTTGACAACTGAATAAAGCAGACAGATACGTTTGTGAGATAGCGAGCCACGGGTACTGTACGCCACGACCTTTCCAAAAGAAAGCGAGCGACCCACGCAGTGATCCGAGAGCGACTGTTGGAAAAGTCGTTTTGCCATGACCTATCTTCACAGAATAATGATACGTCCGCATGGTGCGGTTCTGCCCACAAGAATGGGAATAGTTGAGATACTAACGGAGCTTTCCAAAGCCGTCTGCCTGCTTAGAAATTACAAGCAAGGGGGAATTGATATGGAGAAAAAACTAATACGATATAGTATGCAGATTGCCATGTTGAACCAACTTCTTGCCCGTAAAATGATTTCTGAAAAGGAATATGCTTTAGTAAAATCAAAACTTATGCAAGATTATAAAATTGTTTCAGATATAACCGCTTGAATTGTATATTTGAATATTATATAATAACACTACAAAGGGAATACAAAACGCAAATATAAAAGGAGTGGTTCTGTGAAAGAAGTAGAAGTAATCAAAGCAAGGAACGATTTGCAAACTCGTACAAGAGGAAAAAAGATTGAACTTATGCGTGTTGGTGCATATTGCAGGGTTAGTACAGATAGTGCAGACCAGCTAAACAGTTATAAGTCGCAGGTAGCCTATTATACAGACATGATTAAGAAAAATAAAGAGTGGGTACTTGCGGACATATATGCTGATGAAGCAATCACAGGTACACAAGTGGCTAAAAGAGAAGATTTCCAGCGTATGATAAATGATTGCATGAATGGAGAAATTGATATGGTTATTACAAAATCTATTTCCAGATTTGCAAGAAATACGCTAGATACTTTAAAATATGTTCGTATGTTAAAGGAACGCAATATAGCAGTATATTTTGAAGATGAGAAAATCAATACTTTAACTATGGACGGAGAATTGCTTTTAGTGGTACTTAGTTCTGTGGCACAGCAGGAAGTTGAAAATATATCTGCTAATGTAAAAAAGGGTTTGAAAATGAAAATGAAACGGGGAGAGCTGGTTGGTTTTCAAGGTTGTCTTGGATATGATTATCACAAAGATACAAAAACAATTACCGTGAATG
Source organism: Blautia sp. JLR.GB0024 (assembly GCF_037000545.1). Classification (NCBI taxonomy): domain Bacteria; kingdom Bacillati; phylum Bacillota; class Clostridia; order Lachnospirales; family Lachnospiraceae; genus Blautia; species Blautia sp. JLR.GB0024. The sequence goes on along the minus strand of NZ_JBANBF010000009.1, from coordinate 117,031 downwards.
AAGAAGAAGCAGAAATTGTACGTTATATTTTCAATCGGTATATTGAGGGTGCTGGTGGTTCTGTTATTGCACATGAACTTGAAAACTTGGGATATAAAACAAAGTATGGAAGTTCTACATGGGTACAATCAACAGTTATTGGCATTATTAAGAATGAGAAATATAAGGGCGATTTATTGTTAGGAAAAACTTTTACAGTAGACCCGATTTCAAAGCGGAGATTGGAGAATTTCGGAGAAGAAGATAAATTCTATATTCGCAATCATCACGAACCGATTATTAGCGAAGAAGTTTTTGAAAAAGCACAAGAAATTCTTGCCAGAAGAAATGTTAATAGAGGAAAGATTGGAGAGGGTAACACAAAGAGAGAAAAATATAGCAGGAAATATGCTTTCAGTTGTATGCTGGAATGTGGTTTCTGCGGTGGCACTTTAACAAGGCGTAATTGGCACAGCAGTTCACAGTACAGCAAAGTTATATGGCAATGTGTAACGGCTACGAAGAAAGGCAAAAAATTCTGTAAGCATAGCAAAGGTATTCCAGAAACAGCTATTGAAGAAGCATTTGTAGAAAGTTATCGTTTGTTATGTGATGATAATAAAGATGTTTTGGAAGAATTTTTGCAGAGAATGGACGATACGCTTAGTAGTAGTGCGGTGTCGAAACAACTTGCAAAAGCAGAAAAAGAGATAGACGCATTAGAGAAGAAAAAGAGTAAACTTGTGGATATGCGTCTGGAAGAAGTTATTGATAAGGAAACCTACGAAAGCAAATATGCTGACTTAGTAAGTAAACAAGAACAGCTTGTTGAAGAAAGACAGAAATTACAAGAAACATCAGATAATGAAAAGGACATAAAAAAACGTTTGAAAGAGTTTAAGAAAACTTTGGAACAGAATGAGGTTCTTGACAAATTTGACCGCTATGTGTTTGAAAGCATTGTTGAAAAAGTAATTGTAGGTGGACTTGATGAAAACGGAAATGTTGACCCTGCACAGTTGACTTTTGTTTATAAAACGGGCTTGAAGAATAGTGTAGATGGTGCTAAATTTAAACCACAAAGAAAAAATGCAAGAGGACGACATAGGACTGACGAATTGTGTTCACATGACAGCAACGAGGTTGATAAAATGTGTTCCGATAGTAGTAACGACACATGTGGAGACCGTGGTGTTGCTGGAGCGGAAGGGGCAGTAAATCAAAGGATTTCGGTGATTTGGAGAGGATATGTAAGTGTGTTTTTGTGGGTGATGGGGGGAATATGTTTCCGGTTACCATGGTGGGGTAAGGGAAATGAACGTTTTGGTAAAAGAGTACAAGTTTGAGGTGATTGCATACAGTGGATGCTTTTATTTTGAGTGAGGAGGTTTTGTTATGAATAAATGGAAATTATATTGGGTTACTTCAGACGGTTTGGAAGATTGCTTTGTTGTGGCGAAAAATTCAAGAAGTGCTAAAAGAATTGAAAAAGATGCAAATGGTTTTGAGGATCAGGAAGTGCAGGTTACTAGAATTATGGATATTCCTGACGAATATGAAATGTTGGCTAATAGTAAATTTCGAGATTGGTCAAAAAAACATGATTATAATAAATATTTAGATATAGATAATTTAATTGCATGGCCGTACTATGCGGATAGATGGCTATTAGATTTATTAGGTGCCGAGTATAGAATGATAGAGGAAAAAGAAGAAATTCTGATAAATGATTTTGTAATATCTACAAATAGTATATATCCGGTTGGGGTTAGGGCTATGAAAGAACTTGCAGAATTAACTGGAGATAAATTCCCTAATATTTCAAATGTTAGTTATGAAGGAATGAGAAGTACACTTGACAATATGATTGGTATTTGTATAACTGCAATTCACAAAATAGAAAAATACATAACAGATTCTTTTATTTTTGCTATTGGTAATGAAAGATATGGAGAATATTCTATAAAAGAAGTAACAAGTCTATGGAAAAGAAAATTGACATTTGGCAAGCTAATTAAGCTGATACAAGAAAGATTTGAAATAGATGAAGATGTGTACTATGCATTAACTTTGTTCTTAGCCCAAAGAAATAAAATTGCTCATGGCTTAACTATGGATGAAAGATTTGATATTGATACTGTTTGGGGACAGAAAGAATTGGTTGGTTATTTGGCATTGTTTTTGAGGAATGCATGGTTGCTTGAGGAAGTGTTTGAGTCGGCTTATACTGTTACAATGGGGGTTGGCTTTAATTTAATAAAAGGAGATAGTGATGATCCAGAGTTGTTAAAAACTATTAACGATTTTGAAAAAGATCCTATAGTAAAAAATAAAATAGCTTTATTTTCAGAGGTGTTTCGAATGAAAATTTAAGATTTTTATATCGAGAAAAAGGAGAGCGGAAATTAGAGTTTAGGCATTCAAACTAGGCAACTATTTTATTATAATTGAAGAGTAAATCTAGTAGACAGGGTAAGAAGATACTTTCACCATGTAGTATAAAAACTATATTTCACCGCATGTGGAGAGTGTTGTGCTTTTGTCCCGCAAATGAAGATACAATTCATGCAAATAGAATCGATATTGCAATTTATACACAAGATTTTGAAAATGAATTTATATCATTGACGGATACAGCCAGATATAAAGTGATGATCCAGCGGCGGTAATATAGAATTGGATGAGAAGTCGTGACGTCATAGAATTCTTGGGATTATGGGAGAGGTTACATAATCCTGATTTTAAATCCCTCGAATTCGAAGGGTTTAAAAAACATAAATAAGTATTCAGCTTCATAGAGGGACGCCCGATAGATATTGCTGTAGGCTTTCAGATGAATAATGACTGTGTTGTCTGTTTCCACAAATGGTCAAGTTAAGTCGTTAAGGATTACATGATTTAAAACTGGTCGATGGATAAGGAACGTAAAGATGGGATGAGTATATACATCCCATTTTTTTTGTACAAATGCAGTAAACGTATTCTTGGGAGAATGTTTTTTGCATGCCCGCAAATTACTCATTTTAAGAATAGCAGTGTGTTTACTATATCCCCCATTTTATATCAGTCAGGATAGAGAAAAGGTCATGTTCATTTTATATATACAGTAAATAAAAACAAGAGAGTCAAAAAACTTTTAGGACATTTCCGCAATATTTCAGCTTTAAAATTTATAATCGTCAATATAATACAAGCGAGGTATCGAATGAGAAAAATATTAATTGCAGAAGATGATAAACTCCTCAATAAAACACTCAATTTCAATTTGACATCAGATGGATTTAACGTATCATCCGTGCATACTTATCGTGACGCAGTACAGTATATAAAAGAAATAGAATTTGACATTGCCCTGCTGGACATCAACTTACCGGATGGAAACGGCCTTGACTTATGCGAAGAGATCCGGGGAAGGGGTCAACACACTTATATTATTTTTATAACCGCCAATGATAAAGAAAGTGATATGCTAAAAGGTTATCGTGCCGGCGGGGCCGATTATGTGACAAAGCCGTTTTCCGTAATGGTTTTATGCAAAAAGGTAGCAGCAGTTCTCGCCAATCTGGAACTGCGGGCACCGCAGCATGATGTATTTGACGATGGACATCTAAAGATAGATTTCTCAGAGCAGAGTGCAGCACTGGGAGGTCAGCCTTTGGATTTTACGCCCAAGGAATACCGTACGCTGTTTCTTTTTGTGAAGAATCCCCGCATTATTCTGACAAAGCGGCAGATTTTAGAAAAACTGTGGGATATTGACGGGGATTTTGTGGAGGAGCATACGCTTGTATCCATTATCAGCCGTATTCGTAAAAAGATTGAGGCCAAGGGGCACAAATATATTAAAACAGCCTACGGTATGGGGTATCAGTGGATGGGTGGTGAGCAGAATAAAAGTTGAAAAATTATCAGTAAAGAATTTTATACGGTGTGCTGCCTTCGGAGCAGTTTTGACTTCCGCTTTCTTTCTGCTGGTGTTGTACCTGACAACCCGGAATCTGTATCTGGTTTTCTATGGCCTTATACTGACAGCAGCCCTTCTTCTGTGGGGCGCGGTATTCCTCTGTTATTTTCAAAGAAAGCTGGCACTCTTTACGGACAACCTGTGCCGGACCCTGGATGATATGATGAACAGCACTACCCGTCCGCAGACGGATTATGAGGCGGAAACCATACTGGCGCGGATCAGTTTCCGTCTGGAACGACTCTATCATGTGATGCAGCAAAACAGGGCTGTCACTGCCAAAGAAAAATCCGAGCTGCAGTCACTGGTATCAGATATTTCCCATCAAACAAAAACACCCATTGCCAATTTAAAAATGCTTAATGAAACGTTGCTGACGCGTTCTATTTCTGAAGAACAGCGCAGAGAATTTCTGCAGGCATCAGAAAGTCAGATTGAAAAATTGGACTTTCTCATACAGGCCATGGTAAAAACCTCACGTTTGGAAACAGGTGTGATCACTCTGGAAAAGAAGTATACAAGAATCGGGGAAACTTTGGTGACGGCAATTAACGGTGTTCTGGCCTCCATGGAGAAAAAACAGATCGAACTGTCCGTAGAATGTCCGGAGGATCTGCTGGTCTGCCATGACAGCCGCTGGACTTCGGAGGCTCTGTTTAACCTGCTGGACAATGCGGTAAAATACACGCCGGATGGCGGCAGTATACATGTGACAGTACAGAACTGGGAAATGTATCTGAAAATAGATGTGGCAGATACGGGCCGGGGTATCCCGGAGAACCAACAGGCAGCAATCTTCAAACGGTTTTACAGGGAAGAGTCCGTACATGATGTGGAGGGGATTGGAATCGGCCTGTATCTTGCCCGTGAGATCATTACCATGCAGGGCGGTTACATTGCCGTAAGCTCCCATGCCGGCAAAGGCTCTACCTTTTCGATGTTCCTGCCGCAAAGATGAACGGGCGGGACATTTCTGCAACATTTGAGCCTTAGGCTATGGGAGAAAGGAGTTGATGGTCATGACATTACCATTTGACAATGATACCAGTGCCGCCATACAGAGGATTGCTTCCGCGCATCTGAAACATGACAAATTGAAGAAGGGCCTGTCTGTTTTTGCGATTGCATTGGCAACATTTCTTATGACTGCGGTATTACTCTTAGTTTCAGGGATTAAGACAGTTAATAGGAATGGCGGGAACAGTATCACCGGTTCTTACCATGCACTGGTTACGGGCGTCACACAGGAGCAGTACGAACGCTTAGCAGGAGACAGCCACATAGAACTTTTAGGTTTTAATGCTTCTTTGGGAAGTGTTTCAGACAATGACACGCATCTGAATATTTCCTGTACAAATAGGGACAGCCTTATCCTTAACGGTTTGTCAGTTTCTGAGGGAAAAATGCCGGAGCAGGCGGATGAGGCAGTGATCGAAAAAGAATATCTGCTGAACCGGGGGATTGACGCTGGAATCGGAGATTCTATTTCCCTTCCTACAGAAAACGGACAGGAAGAATTTATTGTTTCCGGTTTTTTGAAAACAAGTGCAGGGGGAACCGACCGTTCCCTGTATGCAGCTATATTGTCGGTGGATTATTTTAATGCAGCAGATGGGTGGAACACACTTTCCCCCATGGTAATGATCCGTCTTACTTCCCAATATGCATCAGGAGATGAGGAAATCCACAATGTGGTTACACAGGTTTGCAGGGATGCAGGGATCAAACAAGCGCCATCTTTCAACGAGGCCTATATAGAGCTGAGCCATCCCTCTGTTTGGATGACCGCTGCTGCTCTTTTTGGGCTTTCTGTTGTTATTATGGCAGGGGTGCTGGTGATCTATTGTATTTTCTACATTTCCATTATCAATGCGATCAAAGATTATGGACAGCTGCGGACAATCGGCATGACAAAGGGACAAATCAAGCGGCTCGTATATAAAGAGGGAAATTCGCTGTCCCTGACTGCTGTCCCCATCGGTATGGCAGCGGGAATAATCGTATCTTATCTGTTGATACCGCAGGGATTCCGTTTTGGCAGCTTGATCTGGGTATGCCCTTTGGCCGGTGTGTTAGTCTTTTTTACCGTTCGGTTATCCATAAAAAAACCGGCAGCCATTGCCGCAGCCGTATCTCCCATAGAGGCATACCGTTTCGAGGCAGAAATTCCCGTACTCCATATGCATAAAAGGAAAAAGATTTCCCCGGTTTTTCTGGCAGAGAGGCAGATTTTACGCAACAAGAAAAAGAACATGCTGTCCATAGCGTCTTTAGTTCTGACAGGCATTCTGTTATTCAGTGTGTCTTCCGTTCTATCTTCGATCAATGCAAGAGATATGTCTTTGTCCGGATTTTCTATGGGGCAGTTTTACGTTGGCATCCAAAATTCGGAATTGCGGGAGAACTCTCTGGAAGCCATTCAGAAAAACAGTCCTTTTACCGATGAAATATACCGCTCTTTCAGTCATGTTTCCGGAATTGAGAAAATATCCGTTATTTCCAATCTTCCGGTGTCCGGGAATCTGCAGGCACAGGAATCCGATGCGGCTATTGTCGGTTTCGGACAGGAGGATATGGACTTAATAAAGTCGTGTGCCTCAAGAGATACCATTCCGGAATATGAGGAAATGACATCTCAAAATAAGCTGCTCGTTGGCCGGCCGGATGATTTCGAAGAGTATTTCGGCAGACAGCCGGAAGCCGGTTCATCCGTCACTCTGAAGATTTTCGACGGAACGGATGTAAAGGAAATGGACTTGGAAATCGCCGCGGTGCTGGATCAAAAGAAAATCGGAAACAACGGCGATAAGATTGATATGCTGCTGCTCCCCATGGATTCCATAAGCAAGATCGCCGCGTCCAACACTACTTACCAGTATGTGATCCGTGTTACCGATAACATGGAACAGCAGGCGCAGAAGGAAATGGAACAGATATTGACAAGCGCACCGCGTTTGTCCCTGCGGACTTTATCGGATGCGATCGCTCAAAACGAGAATTTTTTACAGGGTATAACCTTTGCACTTACGGCTGCAGTTATATTTATCGGCTGCTTTTCAGTCATGAACCTGTTGAACACTATTTTAACGGGGATTATAGTACGGCAAAAGGAATTTGCTCTTATGCGCTCCGTAGGAATGTCGCAGAAGCAGCTTACTAGGATGATATGCTGCGAAGGATTGATGGTTGCCGCGGCCGGATTGGTTTTATCCATTTTGGCCGGAGGTAGTATGGGATTTATTTTGTGCGGATTTTTGAAGCGGGAATTGATGACGTATTTAAAGTATCAATTTCCGGTTGGCATTCTTTTGATTTACTGCATCGTTATCCTTTTATGCTCACTGGCAATCACTGAGGGAGCATTAAGACGCCAGAGGAAATCCTCACTGATAGAACTTTTAAGAGGATGAGAAAGGAGATGTTTTTATGACTGTTTTGCAGACAAAAGATTTAAAAAAATATTACGGTTCCCAGTCGAACCTCACCCGTGCCCTGGATGGGGTAGACTTCACTGTGGAAGAGGGGGAGTTTGTTGCTGTAGTCGGCACCTCCGGTTCCGGAAAATCTACGCTGCTGCACATGATGGGCGGATTAGACACTCCTACATCCGGCAGCGTAGCTGTGCGGGACAAGGAACTGGCAGTGATGAATGACGAGCAGCTTACTATTTTCCGCCGCCGAAATATCGGCTTTATCTTCCAGAATTATAATCTGGTTCCCATTTTGAATGTCTATGAAAACATTATTCTTCCGGTGGAGATGGACGGGGACACGGTGGACCGGCGGTATATGGATGAGGTGGTTACCATGCTTGGTCTGAAGGATAAGCTTGAGAGTATGCCGAACAATCTGTCAGGCGGACAGCAGCAGCGTGCAGCGATTGCCCGTGCTCTTGTAACAAAGCCTGCTATCATACTGGCTGACGAACCAACAGGCAATCTGGACAGTAAGACCAGCGCCGGTGTATTGGGACTGATTCAGAGAACAAGCCGCAAGTTTCATCAGACGGTTGTGATGATCACTCATAACAATGAAATCGCTCAGCTTGCTGACTGGATCGTGCGCATCGAGGACGGGAAAATTGTGAATGAGCAGGCCATGGGCCGCAGCAGTAAGGACAGAGTATAAAATAAATATTAAATATCTCCCATACCTTCTATTTACGTTACCTTTATGGTAAAATATAGATATTCCAAAAGAAAGAAGGTATGTCAATTATGGAAAAAGAAGTATTGGATTTTGTTGTTGGGAAAACACACGATTTAATGGATGCAGCATCATGCAGCAGTGAGGCAAAGACAGCAGCTCAGGCCTGGCTGGATGCACTCGGAACGGAAAATGAGGCAGAAGAAACGAAAAAATACATTGCTGAGCTGGAAGCCGATATTATGCCCATTGACGGCTTGATTGCTTTTGCAGAATCAGATGCCGGAGCACAGGTTTTCGGAGCTGATGCTGCGAAGAACGTTGCAGCACACGCGAAGGAGATCAAAGCAGCCGGAGCAAAATACTGTGACTGCCCGGCATGTGCAGCCGCTGAAGCGATTCTCGAAAAGAAGGATATGATGCTTTAAGCAGTGACCGCATTTCACAGAATTACCGAAGGCGGGCAACACAGCCGGGAATATCAGATTGACAGCCAATACATTTTTGACAGCCAATAATTTCAAAGAGCATCAGTCGGAGGCGATTGATGCTCTGATTTTTTGTATTTATCCCGTGGAGCCATGTCCCTGTAAATGGACAATATCATTTACAGGGGCATGGCTCTGTCTATATAAACATAAAAATACATTGACAAATATAACTGTAACAAATATAATTACATTAACAACATGAATTTATCTAACCTCAAAAGCAGCAGAGTGAGATTCATCCATTTGGGGAATAACAAAAAGGGGTGGGAAAATGGATCATAAAAAAGAGCAGCAAAAGCAGCAGGCAGCCCGGGCCGCGGCTGATTACATCAAAGAGGGCATGACGATCGGGCTTGGTTCAGGGACGACCTCCCGTTATCTGATACGGGAAGCAGGGAAAAGGTATGGGCAGGGACTTCACTTTTACGGAATCGCCACATCAAGGGATTCCGAGCAGCTGGCAGCGTCCCTTGGGATACCGCTTCTTGAACCGGAGCAGGCAGGGAAGATCCATCTGGCAATTGACGGCGTGGATGAGATAGACCGGGAGTTCAGAGCGGTCAAAGGAGGCGGCGGTGCTCTTTTGAGGGAGAAGATCATTGCCTCCTGGGCAGAGGAAGTCATCTGGATCATGGATGAGAGCAAGCTGGTGGAACGACTGGGAGCGTTTCCGTTTCCTGTGGAGACCGTTCCTTTTGGTATGCCCTTTGTAAAACGCAGAATCGCAGATATGGGAGCAGTTCCCGCCCTGCGCATGGGAGATGGAAAATCGTATTTGACGGACAGCGGAAATTTTATACTGGATGTGCAGTTTGCCGAAAATACGGATATTTCCCAGGCGGCAGAGCAGATCCGCAATATGCCGGGAGTTGTGGAGACCGGGTACTTTGGACAGATGTGCAGCCGTATTGCGGCAGGTACTTCATCAGGGGTCAAAGTCATGGAAAACCCGCATAGAGCAGTTTAGGAAGAACAGCAGGTCAGGAGGCGGAAGACATGGGAATCACAAATGGATTTATAGGCACATATGCTTCTGAAAACAGCAGGGGCGTATACCGGTTTACATTCGACACAGACAGCGGGGCGTTAGGACAGCCGGAACTGTTCTATGAGGCAGGGGATGCGAAATGGGTTTCTCTGTACAAGAACACCATGGCAGTTCCCGTGGCAAAGGATAAGGCAGCAGGCACCTGTCTTTTAGACATATCAGAGGGGAAAGCGAAGGTTCTGGGAGAGGTTTTGGGGGAGACGCATACGCCCTGCTATATCCTTCAGGATGAAACTTATGTGTATACCGCAAACTATCATGAGGGTCTGGTCATGATATATGAAAAAAGGTTCGGGGAAAAGGATGCACTGTGTCCGGTAAAGAAGATTGCCATAGCACCCCTGGCAGGCTGCCATCAGATTTTATTTCATGGGCCGCTTATGCTTGTTCCCTGTCTGACACAAAACAGAATCCTGTACTTTGACAGGAAAAGGAATTTTGAAAAGGCCGGAGAGCTGCTTTTCCCGGAAAAGAGCGGACCCAGGCACGGGATATTTAACAGGACCCACAGTAGATTCTGGGTCGTCGGCGAGTGGAGCAATGAAGTATATTCCTTTGCGGTGAGGGAAGACAGGTTTCAGCTCCTGGAGGCGTTTCCCCTTCTTAAGAAGGAGGCAGGTGCGGCTGCGGCTGTCCGCTTATCTGGCGATGAACGTTTTCTGTATATCTCTCTGCGGGGAACCAATCAGATTGCTGTATTGTATGTGGGCGGGGAACGTATGGAACTGGTGGAGCGCGTTTCCAGCCAGGGAGAACATCCCCGAGATTTTATCCTCAGTGAGGACGGACAGTTTCTACTGGCAGTAAACAGGAACCGGGGTGGTCTTGTCAGTATGAAAAGGGACCTGAAAAGCGGAAAAATTGTAAAAATAACAGGACAGGCGGAAATTCCGGAAGGGGTTTCTGTAATACTGGAGGAAATATAAGGAGGCACACCATGCGGAAAACAGATATAGGAATCATAGGCCTGGCAGTGATGGGCAGAAGCCTGGCGCTGAACATGGCGGATCACGGCTTTCAGGTAGGAGGCTATAACAGAAGTAAAGAGGTGACAGAAGCTGTCATAAAGGAACATCCCCATAAAAATCTCATCCCATTTTATACTCTGAAAGATCTGGTGGGATCACAGGAACGCCCCAGAAAATTCATGATGATGGTAAAAGCGGGCAGACCTGTGGACGCAGTGATCGCCCAGTTGGAGCCTCTTCTGGAAGAAGGGGATATTCTCATTGACGGTGGAAATTCTTTTTTTGAAGACACCAGAAGACGAACAGAAGCACTTGGAAAAAAGGGCATCCACTATTTCGGCGTTGGTGTTTCCGGCGGGGAAAAAGGGGCGCGTTTCGGTCCGTCCATTATGCCGGGCGGCAATGCCCGGGCTTACCGGGAAGTCGCGCCCATTCTGGAGGCAATCGCCGCAAAGGCCCAGGGTGAGCCCTGCTGCGCATACATGGGACCGGACGGTGCAGGCCATTATGTGAAAATGGTGCACAACGGAATCGAGTACGCGGATATGCAGCTCATCGCAGAGGCTTACCTGCTCTTAAAATACGCAGGCGGGTTTAACAATCAGGAGCTGGCAGAGGAATTTTCAAAATGGAATAAAGGAGAATTAAAAAGTTTCCTTATCGGCATTACAGCGGGCATCTTCGGGGAGGCAGACGATTTTTCAGAGGGACAGCTTGTGGATTACATTGTGGACAGTGCCGGGCAGAAAGGTACCGGAAGGTGGACAAGTCTGGAATCCCTGAAACAGGGCGTGAATGTATCCATGATCACAGCGGCCTGCAATGCAAGGATTATGTCAAACCGGCTGGAACAGCGTGCCGAGGCGAAAAAAATCATCCCGGGTCCCCAGATCATGGAGGCGGAGCCGAAAACAGACTCCCGGAAGGAGGCATTTGCAAATCTGGTCAGGGAAGGGCTTTATGCAGCCAAGATCGTGGCCTATGCACAGGGATTTGACCTGCTCTTTCATGCCTCCGCGGAATACGGATGGAATCTGGATTTCGGAAGGATCGCGGCTATATTCCGCGCCGGCTGTATTATCCAGGCAGAGTTTTTAAATGACATCACAAGAGCATTTGAGAAGAATCCGAAACTTAACAACCTGATCCTGGATGAATTTTTCCTGGATAAGATCAGCAGAAACCAGGATAGCCTGCGAAAAGTGCTTTCCTGCGGTATCCTGTCAGGCATTCCCATGCCGGCCATGAGCCAGGCCGCTGCTTATCTGGATGCATTCCGGGGAATGCCCGTGGGGGCCAATCTGATTCAGGCACAGAGGGACTGTTTTGGTGCCCATACCTATGAGCGGACTGACAGGGAAGGCACTTTCCACCATGAATGGGGGCAGGGATATGAATAAAAAACTTACGTTTACTATTTTCGGAGGGACCGGTGATCTGACGTTTCGAAAATTGCTTCCGGCACTCTACAATATGTCGGTTTCCAGTAAAACAGAATCCGTGGGACAGGTGATCATCATCGGTAGAAGGGACTATACCAGTGAGCAGTACCGGATGATCGCCAGGGACTGGGTGGAAAAGTTTGCCCGCCTTCCCTACACGGAGCAGGATTATGACAGGCTGGCAGCAGGGATTTTATACTATAAAATGGACTTTACAGATGAGGAGGCCTATGCACAGCTCAATGCATTTTATAAAGAGATGGAGGCAGGCAGCCATATTTTCTATTTTGCAGTAGCACCCAGATTTTTCTCTTCCATTGTGACAGGGCTTGTCCATGTGGAGCATGCCTGCCGGGGAAAAGTAGTGCTGGAGAAGCCCTTCGGTGAAAATCTGGCGGCAGCAAAAGAGCTGAACGAGAAAATGGAGCATTTCTTCCATCCGGATCATATTTACCGGATCGATCATTATCTGGGAAAGGAAATGGTGCGGAATATACAGACCATACGGTTTGCCAACCCTATCTTTTCAGGTGTGTGGGATGCAGAGCACATAGAATGCATACAGATTTCAGCCCTGGAGGAAGTGGGCGTGGAGACCAGGGGCGGATACTATGACCACAGCGGAGCCATGAAGGATATGGTGCAGAATCATCTGTTTCAGATACTTTCCATTGTAGCCATGGAACAGCCCGGGGAACTGATGCTGGCAGGAGAGGAGATGCACAGGGAACAGATCCGTGTGCTGTCCTCCCTGCATACGCCGGAAAATATCGAGGACAGTCTGGTCCTGGGGCAGTACAGGGGATACCGGGAAGAGAAAGCGGTGGCAGAGGATTCCGTGACCGAGACCTATGCTGCCCTGAAGGTCTTTCTGGACAACGACAGATGGAGGGGCATGCCCTTTTACATCCGGACCGGAAAGAAGCTGGGACATCGGGAGATGCAGGTCCTTGTGGTCTTCAAATCCGCCGCGCCTCAGGTGGAGTCCAATATTTTGAACATTAAGATACAGCCCACAGAGGGTGTTTACCTGCAGTTCAATATTAAAAAGCCCGGCGAGGAGGATGAGATCGCCCAGGCAAAAATGGATTTCTGTCAGAGCTGTTCCTTCATCAACCAGATGAACACACCGGAGGCATACGAGAGGCTGCTGGGTGCCTGTGTGAGAGGAGAGCGGTTCTGGTTCTCCCAGTGGGATCAGATCGAGGCGAGCTGGAAATATGTAGATGACATACGGAAGAGGTATCATGAAAAGAATCTTCCCGTCTATGAATACGAGCCGGGGACTTATGGTCCTGGCGCAGCGGAAAAAATGCTGGAGATGTCAGGGGATTTCTGGCTGGATTGAGAAGTGTCTTTGGCAGCGGGTCTATCCAATATATGATTGGGATATTCATATGTAAAGGCGGCACCTAACTAAGGTGTCCGCCTTCAAATACAGGGGCATTTGTCCGCCCTGCGATCAGTTTTCTGTGAGCCTTTCGTATCTTTTCCTGATACATGGCCAGAAGTCCGGGAAATTCTTTCCACTTTTCCAAATCCGCGTTTTGAGATAATTTTTCTTCCAGCAGATAGGCCTGGATGACCAGATGGTAATAGAGCTGGGAGTCCATGGATTCGGAGCGGCATATTTTATCCAGAAGTTCCGTGACGGATTTATATTTTTTCCATAACTGCCTCGTTGCTTTGGCGCGGCTGTAAGGGAGGATAATGCAGTTCAATATATAGGCCGCGGCTGCTCCTGCCAGAATGTAGCCAAGCCGGGTCAGGAACATACTGCTCACAGCCTGAAAACCGAAACTGCCCATAAAGACAGCGCCTCCCAGGGCACCTATGGTGGAGCAGGCGAAGGTTTCTCTGTAATCCGTAAAATAAAAGGACAGGTATCCCGAGAGCATCATGGCAGCCGTCCGTCCGGCCGGGGACGGGATCAGAGAATAGATCACAACAGATAAGATACCGCCGGTTATGGTGGCGAGTATACGCTTTTTCATTTTGGCGGGAACATCGTCTGCGTAGGGCAGGGAGACAGAGGCCAGGGTAAACAGAAGCCATTTGCCGTGAGGCAGGCCGAGATACTGTACAAGCAGGGTGGCGCAGGACAAAACAAGCGCGGTACGGAAGGCATAGACGGCTCTTACAGGGCTCAGATCAAGCGCTGCCTGCAGACGCACCTTAAAGGAGAGGGCGGTTTTCCTGTAATGTGTTTTGTTCAGCGGGTCAGTCATGTGCAGGAGTCTGTCCTGTGTATACTGCAGGGTGCTGCGGAACAGACGGTCTATTTTACTGTCTCCGCTGTCAGGAAAATCAGAGAAAACGGGGAGCGGAAGTTTTACGGTATCCCTCTGCAGAAAGGCGCGGAAGGATTTAAGCTGGTCAGAGGTGTACAGCAGAATCACCGTTTCCCGGTCAGACAGTTTCTCCGGCAGTTCATGGACCAGCATCAGCAGGTGTTCCAGTCCACGTCCCGCGGCGATCATGGAGAAGCTGGCGTCGGACACACACATGACTTTTTTCCTGCGCTCGTATACGGTTCTGCCGAGACGGCAGAGCTTGCTGCGAATATCCGCAGGATTCGGTTCCTTCTCTGTCTCGCCCAGCCGATTGGCAATGAGTAGAGAGATGTCATCGATCATTTCAGTCAGCACATCTTTTGCAGTCTCCACCACTCTTTTTCTTCCCATGATCCACTGATACAGCATAATAGACACAGCGCCGGCTGCCATACCCAGCATTCTTTTCGGAAGCTGCGGTGCATTTACCGGAGAAATAAATATAAGGAATAAATAAGATAAAATATAAGGAAAATATATATGATTTGAATATTCATATGTAAAAGCATACAAAATTACCAATAATGTGATAAAATTGATGACAAAGGACAGAGGAGCGGGTAATGTGCTGACCCAGAATGCGGCAGCCGCCATCCAGACAAGTACCAGCGCCTGAATGAAAAGATGCCGGAAGGGTGTGGCAGTCAGGTCACGCACCATGGAGGCTGACATCATGATGGTAAAGATGACACCCACAATGGAGTTTTCGGGGCCGAATAAAATTTGAAATATGTTCACATAGAAAATGATGAAGATAAAACTCAGTGTGCTGAAACGAAAGTTATCTTTTATCACATTCGTTATGTTCCGTTTACTTTTTGACATATATGTCTGCGTCTCCTTTTCTGATTCTTTTAACGTGTAAAAACTGCTGTTACAAAATCAATATATATTATAATACAAATATGATAGTCATATTTTATTTACTAATTTATTAGAATAGCACGATTCCATATATTTGTCAACGGGGAGAAAAAGGATGAAGACTGAAAAGATATCGGAACAATTTGTTCAAAATCTGCTGCTTGTGATGCCTAACTGGCATGCCAAGCTGATCAAACCATTTAAGGACACACTGAACCGGGAGATGAGCCTGGAAACCTATTACTGTCTGGAAACCGTGAAGAGGTGCGGTGCCATTACCATGACAAATCTGGCCCGGGAACTGAAAGTGCCCAAGCAGCAGGTCACCAAGCTGATCGACAAGCTGAGTGAATATCAGTTCGTGGAGCGTGTGAGCAATGAGAGGGACAGAAGGTCTGTCCGGATTCAGCTTACGCCGAAGGCCTCCGCTTATCTGGATGAGTATTATCTGAAAAACAGGGTCTTTATACAGATGCTGGAGGAGCAGCTTACAGAAGAGGAGCTGCAGCGGCTGAATGAAGCCGCCCGGGTTCTGAATGAGATACTTCCTAAGCTGAAATAACGGCATTTCCCCTAAATGCAACCGCCGGATGCGGGATTATACACAGGGATTGCTGGCACGCAACCGCCGTGTCTGTTATATTTGGGGAAAGAAAAAGGAGGAACAACAAATGGATATATCAGAAAAAATACTGCAGCTCAGAAAGGCAAAAGGCTTTACACAGGAGGAACTGGCAGAGAAGCTCAATGTCTCCAGACAGTCTGTTTCCAAATGGGAATCAGGTCAGTCTGTGCCGGAACTGGAGAAACTTGTGACTCTTTGCGAAGTCTTCCAGGTGTCCGCAGATTACCTGTTGAAACCCTCAGAACTGGATCAGCTTTCCATAAAAACGGAGATGCTGGAAAAACAGCAGCAGGAGCTTGCCATGGAGAGCAGGAAAAGGAAAGAGAAACAGTTCTGCATTTGGAGCTGTGTGGGGATTTATCTTACGGCATTTGCACTTTTGATACTTCTTCGGAATATTTCTTTAGAGAATGATTTCCTCTGGAATATCTTTCCGGGATTTACGCTGCCGTTCATAATACTGGCGGTGGCCACAGCCGCTGCGATCATGGTCTGCCTGCGCCACAGAAACAGGCATGGGGCTGATTCGCGGCAGTGATCATTAAGGAATATTTTTACGGGCAGGTTCTGCGGTTCTAACCGAATCGGCAAAACCTGCTTTTTGTGATTTTCTGTAACCATTTTGGAAAAACAGGTACTAAATTAGAAGAGGGGGTGGGAATATGCAGGAATTTCAGGAACTGTACGAAAAATATAGCCGGTATGTCTACCACTTTTTGCTGAAACTCACCAACTCCAATGCGGACCTGGCAGATGAACTGACCCAGGAGACCTTTTTTCAGGTATACCTTTCACTTCCGAAATACAAAGGAGATTCCGGTATTCTCACCTGGATCTGCGGAATTGCGAAAAATGTCTGCCGCAGATATTATAAGAAGAATCCTGTCACAGTGGAGTTTTCGGGGATTGAATCTGAGCTTTTAAAGGGTGGTGGATTTCCGGGCATGGAGGAGAAAGCGGAACAGAGGGAGCTGTATACCCGTGCGGTGCAGGAAATCATGGAAATGAAAGGAAAATACAGGGAGGTACTGATTTACCGCCTGTTTTTTGATATGTCCTTTCACGAGATTGCTGAGATCATGGGGATAAAGGAAAATTCAGCGAAAGTGATTTATCACCGGGGGAAAAATATGATTCGCGGTAGAATGGAGGAATATGGGGATGACAGATAAAAGTTTTTGTCCGGCGGTTAAGGATTTGCTGCCCCTCTATGAAGACGGGGCTTTGAGCCGGGAGACAGAGGAACTGGTCAGCGGACATTTGAGGCAGTGCGGGGCGTGCAGGGCGTATTATGAAGAGATGAAGGGAGTGGAGCCCGACCGGGAGGAGGAAACTGAAGAGAGGATGCGGTACCGAAAGATTGCAAAGCGCATCCATCACAGACGCTTAGGGGCCGCAGGTCTTGTCCTTTTGTTATGTATGGGTATTTTTATTGTAACAACCAGCATGTTTCAGAGAGCTATTGTCTCAGGGGACTGCATGGCGCCCACAGTCAGAGACCGGGAGACTTATATCATGAATAAATGGGCGTACAAAACGGGTGCACCATGCCGCAGGGATATCCTTGTATACGAGAGAGACGGAGTTTTCTATATCACCAGAGTGATCGGGCTTCCGGGAGAGCAGGTGGAGTTAAAACAGGGCAGCGTGTACATAGACGGCCGGTTATATGAGGAATCCGGAACGTATCCCGGGGACTGTTCCATGGAGCTGACAGAGCTTGGAGAAAATGAATATTTTGTGCTGGAGGATAATCGGCAGGCGGCAGACGGGAAAAATCATATAATCAGGAAAAGTGACATTGCCGGCAAAGTGATGGTCACACATTGAGGAGGGCAGATGAGAGAGATCATCAAATTGAATCAAATTTCAAAGGTATATAACCATAAACAGATCCTGGATCAGGTCGACCTGTCCATATACGAAGGGCAGTCCATTGCGTTTACGGGGCATAACGGCAGCGGAAAAAGCACCATGCTCAAAATTATCGCCGGGCTTGTAAGACCTTCCGGCGGGAAGGTGGTTTACAGGGAAAAACTGCTGTTTCACTACGTGCCGGAACGTTTTCCGAAGATGAATCTAACGGCATGGCAGTATCTGAAGAGAATGGGGGAGATAGACGGGATACCCGGGAAGGTTCTGGCGGACAGATGCGAAAAATTGTTTGCTGATTTTTTCCTGACAGAGATGGTACATACCCCCATGAAAGATCTGTCAAAGGGTACCTTGCAGAAGATTGGTGTAATACAGGCTCTTCTGCGGAGACCACAGGTGCTGCTGTTGGACGAGCCGCTGTCGGGACAGGATATGGACTCCCAGATGGTATTCATTCAGAAAATGAATGCCCTCAGAGCGGAAAAGGTAACGCTTCTCATGTCCTGCCATGAAAAATATCTGGTTGAAAGTCTGTCGGATACGGTAATGGCTGTGGGACACGGGCAGGTGAATAAGGTTGACATAACTGCAGAGCTTTCCGCCAAAGAATACATCCTGTGGTTTGAAAGACAGGAAAATGCTTCCTGGCCGGAAGAATACCGGCCGTATATCCAGATAGCGGGAAAAGGCTGCAGAGCAAGGATTTCGGAGCATGAGAGCAGCCGGATGATAGTGGAGATGATCCGGCACGGATGGAAACTGAGGGGGATGAGTGATGCGCAGGTTTAGCGGATTAGTAAAATATCAGATGCAGCAGTATTTCAGTACAAGCAGGTTTGCCATGCCCTTTGCTGTACTTATGATCTTACTGTACAGTATCTATTCCTCCAGACCTGTGGGGGTGGTGGACAGTCTGATGGTGTCCTGTGTATTTTTATTCCTGCTCATGGTGTGGATCGGGGTTACGGCCTGTGACATGGAACATGAGGTTTCAGAACAGATATTGATCCTGCGGGTACAGAGTGCCTGGAAATATTATAGCAGCCATGCATGTTTCCTGTTTCTGATTGGAATGATAAGCAGTGCCATAGCCGTTCTCTTTCCTGTGATCATGGATCTGTGCAGCCGGGGGCAGCTTTTTGAACGGCCGCTTAAGGCGGCTGACCTGCTGTACGGTTTCCCGCTTATGTCCGTAAGTGCCTTTTTGGGAGGCGCGCTGGGAGAAATCTCACATCCCGGATTGAACAGGAACAGGAAAACAGCCATCCTATTTACCTTCCTGCTGGCAGTCACAGCGGTAACAAAGGCAGCCATACTGAAAAATGTTCCGGTGCTGGCTGTTCTTTTATGGGTGGTTCCTCCCATATCGGATGTGACGGCAATGTTCGCGGGGGAATCTTGTTTTTCTGTAAATAAATGCAGTACGGCATTTATTATTCTGCTCATATCTGGTATGATTTGGACAGCAGTAAAAATCATGGGACTGAAGAAAAAAGGATTTTAGGCGGCAGAAAGGAGAGCACTTTGAGGAAAACAGTATTATATATTGCGGAAAGTCTTGATGGGTTCATCGCAGCGCCGGACGGAGGTGTGGGCTGGCTGACAGAGCAGCATCCGGACGGTCTGGAGGAGGGCAGTTACCCGGAATTTATCAGGACCGTGGACACGGTGCTCATGGGATATACAACGTATCACCAGATCGTTACTGAGCTTTCACCGGACAAATGGGCCTATGAGGGGATGCATACCTATGTGTTTACCCATAAGGAGATTCCGGATAAGCCGGGAATCTCTTTCACGGATGAAGCCCCCGAGGATCTTGTGGAGCGCCTGAAGGAGCAGCCGGGAAAGGATATCTGGATCTGCGGAGGAGCAGAGACAGCCGGTCAGTTGATTCGGAAGGACCGAATTGACTGTTACTGGATCACAGTGATTCCCGTGATTTTGGGAAAAGGCATCCGTCTGTTTGACGGGGAGAATCCGGAGCTGCAGCTTCGTCTTATTTCCGCTGAGAGTTATAACGGCATGACGGATCTGGTATACCAGAGGAGATAGGAAGAGGGCAAAAGAGGAGGATATAAGATGAAGGGATTTCAAAGGGAGGACAGGATGTTTTCCCTGTGCGGGCTGAACTGTATGCTGTGTCCGATGCAGATTGGCGGGTACTGCCCCGGCTGCGGAGGCGGCGAAGGAAATCAGTCCTGTGCCATTGCCAGATGCAGTCTGGAGCATGACAAAGTAGAATACTGTCACCAGTGCGGGGAATACCCCTGCAGCAGATATGACGGGATTGACGAATACGACAGTTTTATCACACACCGCCACATGAAAAGAGATATGCAGAAGGCAGAGGAGGCGGGAAGCAGGGCATACGGGGAAGAGCAGGCAGAGAAAGCGGAGATTTTAAGATATCTTTTGGAGCATTATAATGACGGAAGAAAGAAAAATTTTTACTGTGTGGCAGTGAATCTTCTGGAACTGCAGGATATCAGAAATGTGATGAAGGAAATTGCAGGTATAGAAGGCCTGGATGAGCTTTCGGAAAAAGAGAGAGCTTCCTGTGCGGCAAAACTTTTCCAGGCAGCAGCCGCCAAACAGGGGATAGAATTGAAACTGAAGAAAAAGCCGGGAAAGAAGAAGTGAAAAGCCGGCTTTTTTCTATTTTCATTTATCGCATATTTTGATAAAATGGAACACAGAACGCGGGTTTAGCCGGAAAGGGGCGGACAACGTGGAAGAAAGAGACAAGAGATAAGAAGGCAGGAAAAGAAAATGGAAGGAAAGAAAAAGAGAATTCTCCGTGCATTCCGCGCGGCATTTCCCTATACCATCCCTATTTTTGCAGGGTTTTGGTTTGTGGGGCTGACGTATGGTATTTATATGAATGTATCGGGGTTCAGTTTTTGGTACCCTATGATCATGAGTCTGACAATATTTGCAGGCTCCATAGAATTTGTGGTGGTCAACATGCTGCTTGGGGCGTTTAACCCGCTTCAGGCTCTTGTGATGACTCTTATGATAAATGCAAGGCATTTATTTTACGGCATTTCCATGCTGGACAAATACAGGAACACGGGCTGGAAAAAAGGATTTCTGATTTTCGGAATGTGTGACGAGAGCTTTACCATCAACTATACGGCAAAGATACCGGAGGATGTGGATGAGGGCTGGTTTATGTTCTTTGTGACGCTGCTGAATTATCTCTACTGGTTTTCCGGCGCCACTTTAGGAGGTATCTTCGGTTCCCTTCTGAAATTCAATACAGAAGGGCTTGATTTTGTTATGACGGCCATGTTTGTGGTCATCTTTATGGAGCAGTGGCTGAAGGAGAAGAACCATGTCAGTTCCCTTCTGGGGCTTGGCCTGTCTCTTCTGTGCCTGCTGGCGTTCGGGGCGGAGAATTTCATGATTCCTGCCATGCTGGCCATTATCGGCGTGCTGACGCTGCTTAGGAAACCCATTGAGAAAGAAAGCGAGGAAGTTTGCCAATGACTCTTACACAGCAGATCATAACCATAGCCATGGTGGTGCTTGGAACCGTACTCACACGTTTTCTGCCTTTTCTGCTCTTTCCGGCAGGAAAGCCTACCCCGAAATACATACAGTATCTTGGCAAAGTACTGCCCGCTTCCGTCTTTGGGCTTCTGGTCATTTACTGTCTGAAAAATGTCAGCATTTTCACAGGCAGCCATGGGATACCGGAACTTCTGGCAATCCTGCTGGTGATCGCGCTGCATCTGTGGAAACGGCAGATGCTGTTGTCCATAGCGGGAGGCACCGTATTTTATATGCTTTTGGTCCAGACTGTTTTTTGAGAAAACGTATTGACTCTCCCACACTGTTACACCCTATACTGTAAGTGAGCTCAGAAATTCACATATGTGAAAGGTGGAAACTATGTTAAAGATCGGAGATTTCTCAAAGCTGTCGAGAATCAGTATCCGCATGCTGCGGCATTACGATGAAATAGGCCTGTTAAAGCCGGGAAAGGTGGATGCGTTTACCGGATACCGGTACTATGAAGAATCCCAGCTTCTGGACGCAGAGCGTATTCAGGTGCTGAAGAATATGGGCTTTGGCCTGTCCGTGATCCGGGAGATCATGGGAAAGTACGCAGACACGGAGGAGCTTAAGCATTTCCTGGAAATCAAGAGGCAGGAGACCGCGGAACAGGAGCAGATACTGAGGCAGCGGAAACATCTGATCGACAGTACCATTAAATGGATGAGAAAGGATGGAAGCATTATGGGATATGATGTAAGTCTGAAGACGCTGCCGAAACGGTATGTAGTCAGTGTGCGTCAAATCATTCCTGCCTATGAGGAGGAGGGGAGACTGTGGCGTATCATGAGGGATGAGACGGCAGATATGGAGCTGCGCTTTGACAGCCCCTGCTATGACATGGCTGTCTTTTATGACGGGGATTATAAGGAGAGCGATGTGGATGTGGAGGTACAGCGGACGGTCATCGGCACATACCGGGATACCGAACATGTAAAATTTAAGACCATGCCCTCAGTGCAGTATGCAGGCGCGGTTTTTCAGGGACGGTATGAAAAGATCACCCGGGTAAACGAAGCTGTGGCCAGGTGGTGCGCGGATAACGGATATGAGTTTAACGGGGTGGGATTTAACATTTACCACGTGGGACCAAAGGATACAGAGAATCCGGAGGAATTTGTGACGGAGGTTTGTTATCCGGTAAAAAAGAAACAGTAACAGGTGATGCGGGAGCTTCCTTTTTGAGGAAGCTCCTTTTGCTTTCCATACAATGGCATTCCATATTAATAATTAATTAATATGCATTCATATTTCCTTATGTTATAATGAAATTGTTTTGAAATTATATAAAATTTAATTTTAATCCAATAGAGTAAGAAGCAGGAGGTAATCATGGCAGGTGGAAGAAAAGCCGTGGTTTTTTTGGCACTCTGTATTCTGATCTGCTGCGTGGGAGGCTGCCAAAATGACAGAAAAGACGTGGAAGTAAAAGTTTGTAAAACCAGTATTTTTTCATGGGAAGAGGAATACATGCTTCCGGGTGCGGAGGAAGAGGTGCAGAAGGCTATGGAAATGCTGGATTGTGAGGCCATATACCAGCAGGTTCCGGCAGATACGGATATGGATGTGATAAAAGATTATCTGAGACGCCGCAGAAAGGCAGGCCAGGATGTCTACTATCTGGCCGGGGACTCAAAGTGGGCAGTTCAGAAAAGCGGGGAGTCCATGCTTACGGCTGTTGATACTGTGGGCAGATGGAATGAAGAGGCGGAAGCGGACGGAGAATTCTGCGGCATTGTGTGGGATGTGGAACCCTATCTTTTGGAGCGGTGGGACACAGATCCGGTCACGGTAATGGCGCAGTTTGTGCAGAACGCCGCCAAAGCGTATGAGGCGGCAGAGAAGCGGAATCTGCTTGTGATCCTCTGCATCCCCAATTTTTACGATTCCATGGGTCTTGAACAGTCACTGGAGAAGCTGATCCGGACGGGCTGTGACGCTGTAGCTGTCATGAATTATGATAAAACAGATGAGGCGGGCCAGATATGGGGCGAAGCAGAGATCGCGGAAAAATACGGAAAGGGAATCATCCATATTACGGAAATGCAGAGGCCCGGCACCCATGATCTGGAACCCAAGAACACCTATTACGAAGACGGGATAGAAGCAGTTAAAGAGAGCTGGGAGCATCTCAGGGAGGAGATACCAAATGAGAATCTGGGATTTTCCTGGCACTATCTGAAACCGGTGCTGGAACTGCTGGAGTTGGACACATTCCAGGAGAAAGGGGAAAATACATGAGAGAAGTATTGCGTCAGGAGAAGAAGTATCTGATGTCATATGATCAGTTCAGAAGGCTGGACAACACATTTGAGAAAGTACTGCATCCGGATCCCCACAACGGGGTGAGCGGATATGCTGTCCGAAGCCTGTATTTTGATACACTGCAGGAAAGGGATTTTTACGAGAAGGAAGACGGGCTGGAGATCCGCAGAAAAATCCGTCTGCGGACCTATTCGCCCACCTCTGATTTTGCTATGCTGGAAATGAAGCAGAAGCAGGGGGATAATCAGAAAAAGAGGTCTCTGCGCGTATCCAGAGAAGATGCCATAGAACTGTCCCGGGGCAGGTACGGGTGTCTGCTTAAGTATGAGGACCCCTTTGCAAAGGAATGCTACGGGCTTATGAATATGATGCTGTACCGTCCGAAATCCATTGTGGAGTACCAGAGAAAAGCCTATATAGCAAGTGAAAATAAGACCCGCATCACCTTTGACTTTGATATCAAAGCCACGGAAAGTGACTTCCGCATTTTTGCGGCAGATCTGAACCAGAATCCTGTGATGGATAAATACCTGGTGGTGATGGAAGTAAAATACAGCGGTTTTATGCTGAGTTATATTAAACAGATGGTTAGCTTGGAGGGAAAAAGCCCACTTTCCGTGAGCAAATACAGTCTTTCCAGAAGCGCCAGCCTTCATTTTTTATTCTGACATACAGCAGCCGGGCTGCAGAAAGAGAGGAAAAAGCATAAATGAAAAATTATCTTTATTCTATGTTTGAGGAGACAGGTTCTCTGAATACAGAGCAGATCATTCTGAATATACTCGTAGCGGTGATTCTCGGAGGCGTTATTTACCTGTCCTATTATTTCACCCATGCAGGCGGAGTGTATTCCAAAAAATTCAATGTGTCCCTCATAACCCTTACGGTCTTAACCGCCACTGTCATGACGGTTATAGGCAACAACATTGCCCTGTCCCTCGGTATGGTAGGTGCGCTGTCCATTGTGAGATTCAGGACGGCGATCAAGGATTCCCGGGATACTACTTATATTTTCTGGACCATCATTGTGGGAATCTGCTGCGGTGTGGGCGATTATGTGGTGGCCTGTGTGGGCAGCGGTGTGGTGTTCCTGGTCCTGTTGGTTCTGGGAAGAGTGAAAAACGACAACAGGATCCTTCTCATCATCCGGGGCGCGAGGAATATGGAGCGCAGGATGGAAGCCATTGTATTTGACTATTTTGAGGCAAAGGCCATGCTGAGAGTCAAGAACACAAGCCGGGAATCCATTGAGCTTATATATGAGATGCCCAGAAAGATATATCTTCTCTCCAATAAAAAGGAGAAGAGTATTGCGGAGATGCTGTATGAACTGGAATCTATCGAATATGTCAATATTGTAACTCAGAATGATGAGATCAGCGGGTAACAACAATGAAAAGTAAATGGTTATACGTGGGAGCAGTTCTGCTGTCACTGCTTGCAGTGCTGGGAATAGCGAAATTCATAGAACCTGAGAATGTGAGGGTACAGCAGCATCTGTCTTACAATACAGAGGTGGAGGACACCAATCTGTCCATAGAACCGTCCTCCTTTTCCTCCCGCCTTCCGGTGGTCAGCATTGAGACAGGCGGGCAGGCCATACCGGGAAGACCGGAGGAGGGCCAGAAAGTAAGCCAGGTGAAGAATACCTTTATCCATGCAGAGATGAAGATCATGGAAAATAAAGGGGAGCTAAATACTCTGCAGGACACGCCCCAGGTGGAGTCAGATATACAGATCCGTGTCAGGGGAAATTCCTCCCGGCTGTTTGATAAGGCCGGGTATTTGTTTAAATTCACGGATGAGGACGGCATGGACAAGGGATATGAGGTTATGGGAATGGAAAAGGACAGTACCTGGGTACTGCACGGCCCTTATCTGGATAAGACCCTGATGCGGAATTATATGTGGTATAACCTCTCGGGCCAGATCATGGAATGGGCACCGGATGTGCGTTTTTGCGAGGTGTTCTTGAACGATGAATACCAGGGCGTATACGTGATGGCAGAACAGATCAGTGTAGGGGAAGGCAGAGTAGAGGTGACTGAGTATGACGGGAAATCCAATGCCTCCAGCTATATTGTCTGTGTGGACAGGGAGAGTGTCAATGATGTGGATTATCTGGATAACTTCACAGAGTACGCAAGGCGGATGACGAGCAAGGTGGAGGTTAAATATCCGGGTGCCAGAAAGCTGACACCGGAGATCACGGATTATATCAGCCGGGATTTTTCAGAGTTTGAGAAGTCCCTGTATTCGTATGATTATACATCCAGGCGCTATGGCTATCGGAACTTTATAGACGTAGATAATTTTGTGGATTATTTCATTATCAATGAGGTGACGCAGAATACAGATGCCGGTATTTTTTCCACCTATTTTTACAAGGATATATCGGGTAAGCTGAAGACAGCGGTCTGGGATTTTAACAATTGTTGTGATAACTACATGGAATACCAGCAGTCCATGGCAGGTTTTTTTATGCAGAACAGAACATGGTTTTTCATGCTTGCCAAGGATGAGGCGTTTACCGAAAAGGTGATCGACAGATACAGAGAACTCAGAAAAGGGATACTCAGCGATGACCATGTAAAGGCATATATGGAAGAGGTACAGGAATACCTGGGATGTGCTATAGACCGAAATTTCCAGGTATGGGGATATACCTTTGAACCGCAGAACGACCTTCTGAAAGGGGAAGGGCGGCAGATCAGCTCTTATGATGAGGCAGTGGAACAGTATGAAAAACGCCTTGTCAGCCGTATGGGCTGGATGGATAAGCATATAGATGCCCTGTACTCCTACAGCCACGAGTCTGTCAACAAAAAATTTAATGATTAGAATGCGTTGTAACGGAGGAAACATACTTTGAAGAAATTTTTGATCGGTGCTGTTTCGCTGATAATTCTGGTTCTCTTTTTGAACACGGCATATTACCGGTGGGGATTTTATATTGATTTTTGGCCGGACAAAGAACCGGATACTTTTACAACGGTCAGCGGTAAAGAAATCCTGGTGGATGAGGGGAAAGGGCCCGAGCCATTTGAGATAAAAGGGGTAGATCTGGGTGCCGGAATACCGGGACATTTTGCCACGGAGTATGCCATTGACAAGGAAACGTATCTGAGATGGTTCCGCATGATCCAGGATATGGGGGCAAATACCATCCGTGTGTATACCATTCTTTCCAGTGATTTTTATGAAGCTGTGTATGAATATAACAGGGATAACCCGGAGCCTCTTTACATTATCCACGGGGTATGGGTCAATGATTATATACAGAATTCACACGTGGATGCCTTTGATGATTCCTTTTTAAAAACTTTTAAGGAGGACTGCAGGACTTTGGTAGATATCATCCACGGCAGGAAGAAAATGAACCTGGGATACAGCACATCCAACGCCAGCGGTTCCTATACAAAGGATATCTCCCGGTGGGTGCTGGGATATATCATGGGTGTAGAGTGGGAGGATGTGACGGTTGCGTATACGGACCATATGCGCCGGGAGAACAGTTCCTACCGGGGGGAGTATATGTATACGACCGAAGATGCCACACCCTTTGAAGCCATGCTGGCAGAGGCCGGTGACCAGATCATTATGTATGAGAGTAAAAAATATAAAGAACAGCGCCTGGTGGCATTTTCCAACTGGCCTACAACGGACCCCATGGACTATCCGGAGGAGATCAACCAGTTGTTTATGAAATGTGCACAGGTGGATGTGGAGCATATTGCCTCCACAGATAAATTCCTTTCCGGTCAGTTTGCGTCCTACCATGTGTATTCCTATTATCCGGACTATCTGAGTCATTATGATTCCTGGAAAGAGGAGATACCTTATGCGAAGGACTATCTGCAGGAGGACGGCAGCTATAACACCTACGGAATCTATCTGGAAATGCTGAACCGCCATCATACCATGCCTGTGGTCATATCCGAGTTTGGCGTGCCCACGTCAAGAGGCAGGGCACAGCTTGATTTTCACACAGCCCGTTCCCAGGGATATATGTCGGAGAAAGAGCAGGGAAATGCCCTGGTGTCCAGCTATGAGGACATCAAAAAGGCGGGGTGCGCGGGGAGTATTATCTTCTCCTGGCAGGATGAGTGGTTCAAGAGAACCTGGAATACCATGGCAAATGTAGACCTGACCAAGACGGCCTACTGGAGTGATTTTCAGACAAATGAACAGTTTTTCGGACTGATGTCCTTTGACCCCGGGGAAGAGGAGAGCGTCTGCTATACGGACGGAGACACAGAGGAGTGGAGCGGGGACGATATACTCTCAGAAAACGGAGATTACACCTTGTCCATGAAATACGATGAGAAGTTCATCTATTTCCGTATCCACAAGGAGAATCTGGATTTTGAAAATGAGAAAATCTATATTCCGCTGGATATCACGCCCAAGTCAGGGAGTTATTATGCGGAGGGCGAGGATGTAAAATTTGACCGGCAGGCTGATTTTCTGGTTGTATTGGACGGAAAAGAGAACAGCCGTGTTCTTGTACAGCAGCGCTATGATGTCTTCCGGGTGGTGTACAGTGAGGCATATGGGGAGGATAACCCGTATTTTGAAGTGCCGGATAAGGATACTCCTGTTTTTGACAAGATATATATGGCACTTCAGATCGGCAATGTGAATGCAGCGGACGAGGAGGATAGGATGTCAGAAAAGTTTGAGACGGGAAGACTTACCTATGGAAACGGAAATCCCTACGACCGGGATTACCATTCTGTGTCGGATTTTATTGCCGATGGGGATGATATTGAGATCCGGCTTCCATGGGATCTGCTGAATTTCTCCAATCCATCCCAGATGCAGGTCCATGATGATTATTATGAGAACTATGGAATCGAAAATCTGTCCGTGAAAGGGATATATGCCGGAATCGGAACAGAGGCGGGGAAGGATAACAGGATTAAAATGAACCGGAAGGAGCTGAAGGGGTGGGGGAAGGATCCCACGTACCATGAACGGCTGAAGCAGTCCTATTATATGATACAGGATATCTGGAACAGATAAAAAACACGAAGGAGGAGACAATGCACATACTTTCAATCAAACCGGAAGTGATTTTATATGTCTAT
The DNA here is from genome assembly GCF_037000545.1 of Blautia sp. JLR.GB0024. Classification (NCBI taxonomy): domain Bacteria; kingdom Bacillati; phylum Bacillota; class Clostridia; order Lachnospirales; family Lachnospiraceae; genus Blautia; species Blautia sp. JLR.GB0024. Next base: position 88,380 of record NZ_JBANBF010000009.1, on the reverse strand, counting down.
ATGGCAAGCTGTGTTGCTGTCCTTGTGTTTAATGTACTCTACATTTTTATTGACAAGTACAGGGGGCGGCGTCTGGAGCACCAAAGCCTGGAGATGGTAGATGAGATTACGGGACAGATACAGCAGATGGAAGCCGGCGTTGATGTCCGGGAGGAATATTTTACGGGTCTGATACGGAGGTTGAAAAAACTGGAAAAATTAAGAGCCTTTGAATTATCCATGGAGGAGATACGAAGACAGATGCCGGCCGGGCGAACGGAAAAGTATCTGGAACAAATGCGCCGGGTTTTCCTGGAATTAGTCCCTGTATATGAGAAAAGGGATGAAATTGAGCAGGCTTATTTTGCCAGTCTTGTAGAGAAGTTCGGCATAGACAAAGGTCACGGCTTATGACGGCCTGATGGATTTTATGATCCGTATGGTAGTCCACAAGGGTGTCTTCGTCAGGGAGAACGCGCTGAGGGCTCTTTATATGATCGGGAACAAAGAGGCAGTGCTGGCCGCCTGGGAGAAAATGGAGGATAATGAGATCTGCCACAGCAAAAAGCTGCTGTCTGACGGCCTTCTTAAATTTACAGGTGACAGGGGAGAACTTGCCCGCCTGCTGTTTGAGCACAGGAGCAGGTTTGATACCCGGCTGGTACTTCCTGTCATGCAGTTCATCCGGTTTCTGGGTGAGGATTTCCGGAAAGAGTTCCTGGAACTTCTCTCCAAGGAGACAGTAGATAAGGAAATCCGTCTGGAGGCAGTCCGTTATTTCAGAAAATATCCGTATGAGCCGGTCCGTGCGCTGCTGCAGCGCTTTTTGCAGTACCATGAATATTTGGACTGGGAATATGCCGCGGTTGCGGCCCAGGCTCTGGAATCCTATCCCGGTCCTGATACAGTGGATTGTCTGAAAGAAGGGCTGAAGGCTGTCAACTGGTATGTGCGGCTGAACAGCGCGGAGACCCTGATCATGGGTCTTAAAATACCAAAGAAGGATTTATTCGATGTGTATAATGGACGTGACCGTTATGCCAGAGAGATCCTGAATTATGTCACAGAGAAAATAGAGATCAAAGGCCAGGAAATGGAGCTGAGGGAGACAGATGTTTGAGTTTGTTAAGTGTTTTTATACAGTGGTGGGTGCCCTGTTTGTCATCTACCTGCTGGGCTATTCCACATTTCTTATCGCTTCTGTGATCGCCGGCTCTCTTGACCTGTACAAGGAGAGTAAAAAGAGACGATACCACAATGAGATCAGCCATGACTATTACGTTCCTGTGTCCATTGTAGTTCCCGCCTATAATGAGGAGGTCACAGTGGTTGACACGGTGAAATCCCTGCTCATGATGGATTACAGGCTGTATGAGATCGTTGTCGTGGATGACGGATCAAAGGACGCGACTACCCAGGTACTGCTGGATGCCTTTCATCTGAAAAAGGTGATGCGGCCTATTAACCGGCAGATCAAATGCAGAAAGGAACAGAATGTATACGAGGCTGTGGTCAATGGGATCAATATCACTTTGGTCCAGAAGATAAACGGCGGTAAGGCGGATGCCCTGAATATGGGTATCAATGCGTCCAGATACCCGTATTTTATCTGTATGGATGCGGACAGTGTGCTGCAGAAGGATTCTCTGAAATATATTGTCCGCCCGGTGCTGGAGGATGACACCATTGTGGCGGTGGGCGGCCTGGTGAGGATATCCAACTGTGCGGTGCTGAGTGAGGGCGAGCTTGTGGACTATCACATGCCCTGGAACCCCATTGTGGGAATGCAGATACTGGAGTATGACCGCTCTTTCATGGCATCCAGAATCCTTATGGATAAATTTAACGGCAACCTGATCATATCCGGGGCGTTCGGACTTTTTAAGAAAGATATGGTCGCCAGCGTGGGCGGTTACGATGCCTCCACTATGGGAGAGGATATGGAGCTGGTCGTAAAACTTCATGCCTTCTGCCGTATCAATAAAATACCCTATGGGATACGATACATACCGGACGCGATCTGCTGGAGTCAGTGTCCTTCCAGTATCGGGGATTTAAAGAAACAGAGGAGAAGATGGTTCTTAGGACTCTTCCAGTGTCTGAACAAACACAGAAGAATGTTCCTGGCACCGGAATTCGGAGTGGTGGGATACATTTCATATCTGTATTATCTTCTGTATGAACTGCTGTCCCCGTTTATCGAGTTGTTTGGGCTTTTGACCATTGTGCTGGCATATATGGTGAATCTGATCAATGTGCCTTTTATGATCATGTTTTTCCTGATCTATGCGCTCTATGGAGCGGTTTTGACTATAACGGCGTTTTTTGCCAGGATTTACACGCAGAATATCAGACTGTCCGTGCTGGATGTGGTGAAGGCTGTCTATCTGTGCATTGCGGAGAGCGTATTTTTCCGGTTTATCCAGGCGTTTACAAGAATGACGGCATTTTTCGGATATAAGAAAAAGAAAAATGTTTGGGGACAGATCAAGAGACAGAAGATACAGCTTCATCAGACATCTGAAGAAAAGGGGAAAATGGGAGATGCGAAATAAGATTATCCGTTATCTGGCAGTGATTACAGCAGCCATGTTTATTTTCACACCCTCAGTGTGCCGGGCCGGAAATGAGGTGTATGTGGCCGGCATGCCGGATTCCTGGCCTTTTGAATTTTACGACGAGACAGCAGAGGATTACAGAGGTGTCCTGCCTGACCTTCTGAGGGAGGCAGGGGAAGCCGCAGATATTACCATAAAGTATATCAAGCCCTCTGATCAGGACAGGCGCCTGGCTTTGGCCGGGAATATACAGGCAGATGCGGTATGGACGCTGGGCCTTACAGAGGAGGAGATAAAAGACGCAGGGCTTGTAAAGGGCCGGGATTTGATCGTCTATGAGGAGGACAGAGAAGAGAAAAGCATAAGTCTGGCCTATACAAAGAGTATGGAAACGGCAGATATTGAGAAGCTGGAAAAAGCGTTTCAGAATATTGACACAGCGAAAATACAGGGGGCATATGCCGGCTATGCCGCCAAAGGGGATAACCCGGAAGGAAAGTCCGGCATTTATCTTAGGATCATTTTCGGCCTTATTCTGTTTTCCATTGCCATACTTGTATTTTTTCCTGTGTACTTTTGGCAAAAAAGGCGTCAGATGGAGCAGATGGCATATAAGGATGACGTTACCGGAAGGGACAATCTGACATCCTGGAAACAAAAGTTTTCCAAATGTATCGTTGAGGAGAACAGGAATCACTATGCGGTGCTCTTTTTATACGCCGGCATTGATGTGGTGAGTCATATATACGGATACAAGGAGGCGGAGAATGCACTGCGGCTTATCAGTGATACCTGTGAAGAGCTGGTCATGCACGAAAAAGAGGCGTTTGCCCGCTTTAATGAATATTATTATATTTTCTTTGTGGAGTATACCGGAATCGAAGGGCTGAAGAAGCGGATCCGGGATATGCAGGAAAATATAGTTGAGGAATTTAAAAAGAAAGAGAAGAAATATTTTCTGGAGCTGCACACAGGTATCTACAGAATGACCAATGTGGATGAAGATCCCCTGAAGACGATCCAGTTCAGTGAAGTGGCTATGGAATATGCCAAGATACATGTCTTGGATTACGCCCTCTATGACGAATATGTGGAGAGAGAGACCATATCCGGTTATGCAATGGAACATGAGGCAATCCACGGACTGATGCATGAAGAATTTCTCATGTATCTGCAGCCCATGGTAAGCCTGGACAGCGGCAGAATCTGCGGTGCCGAGGCACTGGTCCGGTGGCAGAACCCAAACAGGGGGCTTTTAAGGCCAAATGAATTTCTGGATGTCATGAAGCGCAAGCAGCTCACGGGTAAGATGAACATGGAGATCTACCGCCAGGGCTGCCAGTTTCTGAAGCAGGAGGCAGAGAAGGGGCGTTCTCTCAGGCTGCTGTTTAATTTTACCGTTGAGAATATTGGTGATGAACAGTTCGCAAACCATTTGTATGCCATAGCAGAACAGTATCATATTGACAGGAAGCAGATCATTGTCCAGCTAAATCAGATGGTGGAGATGAGCCAGTCGGAAATTTATGCGAAAACAATCAAACAGCTCAGGCAGTTCGGCTTTGATGTATATCTGGCGGGTCTGGAACTGGACCGTGTATTCTTTCATTATCTCTACTGCGGAATCAACGGCATTAAACTGAGGCAGGAAATGATCAGCGAGATCGACAAGCCGGAGGGGAAAGTGGTAGTGAAAAGCGTGGTGGAATTGTGCAGGAAGCTGAATCTGGAAGTGCTCAGCGTAGGGGTAGAAAATGAGGAGCAGGAAAGATTCCTGAGAGACCTTGGCTGTACCATGGTCAGCGGATTCCACTATTATTATCCCGTCAGTCAGGAGGTATTTGGTGAGCTTGAGAAATGATCACAGGCTGGCTGGACACTCTGTAGTATTGGGGATATCTCTTCGGGGATATCCCTTTTTATGTGGAAAAAAGCCTTCCGGGCGGGATATGTACTTCGCGTAGGAAGAAAACGACTGTGAGGGGCGTTTGGATACTTAGTATCAAAAAGGCATCTATAGCACTTTCAAGTGCGCTCTTGTGGAGCGGGAGAGCCCTGTTTTATAATAAAATAAAAGGGAAGACAGCATTTCATTTCCGGAAATTCAGAAGGGGGAAAGCAGTATGGAAACAGCAGAAATCCTCAGGATATTGAGAGAAGAGATACATTCCGCAGTGTTTGCGACTGTGGATGAACAGGGGCTTCCTGCAACGAGAGTGATTGATATTATGTTAACTGATGAGGACAGTCTTTATTTTATTACGGCAAAGGGAAAAGCCTTTTACCGACAGCTTACGGACAGAAAATACGCGGCTGTCAGCGGCATGACACAGGGGAAGGGTTCACTGGAGAGGAAAGCCGTATCCGTGAGAGGTAAGGTGGAGAATATAGGGAGCGGCAGACTTGCCCAGGTATTTGAAGCGAATCCTTATATGGCGGAGATTTATCCGGAGGAGGAAAGCCGTACTGCACTGGAGGTATTCCGCATGTATGAGGGGGAGGGCGAATATTTTGACCTCTCAGCAAAACCCGTGGTGCGGCATACTTTTTCCCTGGGCGGCGCACAGGAAAGACATCCTGTCAGCGGAGACTATTATATTGACGAGACCTGCAGCGGCTGCCGGGAATGTCTTAAAAAGTGCCCGCAGAAGTGTATTGATATGTCTGCAGTTCCATATGTGATCCTGCAGGAGCACTGCCTGCGCTGCGGAAACTGTCAGGAGGTATGTCCCTGCAAGGCAGTACATCGAAGATAGGAGGGAGGTTTATTGGGGCTGATGGAGGCTTTGAACGCTTTGAACAGAAAAGAGGAGAAGAAAGAGGAAAATCTGTACCGTGAACTGCGGACAGCCGAGACGGTGGTGATCGGAGCCGGAGCCGGACTTTCCACTTCTGCCGGATTTGTATACACCGGGGAGAGGTTCCGGGAAAACTTCCGTGATTTTGAGGTGAAGTACGGGTTTCATGATATGTACAGCGGAGGTTTTTATCCCTATGAGTCCCTGGAAGAATATTGGGCTTATTGGAGCAGATATATTTACCTGAACCGGTACCGGGAGGTGCCGAAGCCGGTCTATACGGATCTGCTTCAGTTAGTAAAGGATAAGGATTATTTTGTGCTGACCACAAATGTGGACCATTGTTTTCAGAGAGCCGGGTTTGACAAGAAGCGGCTTTTCTATACCCAGGGGGACTTTGGGCTGTGGCAGTGTTCCGTACCGTGCCATAAGAAAACCTATGATAATGAGGAGACCGTGCGCCGCATGATCGCCAAACAGAAGGATATGCGCATTCCGGGTGAACTGATTCCGCTTTGCCCTGTCTGCAAAAAGCCCATGACTATGAATCTGAGAGCAGACAGCACGTTTGTGGAGGATGAGGGATGGCACGAAGCCTGCGGGCGGTATGAGAATTTTTTGGAGACCCGTAAAGGAAGCAGGGTCTTATTTCTGGAGCTGGGCTGCGGGATGAATACACCCGGTATCATCAAGTTCAGTTTTTGGCGCCTTACCAGCCAATGGCCGGAGGCGGTGTATGGGTGCATCAATCTGGGGGAAGCCTATGCGCCGCAGGAAATAGAGGGAAAGTCTGTCTGTATCAGTGAAGATATCGGCAGGATCCTGAGCGTTTGGAAGAGGAGAATGGAAGATGAGAGCTAAGGATATGACCCAGGAAGAGCGTTTGGATTATCTGATCCATTATTTATGTGAGGATTCCGTTCAGTACCGGGGCCTGCGGGTGGAAAAGGCAGAACGGCGCGCCACACTGCGTTCACTCATGAACATCCGTATGCCGGGTCACGTCTCGGCGGAATTTCTGGAAATACAGGATGCTTTTCTGCAGAAGGAGGCTTGGGAGAAGGGGATTGTGGATGTGGAGCACATTCCCACGATTCGTGAGGCATACGGCATAACCGGACAGAACAGCACCAGAATATCCCTGTGGCAGGGGGATATCACCAGATTATCCGTGGATGCCATTGTAAACGCTGCCAATTCCCGGATGCTGGGGTGCTTTGTTCCCTGCCACGGGTGCATCGATAATGCCATACACTCTGCGGCAGGTATAGAACTGCGGGAGGAATGCAGCAGGCTTATGGAGAGAAAGGGGCATGAGGAGGCCACCGGAGAGGCAGAGATCACAGGAGCATACAACCTGCCTTGTAAATATGTTCTGCATACAGTGGGCCCCATTGTCTATGAGAACCTTACAAAACACCACTGCCGGCAGCTCGCATCCTGCTACAAATCCTGTCTCAGTCTGGCTGAGGAGAAGGGCCTTAAAAGCGTAGCTTTCTGCTGTATATCCACCGGGGAATTTCATTTCCCCAACCATAAGGCCGCGGAGATCGCAGTGAAGACCGTGGGAGAGTGGCTGGGGCACAGCGGGATGGAGAGGGTGGTGTTTAATGTGTTTAAGGATGAGGATTTAAGGATATATGAAGAGATTTTGAAAACATTATAATTTCCAGCATGACGGAACCGTCTGCCTGATACAGGGCAGGCGGTTTTTGTGTGCGTGTATAAGATTTCATGCGATATAGGGGGAATTACTTAGTTGTCAAAAACTTCTATAAACTTTTTCTTACTATACGAAAGAAAGATTATATAATATAATTTTTTTAGATAAAAGATTTAACAATTTTTGATGCGCATCAGAATTATTAAATAATGAAATGGACAAAAAAAACTATACCAGGTACGAACAAGGAGAAAAGGTATGAAAAAAAGATTAAGTATGCTGCTTGCAGCCAGTGCAGCAGTCAGCCTTCTGTTGGCAGGATGCGGTGGGGATTCTGCATCCGAAGATAAAAATTCAGAAGAAAAAGTCAATACAGAGAGCAATGATACGCAGAAAAAAGAGGAGGAAGAAAAAGAATCAGGGGAGACAGCCAAAATTACGTTCTGGGATATGATGTGGGGAGAAGCAGGTGTGTACGATGTGGCCGCGGAAGCACTGGTGGACCAGTACAACCAGGAAAATCCCAATGTGAAAGTAGAATATCAGAGTGTGCCCTGGGATAACTACTATCAGACATTTTTGACGGCGATCACCAGCGGAACAGGGCCGGATGTAGCCACGGCAGGATCTCAGACTCCAATGCAGTTTGCGACCATGGGGGAAATCATGCCGCTTACCCCTATTGTAGAAAAATGGCAGAGCGAAAAGGATCCGATCCTGGATGATATGATGGAGGGGATACTGGAAACAAACAAACTTGAAGACGAGTATATTGCGCTTCCCTGGCAGTGTGATACAAGGATTTTTACATATCGGACGGATATGTTCAAGGAGGCAGGAATTGAGAAACTTCCGTCTACATGGGAGGAATTACTGGATGTGCTTCGCACGCTGAAGGAGAAAAATCCAGATGTCTTTCCGCTTGTGACAGCCGGGGATTTGGGCGGAGCACAGAACATTATGATGTATCTGACCGTGGGAAATAATGTGGGTCCCGTAACAGCAGACGCCAAATCAGATTTTACTTCACCTAAGATGCAGGAATGTTTGGAGTTTGTTGCAGCCCTTATGGATGAAGAGCTGATTCCGGAAGCAACCATCAGCTACAAAGATGCAGATGCGCAGAAACTTTTCTATTCCGGTCAGGCTGCCATTTTTTATGGGGCACCTGTTATAGGATTTTTTGAGGATGAAAATCTGAAAGATAATCTGGACATTCTTGATCCCCTGCAGGGACCGTCAGCGGACAAACCGCAGACTGTGTACTGGGCAAACAGTATAGCGGCATATAACAAAGACTCTGAAAATGCGCAGGCAACCCTGGACTTTGTGGAGTGGTGGGTAAAAAATTCAAAGACATTGTTCACAGAGGGGAAATGCGGCAAAACGCCGGTACTGAAATCTATCACAACAGATCCTTACTATGATAACGCAGTATTAGAAAAGCTTGTTAATGAAAAGATCATGCCTACCTTTGTACATGCGACAGAACCGATCCAGAATTTCTATCCTGCATTTGGACAGATCAACGGGGAACGTTATCTGGGAAATGCGGCACAAAAGGTTCTGAGCGGCAGACGGGATTATGAGGCAATCCTGGAAGAGGACAATGGAAATGTGGAAGCAGCGCTGGAGCTGCAGGCAGAATAGCAGACATTTTAGGGGCTGCCCACAGAAGATTTTCTGTAGGCAGCCTTTCGTAAAGGGAGTATAACTATGCAGAAAAAGAAAAAATCCAAACGCCTTGGTTATCTTATGCTTTTGCCCGCACTGGCAGTGATCCTGCTGATTCAGATCTATCCGTTTCTGGATGGTTTTAAGCTGAGCTTTACTAACAGCAATCTGTTAAGCCCGGGAAAAGAAAAATTCATAGGGGTGCAGAATTATATTGATATTCTCACAAAAGATAAAGAGTTCTACAGTTCACTGTCGTTCTCCTTTATCTACGCTATTTCTATTGTTGTATTCAGCTATGTCCTGGGAATGCTGATCGCAGCACTTTTGAATATGAATATGAAAGGGCGGGGAATTTACCGTGCAGTCATACTGATGCCCTGGGTCATCGCGCCTATGGTAATGGCTGCAAACTGGCTCTGGCTGTTAAATGACCAATTCGGCTTGATAAACCATGTGCTCATGGAGCTGAAGATAATTGAGAAACCCATTTTGTTTTTGACGACCAGGTATATGTCACGCTTTACAGTTACCATGATAGGGGTATGGAAAAACCTGCCCTTTATGACGATCACGCTGCTGGCAGGAATGCAGGGAATCCCGGGAGAATTATATGAGGCAGCCAGAATTGACGGCGGCGGGAAGATAAAAAGCTTTTTTTACATAACACTTCCGTCCCTTCGTTCCGTGTCAAAAGTGTCAGTCACCCTGCTGCTCATCTGGGCTTTTAATGGGTTTGAGAACATCTTTCTGCTCACAGAAGGGGGGCCTTCCGGCAATACTATGGTGCTTCCCATATACGCGTATAACACAGCATTTTTCAGATCAAAGATGGGGTACGCATCTGCGGCATCCGTATTAATGCTTCTGTGCATGATAGTGCTGTGTCTGATCAATCAAAAATTCAGCAGGAATAACGAATAGGAGGCGGCAGAATGAAAAGGGCAATTTCAAGGATGATCATGTATCTGGTAACATTTGCAGTGTGCTTTTTGCTGGCACTGCCTGTTATCTCCATGTTCGGGACTTCTCTGAAAACAAAGACAATGGCTATGAGTGATCTGGGGATGTTTCCCAAATTTCAGGACGTGTATCTGGGAAATTTCAGCAAGGTACTTCATGTGGAATCCTTTGTAAAAAGTATTTTCAACAGTATATTTGTATCGGTTGTGGCCATGATTTTCTGCGTATTGATCGCCGCGTTTGCGGGATATGCGATTTCAAGATTTAAGGGGAAGATTTTCAGTGGATTTATAGGGCTTCTTCTTGTACTGCAGATGCTGCCCATGATGCTGACACTGATACCAATGTTCATGATATACAAAGGACTGGGGCTGAATAATACCCATGCCGGGCTGATCGTGGCATATATCTCATTTTCACTGACATTTGCTATCTGGCTGCTGAAAGGGTTCTTTGATTCGGTGCCCATGGAATTGGAGGAATCCGGTCTGATTGACGGATGCAGCCAGTTTCAGGCATTTATCAGGATCATCCTGCCTATATCAAAGCCGGGATTGGCAACAGTAGCGATTTTTACGTTTGTCCGTTCCTGGAATGAGTATATGATGGCAAGGATACTGATCCAGACAGACGAACTGAAAACCATCAACCTGGCACTGCAGAAATTCGTACAGGAGAACCTGGTTGACTGGTCACTGCTTTCCGCCGGTGCAGTGATAGCCACAGTGCCGACTCTTTTATTTCTTCTGTTCGCACAGAAATATCTGGTACAGGGCCTGATGGCCGGGGCGGTTAAGGGATAAGGAGGACGCAGGGCAGAATGAAAGAGCATTGGAAAAAATTTGTCAACAGAATGATCAGAATAGTGCGCCGGCTGGGGCTGCAGAAACGATTTCTGCTGCTTGTGGTTTTTGCGGTCATATTTCCTCTGCTTTTTCTGGAAACAGCAACATTTTTTTCCGTGCGCAGAGTCTTTCAGTTGAGTAATTACGAGAATATGCAGCAGGAATTGGACTCTTATAATGTGCTGGTGAACAACCGTCTCAGGGAATACAGTTCTGTGGGAAATAAAATCGCTACCAGCCTGTATACCATCAAGATGCTGGAGAAAACATCAAGTGATAAACAATTGGATGATTTTATACAGACAAATGAGTATTATAAATTTTTGGACGAATGGGCCGGTGAGCTGGAAGATTATATAGCTGTGGAAGTTATAAATAAAAGAGGATTTATAGCCTACAAGCCATATCAGTTCACGGACAGCCGCCTGGAAGAGAGTGTGCTCTTTTCCCATATCATGAGTCTGGAGGAAAGGCAGGTGTGGCTCGGGGCATTCAAATGGGAGAATACGGATAAGTATTCCTCTCCTCCCAGCAGGAAAAACCTGCAGTACCCGCTGATCATATCCACCAAAGTAAAGGGCGCGTATTCCTCAGACTATCTGGGATGCGTAAATCTGTATATCGATCAGTTTCTGCTGTCAGATTTATTGTCAGAGGTTTTGAATTACAGAGAAAAAACAAGTTCACTGTTTTCGGAGGAAGAACTGTTTTTTATTGACAGAAGCGGCAAGATCGTTTCCCATAAAGATCCCGGACAGATTGGGACTTATATTGAAAAGGAGCTGAAAGAAAATTTAAAGCAGAATAAGATTGATCAACCGGAATCTAAAGTCGTGTTTCTGAATGGGGGCAGGGAGAAAAAACTTGTATTCTATTCGGAATCCAAATTAACCGGCATGCGCATGGTGGCACTGGTGGATTATAAGGAGTTCTATCAGGTGATCAACCAGATATTTAAAATGATGGTATTTTTCAGTGTACTTGTACTGGTGGTAGCAGGGATTGTGTCCTGGCTGTATTTTATCAGTATTAAAAAACCGATCAATCAGATTGTTGCAGGTATGAAGCAGGTAGAGAAGAATAATTTCTCTGTTGTGGTGGAGGATGAGGGAAAAGACGAGTTAAATTATCTTACCCAGAGATTTAATAAGATGGTTAACCGGACCGGAGAACTGATAGACCAGAAGATCAGCATGGAGACCGAGAAGAAAGATGCAGAACTGCGCGTATTGGAGGAACAGATCAATCCGCATTTTCTCTATAATACACTGGATATGATCAACTGGATCGCATTTGAGCGCAACGATGAAAAAACATGTCATATTATAGAATCCCTTTCTGAGTTCTACCGGACGGGGCTTAACTCCGGGGAACGGATATACACCGTCAGACAAGAGATCACACATGTAAGCGCTTATATTGAGATTCAGAAAGAACGTTATCAGGGAAAAATAAAATATCATTTCGATATTCAGGAAGAGACCTACCCATATGAAATGGTAAAAGTTGCGCTGCAGCCTCTTGTGGAAAATGCTATTGTCCACGGAATCATTCCCAAGGGAAGCAAGGGGAATATCTGGATCGCGGTGAAGATGGAAAACCATGAAATTCTTTTTCGGGTGGCCGATGACGGACAGGGACTTTCGGAAAAACAGACCATGGAAAAGAAAAGCGGAAGATCCAGTTATGGCCTGCGAAATGTAGATGCCAGAATCAAGATGTACTTTGGTGAGGATTATGGGGTCAGACTTGAACCGGGGGAAAATGGGAACGGCGCTGTATCCGTTATCAGGATTCCCGCAAGGATGGGAGGAGACGGAAATGAAGATCTTATTGGTGGATGATGAGTACTATATTCTGAACGGTTTATATCAGTTGATCCATGCACGTTTTCCCGAACTGGAGATTTTTACGGGAGACTATGTGACAAAAGCAAGAGAAATTCTGTACCGGGAAGAACCTGATATTTTGATCACGGATATCAGAATAGCGGAAGAGAACGGCCTTGATTTTATAAAAAGCATTAAGACAGATTTTCCCCATATGCATGTGTATATTATCAGCGGCTACAGTGAGTTTGAATATGCGAAAACGGCCATTGAGTTAAATGTGAGATATTATATTTTAAAGCCTATAAATCAAAAGAAAGTCGTCGAACTTGTGAGGCAGTCCATAGACCAGATCGCAGAGGAGAAAATCCGCAGGGAAGATGAAAAAAAGACACTGATGCTGGCAAAGAAAAAAGTGGTTTTGGACATGATCTTTGAGGGCGGCTGTTCCGCAGAACTGCAGGTGGAAATCCGGCGGCTTGGCCTGGCCTCACTGTTTGCCGGATACCGTGTGGTCAATATCAGCATAAAGGAATATTGGACGATTGCCACATACTCCCGTTCGGTACAGTTATCTAATCTGAAGATGTTTATACGCAGAAAGCTGGATGACATTTTAGGTGAGGCGGCAGGCAGCCGCTATCTGTGTATCGAAGATGAAACGGGAAATTACACACTGATCACAGGTATGCAGGATGAGCTGTTAGAAGCAGTTCTGGAACAGATTTATTCTGTGCTTTATGAGGATTTTAAGCTTTATACGGAATTTCAGATAAGCAGTTTATATGAGGGAGAATTGAGTTTTTATGCGGCTTACTGCGAATCCAGGGGAATAGGTACGAAGGCATCCAGAGTACTTTTTTACAGCGGCAGTGACAGCAGAATCGTCAAGGAGCTGGAAAAGATCAGATACAAGGCTGTAGATACTATGGAGCAGGAAAACTATATCCAGCTTGCCTCCCTGATAGAGCTTATGATAGTTCGTTTCAGCAGGGAATACGCAGAAAACCGAGTGGTGCAGAACTTTTCCAGAGAGCTGTACAGGGATATTGTAAGTTATCTCAAAGCAAAAATGACAGAATCGGATATACAAATTAATGACGGGCCGGAAGACTTTATTACGGATAATGATGAAACAAAGCTTGTAAATGCATACACGGCATTGGCGGAATGTCTGCGGACATGCCAGCAGCAGATGAATACCCGGAAAAACCGGGAGATGATTAAAAAGGTGATCGCTTATATGGAGGGAGACATCAGTTGTGTATCCCTAGACAGTGCCGCGGAACATGTGAATACAACACCCATATACCTCAGCATTATATTTAAGGAAGTGGAGGGAATCCATTTCAAAGAGTGTCTTATTCAAAAGAAAATAGAGAAGGCAAAAAGGCTTCTGGAAGATACGGAACTGCGTATCTATGAAATCGGTGCACTTGTGGGTTATGCGGATATAAAGTATTTCAGCAAAATGTTCAAACGTTATATCGGTATTACCCCTCAGGAGTACAGAAACCAATTTGATGAGAAAAAGGAGGATGAAAGCAGATGAAAACAGGGGTTTTTACAGTGAGTATGCCGGAATACAGTCCAAAGGAGGCTGTTAGGATATTAAAAGAACTGGGGTATGATGGAGTGGAGTGGCGGGTCGCGCCGTTACCGGACAAAAAGAAAGAAAATATTGCTTATGAGGACAGATACTGGCAGGATAATCAATGTACATTAGATTTAGAGACGATAGAGGAAACAGCAGAGATCATAAAACAGATATGTGCGGAGCAGCAAATCGCTGTATTTGGACTTACCACTTATTTGAAGCCCCATGAGCACAAACAGATAGAGAAGGTTCTGCGGGCTGCAGACATAATGGGGTGCAGGCAGGTTCGTGTATTTACACCGGATTATGATGAGACAAGGAACTATGAAGAGTTGTTTCAGGAGGCCAGAGAGAATGTTAAAATGCTGGAGACACTGGCACATAAATACAAGGTAAAGATTGTATTTGAAATCCATATGGACAATATTCTGGCCAGCGCAAGTGCAGCGCACCGGCTTCTGTGCGGATGCAGACCTGAGGATATGGGGGTCATTTATGACCCGGGAAACCTGGTATATGAGGGGTATGAAAATTATAAGAAAGCATTTGAAATGCTGGGGGATTACATTGCCCATATACATATTAAAAACGGAATGCTGAAACCGGAAGGAACAGATGAAAACGGTGTGCGGCAGTGGAAAAGAAGCTGGACACCATTGAAAGAGGGGAGTGCGGACCTTAAGAAATTGTTTCGTGTGATGAAAGAGATGAATTATCAGGGAAACATATCCGTGGAGGACTTTTCAAATGAAGAAAGTACATACGATAAGCTGAGGCATAATCTGGAATACCTGCATTGGCTTATGGATGTAGAGAAGGACTGATATATGAAATATGAAAAAATTTCAGGGTTTACAGACGAAATCAGCAGTCATCTGGAACAGCAGCTTATAGAAGCCGGCAGGACAGGGATATCTTATCTGGCATTACGGAATATAGACGGGAAAAACATCTGCAGCTATACACCCGGGGAGATTAAAAGGACAGTGCTGCCATTACTGAAAAAATATAAGATGAGAGTTTCATCCCTGGGTTCCCCGCTTGGAAAAATACCAATCTGTGACGAGGAAGCGTTTGCAGAACAGATGCTGCAGGCGGAAAATGCGGCACATATAGCAGAGATATTGGAATGCAGTTATGTGAGGATATTCAGTTTTTACATTCCCACAGGAGATTCCCATTCCATGTGGAGTGAATGTGCTGCAGATAAGGTAGGCAGGCTGGCAGAGGTATTAGGCAGGTATGGAATCAAAGCCCTGCATGAAAATGAAAAAGAAATATTCGGAGATACAAAAGAACATTGTCTGGAATTATTTGAAAAGGTGAACAGTCCTTTTTTGCAGGCAGCTTTTGACTTTGCCAATTTTGTGCAGTGTAAAGAGGAACCGTTAAAAGCATACCGGATGCTGGAACCATATGTGGCCTATTTCCATATCAAAGATGCATTGTCTGAAAATGGTGATACGGTTGTCTGCGGGCAGGGAGATGGCTGTATGGAAACGATTTTGGGGGATGCATTTGGGAAAGGGTACAACGGATTCCTTACATTGGAACCTCATCTTACAAGATTTGAAGGGCTGGAATTATTGGAGCGCAGAGCGGTAAAGGAAATAATCCGGGAAAACAGGGCAGAAGACGGAGCGGAAGCATTTCACATGCAGTATAATGCACTGAATCATATCCTGGAGAGAATTGACAGAAGGAAGAAGAACGGGGGAAAAGATTATGAGAGCTGATAAAATATGTGCTTATGAAAAGGGGAAAGTCAGGCTGGAGAGCTGTGAGGTGAAGCCCCCCGGTGAGAACGAAGTGCTCATTAAAACGTTGTTCAGCACGATCTCTCCGGGCACAGAGCTTGCATGGCTGAACCATATGGAAAATACGCCGGGCGAATATCCCTATTATCCCGGTTACAGCTGCTGCGGCCGTATAGAGGAAGCCGGCAGCGGTGTCCGCGGTCTGGCAGCAGGTGATTTGGTGGTGTGTAATCAAATACATTGTTCACGATTCACCGCCGACGCGCAAAAATGCACAAAAATACCGGAAAAGATAAATCCCCGGGAAGCGTCCGCATTCAGACTGGCCTCTATTTCCCTGCAGGGAATCAGAAAGGCAGATATTCAATTGGGGGATAAAGTGGCAGTTCTGGGCCTTGGGCCTATTGGAAATCTGGCGGCACAGCTTGGATTCTGTGCAGGGGCGGGCAGTGTGACAGGTTTTGATTTTGTGGAGTGGAGGCGTGTGCTGGCAAAGAAATGCGGGATTTTGAGGACAGAGGAAAATGGGGAGGACGAAGCATTCGACAGTGTTTTTGATGTTGTGATCGAAGCTACCGGAGTTCCCCAGGCTGTTAATACAGCACTTAAAATGGTGAAACCACTTGGACGTGTAGTCCTTCTGGGGTCCACAAGGGGAAATACGGACGGCGTCAATTTTTATCGTGATGTACACAGGAAAGGAATCGCTGTCATCGGAGCTCACGAAATGCATAGGGCACAGGATGAGAGGGATCAGTTCGGACATTTTAGAAGTCATCAGAGAGATGAGGAGACGATCATAGATCTTCTTGCACAGAGGAGAATTGTACTGGAACCGCTCATCAGCGAGAACGCTGCTCCTGAATGTGCGCAGACGATTTATGACAGACTGCTCAGTAAAAAAGATCCGCTGATGCTGGCTGCATTTTGCTGGTGCAGGGAATAGGAGGTATCCATGGAGAAGCTTGGATTTGGTGTTATCGGGTGTGGGTTTATAGGGATGCTCCATGCAGGTGTGATTGCCGCATTGGATGGGGCTTATCTGGCAGCGGTGGCAGATAGTGATGCGGAAAAAACAGAGGAGGCAGTTAGAAAATGGGGCTGCAGAAGTTACAAGGACTACCATGAGATGTTACGGGACCCGGATGTCGCAGTGGTTTCTGTCTGTCTGCCTTCGGGGATGCACAGCAGTGTCACCATAGAGGCAGCCAGGGACGGGAAACATGTCATCTGTGAAAAGCCCATAGATATTCATGTGGAACGAGCACAGGAGATGGTGGATACCTGCAGGGAATGCGGAGTAGAACTTGGGGTTATTATGCAGCATCGTTTTGATAAGCCCATAGTTTTACTCAAACAGGCGGCGGCAGAGGGAAAACTCGGCAAGCTGCTATGGGGAGCATCAAGAACAATCTGGTACAGAGACGAGGAATATTTTTCAAATCCATGGAGAGGCACCTGGGAATTTGACGGGGGAGGTTCTCTTATGAACCAGTCCATCCATTATATTGACCTGCTGCTTGATATTTTCGGGAAAGTGAAAAGTGTGAACGGAAAGTGCAGACGCCTGCTTCATCAGGAAATCGAGACAGAAGATGTGGGGATAGCTAATCTTGAATTTGCAAACGGCTGTCTTGGAACTGTGGAGGGAACGACAACTGCTTATCCGGGATTGTACGCGGAACTGGCTGTTTTTGCTGAAAAGGGCACAGTTATCATAAGGAACGATGAACTGTTGTTTTATCAGCTGAAAGACGGGGAAAGCAAGGCGTTCAGCTGTCTGCTGAATCCTGCAAAAGCAAATACACTGCATCAGGACGCAGCCATTTCCACAGATTCACACGAACGTCAGTACCGGGATTTTGTACAGGCTGTCACAGAGGGCAGAAAGCCTCTGGTAACAGGAGAGGATGCCCTGGAGAGCCTGAAATTGATAAAAGCCATCTATGAATCGTCAGAACAGGGCAGAGAAATTTATCTGTGACGGTAAAGGGACTGCAGGCACAGCCTGGTGCGTGATGCGGATGCCGATTGCAGCGCCAAAGTATATTTCAGGGGCACTATGGGCATTCTGTAAGGGAATTCCATTTACCGTTTATGCAGATCACCGCCAAAATAATCCTTTGATATCTGAATAAAATCCAGTGCATAGGAGGTCAGATAAGCCCCCTTCCGATATGCGATAATGGTACGTGTAAAGGCATCCGGATCATGAAGGGAAAAGCAGACCGGCGGTGTAGAAAACGTCATGTTCTTAATGTAAGTCTCCGGTGCGAAACAGATTCCTTCATTTTGCTGCACCAGCAGGAGTGCAGCCTGGGTATTCCGGGTATAGAACGGAACCTTAGGCTCAATGCCGTATTTTTTCAGAAGCTGTTCCGTTATGGCGCCTGTATTCTGCTCCGGAAAATGCAGTATGAATTTTTCGCTGCCGAGCTGTGACAAATCCACCTTGGGATAAGGGCCATCCTGACAGACTTTACATTTGGCCTCTTTCGCCAGAGGATGTCGGGGGGAAACTGCCAGCAGGATTTCTTCCCGGCCCAGAGTTTCATATTCCAGCTTGGGGTGCAGGTTTCCGTCGCTGAAAATTGCAAAGTCAATCCGGCTGTCAGTGAGAAGACGCTCCTGGATCGCATATGTCTCCTCCAGAAAATTCAGACGGATGTTGGGATGTATCCGGCGAAATGCCGGCAGGATCCTGGGTATCATGCAGGAGCTGCGCATGAGGGGAAAGGCCACATTCAGTTCTCCGTCATTGAGAGAGCGCAGATCCGCAAGCTCCTTCTCCCAGTCATGAGTCAGTTCCAGTACGCCTGAGGCGTATTCCATATACCGCCTTCCCGCATAAGTGGGGATATAGCAGTTGTCAACTCTGCTGAACAGTTTGATGCCCAGTTCCCGCTCCAGCTTTCCCAGATGTTTGCTGAGGGTCGGCTGGGAAATAAAAAGCTCCTGGGCGGCTTTCGTCATATTCTGATGTTTGGCAATACAAAGCACATAGTTCAATTCGTGGATATTCATAGATTTCTCCTGACCTCTTCTCAGCGAATGGCTGGAATACCGGATGGTACAGCAAGGTACCGGGTCCTATGCCGGATATGGTTTTTGGGGGCACTATTCCACTTTGGAATAGAATTTATAGTTAAGATGAATTAGACTTCCGATTACGGTTATCATACAATGAAAATGGAAAAGAATCAAGGAGTTATACGATTGAGAAAGGCAGGAGAAAATCTATATGAAACAGTGGTTGGAAAAACAATTTAAATTATCAGAGTTTCATTCCAATGTCAGAACAGAGCTTCTGGCCGGTCTGACTACATTTGTGACCATGGCCTATGTTCTGGCAACAGTGCCCAACATGATGGAGTCCGCAGGACTGGACAAGCACGTAATGTTCACGGTGCTGATCTTACTGGTCATCCTTACAACCTGTGCGATGGCATTCTACACGAACCGGCCGTTTGCGCTTGCCCCGGGACTGGGCAGTGTGGGTATTGTGACAGCAATGATAGCTAACGACGGCATTGCGCCTGATGTGGCTTCCGGTGTTATTTTCTGGAGCGGCGTGCTGTTTATTGCAATCTCTTTTCTGGGACTCAGAGAAGCTGTAGTGAAAGTCATTCCCGTCAGTCTGAAACACGCGGTGAGTGCCGGCATCGGTCTGTTCATCGCGCTTTTAGGAGCGAAAAGCTGTGGTCTTATTATCGCAAATGAAGCGAAGAAAAGCCTGGGATTCGGTGACCTGACCGCTCCTACGGTTATTGTTGCAGTCATCGGTTTTGTGATCTTACTGGTACTTAAAACCAGAAACGTGCCGGGAGATATGATTCTGGCCATTGCCCTTACCACACTGGTGGGGATTCCCTTTGGCGTCACAAAAATGCCGGAAAGCCTGTTTACCATGCCGGCCAATATCAGCGGGCAGTTCCTGCATGTGGATTTCCTGGGCGCACTTAATTTTGCATATATTCCATTTTTGATCGCACTTTTTGTACCCGACTTTTTCTCTACTTTCGGAACCGTGCTGGGGGTTGGCGCAAAGGCGGGGTATCTGGATGAGGACGGCAATCTTCCGGGCATTGACAAATGCTTCAAGGTGGATGCAGTGGCTACCAGTTTCGGCGCTCTGTTCGGAATGCCCAGTATGACAACATACCTGGAGTCCTCTGCAGGCGTGGAGGCAGGAGGTAAGACAGGACTTTCCGTAGTGTTTACTTCTGTTTTCTTCGGGCTGGCCCTGTTCCTGGCTCCGATCGCGCTGATGATTCCCTCAGCAGCTACTGCGCCGGTGCTGATGTACATTGGAATCAATATGCTGGGAGCAATGAAAAACATCAAATTCCATGATTTTACAGAGGCATTTCCGTCCTTTGTATGTATTGCATTTACCATCTTCGGAAACAACATTGCCAACGGCATCTGCGCTGCCCTTCCCACCTATGTGGTGATGAAGATCTCAGCAGGAAAGATAAAAGAGATTCGTCCTGTCATGTGGGTGCTGGTGGCAGTCTGTCTGCTTTATTTCTACTCAATTGTGTAAGATGGGAGGTGCCCTGTGGAAAAGGCGGATTTACTCATAAAGAATACGAAAGTTTACAATTCCTACCTGAAATGCTTTATGCCGGCTGATGTATATGTGCAGGATGGAAGGATTTATTATGTGGATACCAGGCAGGAGAATGCGCTTTCTCCGGATGAGGTGCTGGACGGCAGCGGCTGTCTGATGCTGCCGGGGTTTATCGATATACACATGCATATTGAAAGCTCCATGATGACACCTGTTTCCTTTGGGGAACGGGCAGCCTCCTGCGGGGTTACCACGCTGGTGTCCGAGCCTCACGAGATTGCCAATGTCATGGGTGTGCAGGGAATCCATGAGATGATCAACGGGGCAAAAGATTCACCGATTGATATTTTCTACGGAATCCCCAGCAGTGTTCCCTCCACAAATGAAAGCCTGGAGACGACCGGAGGTGTCATCGGATTTGAGAAAATGAAGCACCTCATGAGGGAAGAAGGCGTTGTCTGTGTAGGGGAAATCATGAATTACCGCCAGATTGTCAAGGGGACTGAGATGGAGATCACAAAGTTTCTGGATTACCTTAGAGAGGAAGATCCGCAGGCTGTTATTGAGGGCCACTGCCCTTCTCTTGTCGGCCTGGATCTGGCGAAGTTCCTGTTCAGGGGAATTGACGGTGACCATACAGAGCACACCCTTGAGGAAATCAGACAGCGTTTTGAAAACGGCATGTTCGTGGAACTGCAGGAGAAAATGCTGAAACCGGAGATTTTGGATTATATTATAAAAAATAACCTCTTTGAGCATTGTTGTTTTGTCACGGATGACACTATGGCAGATGCCCTTCTGGAAAAAGGCCAGCTCAATTATATTGTGAAAAAGGCAGTAGAGATGGGATTTCCCCTTGAGGAAGCTGTTTACTGCGCCTCCTATACCCCGGCAAGACGTATGAATCTCAGGGACAGAGGCGCTTTGGCACCGGGGAGAAAGGCAGATTTCCAGCTTATCAGGGAACAGGCAGTCTCTGCCTTTGAACCGGATCGCGTGTTCAAGGACGGTAAGGAGATCTTTTGCAAAGGGGAGACAAAAAGGCAGCTAAAACGCTATGGTTTTCCCACTGAATTTTATCACTCCGTGCACCTTGATAAGATCGAAGCAGAAGACCTGGAACCGAAAGTACCAAAAAGCCGGGGAACCGTTAAAGTCCGTGTCATAGAGGTAAGAGACGGACGCACCCAGACAAGGGAAAAGCAGGTTCGGATGGAAGTGGAAAACGGTCATTTAAAATGGCAAAAAAGCGGCTGCGTGCTGGCAGTTGTGCTGGAACGCCATGGCAAAAACGGTAATATAGGGTACGGATTCGTGACCGGAAACTGTCTGAAACGCGGTGCGGCGGCCACCACATATTACCATGACCATCACAATCTCATGGTGATTGGTGCTGATCCGGAGGATATGCTCATAGCAGCAAGACGGCTGATAGAGCTGCAGGGCGGCATCTGTACTGCCGAAAACGGGCAGATAACAGCAGAACTGCCTCTCCCTGTATGCGGCATTCTTTCAGAGCTTCCGGCGGATGATATCGGAAGAATGCTGGGTGATGTGAGAAGGAGCCTGGAGAATCTGGGATATGAACACTACAATCCAATTATGTCCCTGTGTACCCTGGGCCTGCCGGTCAGCCCGGCTCTGAAGCTGACAGACTGCGGGCTGATCGATGTGGAAAAAGGGGCAGTGGTGCCTCTGGTCATAGAGGAATCATGACAGTCAGAACTGCATGAAATACAACTGAAAAATACCTGTCCTGTCCGCAAACGGGGCGGGTATTTCTGCGTTCGGAAAATTTTCCAGCAGACAATTTAACCCTCCGTAGTGACTTTTTTTCTCCGCAATGTTATAGTGATAGAAACAGGTACAGGAGGAAAAATGAATGAATATATTAGTATTAAACGGCAGTCCCCGCAAAAAGGGAAATACAGAGATCATGGCAGATGCCTTCATAAAAGGAGCATTGGAACAGGGACATCAGGTGGAAAAAGTAAACCTCGGGCATATGAAAATCGCCCCCTGTCTGGCCTGTGAATTCTGTTTTACACATAACGGAGTGTGTGTGCAGAAGGATGATATGGCAGAGATACTGGACAAAGTAGACAATGCGGATATGATTGTTTTTGCGTCCCCCATTTACTGGTTTTCCATCAGTGCACAGTTAAAGGCAGCCATAGACAGACTCTACGCCAGGGCAAAAAAGGGATTCAATATCCGCTATGCAGCGCTGCTTTTGGATTCCGCTTCCGATGGTGTTTACCGCTCTGCGGTTGCTGCTTATGAGGATACCTGTTCCTATCTGCGCTGGGAAAATAAAGGGATTCTGACCGTTCCCGGGATGGATGCAAAAGGCGATATGGAACATTCCGACGGTGTGGAAAAAGCATACCGGTTAGGAAAATCCCTGGTGTCAGAATAGCGGAAAGGCGGGTGCTTTTACATATGGAAAAAGGAAAAGCTCTGGTTATCGGTATTGCCGGAGGCAGTGCGTCAGGCAAAACCACACTGTGTAATAAACTGGCAGAGATATTGGAAAAGGAAAGCCCAAAAGTCTTTC
The DNA here is from genome assembly GCF_037000545.1 of Blautia sp. JLR.GB0024. Lineage (NCBI taxonomy): Bacteria > Bacillati > Bacillota > Clostridia > Lachnospirales > Lachnospiraceae > Blautia > Blautia sp. JLR.GB0024. The sequence goes on along the minus strand of NZ_JBANBF010000009.1, from coordinate 65,587 downwards.
ATATGGATGAGTATTTCAAACCGGAAGAGCTGCGGCCGAGGGTCCGTGCTCTGACAGGAGACAGAGAATATGTGGATGATAACCATCCGGATACCATGTATCTGCAGCAGCTATACGAGGATATCATAAGAGAAAGAGACTGCGGCAAAACAAGGATCATCCTGGTGGAAGGCCTGCTGACCCTCTATGATGATGCCATCTGCAGCCTGCTGGATCTGAAGCTTTTTGTGGACTGCCGGGCGGACGAACGGATTCTCAGGAGATTAAAACGCAATATGCAGAACGGCCTTTCCCGTGAAGAAATCACGGATGTATATCTGGATACAGTGCGATACCGCCATGACCAGTATGTAGAGCCGTCAAAATGGAGGGCGGATCTTATCTTGAACGGAGCCACTCCTTCTCGGACAGCGATGGATATGATCGTTGATTACATAAGAAAATATGTATAATGAAGACTGCCTTCTGAATGTGGAGTTTCAGAAGGCAGTATATTTAATCTCTATTTTTATTTCTTACAATCTGTTCTTTAACAGGTTCCGCCTTCCCCAATCTTCAGCATCTCAAACCCTTCCCCATGCACCTCATTGGATTCCAGAACAATGATAAAGGCATCCGGATCTGTCTCCTTCACTGCTTTCTGGACAAAATACATCTGCTTATTATTACAGGCACACATCACCACCTGTTTTTCGTCCATCCGGTAGCCGCCGACGCCTTTCAGGATGGTGCTGCCTCTGCCGCAGCACTCGTCAATGACCTCTGTGACCTTCTGTCCGTGCTCAGTCACGATCAGAGTCATCTTACCGGCATTGATTCCATAGACCACTTTATCCACAACAATAGCAAACAGAAAGTTGATGATCATTCCATAAATGATCCCATCCATATCCCGGAAAATAATACCGCCCAGGAGAATGATTCCCACATCAGATAAAAAGGCGATTTTTCCAAGGGACAGATAAGGCTTCAATGCCTTTACAGCCATGATAATAAAATCCGTGCCTCCTGTGGAGGAATTCTGCATATAAATAATGGCATAGCCAAGACCGCCCAGCACACCGGTGCAGATGGCTGACAGCATCCGGCTTCCTTCATAGACGGGCAGCAGCGGCGCCAGATAGTCGATCATCACCGAAGAGATGATCATGGCACGCAGGGAACGGAGAAAAAACTGCCGCCCCAAAAGCCGGAAGCAGAGAATCGCCACCGGAATATTCAGAACAATAATGGATATACCGATGGGAAGCTGAAACAGGCGGTTTAATATCAACGCAATACCGGAAAATCCTGTCATGGGAAAGTGTGAGGCTACGGCAAAGTTGTAGATGCCAACGGCAATAAAGACACTTCCCAGCAGTTCCATTCCAATATTTTTTGCCAGTGCTTTATAATTGTTTTTCATAAATAGAACCTTCCTTTCTGCCTGCCAGAGTGTGTCTGAAAATCACTTTCGGCAGGCTGTGTGTCACACTTTGCCGGAACACATTTTCAAACAGGCTCCGGGCAAGTTATAATCAGTTACACGTAAAACAACAAAAAAAGAGCTTATGCAAACGATTATTATAATCCGCATAAGCTCTTTTATAGAATCCAGTATAGCAGAGAGAAAATCAGATTTCAAGTTCCTTTCTAAAAAAATTACCGTTGATTTCTTCCATTACTCGTAAAGCCTGATTTCAAATCCCAGTTCCTCTGCAAGCTGCCGGTCCTCACGGACAGCGATTCCTCCAGTGGTCAGCATATTCTGTGTGATAGCTCCGTTTGCGCCGGACCGGAATACGCGGCGTCCCTGGTCTTCCATGAGCCCCCGGCCGCCTGCCATGCGCAGGATGCTGTCCGGCAGAAGAAATCGGAAAATGGCAGCAGTCCGGCAGACTTCGTCCTCGGGCAGAGGCGCATTATGCTCCAGAGGGGTGCCGGGGATAGGGTTCAGAACATTGATGGGGACAGAGCGGATCTGCAGATCCCGCAGGGTGAGCGCCATATCAATTCTGTCCTCCATGGTTTCGCCAAGCCCGATGATTCCGCCGCTGCATACCGTGAGGCCGGATTCCCTGGCATCCCGGATTGCCTGTATTTTATCTTCATATGTATGAGTGGTGCAGATATGAGGAAAAAAGCGGCGGGATGTTTCCAGATTGTTGTGGTAACGGACCACACCGGCAGATTTCAGCATTTTAAACTGTTTTTGGGAGAGCAGACCCATGGAAGCGCACAGGGAGATTCCACAGGTTTCCCTGATCTTCCGGAAACTGTCACAGACCTGTTCCACTTCCTGATCACTCAGTCGTTTCCCGGAGGTGACAATGGAGAAGCGGAGGATGCCGTCAGCCGCGTTTGCCTTTGCTTCCCGCAGGATCTCATCCGTGCTTAGGAGGGGATAAACGGCTGTATCAGCAGAATAATGGGAGGACTGGGCACAGTATTTGCAGTCTTCCGGACATTTTCCGCTTTTGCCGTTGATAATGGAACACATATCAAAAGCGTTCCCGCAGAAATGCCTGCGTATCTGATCCGCTGCTTCGCACAGAGGTTCCAATTGGGCAGAAGACAGAAGGATTGCCTCCTCCCTGGAAAGAGTACCGCCGTTTATAACTTTTTTCTGCAATGTAGTTATCATTTTTCATACCTCATCTTTCGGGCTTTTTAAGTATTTCAGATGTATCCGTAAAAAGAACCTATGAGAATAACTATAAAATATCAGAAGAATATTGTCAACTTATAAAAATAATAAAGTTTACAATCAGCAGCAGTATTTTTCGGAAATGCTTGACAAATATAACTGCAACAATTATAATTACAGTATCAACTGTAACATAATTAATCACAGAATGTATAATCTGCCGGAAATAGCAGAATCCTATCAAGTTTTATGGACTTACCGGCAGAGGAAAGGAAAACGTATGAAGAGAAAGAAGAAATGGCTTCAGACTGTTATAGCGGCGGGAGTCATAGCAGCCGCACTGGCCGCATGCGGAGAAAATAAGAACGGCCAGGATACAAATGCAGCACAGGAGGACACAGTGAAAACAGAGTATAAAAAGATCACAGCAGAGGAGGCAAAAGAGCGCATGGACAAGGATGATAAGATTGTGATCCTGGATGTCCGCACAGAAGAGGAATACAAGGAAGGCCATGTGCCCGGGGCACTGGTGATCCCCAATGAGACCATCGGCAGTGAGCCCTTGGAGGAACTGCCTGACCCGGATCAGGAGATACTGGTCTACTGCAGAAGCGGTAACCGCAGCGCGCAGGCTGCAAAAAAACTCATAGAGGCGGGTTACACCCAGGTGTATGACTTCGGCGGGATCATGGACTGGCCCTATGATACAGAAAAATAAAAACAGCGCATCATGGCAGATAATATCCATGGTGCGCTGTTCTTTTACACATCTTTGTTCAGCTTAATGAAATGATAACTTTCCAGTACCTGAAAGAATTTTGCCAGCCTTTCATAGAGAGGAGCAGCCTCTTCCCCGAAGTGTGCGTCCACCTCTTTGCCCAGTTCAATGATGTTCTTTTTGCCGTCGATCAAAGGCCAGACGAAACTTCCAAGCTTGTCCAGATGGACATGGGTGTATTTCGGGCGGTTGAAGCATTTCTGAGCGAGCCGGTTAAAGAAACCGGTATTCTCAACATCCAGGGTCACAATGCCCTTTTTGTCCGTTTTCCAGGTGAGAAGTGAATTTCTCTCAGGGATAAACTCCAGATAGTTTTTATCAATTACATTTTCTTTTTTTTTCATTATTTGTTCTCTTTACGTTTTCTCCAGAGAGAAAATTTAAGCAGACTCAGGATCACAAGTGCGAATACTACAAGGCTTCCGATATTGGAAACAGATGCAGGCAGATTGAATCTGCTGGAAAGGTCAATGGCCTTATCCACATGGAATACGGCAAAGACTGCCAGAAGGATACCGATCAGACCTTCACCTGCGATCATACCGGAACAGTAGAGTACACCGTCATTGATGATGGCGTCTTTTTTCTTCTTGTCTTTCATGTTCATCTTGTCAAATGCCAGACGAACCAGTCCGCCTACCATAATGCAGGCATTTAACTGTACCGGAAGATATACACCGATTGCGAACGGAAGTACCGGAATCCCCACGATCTCCACTGCGATTGCCAGGAATACACCGATAAATACCAGTGTCCACGGCAGGTTGTTTTCCATAACACCCTCTACGATCATCTTCATCAGCATGGCCTGAGGTGCGCCCAGTTCCTCGGAACCGAATCCCCAAGCTGCGTTCAGCAGATATAAAACACCGCCGATGGCAAGAGCAGCTGCGAATACACCGATGAACTCACCAATCTGCTGTTTTTTAGGTGTGGAGCCCAGAAGGTATCCTGTTTTCAAATCCTGTGAAGTATCGCCTGCGATAGCAGCTACGATACAGATAATGGAACCGATGGCAATAGCGCCCTGCATTCCGTGGATTCCGCTGTCGCCTGTTGCCTTCAGCAGGATAGTAGCGATCAGCAGTGTTGCGATTGCCATACCGGAAACAGGGTTGTTGCTGCTTCCCACCAGACCTACCATCCTGGAAGATACAGTGGCGAAGAAGAAGCCGAAGATCACTACGATAATGGCACCCAGGAAGGTAACCGGAATCGGAGGAGCCAGCCAGATGGCAATTGTGATAAGTAGAACACCGCCCAGAATGACACCCATGTTGATGTCCTGTCCTGTTCTGGTTGTATTGGTGTTTGTATTGCCTTTCAGACTCTTCATGGCATCACTGAATGTACGGATAATCAGAGGCAGGGATTTTGCCAGGCTGATGATACCGCCGGCAGCCAGAGCACCTGCACCGATGTAGCGGATGTAGCTGCCCCAGATAGCGCTTGCGCCGCCTTCTGCGAACATCTGTCCAATGGGGGCAGTTCCCGGATACAGAGTCAGATCAGCACCGAAAAGTACAACAGCCGGAATCAGAACCATCCAGCTCACCAGACCGCCGGCGAACATGTAGGATGAAATACGTGGTCCGCAGATATAACCAACACTCATAACAGCCGGATAGATCTGTGTTCCGATTTCACCTGCAAAGCCCTTTACTCTCAGGGAAACTTCACTGGGAACCAGTTTAAAACCGTCGATAACAAATTTGAAGATTGCTGCAAATCCCATACCGGCGAATACTGTGGAGGCATTTGCGCCGCCCTCTTCACCTGCCAGAAGGACTTCCGCACACGCGGTTCCTTCCGGATAAGGAAGAATACCATGCTCTTTTACGATCAGGGCATTTCTCAGAGGTACCATGAAAAGTACACCCAGAAGACCGCCCAGCAGAGCAATCAGAGTGATTTCCAGAATACTCGGGGTTTCCATTTTGCCATCAGCGGCCCATAAGAAGAGGGCAGGTAATGTAAAGATGGCACCAGCAGCAAGGGACTCACCGGCAGAACCGATGGTCTGTACAATGTTACTCTCCAGGATGGAATTTTTGCGCATGATAACGCGGATTACACCCATGGCGAGAACGGCTGCGGGAATGGACGCGGAGATTGTCATACCTACACGAAGTCCAAGGTAAGCATTGGCGGCGCCGAATACGACGGCCAGAATGATACCCATAACAATGGAGGTGACAGTTAATTCCGGCGTTACGCGCTCGGCCGGAATATAAGGCTTGAATTCTTTTTGTTCATTCATAGTCTTTCTCTCCCTTATTTTTTATGCTCTCCTATTATATCGAAAAATATAAAAAACTGCAATAAAGAAAAGAGTTCTCAGAGTAAATACCAGTAAATCACGGATAAATATGACAAATAATGACACAATTCTACAAATATAATGTATAATAATAAAAAAGGCAAACGCATATTTGCAATATAAAAGCAGGAGAAGAAAAAGTGGGGCGGAAAAAGAAGCGTTATGTAGAGGACCATATTTTCAGAATATATCCGGATTATCCGTTGCTGGTACTGGATAAGATCGCGTGGGCGAAGGCAGGGGCTAATGACCCACTACATTTTCATTATTATCTGGAGATTGGTTATTGTTATGAAGGACAGGGGACGATCATCAGCGAGGGGGAGGAAGCGGCATTTTGTCAGGGAAGTATCAGTCTTGTGGCGCCAAATCTTCTGCATGCTACCAGAAATGAGAATGGCATGTACAACATGTGGGGATATTTGTTTGTGGACCTGGAAGATTTTGTGAAGCTGTTTTCCTTTATTGATGAGAGAATGCATATGAAGATATGCAGGCAGCTTTTTTATGGAGTCCGCATTTTAGATGAGAGAAAATACGAACAGCTTACCTTTCTTTTAAAGCAGATTTTCCGGACGGCGGGAGAGAAAAAAGGGACATATAAAATGCAGGTGATGAGCCTTCTGTGTTCTTTTTTGTTTATGCTTTATGATGTACTGGAACACAGGGTGGAGGAGGAGGCTGTGAGTCTGCCGCTTCTGCCGGCTATTGACTACATTTATGACCATTATATGGAGCAGATAAAAGTGGGGCAGCTGGCTGACATGTGTCATTTCAGTGAGAGCCATTTCCGCAAGGTTTTCCAGAAGATGAAGGGGCTTGGACCGGTGGATTACATTAACTGCATAAGAGTCAGGGAGGCGTGCCGGATGCTGCAGAATACCATGGAGCCAATAAGGATAGTCGGAGAAAAGTGCGGCTATCTCTCCATATCATCCTTTGAACGGAATTTTAAAAAACGTATGGGGGTACTTCCTGCAAAATGGAGGGAAGAGCGGCGGCTGTACAGGAAAAAAGAGAGGGGGGAATATGAAATAAAACAGATACTGGTGGAAGAACGCACCGGGGACGGTGAAGAGAATCATTTTTGATTGTTTAAGAAGCGAATCTGCTTACTGTGAAGAATGCTTATCCTGTATTTTAAATGTATAAAACTGACAATATGACGGAAATGCAGAGGGGAGAATGCGGTTCATATGTCAAGATGTACAGGAGGAGCTTTTATGAAGAGAAAAATTGTGACAATTTTGCTGACATTGTCTATGGTTTTGGGCAGTGTTCTTACGCCGCTGGAGATCAAGGCGAAGACTGAAGTGTCTGACAGGCAGAGTGTGGAGTGGAACGGGAATACCTGCGGGTATCAGGTCGTGCTGCCCGAGGGCTATGATCCGGATGGGGGAATGCGCTATCCGGTTATGTATCTGCTTCCGGATGATGGATTGGGGGAATATCCGGAAGGAATGGAGGACATGCTGGGGGAAACTATGTCCGGTGAAAAAGGGATTGACATGATTCTGGTAAAACCGGCATTTACTCTGGATATGGATGTGCGGCAGGTCATGGAGCTTGTTGCGGCAGATGTGGATGCAAAATATAATACCATTCCGGGTGCTGGAAACAGGGCGGTAGTCGGAACCGGAGCAGGAGGATATCTCGCCTATATTCTTGGACTGACAGAGACGAAACAGGCAGATGATCAGGAACCGGCAGAAGATGCAAAGGATCCGGAAGAATCTGCGGATACAAAGACAGGGCAGGAAGACCTGGATAAGACAGCCGGAGAAATACCGGACACAGATTCGGATACGCCGCAGGAGACGTTGGATTCCCGGGATGTAGAGGAAGCGTTGGATGCGGAAAAAGAATCAGATGCAGAGCGTTCGGATGCTGGAGATGCGGAAAAAGAATCGAATACGGACCGCTCGGATGTCCGAGATGCGGAAAAAGGATCAGATGCAGAACATTCGGATGCTGGGGATGCGGAAAAAGAATCGAATGCGAACCGCTCGGATGTCCGGGATGCGGAAAAAGAAACAGATGTGAACCGTTCGGATGTTCAGGATAATGAAAAAGAATTGGATGCGCGTCAGTTAGAGGCCGGGAAAGAATCAGATGCAGAGCAGAAGCCAGACGCGAGTCAGGCAGAATTACAGTCACCTGCAAAAGATTCGGATGCAGATACTTCGGATTTTGATAAAGATTCAGTTACGGATATGCCGAAACAGCAGGATTCAGAAAAGAATGCAGAAGCAGATGCTGAGAAAACGGGCAATGCGGAAGACAGCACCGGTGCAGATTTCCATGATCCGGACAGCGGAAGCCTTCCGGAGGAATCGGATGCTGATATGCCGAAGCCTCTGGAATCGGACAGCAAAGCGATAGACAGCGTTCCCCTTACAGCACCCGGGACATTTGGCATGATTGCAAGTATTCGGGGCGATTTCGTCAGCAGTGACAACCCCTGGTATGAGATATACGGTGATGTGTATGATTACCTGGTACAGTGCCACGAGGCAGATCCGAATTTTTATACCAGATTCTATACTTATATGGACGCCCCTGCAGGCGATGCATGGACAAATATGGCCCATTCCACCAGTGATATGGGAGCTCTGTTTATCAGCTGGGAGAAATCTATTTCCTTTGATTACCATGAATTTACAGTCAGGACAGGCTCTTACAGCACAGATTATCTGCAGGAATCCCTGGAAAGAGTGGTTAGCCGTATGACAAACCGCTTTATCTCAGGCTTGGCATCCGGGTCTGTTTCCCTGAAAAAAGCAGCGCTTACGGGAAACGACAAGACAGCAGAGGTCAGCTATTCCATAGAGATTGGGGAAAAATATGCGGATTTTTTCCAGGGCGGGAACAGCAAAATGGATATAACAGTTGCAGTTCTTGATCCGAACACAAAGGAAATTCTGTACGATACAACAATTTCTCAGAATATAAACGGTCCCGGCACTTACGAGGGCGGTGTCAAGGTTCCGAATAAGGTAAATAAAACCTCTTCCACGATTCAGATGTATGTGAATCTTCTTGGCGTCCGTATGGATCTCGATACAGCCACATTGATTCGCATTCAGGATACCGGGGACGCTGAGGATGAACAGCAGATCGATCTGATGGGAGACTGGTATTTCAATTATGTAGGATTATCAGATCCGTTTAAGGCAGATACCTTGACTTCAGAGGAATATGAATCCTGGTCAGTGGTTCAGCCTGCCCTTGGAAACTGGGAGCAGGGATTTGGAAATATTACTAAGATATGGTATATGAATACAGGCTGGGGCTGGTATGCCAGAACCTTTGAACTGCCGGAAGATTTCACAAAAGAAAATCTGACTCTCTTGATCGGGTACATGGATGACAGAGGGGAAGTTTTTGTCAATGGTAAGAGAATCGGAGGAACAGGCGTCAATGAGGATGGCAGCAGTACCAAGGAGACGACCTGGGCTGTGCTCAGCAAGTTCTCCATAGACTCCAGCATCTTAAATTACGGCGGTACGAATACAGTATACGTTCATGTGTACAATGATCCTCCGTATGGCGGCGGCGGTTGGTACAGCGGACCTGTAGGTCTTTACAGCCAGGCAGCCTACAACAAACTGCAGGGCCTGCCCTCCAGAGTGCCGGAAAAGGAAATAAAAGAATCTGTGGCAGCGGCAGCGGCATATCAGAATACCTGTCTGAAAGAGGGCAGATTAGAAGAATATGCAGGAACTATTGCGGAAGATTATTTTTCATCGGGAAATAAGAAAGAAGACAGAGTAAAGGAAGCAGAAGAACTGATACATGACAAAGGGATTACAGAGATAGAGGATACAGGCATCACAATCTTTGAGACAGAGGATAAAGAGGGCACTGCTTCTTATTTATACAGTGCAGAAAGAAAGATCACATTTACGGACGGCAGTGTACAGGAGATAAAATTCCAGGATACCTATATCAGCAGAAATGACAGAATTTATATGTATGGAAATCATTCCAGATTCTTTGAGACATCTTATGATTCGGCTTATGCGGCATCGGCAACGGAGAAAGAGGGAACCGTAGAGGAAAAATATCTGGTATATCTGCCGGAGGGGTATTTTGAATCTGACAGAAATTATCCCACCACTTATCTGCTGCATCAGTTTAACAGCGACCATACTTCATACATGACAGACAATGTGGACCGCCTTTTAGATGAAGCGATTGAGGAAGGCCTCATAGACGAAATGATAGTTGTCATACCAAACAGTGAGGAGGATAGCTGGTGGAGAGATGACTGGGAGAAAATGGTCACAGATGAGATGGTGCCTATGATGGATGCCCGTTACAGGACGATCAGGGACGCAAGATATCGTCTGACAGCAGGTGCGTCTATGGGCGGACAGGGGGCATACGGCCTGGCCCTGCGCAATCCTGATATATTCTCAGGAGCGGTAAGCTTCTTCGGCGCTTTCAGTATGGGCGGCGCATACAGTCCGAATGAGATTGTAAAAGAGGTGTCAACCGAGTACCTGCAGTATTTTTCTATGTATTTTATGTGCGGAAATCAAGACCTCTATGGTTTTGGAGTCCCGGCAATCCAGTTGGATGCAGCCCTCACAGAGCGGGGTGTTGACCACTGCTTCTTTATAGAGAATGGAGATCACAACAGTGAATTTTATATTCCGTATTTCAAATCCGCGTTTTCATATGTGAGAGGTCATATGTATCAGGCGGACGATGAGGTCACAGAACAGATCAGCGGCACTGCCGTGCTGGAAAATAAAGATGGAAAAACAGTGGTAAACACAAGTATAAAAATTGAGGATGGAATCAGCAGTTATATGAACCGGATTCCTGCGTCTGTTTATACAAAAAATGAGAATCCGTCTCTCTCCGTCCCTGTTATGCTTGAGGTCACACAGGGAGGAAAAACTGTGTATACTGCATCACAGCGTGATTATATGACGGACGGTGCAGCAGACGAAAGCTTTTCCTTTGATATCACTGACAGTATTGACCCGGACGAAGCGTACCAGGTGAGTCTGAAAGCGGCTGTTTTTGACAAGACTGTGGAATTGGCACAGACGAGCGCAGAGAAAAAGGATGACGGCAAAGACCCGGGTGATGATGGCAAAGACCCGAGTGATGACAGCAAAGACCCGGGTGATGACGGGAATAAGGGAACAGATGATGGAAAGGATGACGGAACAGGCGGCGATGATAAAAAGCCCGGTACCAAACCTTCCGGTCAGGGAAATGACACGGGAAGCGGCAGTAAAGGCACAAAGACGACCGGTGCCGGCAATGCAAAGACAGGGGATGAGACTCCGGTTGTACTGTATCTGACCCTGACTGCTGCAGCTTTTGGAGGAGTCATTCTTATACTGAAAAAGAAAAAACAGATCCGTAAATCATAAAATCAGGAGTTCTGTTAATATTATATAAGAAGACAGCTCTCTAAATGGCTTATTTTTTGCCAAAATTTTCGATAAAACCTGTTGACATGCCCGGATAAGTGTAATATAATATCTCAATGTGACGTAGTGCGAAAATACCTAGCCAAAAGCCCCGGTATGGTATTTTTCATTATAAATTTATGAATTTGAATATTACTGTATATGCTGAAAATTAGGAGGTAAAACCATGAACACTTATATGGCTAATCCGGATAAGATTGAAAGAAAATGGTATGTAGTGGACGCTGAAGGCAAAACCTTAGGCCGCCTTGCATCTGAAGTAGCTAAAGTTTTAAGAGGAAAAAACAAACCAGTTTTTACTCCTCATGTCGATACAGGTGATTATGTAATCATCGTTAATGCTGAGAAAGTCAGCGTAACTGGTAAAAAATTAGACCAGAAGATTTACTATCATCACTCTGACTATGTTGGCGGAATGAAAGAAACCACACTGAGAGAGATGATGGCTAAAAAACCGGAGAAGGTTCTTGAACTCGCTGTTAAAGGAATGCTTCCGAAAGGACCTTTAGGAAGATCCATGATCAAAAAGCTGCACGTATACGCAGGACCGGAACACAACCATGCAGCTCAGAAGCCAGAAGTATTAACATTTTAATAGGAGGTAGAGAACATTGGCTAGTACAAAATTCTATGGAACAGGAAGAAGAAAATCATCTGTAGCTCGTGTTTACTTAGTACCGGGAACAGGTAAAATCACTATCAATAAAAGAGATATTGATGAATATTTTGGATTAGAGACACTGAAAGTTGTTGTTCGTCAGCCGTTAATGGCAACAGAGACAGCAGACAAATTTGACGTGTTAGTAAACGTTCATGGCGGTGGATTCACAGGACAGGCCGGCGCTATCCGTCACGGAATCTCCAGAGCATTACTGGAGGCAGACGCTGAGTACAGACCTGTATTAAAATCCGCAGGTTACCTGACTCGTGACCCGAGAATGAAAGAGAGAAAGAAATACGGTCTCAAAGCAGCTCGTCGTGCACCGCAGTTCAGCAAGAGATAATCAATTGCATATTGCAATGTATGGAAAACCCACAAATGTCAAGTTTGTGGGTTTTTTTGAATTGAATATTGGAAGCAGATTTCAAAACCAGAAAGGAGCAATAAATATGTTATGTATGGAATGCGGAGCTAAGGCTGAAAAAGGATTGACAACAGACGTGACAGATTTGGGGAGCTGCTTAGTAATTGTCAGAAATGTTCCTTGCTATAAATGCATAGAATGCAATGAAGTTATTTATACAGCGGACGTTGTGAAACAATTGGAAAATATTATAGAACAGGCAAAGAAAGTAATGCAGGAGATTTCAATTGTTGACTATAGTAAAGTGGCATAGTTTGAAGAGTATTAAAATCCTTGAAAATTCAGTGTTTTCAAGGATTTTAATACTCTTCAAAGGTATCGCGGGAAAGCTTCAGAAGTTATCTAAACACATGCATAACTGACAATCAATACTATATTTTTCAACAATATCATCGACACTCCCATCACCAGGCAAAACAGCCTCCACACACATCTTTTTTAAATCAGAAGAATATGCAACTCCCATTTTAGATTTGAGAGGCAACGATTCCATACCACCTATATTTAATCACCTATTCTTTTAAAGTTTTACAACCGATCTGATATTTATCTGCCGGAAAGCGATATGAGTCTAGTATGTTAAGATATTCTTGAGAAACCATTACTCTGAACTCTGGCGTATCTGGTGATTTGGACATGAAAATACCTCCTAAGTAGATTTTGGTTATTTGCCTTGTCTGCTTAAAAGGTATCATATCAGAGCAGGATGGTTTTATTCTTTCTTTCGTGTTAAGAAAATCCCTATGATTGCACCAACAAGGATAATCGGGGCTGCTCTGACAAACAGCCATTCAAATGAGTGAAACGCCACTCCAAGAACAGCAGTTTCAGGATGACTATAATCCCATCCAAAATAAGGGCTTTCTGATACGAACAAAACTGCAAAAATTGCTGCTATGACTACACACAATGAGATAAATAGCCAGTGAAGAATTTTTCTCCTCATGGTTTTTCTTTGTGCCAGTTGCAAGTTTATTACCTCCAATTTTTCTGAAATTGCTTTTAAGCTATCAACCTCCGTTTCAATAACAGTTTCTCCCAACAACGTGCTTACAGGTGTTTCAAGCAGTTCTGATATGGAGATTAACATCTCGGAATCGGGAACTGACAGTCCCTGCTCCCATTTAGAAACTGTTTGCCGCACAACGTTTAGCTTGACAGCAAGCTCTTGCTGCGAAAGTCCTTTTGATTTTCTGATTTCTTTTATATTTTCGTTGAGCATTAGGGATAACCTCCTTTCTTTCTATTGTTACCATTATTTTAGACAAAACTGCCCGTTGCCACAAGCAACGCATTTTAACATTCAGGCAAAATAGCAAATTCTTTAGGTCAGAAGTTGCTTTCAAGCTGCCATTAATCCAATTTTAATACACCTGCCGTTTCCCTTATGCGCATTTAGGGCAGGACGTGATAATATCAGTTACAGCCTGAAAGATAAAGGAGGGACCTGAAATGATGGACTTGGCTATGGTGGTTATACTGTTTGCCTGCTTCGGACTGATGGTGCTGTTTGCCGGATGGTGCAGCAGACAGGTAGATACAGACAGCACAGAAGATAAGGCGTAGAGCCTGTTAGAAAATTCATTCCGACAATCTGCACGCCCCACTTTGCGGCATATTTGCCCCCAATTCAGTCAGCGTAGCCCGCTACGCCTCCTTCATCGGGGTCAAATCTCCCACAAATTGTGACACACAGCTTGCCAAAAGCAATTTTCAAACACACTCTAGGAAAAAATGAAAACATAGATTAAGGACAGGAGGAGATCACATGATATTGCTGGGAATCGTGATTTTACTGATAGCGGCATATTTATTCTATGCCCTGGTATATCCCGAGAAATTATAGACAACAAGATCAGCAACGGGAATTTAGAAAATGACAGGAGGAGATAAAAGTCATGTTACAGATAGCGCTGACTTTGGCAATTTTTGTTTTGGCGGTCATTCCTATGGGGAGATACATGTATCACATTGCGGCCAAAAAGAAAACATTTGCGGACCCTTTTTTTGACAGGGTGGACAACGGGATATACAGAATTTGCCGGATTGACAGAAAAGGTATGAATTGGAAAACATATGCACTGAACCTTCTCATGGCAAATGCAGTTATGGTTTTTGCGGGATATCTGGTATTGAGACTGCAGTATGTACTGTTTCTGAATCCAAACGGGATAGAGGCAATGGAGCCGACCCTTTCCTTCAATACGATCATAAGCTTTATGACAAACACAAACCTGCAGCATTATTCCGGTGAATCCGGGCTTTCTTATTTAAGCCAGATGCTGGTGATCATTTTTATGATGTTCACCTCCGCGGCATCCGGATATGCGGCCTGTATGGCATTCTGCAGGGGACTTGCGGGAAAGAGTAAGGACCTGGGAAATTTCTATGAGGATATGGTGCGTATCACCACACGTATCCTGATTCCCTGGTCTCTCATCTTTGGCCTTGTGCTGATCTGGCAGGGATGCCCGGAGACTTTTGGCTCCAACATTACAGTGGAGACCATTCACGGAAAACTACAGGACTTTGCCATGGGACCCATAGCGGCCCTTGAGATCATCAAACATCTGGGGACAAACGGAGGTGGTTTTCTGGGAGCCAACTCTTCCACCCCATTTGAGAACCCGACAGTGATCACGGATATTGTGGAGCTGATTTCCATGATGATCCTTCCGGGTGCCTGTGTACTTACCTTTGGAAAGATGTGTCAGGATAGGAAGAGGAAGGAAAAAGAACCTGTCTTCGGCAAACAGGGAAGGACCATATTCGCGGCAATGTCTGTCATATTCCTCATCGGTCTGACTCTGTGCTTTGTATCTGAGAAGGCCGGTAATCCGGTTCTTGAGACAGCCGGCATCAGCCAGGAAATGGGGAGCATGGAGGGCAAGGAGGTCCGGTTTGGAGTTGACCAGTCCGCTCTGTTTACAACTGTGACAACTTCCTTCACCACAGGTACTGTCAACAACATGCATGATACACTGACGCCTCTTGGCGGAATGGTACCGCTTCTGCATATGATGCTCAATTGTGTATTCGGAGGAAAAGGCGTGGGCCTTATGAACATGCTGATGTATGCCATTTTAGCTGTATTCATCTGCGGTCTGATGGTTGGCCGTACTCCCGAGTATCTGGGCAAGAAGATCGAAGGAAGAGAGATGAAGCTGGTTGCCCTGGTTCTGATCGTCCATCCGCTGCTGATCCTGGGATTCTCGGCGCTTGCCGTATCCACGCAGGCCGGTCTGGAAGGTATCAGCAATCCCGGTTTTCACGGCCTGTCCCAGGTGCTGTATGAATACGCCTCAGCATCGGCAAACAATGGCTCCGGTTTTGAAGGACTGTCCGACAACAGTTACTTCTGGAATATCACAACAGGACTTGCGATGTTCTTCGGCCGTTACATAGCCATTATAGCCCAGCTTGCCATTGCCGGCTCACTGCTTGCAAAGAAGAGCACAAGGGTTTCCATCGGTACCATGCGTACAGATAATACGGTATTTACCATTTTGCTTGTATTTATTGTATATATTTTCGCTGCTCTGACCTTTTTCCCGGCACTGGCATTGGGACCGGTCGCAGAGCATCTGACCTTGTGGTTTTCATAAAATTTAAGAAAGGGATGTTAGAGGAATGTCTAAAAAACAACAGCAAACAAAGTTCGTGACAAAGGACATTTTAAAGAGTTCCATTATCGGTGCGTTTCAGAAACTGAGTCCGAA
The DNA here is from genome assembly GCF_037000545.1 of Blautia sp. JLR.GB0024. Lineage (NCBI taxonomy): Bacteria > Bacillati > Bacillota > Clostridia > Lachnospirales > Lachnospiraceae > Blautia > Blautia sp. JLR.GB0024. The sequence goes on along the minus strand of NZ_JBANBF010000009.1, from coordinate 49,606 downwards.
ATATATGGTGAAGAACCCGGTCATGTTTGTGGTGGAGGTGGGATTTGTGCTCACGCTGCTTATGACTATTGTTCCCACTATTTTTGGGGACGACGCATCACTTGGATATCTGAGGATTTATAATGGAATCGTCTGCGCTGTACTTTTTATAACCGTATTATTTGCAAATTTTGCAGAGTCTGTAGCGGAGGGACGTGGTAAGGCGCAGGCGGCGACCTTGAAAAAGACAAAGCAGGATACAAAATCACGTCTTCTCGGCAGAGACGGTACGGAAACTATTGTAAACGCATCTGAACTGAAAAAGGATGATGTGGTACTTGTAAAGGCTGGGGAGACGATTCCGAATGACGGAGAAGTAATAGAAGGGATCGCGTCTGTGGATGAATCTGCTATTACAGGGGAATCCGCACCTGTCACCCGTGAGGCGGGAACTGATTTTTCATCTGTTACGGGGGGAACCACCGTGGTCAGTGACTGGCTGAAAATCAGGATCACATCAAAGCCGGGTGAGTCGTTTCTGGACAAAATGATTGCCCTGGTGGAGGGGGCATCCCGCCAGAAGACTCCCAATGAGATCGCATTAAATACCCTGCTGGTGGGCCTCACGATTATTTTTCTGATCGTGGTTGTGTGTCTGTATCCTTTTGCGACTTATTCGGGAGTGCAGATACCCGTATCTACAATGATTGCCCTGCTGGTCTGCCTGATTCCGACCACGATTGGCGGTCTGCTGTCAGCGATCGGAATCGCGGGTATGGACAGAGTTACCAGATTCAATGTGATTGCCATGTCAGGAAAGGCTGTGGAAGCCTGCGGGGATGTGGATACCATGATTCTTGATAAGACAGGTACCATAACCTTTGGAAACCGTCTGGCAGCAGAGTTCTATCCGGTTGCCGGGAAAAGCAGGGAGGACCTGATAGACTATGCCGCACTTGCCTCCCTCTGTGACCCCACACCGGAAGGAAAATCAACGGCAGAGCTGGCTAAGAGCATGGGAACAAGAATTGACGACAGCGCAGCAAAACAGATGGAATTTATTGAATTTACAGCCCAGTCCAAAATGTCAGGTGTAAATCTGGACAGCGGTTCTCAAATCAGAAAAGGTGCCGCAGATGCCATCAAAGAAAGAGTTCTCAAAAACGGGGGCAGTATACCGGGAGATCTGGACGCGATAGTGGAACAGATCGCGGGGCTTGGCGGAACGCCCCTGGTTGTGGAGGCAGACGCTGTGATCTACGGTGTTATTTATCTGAAAGATACTGTGAAACCGGGTCTGATCGAGCGGTTCGCAAGACTTCGTGAAATCGGGATCAAGACGATTATGTGCACAGGCGACAATCCGCTGACTGCCGCGACCATTGCGAAAGAGGCCGGTGTGGATGGATTTATTGCCGAATGCAGGCCTGAGGATAAAATACAGGCGATTAAGAAGGAACAGGCAGAGGGAAAACTGGTAGCCATGACAGGTGACGGAACCAATGACGCCCCTGCTCTTGCCCAGGCAGATGTAGGGCTGGCCATGAATTCAGGCACAGCGGCGGCAAAAGAGGCGGCAAATATGGTGGACCTGGATTCTGACCCCACCAAAATTCTGGAAGTGGTGGAAATAGGAAAACAGCTTCTTATTACAAGAGGCTCCCTCACCACATTCAGTATAGCAAACGATGTGGCAAAGTATTTTGCCATTATACCGGCCATGTTCACTATGGTGATACCGCAGATGCAGATATTAAATATCATGAAGCTGGCAACACCTATGTCAGCTATCTTATCAGCACTCATTTTCAATGCGGTCATTATACCGTGTTTGATTCCCATTGCCATGCGGGGTGTCAAGTACAAACCCATGAGCGCGGAGCGCATGCTTTTGAAAAATATGGGTATTTACGGCCTGGGTGGTATCGTCGTACCGTTTGCCGGAATTAAGATCATAGACTGTCTGGTGGCTCCGCTGCTTGCAGTGCTGGGAATGTAGGGAGGAAGATGCTATGAGATCATTTTTAAAATATTTTAGGAGCGCTCTGGTTCTGACGGTTTTCATGTTGGTTCTCTGCGGATTTGCCTATCCCGCTGCACTGACCGGGCTGGGGCAGCTTATGTTTCCGCATCAGGCGAACGGAAGCCTGATCACGGCAGAGGGAGAGAAAACAGATGACCCGGAAAAAGCAGTGGGCTCAGCTATTGTGGGGCAGGATTTTTCCGGAGATCCCAGGTATTTTCAATGCCGTGTATCCGGGGTGGATTACAACACTTATACAGAGGAAGAAAAAGAGGACGGCAGCTACACAGGGGTGGGTTCCGGCGGTTCTAACCTGGCTCCATCCAATGAAGAGCTGAAGAAGCGCGCGGAGAAATCAGTAGAGGAATTTCTGGAGAAGAACCCGGATGTGGAGAAGGGTGACATTCCTGCTGATCTGCTCACAGCCTCCGGTTCCGGCCTGGATCCGAACATCACACCGGAATCCGCCAGGATCCAGATTCCTTCCATTGCTGAAAAGACCGGGCTTCAAGAGGAAGAACTCAGAAAGATCGTGGAGGAGAATACGGATGGCAGGACTCTTGGTGTCTTCGGACATGAGCGGGTGAATGTCCTGAAATGTAATCTGGAAATCGCGAAGGCCATAGGAGAAATATAGGCAGGGAGATGCCATGGACACAATGGAAAGACCAAGTTCTGAAAAGATGCTGGAAAAGATCCGGGCAGAGGAAGCTCAGGTCCGTAAAAAAGAGATGGGACAGCTTAAGATCTTTTTGGGTTACGCAGCCGGAACAGGCAAGACGTACGCTATGCTGGAAGCTGCAAGAGAACTGAAAAAGCAGCAGGTGGATGTGATCGCCGGATATGTGGAGCCCCACGCAAGACCGGAGACTGCCGCACTTCTGGAGGGACTGGAGCAGCTTCCCTTTCTGATGGTGGACTATAAAGGGGTCAAAATCAGGGAATTTGACCTGGACGCTGCTCTAAAACGCCGTCCCAAAGTGATTCTGGTGGATGAACTGGCACATTCCAACATCCGCGGCTGCCGTCACAGGAAACGTTATCAGGATATCGAGGAGCTGCTGGAGCACGGGATCAATGTGTATACAACCGTAAATATCCAGCATCTGGAGAGTCTGAATGACAATGTGACCGGGATTACCTCCGTTATGGTGAGAGAGACCATTCCGGACCGCGTGTTTGACAGGGCGGACCAGGTAAAACTTGTGGATATTGAGCCGGAAGAGCTGATCCAGCGCATGAAGGAAGGAAAGATATACCGGGAGATTCAGGCACAGAGGGCTTTACAGAACTTTTTTACGAGAGATAAGCTGATCGCCCTCCGTGAGATTGCCCTGCGCCGTATGGCCGACAGAGTGAACCATCTGGCGGAGGAGGAGAAGAAGCTGTTTGGAACCGGGGAATACTCTACCGGGGAACATGTTTTGACCTGTATCTCCCCGGCGCCTTCCAACGCAAAGGTCATCCGCACAGCAGCCCGCCTGGCCTATGCCTTTCACGCGGAATTTACGGCTCTCTATGTGGAGACCAGATATCTGCAGAACGCAGATGAAAAAGTGAAAAGACGAAGGGACGAAAATATGCGTCTTGCCAGAAGCCTGGGCGCAAAGATTGCCACGGTAAACGGAGAGGACGTGTCAAGGCAGATCGCCGAATACGCAAAAGTCAGCAATGTGACGAAAATCGTTATGGGCAGAACTGCGCACAGGGTTCTGTTCGGACAGACCAGAAAAACCCTGGTCGAAAGCTTGAATCAATATGCCCCCAGCCTTGACGTATATATCATCCCGGATCTGCAGAGCGGAATCGGTCAGCGGTCTTATACTGTGGTAAAGACCGGAAAATTCCTGCAGGGGCTGAAAGGAACGGATTTCTGGATCATGCTGGGCATGATGACAGTCAGTACAGCCGGCGGTTTTCTGCTTTCGCATTTTCAGATGACAGAAGCCAATATCATTATGTCATATCTGCTGGGAGTGATGCTGACCGCCATCTTTACCCAGGGGTATGTGTGCTCTGTGCTTGCCTCAGTTCTAAGTGTGATGCTGTTCAATTATTTTTTCACCATGCCGGTTCACAGCCTTCAGGCGTATGATGCCAGCTATCCGGTGACATTTGCCATGATGTTCACAGTCAGCCTTCTCACATCCTGGAATATGTCAAAGATTCAGAAGCAGAACGAAGAAAACGCAAAGCGCGCATACCGCACGGAAATTCTGCTGGTAAACAGCAAAAAATTAAGACGGGCAAAGACCAGGCAGCAGGTCAGCGATGAGCTGGCCGGCCAGATCCAAAAACTGATGCAGTTTACTGTGTTAATATATATGAAGAAACACGGTGTGATCCAGGTCCCCTCTGTTTATCTTCGCAGCGGGATAGAAGAGGAAGAGGAGGAAATCCTGAGGGCAGGCTATACCTCCCGGTCGGAGCAGGCCGTGGTCAAATGGGTATTTGAAAACGGACACAGGGCCGGATGCACTACTCATACACTTCCAAACGCAAAGGCGATTTATCTTCCGGTTATGGAGGATGACAAGGTTTCTGCTGTGGTCGGCATGGTGCTTGAGGAGAAAAGAGAGATTGCTGTATTTGAATACAATCTCATATCTGCCATGCTGGATGAAGCAGCCCTTGTACTGGAGCGGATCCAGAAGATGGAGGATTTGGCAGAGTCCACAGCAAAATAACGCCTCAAGCCGGGTATGGATATCATTTACGCGTTTACCATCTCTGAGCTTTCTTCGCGTGTAAGATTGTTCAGCCAGAGGTATTTTTTATATCGGGGGTACAGCCAGGGGATTTTCACGATCTCATCTGCGCACATCAGGATATATACCACGATGACCGGCCAGTGGAATACGAAAGTTCCGAGCAGTGCCAGCGGCAGTGCAAAGCACCAGGAGGCGAAGAAAACACTGAGCGCATCGTATCCGGCATCACCGCCTGCAGGGAAAATACCGCAGACAATAACTGTATTGATGGAATAGGCGAATACATAGAATGCGCTGAAGACCAGCATGATGACCAGGTAGTGCTTTGCGGTTTCCGATAACACGAAGAACTCCGCCACGATGGGACCGAGGATACAGAGCAGTGCCATATGGATAATACCTGCCCAGATGGAAATATGGCAGAATTTTTTTCCGTATTCTTTGGCCTTGTCAAACAGATTCTGTCCAAGGAGTTTACCGACCATAATTCCCGCGCCCACAGAAATACCCTTGCAGACACAGGTTATAAGCTCTTGTGCTACGGACGCGATGGATGCAGCTGCAGTGGCATCGGATCCCAGGTGTCCCATGATCAGTGAGTGCATGGAAAATCCGAATCCCCACGCAAGAGAACTGCCCAGCATGGGAAGCGCGATTTTGAACAGATCTTTGGTTATATCGATGGAAAACCATTGAAACCCCTGCAGGTCGGGACGAATGCTTTCTCCACGGTGAGATTCCGCGATACACCAGATGAGCGCCACCAGTTCTACAACAACAGTGGAATAAGCGGAACCGTTTGCCCCCAGTTTAGGTACCCCCGCGAAACCGTAGATCAGGAAAAAGTCAAGCACAACGTCGGTTATGAGGGTGACAACGGAAATCAAAACGCTCTTAGGCGCCTTACCTTCCAGTTTCATTATCAGATAGTAACACTGTGTAACGCCGGTGAACAGATAAGAAAGGCTCACCGCACGGAGATAGGAGGCTCCGATTTTGATCAGGGCAGTGTCCGGTGTATAAATCCGCATTAATAGCTCCGGTGCGAACATTGCCAGGGCAAAGAAAACGAAGGAGATGCCAAATGCCCATTTTATGAGCATACAGAACAGGTTTTTAACCATGGTCCAATCGCCTTTACCCCAGTATTGGGCGATCAGAGCACCGCCGCCGCCGACCACAGCGCCGCTGAACAGGCTCATGATAAATGCAATCTGGTTTGCCAGGGAAACCGCGGAAACAGCATCCTGTGTCAGCCGTCCCAGCATCAGCGCATCGGACGCGCCGATCAGGGCAACAAGCAGGTTCTGCATTCCGATTGGAATCGCAAGGGAGAACAGTTCCTTATAAAAATCTTTCTTTTCCACAAGTTCCGTTGAACGTCTTGCTTTCATATGTAATACCTCCGGATGCGGTCATTTTATGGATCCGCATGATGCAGTCTGTAGATTTTCCGATTTTGTATTGCTATATCGGAATGCCATGGATATAATTATATTATAAAAAATGTATGCTTTTCTATGGATATATTCTCAAAAAATATAATTGTATTGCTGCGAGGAGGAGATTTACAATGGAGAAACGCCAGGTGCCGATCGATCAGGAGATGAACGCCCTTGTTGCTTATGATGATTCTTTTCGTTTTATTCTTTCACGGGATGACCTAAGTGAATATAACAAGGGATTTGTAAACTGGCACAAGCAGCCTACGATTGAAATTTCCGTGATCTGCGAAGGTGCAGTAAATGTATATGTGCTGGAACACGAACAGACAGTAGCGGCGGGGGACGGTTTTTTTATTATGCCGGGATTTCTGCACTCCATCCGTCCGGCGCCGGGATATAAGACTGCAAAGTATTTTACGCTGATTTTCCATCCTGAGATTCTGTACGGCAGCCATGGCAGTTATTACGAGGAAGCATACTATCGTCCTATAGTTGATTGTAATACGCCGTACTTTGTATTCCATGGCCGTGATGCATGGACAAAGGAGATATTCCCGAAGCTTATGTGGGTAGGCGATCACTGTCCGGATACCTCTCCTGCATTCCGTTTGAAAACCCAGCATATCCTTCAGGATGTCTGGGCTTTGTTTGCAGCAAATCTGCTTGACCAGACGAAGCCCAGCTTGGCAGCCCGTGATACCCGGAAGATTCTGAACCTGATCGCCTATCTTCATGAACATTATCAGGAAAAGTTTTCTCTGGCTGCGCTGGCAGATCATGTGTCCATGAGCCGAAATGAATGCTGCCGTTATTTTAAGCAGATGATGAATATGACCATCACGGAGTATCTGCTGGAATACCGCCTGTCCAAAGCAGCGGCGTTACTGGAGACCTCGGGTTTGAGTATCACAGAAATTGCTGAACAGACAGGTTTTTGTGATGTCAGTTATTTCATTAAAATGTTCCGGCGCAAAACCGGGATCACACCTAAGGCATATGCAAAAAGGAATCATGTTTGATTCCTGATTCTATTGTATTTGCTGTCAAAAAAGACAATTCTACTGCCGGTCGATTGCCAAATCGTGCCTTTTATTATAAGCTTTTGAGTTAGAAAGCAGGAGGCAGATAACATGTTTGAGATTGACAAAGAACGATTCGGCGCATTCCTTTTGGAACTGCGGAAAGAAAAGGGATATACACAGAAACAGCTTGCAGAAAAATTATTTGTATCAGACAAGGCAGTCAGCAAATGGGAACGGGGGTTGAGTCTGCCGGATATTACACTCCTGGGCCCGCTGGCGGAGATTCTGGGTGTAACGGTGACAGAGCTTTTGCAGGCTCAGCGCATTAGTGAGGAAAAAACACTGACAAAGCCGGAGGTAGATGCTCTCGTTTCAGGTTCCCTTCGTTTATCGGCGGAGGAACAGGAAGAAAAAAGGTTAAAACAGAGAAAGAATATGATTCGCTACCTGCTGTGTATGGCTCTTGCCGGGGTGGAAATATGGCTTTTGCTATATGCAGAGGTTGGGAAAGAGATATTTTTCACTGGTTTCTTTACCATAGAAGGACTGAGTTTTTTATTTGGGGCATGGTTTTTGCTGTTTGCAAGAGAGACTCTGCCGGCCTTCTATGATGAGAATAAGATTAATTATTACAGTCAGGGACCGTTTCGGATTCATATTGCAGGGGTATATTTTAATAACAGAAACTGGCCCCATGTCCTGCGAGCTGGACGGATATCTATGTTGGGAATTGCTGTTATAAATCCACTACTTAATTTTTTGCTGTTAAAAGCAACGGGGGAGGTATTATGGAGGAGATATGAGGGATATGTATGCCTGGCAGTAGTGTTGTGTACAGTATTTATCCCTATTGTGGCGGTGGCAAAGAAAAACGAATAGAACGGTTTTAGGAACAGAGAATTTACTGCAGTTTCTGCATCCTTTATATGATAACCATTCCACCGCTGTATGGCTGCTGTGATCTTGTCGGTTAACATGAGCCTGTTTATGCGATGATACTTATCGACTTACACCCCTTTCTGTGATATGATAAGCACTGTATTATATATCACAGAAAGGGGTATTTTCATGGAAAATACATCCGAAAAGAGAGAGAATAAATCGTTTTATAAAACGTCAAAACATATGAGTGTGGGTCTGTTGGCCCACGTGGATGCCGGCAAGACAACACTGGCTGAGAGTATCCTGTATCTGACGGGCAGTATCAGAAAACCAGGGCGTGTGGACCATCAGGATGCATTTCTGGACACCTATGACCTGGAACGGGAGCGGGGAATCACAATCTTTTCCAAACAGGCTGAGGTAAAACTGGGAGAAAAGGAAGTGACACTTCTGGATACCCCGGGGCATGTGGACTTTTCGGCGGAGATGGAAAGGACCCTGCAGATACTGGATTACGCGGTCCTGGTCATCAGCGGCGCTGATGGCGTACAGGGACATGTGCAGACATTGTGGAGGCTTCTGACCCGATACGAGATTCCTGTGTTCTTGTTTATCAATAAAATGGACCAGGAGGGAACTGACAGGCAGAAGCTGCTGGAAGAACTGCAGAAACGCCTGGATGAAAGGTGTATAGCCTTTGAGGAGGAACAGGAGGCCTTTTATGAGAATCTGGCTATGAGTGATGAGGCCGTACTGGAGAAATATCTGTCTGACGGCACTGTGGAGCAGGGAGAAATCGTCCGGCTGATAGCGGAGCGGAAAGTATTTCCCTGCTATTTCGGCTCTGCCCTGAAAATAGAAGGAGTGGAGGAGTTTCTGCAGGGTCTGGGAACCTATACGGCCTGTCCGAAATACCCGGAGGATTTCGGCGCCAGGATATACAAAATAGCCAGGGACGCCCAGGGGACCCGTCTGACTTATATGAAAATCACGGGCGGAACTCTGAAGGTGAAAGGAATGCTGACAAACCGCCGTGATGAACAGGCGGACAGTGATGAGATCTGGGAGGAAAAAGCGGACCAGCTCCGTATCTATTCCGGAGCCGGTTTCCGTGCTGTGAGCGAGGCACCTGCAGGGACAGTGTGCGCGGTGACAGGGCTGTCCAGGACATACTGCGGAGAGGGGCTGGGCGCTGAGACTGAGTCGGAGCTGCCGCTTCTTGAGCCTGTTCTCACCTATCAGATCCAGCTTCCGCCGGAATGTGATGTGCACCAGATGTATCTGAAGCTCCGCCAGCTGGAGGAGGAAGAACCGGAACTGCACATTGTCTGGGAAGAGCAGTCCAATGAAATCCATGCACAGGTTATGGGAGAGGTGCAGATAGAAATTCTGAAACGGCTGATCGGGGAACGATTTGGCACGGAAGTGGAATTTGGAGCGGGAAGTATCGTGTACAAAGAAACCATCACAGAGCCGGTGGAAGGGGTAGGGCATTTTGAACCTCTCCGCCACTATGCGGAGGTGCATCTTCTCATGGAGCCGGGAGAGCGGGGCAGCGGCCTGCAGTTCGAGACAGCCTGCAGTGAGGATATCCTGGAACGAAACTGGCAGCGTCTGGTGCTGACACATCTGGAAGAAAAACGCCACAGAGGTGTGCTGACAGGTTCCGAGATCACGGATATGAAGATCACACTGGTGACAGGACGAGCACATTTAAAGCATACAGAAGGCGGAGATTTCCGGCAGGCTACTTATCGTGCCGTGCGCCACGGACTGAAATGTACAACCAGTCTGCTGCTGGAACCTGTCTACGAATACCGGCTGGAAATCCCCTCCGACAAGGTGGGAAGGGCGCTCTCAGACATCCAGAAAATGTACGGTACATTTTCCGAACCGATCATAGAGGGGGATATGACCATACTGACAGGTACTGCCCCTGTATCCGCCATGCGGGATTACCAGACAGAGGTGATCGCCTATACCAAAGGCCACGGACGTCTTTCCTGCACACTGAAGGGATACGAACCCTGCCACAATGCGGAGGAGGTCATCGCTGAAAAAGGCTATGATTCCGAGAAGGATACGGAAAATCCCACAGGCTCTGTTTTCTGTTCCCATGGTGCCGGTTTTGTGGTGAGTTATGATAAAGTACGGGATTACATGCATCTGGACAGCGGCCTTAGTCTGGAGAAAAAAGAGAAGCCGGTTCAGGAATCATCCGCTCAGATATCACCTTCCTCTTACACGGGCGGCGGTCTGGCAGATGAAAAAGAGCTGGAAGAAATCTTTGCCCGCACATACGGAACTGCCAAAAAGGAAAGAAATCCATTCAACAGAAAACGTACCGTAAGCGCAGAGTCATCTTCCTCCAGGCAATACAGGCCTGCAAAGCAGGTGACAGAGGAGGAATACCTGCTGGTAGACGGCTATAATATTATATTTGCATGGGAAGAGTTAAAAGATCTTGCCAATGCCAGCATTGAGGCCGCCAGAAATAAGCTCATGGACATCCTCAGCAATTATCAGGGATATAAGAAGAACACACTGATCCTCGTATATGATGCCTATAAAGTGGAGGGCAATACGGGAGAAGTAATGAAATACCACAATATCTATGTAGTTTATACAAAAGAGGCGGAAACAGCGGACCAGTACATTGAGAAAACGGTCCATGAGATTGGAAGAAAACACCGGGTTACCGTGGCAACCTCTGACGCACTGGAGCAGATCATCATTCTGGGCCAGGGCGCGAGCCGCCTCTCAGCCGCCGGCCTGAAAGAGGAGATTCAGGCTGCAGACATAGAGATCCGAAGCAATTATCTGAACCAGGGGCAAAATGGGAAAAATTATTTGTTTGACCATATGTCTGATGAACTCCAGGCGCTGATGGAGGATGTCAGGATGGGGAGGAAGAAGCTGTAAATTAACCGGAAAGGGTTTCAGTAAATGAAAAGAGGCTGCCTATTAAATTTAATAAGGCAGTCTCTTTTCGGTGTTTCAATTTACTTTACAAATAATTTTTGTTATTTCAATCCCCGGTATTGTAAAAAAATACCGACACAAGTATTGTATCATAGCTAATATAAAATTTCAACAATAATTAATTGTAACAATCTGTTTCCTTCGCACGAAATATGTGATAAAATATCTGTATAATTAGAGAACACTAGATATTAAGTATTTACCATCATAAGCCGATCACTTTTTGTGGGAAGGGGGTGTAAATATGAAAATCTTTAATTTCTTAATTTCAATTGTAGCAAGTGTAATTAGCTATTATATTTGCAAATGGTTTGACAAAAATAATGGAAATGACTAATTATAAAGAAAAGAAACCTATTTAATATAATAGTAAGAGCTCCATTAATTTTTCAGCGACAACACTGAGCGGGCGCTCCGTATCCTGAATCAGGCATATGGAGCGCTTCGGCGGTTCTATATGCAGTGGAATTCTGAAAATTTCATTTTTCTCCAAAGCATCCCCGGCAAATTCTTCGGGAAGAAATCCGATTCCAAGCCCGTTTTTCACCATCATCAGAACCTGGTCCATGGTGGCAGCCTCCAAATCCGGTTCCAAGGTTAAGCCGTGTTCCAGGAAAAAGTCCCCATACAATTCATAACTTCTTGATCTTTTATCCATACACACAAAGGAGAACTGTTTCAGTTCCCCGAGATGCCATGTTTTTTCGGAAAACCCGGAAAACTGCGGCCCGCCTACAAGGATTTCCCTGAAATATTTCAGCGGAATTTCTTTTAATGGCCTGGTGATGCCCGATGGATTTGTGATAACGGCAAAATCTACGGTACCGTTTTTCAAAGCCTGTATGGCCTGAGGCGTGGTCTGATTAGAAATCCGTATCCTTACTCCCGGGTATTTCCTGTGAAATTCCCCGAGTTTATGAAGAAGCAGCCCATGCAGTGCCGTTTCGCTGGCTCCGATGGAAACCTGCCCGTTTTGCAGGGACTGCGCTGACCGCAGTTCTTCCTCTCCGGCCTGAATCTGTTCCACAGCCAGGGATACATGCCGGAAGAGCATTTCCCCCTCCGGTGTTAGTTTTACGCCCCTGTTGGAGCGCACCAAAAGTCTGCATCCCAGCTCGTGCTCCAGATTATTCATGGATCTGGTAATATTGGGCTGACTGTTCATCAGAACAGAGGCCGCCTTTGTAAAGCTGTGATATTTCGCTACGAAATAAAAAATTTTATAATAATCATATGTTATATTCATTAAAATTACTCTGCCTTTCCTTTGGGCGCTGCAATCCCTGTGGCAATCGTTTGCTCTTCGCTATCAATTTCCTTCTTTTTTTGCTGTAATAAACAATAACCGCTGTCTGATATATTATTATGATATAAAAGCGATACGAAATATATATTTTACATCTTGCTTCACAAAAGTATAATATATAAAAGAATAAAAAACAACCCAAACCGACAGCGGTCAACAGGAGGAATCATGAAACCAGAAATTAAAAAAAAGCAAATGTCAGAGTCCATGCCTCTTGCCATATTTCTAACTCTGGCCGGCGGTTTTCAGGACGCCTATTCCTATAACTGCCGCGGCAAAGTCTTTGCCAATGCACAAACCGGTAATATTGTTCTGCTCGGTCAAAATCTGGCCCAGGGCCAATGGAAGACAGCGCTTCATTATCTCATTCCCCTCGCCGCTTTTTTCCTGGGCGTTTATATTACGGAGCGGGTACATTGCCTTTTCAGGGAAAATGACAAAATCCACTGGAGGCAGATTATTCTTCTGATAGAATCTTTTTTACTGATCATCACCGGTTTTCTCCCTCAATCCCTGAATATAAGTGCCAATGCCCTGATGTCCTTTGCCTGTGCCATGCAGGTCAACAGCTTCCGAAAATTTCATGGTCTTCCATGTGCTACTACCATGTGTATCGGCAACATCCGAAGTGCCACGGAAATGCTCTGCAGATATCATATAACCAAAGATAAAACGCTTAGGCGGAAGAGTGCCCACTATTATTTTATCATCCTGGTTTTCGCTATAGGCGCAACTACCGGGGCACTGGTTACTGCACATTTGGGCAGTCAGGCTATCTGGGGGTCTTCCTTGCTGCTGCTGGCTGGTTTTATCCTCATGTTTATCAAAGAGCAGCCGGTTTTATGCTGATGATTGGCTGTGTGCCCTGTGCCCGGCAATATATTTCGCGATGCACGGATAAGAACATTTTTCTTTATATTGCGCTGGCTGCGTAACGGTTCAGCTTGTCTGAACTATTACGGAACATTAAGGGATACCTATAATTTTAAGATGTTGAATTGAAATAGTAGGTAAAGCAGAAAGAAAATTTGGCCAGAAACTTAAGAAATACCTATAATTTTAAAATCTTAGATTGAAATATAGGTAAAGCAGGAAGGAAAATTGGTCAGAAACTTAAGAAATACCTATAATTCTAAAATGTTAAAAATGAATAGTAGGTAAAGCAGGAAGAAAAATTGGCCAGAAACTTAAGAAATACCTATAATTCTAAAATGTTAGAAATGAATAGTAGGTAAAGCAGGAAGAAAAATTGGCCAGAAACTTAAGAAATACCTATAATTCTAAAATGTTAGAAATGAATAGTAGGTAAAGCAGGAAGAAAAATTGGTCGGAAACTTAAGAAATACCTATAATTCTAAAATATTAGAGTTGAATAGTAGGTAAAGCACGATGAGAATCTGATCAGAATCGCCAGAAATGCCTATAATTCTAAGATATTGGAACGGAATAGCAGGTAATCTTTCATAGACTAAGTCAGACTCACTGGAAGTGTCAGGGCTTTCTGGATTTTTGCACTTCCTCAAATCTCTTTCGCTCATGTTATCTCAAATGGCACGGAAAAATCATGCAGGAAAAGGAGGAGGTTCTTCTTATATTTTACCAGCCTGTTGAGCAGGGTCTACTCTTTTTGCAGCAAAAGGGGCCGAAAAGCGAATGTTCCAACGGGGGGACCTTTCAATTTGACTGTGGAAAACTATGAGAAAATGGGCCGGAAGGTCTCATTAAGGTGGCAAGTTATCCACAATAGCCGGGATTTCCATTTGCCATGGCAGATAAGGGCATGACTTGGTGGATAAGTCATGCCCGGAAAAAATAAATCTTGTCCTTGCATTTCGAGACAAAATATGGTATTGTATTTCCACAATAACAGGCAAAGATTTTGCCAATCTAAAATATCTAATTTTATCTTTTCAACAAAATCAGGCGTTTCGCCAAATTTACCAAATCATTTTATTCTATATCTGAAGGAGGTTTTTTATGGTACAAAAAAACATTGTGTGTGAAGGTTTAAGATGCTGTGTGCATTCTAAGGCGGCATTTATTGACTGGTGTATGGAATCCTCAAAAGAATCCCGGAATATGCTGATTCAGGCTATGATGAATGCAGATGGCAGAGAAGGATTTTTCGAGTCATCGCAAATGGGCAGTGTTGTGAAAAAGAGCATACTGTGGAACCAGGAACAGAAGGAGCATGTATTTGATGCCATTATCAGGAGAAAATTGTTAAAACGCGGACAGGAAGAACTTCCCCAGTTACTTGCAGCAGCAGTAGGCCCTGCGCTGAATATGGATCACGAGGAGGTACAGGTGGAAAGTATTCTTTTTCTGGCATATGCAATCGTCAGAAATGAGACGTGCAGAGAAGCCATAATGGAATATGCAGAAAAGGAAGGCGAAACATGTTACGATGCATATAAAAATTCCAGCTACAAAGATTCGGACTTTTTATCCTGGTTTCTCGTGGCTGACAGGCTTCCGGCAAGCATGGCAGTGGGTTTGATTGAACGGATACGCCTGGAAGAAGAAGCTGCAGAAGACAGTGATGCAGATGAGCACAGGCGATACAAAGACCTTACAGAAATTCTGGAAAAGGGTTACCGTAATCTTAAGAACCAGTTAAAAAAAGCAGAATACATAGATGGCTCCATGTTCCAAAAGATAGTTCAGGACAGCAATGATATGGTACATGCCGCGTCGGAGATGATGGTTCTTTTGGTAATAGCTGAAGAATTGGAAATTCCGGTACATGAGGATTATGATTTTTATTTGGGGCTTCAGATTCTTGAATCATATGAAGAGGATCTGGAAACATTGCCGGAGCCGGAAATTACAGAAAACGGAGGCAGAAGACTGCACAGAAATCTGCAGAAGGGTCATCCGCGGATGGAATCCTATTATACCTGCTATTATCTGGATGGGACAGAAACAGAGAGAACTGTGCCTGATCCCGGGACAGTATTTGAATATTTTCATTTGAACCTGCGTATGCTTGCAGGAATTGAGCTGGAGCAGAAAGATATAGACTTTATCTGTTCCCTGTCAGAGGGAATGAAATGGCAGGAGTATAAACAGACATTACTCATAGCAAGCTTGTGTAAATATATCCATAGTCTGCAGCAGTTATGTGAAAAGAATGATCCGGAGGAATACCGCTACCGTCAGCGAAGAGCTGAGAAGGATAGGAAGGAATTCCTCAATAAAATAGAGAACCTGCAGAGCAGGACAGCGTATCTGGAACAAAAGAAAAGGGAATTGGAAAATTGCCTGGAGCAATGTGAAAAAGAGAAAGAAAAGCTGAAGGTGAAGATTCAAAATACGGAGGAAAAAAATGCGCTGGAGCGGGAGGAATTGATCAGCCTGCGGAATTATGTTTTCCCGTTTACACAGACAGGAGGTAAAGGCGCAGGTGTCATACAAACAGAATCTGCAAAAACAGGATGTGAATGGATAGGATGTGTTCAGACAGAAAACGCTCGGACAGAATCCCAGACAGGATGCGCTCAGACAGAAAACGCTCGGACAAAAAGCGCTCAGACAGAAAACGCTCGGACAAAAAGCGCTCAGACAGAAAACGCTCGGACAAAAAGCGCTCAGACAGAATACATTCAGACAGAAAATCCTTCGACAGAAAGCGCTCGGACAGAACGCGTCCGGACAGAATGCGCCCGGACAGAATGCGCCCGGACAGAATGCGCCCAGATAGGATGCGCCCGGGCAGGACGTGCACAAGCAGAAAGTGCTCAGACAGAACACGCACAAGCAGAATGCGTACTGCAAGAACGTGCCCGGACTGAATGTGCACAGAAAGTACATTTACAAACAGTGGATTCACAGGCAAAAGCATATCAAAACCACGAAGAATCCCACCGCACAGAAGACTATGCAGCGCTGATGAAAGGCGAAAAAATGCTCATAATCGGCGGGCATATAAACTGGCAGAGAAAGATGAAACAATACCTGCCGCGCAGCCAGTTCCTTTCATCAGACAACCTGCATTTTGACAATTCTGTATTACACTGCAAGAGATATATTATCTTCAACACAGATGTGCTGAAACACGGACTGTATTATAAAATAATAGGCCAGAGGAAAAAGGAACAAAAAATTCTATACGTCCATGGCAATAACATAGATAAAATCCTGCAGGATATCAATCGTCAGATCTCATCATAGTATCACTCTGTTCCCGGCACCCGGATAACAACCCGGAATCCGCCGGCTTTTCCATGTGAGACCTCCATGTCTCCGCCATGCACTTCTGCAATCTGCCTGACCAGCATCAGCCCAAGCCCGTGCCTCTGGTTTCCTGTCTCTCTGTCGCAGACCATATAATGGGGGGCTTTCCGGATTTTCTCAAGCTCTTCATCGGTGATTCCGGTGCCATTGTCCTCCACCACGATTCTGCACATCTTTTCTGTTCTCCCCACAGACATGAACAATGTACAGCCATCCGGATTATGCACCTGACTGTTTGTGATCAGGTTAGAAACCGCCCGTTTTAAAAGCCCCTTATCCGCTTTTGCACAGCAGTTCTGCATATCCTCCCCTGCGACCCATTCGATTGGATATTTTCCCTCCAGGTCCAGATTCAGGAAATCCACAGCGGTCTGTCTGACCAGGGAAACTAAATTTACAGTATCCATATGAAGAGGCTGCACATTATACTCCAGTTTTGACGCCAGATTCAGATCATTGACCAGATTCTTCATCCGCAGGCTTTGCTGCCGGATGATCCGTGCTTTCTTTCGCTCCCTTTCCGGCAAATCCCTGTTCTCCTCAATCTGGCTTGCATATCCCAGAACCATAGAGAGCGGCGTTCGGATATCATGGGATACTCCGGCAATCCAGTTTGCACGGGCAGTCTCCTTTTTCTGAAGCTGATAATCCTGATTCCGGAGTTTTTCCGCAGCTTTATTGATGGAAACCGCCAGGTCTGACAGCAGTCCCTTTTCCTTGACATAGACGTCTCTTTCAGCAGGAAGTGCCTCAATACCCTGTATGACCGGCTTTACAGAACGCAGAACCCCGGAGGTAACGACCATATAGACGAAAAATATAAGGATGAGATTACAGCTTAAAAACAGCAGCACCGTTTTAGGAAAATTTCTGATGAAATCATAGTCAAAGGTATTGGATATTAATTTCCAGTAAGATTTCTTCGGAAAACCAAGCATGATCAAATCATCCCCGTACCCGCTGGTAGTGATGGGATAATCATTGATATACCCTCTGACCGCCATGGCAATGCTGGCTGCTGAATACTGTGTGGGAATCCCCTCCGGAAGATTGCTGCTGTTCCAGAGAATATATCCGGTTTCATTATCCACTAAGATAGCCCAGGCATTTGTCCTGGAAAGGATATCCTCTCCCTGGGCGGACAACCGGTATGTTCCATCCCCGTTCTCAGTAAGGGCAGAGGCCACAGTATCTGCAGATGACCATGCTCCGTGGTTTGCTGCCTGCTTATATGAGATAAGGAGCAGGAGAAAAAAATTAAGGAAAAGCAGCAGCACAAGGGAAAACAGCATGGTTACAATAAACCGTTTGATCAGTTTCAGAATACTTTTCATCGTACGTCCTCCATGAGCAGTTTATATCCCAGTCCCTTGACGGTCAGAAGGGATTCCGGTCTGGATGGGTTTTCCTCAATTTTTTCCCTTATCCGCCGGATATGCGCCATAAGAGAGTTTTCATAGCCAAACGGATTGTCACCCCAAACTGCCTCACAGAGCATATCGATCGTCACGATCCTGCCGGCATTCCGGCTGAGAACCTGCAGCAGTTCAAATTCCTTGGCAGTCAGGGCAATATGTTCCCCGTTCCGTATAATTTCTGCCCGGTCAAAATCCAGGGCACAGGCTTTCAGATACACGAGATTTGATTCATTCCGATAGCATCTCTTTAATATAACATGAATCCGCAGAATCAGTTCTCTGGGCAGAAACGGTTTTACCATATAATCATCAGCACCCAGGCCAAGTCCTGTAAATTTGTCCTCATCCTCCCCGCGTGCGGTTAAAAAAAGGATGGGAAAGTCAGAAAACTCCCGGACCTTTTGAAACAGGGAGAAACCATCGCCATCCGGCAGCATAACATCAAAAATGCCAAACTCAGGATTCCAATCACGGCAGGCAGCCAGTGCCTCCGCCGTATTTTTTGCGGTTTTTATCTGTAAATATCCCTCTTCCTGTAAAATAGAGACAACCATATCAAGCAGCTCCGGTTCATCGTCTACAAGAAGTATTCTTTTTCTTTTCAAATGATCATTTGCCATTGTCTGTACCTCCCTGCAAATATATTTTCCGTATTTGTATCTATTCATCCGGCTGAGTAGCTCCCCGTATCCTTATTATATCAGCAAATCCGCCTGCCCGTGGGAATAATACCGAAATGTAAGGTAAATGTAAGGTTATCAGAATGCAGATGTAAGGTTGGCTTTCTATAATAAAGACAGAAACAAAGAAAAAGAATCCGGAAGGGAGACATGAAAATGAATATTATAGAAACATACCATCTGACAAAAGAATACGCTGACTTTACCGCTGTCGCTGACCTGAACATGCATATACGAAAGGGCAGTGTTTACGGATTTCTGGGACCGAATGGGGCTGGTAAATCCACTACTATGAAAATGTTTTTGGGACTGACAAAGCCTACAAAAGGCCGTTTTACCATTAACAGCAATACCTTCCCCAGAGACAGGATGAAGATTCTCAGGGAAGTGGGGTCTTTCATAGAAGCACCCGCTTTTTACGGCAACCTGACAGGGGAAGAGAATCTGGAGATTATAAGAAAAATCCTGGGTCTTCCGAAATCCAGCGTATCGGATGCTCTGGAGCTTGTAGGGCTGACCCAGTACCGGAAACGCCTTGCCAGAAAGTATTCCCTAGGTATGAAACAGAGGCTGGGGCTGGCCTCGGCGCTTATCGGACGCCCGCCTATTTTATTCCTGGACGAACCGACCAATGGTCTTGACCCGGTGGGAATTCATGAGATCAGGACTCTGATCCGTTCCCTGCCGAAGAAATACGACTGCACAGTCCTTGTGTCCTCCCACCTGCTTCCTGAGGTAGAGCTCATGGCGGATGATATCGGAATCCTGAATCATGGCCGTCTCCTCTTTGAAGGGAATCTGCAGGAACTGCGGCAGATGGCTGACTTTGAAGGATATCCCTCTGACAATCTGGAAGATACATTTCTGGCAATGGTGGAGGAGGATAACAGAAAGAGAGGTGCAGGAAAATGACATCTGCATTGGAGTGGAATAAGCTGAAGCGGACCGGATTCTTTCCCGCATTTCTGGCTGGCGGACTTCTGGCAGCGGCAGCCCCGGTGGTAAATATCGGAGCCCGCCCGGAGAGCTTTGTAAACAAACAGGATTCCCCGGCAGTTATTTTAATGGGAGCCAACTGGCAGCTCATGTCTATGCTGCTGTCTTTTCTCCTTATTATCGGCGCATGTATTATGTACCATACAGAATTTGCAGACAATGCCATGCAGCGCATGGATACCCTTCCAAAGCGTCCGGAGAGTCTGTTTTTCGGAAAATGCAGTGTGCTGTTGGTTTTGACAGCCGGGGCGCTTGTACTGGGAGGTGCAGCTCTTTGGTTCTGCGGATGGAAGTGGTTTTCTGCAGACCGCATCTTTACGACAGAAATCTGGAAGAGCATGGGATTTTCTTTTGCCATGTTCCTTCCGCTGCTCCTCTGTATGACTGCAGTTTCTTCCATCTGTAAAAATATGTGGATATCGCTGGGAATCGGCACGATCTGTCTGTTTATGACTTCCATTCTCCAAAATGGAGGCGGGATACTCTCTTATCTGCCATTTATGATGCCCATGAAGGTATATCCGAATCTTAATGGGGCGCAGGCAGTTAGATGCCTGATTATATCCTGCGGGGAAACGGCAGGTTTCGGACTGCTGGAGATCATCTATTTTAAAATAAGGAGGCATTTCACATGAGTTTTTTATCATTAGCAGGAGTAGAACTGAAAAAGACACGTCGCTCCGGCATCCTCTGGATTTTAGTGATTCCCGTATTTCTCATATGGCTGACTGCTGTGATCAATGCGGATATTAACTTTACCATAGGAAATGAAGGGATATCCCCGGAAAATAACTTTTTCATACAGAGCTTTATGGGATATGCCTGGTTCATGTTTCCTGCAAGTATTGTGATCAGTACCGTGATGCTGGTGCAGACAGAACGGAAGAATAAAGGAATACTGAAGATGCTGGCTCTGCCTGTATCTGCGGCCCGCCTCTGCCTGGTGAAATTTTCTATCCTTATTTTGCTGGCAGCAGTGCAGATGTTTTTTATGACCCTGGCATATTTTCCAAGTGCGGCGATCGCATCCCGAATCCAGGATTATAACTTCATGCTGCCGGTTATAGATATACTGAGAGAAGCGGGGATCATTTACATTTCCTCCATTCCCATGGCCGCGTTTTTCTGGATGCTTGCTGTCAGTATTCAGACTCCCATTTTTTCCATGGGTGTGGGAATGGCATCTATTGTGCCGTCCGTCCTTCTTATTAACACAAAAATATGGTTTGCGTACCCCATGTGCTACCCGTTTCTCATGGTTGCATCCAGGATGCATGAGCTGGCATCCAATATGGGGACCTTTGCTTTTGAACTGATGCCGTTCATACCTGTGGCAGTGGGTTGCACGGTGGTGTGTCTGTTTGCAGCCTGTATCCGTTTCGGACAGGCAGAGAGGAGATAGATGATGAAAGAAAAACTGTTTACTGCGATAAGTACTGTTTTAATATTTTTCCCGTTTACAATTTTTCCGATACGATGGAATCCGTGGGCATTGGAGTCACCTGCGGCTGAGATCATTATCCTGGTGTATATTGCGGTGATGCTTGTCGGGGGTATTTTCACGATTACCGCTTACACAAAAGGGAAGGTTAAGAACAATCTGATGAAAATATGCCTGGTAGTGCACGGCGTCTACATAGCCGGAGGCGTGGCTATGCTCGCTATGATGGGAGCAACAAAATTTTCATAAACGAATGGCGGGTGCTTTACAAAGAAAATGATTTCGGATAAGATAAAAGAAATCCTGTAACTGTTCCACCGGACAGACAGTTACAAAATCTAATTAGATGGAGAGCAGCTAAATGAGAATAGCAGTCTTATCCGATACCCACGGGCTTCTGCGTCCTGAGGTGATGGAAATTGTAAATACCTGTGACGCGGTTCTTCACGGCGGAGATATTAACACCCAAAGAATCGTGGATGAACTTTCAAAAGATAAACCTTTCTACATTGTCAGAGGAAATAATGACAAAGAATGGGCGGAACAGATACCGGTATCCCTTCGGTTTGAGCTGGACGGTATTACCTTCTATATGGTGCATAACAAAAAAGAGATCCCCCGAAATCTGACCGGTGTGGATGTGGTCGTATTCGGTCATTCCCACAAATATCTGGAGGAACGAAGGGACGGACATCTCTTCCTCAATCCGGGGAGCTGCGGAAAACGCCGCTTTAACCAGGATATAACCATGGCAGTTCTGGAGACCGGGAACGGAGAGATACAGGTAAAACGCATAGATATTCCCCACACGGATACCCCCGTAAAAGTTCCGGTGGGAACCGATACCCGAAAAGCAGTGGAGAATATCAGCCGGGGAATGAAAAAAGGGGAGAATATAAAAGATATGGCAAAAAAATACGGCTGTTCCCCGGAATTTACCGAACAGGTCTGCCGTATCATTGCCACACATCCCGGTGTGACGGCGGAGGGAATCCTGAATAAGATGGAAGTCAACCGGATACAAAATCCCTCTTGCAAAAATCCTTCCGCTGATATACAATAGCATGAGCAACCGTCTGCCACCGGGTAGACGGAAAATGCCTGAATACATTCCGGTAGGTCATGGAAGGAATGTATTTGGGCATTTTTTTTAAAATCGCAAGGAGACTGGCTTATGCAGAAACAAATGAATAGAGAATTTTACAAATACATATCCTTAAATGTTCTGGGAATGCTGGGGTTGTCCTGTTATATTCTGGCGGACACTTTTTTTATCTCAAAGCGTTTGGGGGCAGACGGCCTGACAGCGCTGAATCTGGCTATTTCTGTCTACAGTATCATTAACGGACTGGGGCTGATGCTGGGAATCGGTGGTGCCACACGTTTTGCTATCTGTCGGGCACAGAAAGAGGTGCAGAAGGGAAATCAGGTGTTCACCACTTCAGCGGCGGCAGGGATTACGGTGGGGCTGGTTCTTCTGTTCCTTGGTTTTACCGCATCCGATGCTGTGGCAAAAATCCTGGGAGCTGAGGGTGTCATACAGGAGATGACAGGGAGTTATCTGAAGACCATACTGGGATTTGCTCCGTTTTTCATTGTGAACAACATACTCATTGCATTTGTCCGAAACGACGGCAGCCCCCGTCTTTCC
Organism: Blautia sp. JLR.GB0024; assembly: GCF_037000545.1. Lineage (NCBI taxonomy): Bacteria > Bacillati > Bacillota > Clostridia > Lachnospirales > Lachnospiraceae > Blautia > Blautia sp. JLR.GB0024. The sequence continues at coordinate 26,834 of NZ_JBANBF010000009.1, read as the reverse complement.
ATGGCGGCTATGCTGACCGGGAGTTTTTCTAATATATTGCTTGATTATGTATTCTTATTCCCATTGAATATGGGAATCTTCGGGGCGGCTCTTGCCACCGGGTTTGCTCCGGTCATCAGTATAGGACTCTTGTCTCTGCATTTTATCAGAGGGAAGAACCGGTTTGCCTGGAGCTTTGATCATAGAGCGCTTGGGCGGCGAGTATTGGATATCTGCAGTCTTGGTATATCCGCGTTTATCAATGAACTGTCTTCCGCGGTGGTGCTCATTGTGTTTAATCTGCTGATTCTGCGTCTGGCAGGCAATACAGGGGTGGCGGCTTACGGGATCGTGGCGAATCTGGCCCTGGTCGCTGTGTCTGTATTTACCGGTATTTCCCAGGGAAGTCAGCCTCTGATCAGCCGTTTTTACGGGGAGGGCAGGAAAAAGGAAAGTGCTGTGGTGCTTTTAAGAGCAGTTCTGCTGGCTGCGGCTGTAGGGATTCTGTTCAGTGCGGCTGCGTTTGCATTTACCCAAAATCTGATTGGGATTTTTAACAGTGAGGGGAATCAGGAACTTGCGGATATTGCCTTTTGGGGACTGCGGCTGTATTTTCTGGGCTTTTGTCCGGCTGGGATCAACATTGTGGCAGCGGCTTTTATGGGAGCAGTGGAGCGTGGAAGGGAATCTTTTGCCATTGCTTTTGCAAGAGGTGTTGCTGCCATCCTGTTTTTCGCCTTTGTGCTGTCTTTTATCTGGAAAATGGATGGTATCTGGCTGGCCTTCCCGGCAGCTGAGGTTTCGACCCTGCTGCTGACGGCAGGACTTTGGAGAAGATATAAAAGAGGGACTCTACCGGCAGTTGAAAAATGAGATAAAATTCAAATATTCCGTTATTGTCCAAAGCGTGGTACAGGGGTATGATTAAGGCATAAAGACGAGGAGGAAAAGCCATGCTTGACAGTGTGAAAATAGGAGGTTTTATTTCCAGAAAAAGAAGAGAACTGGGAATGACGCAGCAGCAGCTTGCAGACAGGCTGAATATTTCTTTTCAGGCCGTATCCAAATGGGAAAAGGGCAGTACATTTCCCAATGTGGAGCTGCTGCCGGAGCTTTCCGCGGTCATGGAGGTGACGGTGGATGAACTGCTTTCGGGCTGTGAGAAGGACGGGGAGGAATTGTCCTACAGTAAGGCAGGAGTGGACATTGCCTACACAGACACGATCAAAAAGGAAATGGCAAAGCACCTGGAAACAGGAGATAAAAGGGTTCTGAACGGACTTGGGCCGTTTGCTTCTCTCTACGATATTTCGTTCCCGGAGATTAAGAACCCTGTGCTGGTTCTGAAGTCAGAAGAGCCGGGGTCAAAGCAGAAGCTTGCCATGGAGTATGGCTATACGGACTCCATCTGCCATGATATGATAAATCATCTGGTCAATGACATTGCTGTGATGGGGGCAAAGCCGCTTGCCGTGCTGGATACGATCGTGTGCGGAAACGCGGAGAAGGACACCATCAGTGCCCTGGTCAAAGGCGTATCGGATGCCTGCCGGGAGAATGAATGCTCCCTGGTGGGAGGGGAGACAAGCGTACAGCCTGCTGTGGTGGATAAGGGGGTGTATGTGCTCACTTCCAGCATTGCCGGCATTGTGGAAAAGGACAGGATCATTGACGGCTCCGCTATTGAAGAGGGGGACACAGTGCTGGCCCTTGCATCCAACGGGCTGCACACCAACGGCTATTCCCTTGTCCGTATGCTCATGGACCGGATGCCGGAGATCAAACTGGAAAAGGTGGAGGGCATGACATTTACGGAACAGATCATGAAGCCCCACACGCCTTACTATAAAGCCCTGAAAGGCATAATGGGAAACAGCGCTGTTCACGGCATGGCCCATATTACAGGAGGCGGCATAGAAGGGAACCTGTGCCGGGTAATCCCGGACGGCTTAAGTGCTGTGATAGAGCTTGACAGGATCAAGACACTGCCCGTCTTCCGCTTTATCAGACAGTGCGGAAATATCAGTGACAGGGAAATGCTCTCCACGTTCAACTGTGGTGTGGGATTTATACTGGTGGTGCAGCGGGAGGCAGCAGACAGGATAGCGGCGCATCTGAGCAGATATTATGACTGCTACGAAATCGGCTGTATCCGGGCTGAAAAGCAGAAGATCATAATGGAAAATAAGATAAACTGGCAGTGACAATACAAGGCGGACGGTATCTTCCGAAGGGGTTAGGAAGGCCGTCCGCCTTTTCAAATGGTAAGAGTATGTCATTTTAAATCAGAATGCTGTGGCTTTTCTTTTTCATCCAGGCAATCGTATCTGCAATGGTCTGGAACAGATCTCGCGGCTTAAACCCCAGTTCGGCAGTGGCTTTTGTGTGGTCAAACCGGTCATTGCTCTGCAGGGTATACAGGGAATAGCGGGTGTACAGAGGACGGCTTTTTTTCATGCGGCAGATGCCCCCGATGAGAGGTGCTGCCATCTTTGCCATCCACATGGGAAGAACCGGCAGGTGTCTGCCGCCGCTCTGCATTTTAACCATTTTCAGAACATCCTTTATCTCATAATGGCGGTTGGAGAGAATATAGCATTCCCCTTTCCGTCCGCGCTCTAAGGCAGCCAGACAGCCGGAAGCCACATCGCGGACATCCACAAAATCATAGCCGCCGTTTACACAGGCCGGAAGACGTCCCTCTATGTAGTCTGTTACCATCTGTACCAGGTGATTGCCCGAGGTGTCAAAGGGGCCTAAAATTCCTGAAGGATGGACAACCACAGCGTCAAGTCCCTTAGGAACAGCTTCCAGTACCGCTCTGGTTGCCTCCGCCTTTGTCTTGGCATAGGCGCCGACTACCAGGTCAGGAGAGAAATTGGTGGTCTCATGCAGGACTTTCAGTTTATTCTGCTCCGGGATCGCATGTACGGAGCTTACATAGAGAAGCCTTTTTACCTTGTACTGCAGACACATGGCAATTATGTTTTTCGTTCCGTTTACATTGACGTCGTATAACTCCGGGGTCACATCCTCAGCGATAGAGATCATGCCGGCAGCGTGTATGACGGCCAGGCTGCTGTGTCCGGTATTTTCAAAGAAGGGTCTTAAGCTTTCCGGGTTCCGTATGTCTCCGTGGAAATACCGGACACCGCGGATATCCGGCTCTGCCTTTTCCGGGAGCAGCAGTCCTCTCACAGGAAGATTCTGTTTTTTCAGCAGACGGATAATAGTGCTGCCCAGGTGGCCGTCTGCGCCTGTAACAAGATATAGTGTTCTCATAAGGAAACATCTCCTTTTTGGCACAAATATTTTATACGCATTCTGAAACCGGAATGTAAACGCAGTTGAATCTCTTTCTATTATTAATTATAATGAGAATATAACAGGAAAACAATCGGCAGATTTGAGCCATTTGGATGGTTTTTGAACAGTTCAGGCAAAAAGTGTCGGGCATTTGAGAAAGGAGGCCGTTCTATGGGGAAATCGGGCGACCAGAGAACCAGAATGACAAAGCAGCTTATCAGGAAAGCATTTATGGAACTGCTTCGCGAAAAACCCATACACAGCATCTCCATAAGAGAGCTGTGCGGTCTTGCAGGTATAAACAGAGGGACTTTCTATGCGCATTATAAAGATATTTATGACCTGCTGGAGCAGATAGAGGAGGAGATGACCAGGGATATTGAAAGAGCGTTGGAGCCGCTTCTGTCAGTGGAGAACAGGGAACTGACCCCGCTGAAGATCACTACGGAGATATTCCGGTGTCTGAAGGAAAATGCGGATCTCTGTACCGTGACGCTGGGTGATTACGGGGATAAAAACTTTGCTGTACGGCTTCTGAGCCTCGGACGGGAAAAATGCGTGGAAGCCTACTCCCGATTCTTTGCCATGGCGTCTCCGAAGGAGATCGAATATTTTTATGCGTTTGCCAGTGCGGGATGCATCGGCCTTTTGGAGGAGTGGCTGAGGGAGGGCATGGTGACAGGGGCGGAAGAGATTGCTGCCATGGCTGAGGATATGATGATGTATGGGGTCGGGTGTTTGAAAAAGTAGAGAAATACACAGGAGAGATTGTACATGGTGCAGTCTCTTTTTTGTATGTATTACAGTACAATTTTACAACTGTCTTGTCAGATGTAAAGGAAAGTTGTATAATGTTAAAAATTCGTAAAATCGAGGAGGAGAAACCGTGGATTCCATTTATCGGGAAATCGAGGAACTGAAGAAAGAAAAGGATGCAGTGATTCTTGCCCACTACTATGTACCGGGTGAGGTGCAGGCATGTGCGGATTATATTGGAGATTCTTTTTATCTGAGCAAGATTGCCACAAAGCTGGATGCCAGTACCCTGGTCTTTGCGGGGGTAACTTTCATGGGGGAGAGCGCAAAAATCCTGAACCCTGAAAAAACCGTACTCATGCCGGACACCACAGCGGATTGTCCTATGGCCCATATGGCGGCTGCCGGTAAAATTGAAAAAATGAGAGAAGAGTATGAGGACCTGGCAGTTGTCTGCTATATCAATTCCAGTGCCGCACTGAAGACATACGCAGACGTATGTGTGACTTCCTCAAACGCGGTTGAGATAGTAAGGAAACTTCCAAATAAGAATATCTTTTTTATTCCGGATGAAAACCTGGGCAGCTACGTGGCAAAACAGGTCCCGGAGAAAAATGTGATTCTCAATGACGGTTACTGTTATGTACATAAAGAAGTAAAGAAAGAGCAGGTGGAAGAAATAAAACGCTGCCACCCCGGTGCGGAGTTTCTGGTGCATCCGGAGTGCACAAAGGAAGTGCTGGAGCTTGCCGATTATGTGGGCAGCACATCCGGCATCATTGACCATGCCACAAAAAGTGACAAAAAAGAATTTATTATCGGAACAGAAAACGGTGTGCTGTACGAACTGCAGCAGAAGAATCCGGACAAAAAATTCTATACACTGCCCGGCGGACAGACCTGTACATCCATGAAAAAGATAACCCTGGAAAAAGTGCGCGACTGTCTGAAATACAACAAAGGAGAGGTAAGTGTGGATGACAGCCTCCGCAGTAAGGCCAATGTGCCTCTGAACCGGATGCTCGAGACCGCAAAGTAGTGTAACCCGCACTGCCTTTGTGAAACGGCAGGCTGCGGATGGAAAGAAGGTTTAGGAGAAAATGAAAAGAGAAAAAACAGATATCGTGATCGTGGGAACAGGTGTTGCAGGGCTTTTTGCAGCCCTTCACCTGCCAAGAGAGAAACAGGTTCTGATGCTGACGAAGGATGACCTGGAGAACAGTGATTCTTTTCTGGCTCAGGGAGGCATCTGTGTGCAGCGGGATGAAGAGGATTATGAGGCATTTATGGAGGACACCCTGAAAGCCGGACATTATGAGAACAGGAAAGAATCCGTGGATATGATGATCCGTTCCTCCAGAGCAGTGATAGAGGAGCTGATTGCCTGTGGTGTGGACTTTAACCGCAGAGACGGGGAACTGGCTTATACCAGGGAAGGTGCCCATTCCAGGCCGAGAATCCTGTTTCACAAAGATATCACAGGAAAAGAGATCACAAGCAGGCTGCTGGAAACAGTCCGGAAACTTCCCAATGTAAAAATTTTGACACGGACAACAATGATTGATATACTGGAGGAGAATAACCGGTGTTACGGTATTGTGGCACGCCGGGAGGACGGCAGTATATTTGGAATCACAGCCCGGGATACGATTTGGGCCTGCGGCGGAATCGGCGGGCTTTATGAACATTCCACCAATTTTCCCCATCTGACAGGAGATGCCCTTGCCATTGCGCTGAAGCACGGTGTTGAGCTGGAGCATCCGGATTACGTGCAGATTCACCCTACAACCTTATATTCCAAGAAACCGGGCCGCAGATTCCTGATATCGGAGTCCGTGCGCGGGGAAGGTGCGAAATTATACAATGCCAATATGGAGCGTTTTGCCAATGAGGTGCTTCCCCGGGATATCCTGGCAGACGCCATCCACAGGCAGATGGAGATAGACCACAAACCCTATGTGTGGCTGGATATGCGTCCCCTCGGGGAGGAAGAGATCATGTCTCATTTCCCCAATATTTTTGAGCGCTGTCTGGAGGAAGGGTATGATGTGAGAAAGGAATGTATTCCTGTTGTGCCTGCCCAGCATTATTTTATGGGCGGTGTAAAAGTGGATTTGGACAGCAGGACTACAATGGAAAATCTTTATGCGGCAGGAGAGACAAGCTGCAACGGCGTTCACGGTGCAAACCGCCTGGCCAGCAATTCCCTGCTGGAGAGTCTGGTGTTTGCAAAGCGTGCGGCTTTGCGGATCTCAGAGCGTGAGCAGCAGGAGAATGGAGAAATATGCCGGGAAAAGGCAGCCATGCTTCTGACGAAAGCGGAGAGAGAAGGCTTTCCGAGGCAGGAAGAGCTTCAGAGGATGTACGGAGAGAGCGTTTTGAAAGAAATCGAAAGGGTGAAAAAAGCGGTATGAATCAGATTACAATGAAATTAAATGCAGACCATTTGATCATGCAGGCTCTGCAGGAAGATATAACCAGTGAGGATATTACCACCAATGCGGTAATGCGCGGGGCATGCCCCGGCGAGGTGCAGCTGATCTGTAAGCAGGATGGTGTGATAGCCGGACTTGATGTTTTTAAAAGAGTCTTTGAGCTTCTGGATGAGAAGACAGAGGTGGAGTTTTATGTAAGTGATGGTGACCGGGTGAAAAACGGTCAGCTTATGGCAACGCTTCACGGAGATATCCGGGTACTTCTCTCCGGTGAGCGAGTTGCCTTGAACTATCTGCAGAGAATGAGCGGGATCGCCAGCTACACAAGGCAGATCGCAGATCTGCTTGCAGGCAGCAAGACAAAACTTCTGGATACCAGAAAGACAACACCGAATATGCGTGTTTTTGAGAAATACGCGGTAAAAGTGGGCGGCGGATATAATCACAGATACAATCTGTCGGATGGTATTTTATTGAAAGACAATCATATCGGGGCAGCAGGAAGTGTGACAAAAGCTGTCAAAATGGCAAAAGAATATGCTCCTTTTGTGCGCAAGATTGAAATAGAGGTTGAGAATCTGGATATGGTGAAGGAAGCCGTGGAAGCAGGGGCTGATATCATTATGCTGGACAATATGACACCGGAGATGATGAAGGAGGCCATCCGAATCATTGACGGAAGGGCTGAGACGGAGTGTTCCGGCAATGTGACCAGGGAGAATGTGGAAAGGCTTGTATCTATCGGCGTGGATTATATTTCCAGCGGGGCGCTGACTCACTCCTCACCGATTCTTGATATTTCCCTGAAAAATCTGCATCCCGTGTCCTGTTAGCATCAGGTGCAGCGGGCCGGCTTTGGGAGAATGAATGGAAGTACCGCAAAGGACAGCGAGAAAGGAATAAGTGAGGATGAACGGCGAAAAACGCAGACAGGAAATTTTAGAATATATCAGGCGCAGCCCGGAACCTGTTTCCGGCACGAAGCTGGCACAGCGGTTCCAGGTCAGCCGCCAGGTGATTGTGCAGGATATTGCACTTTTGCGGGCGCAGAACCAGGATATTCTTTCCACACACCGGGGGTATGTGTTCCATGCCCCGGTGTTTGCGAGCCGTGTGTTCTATGTGTGTCATAAGGACAGTGAGATTCTGGAGGAGCTGAATCTGATCGTTGACTGCGGAGGCAAAGTGGAGGACGTGTTCATACGCCATGAGGTTTATGGACAGCTCAGGGCTGATCTGTCTGTTGATTCCAGAAAGAAGGCGGCTGAGTTTGTGAGAGGCATACAGGGAGGACAATCCAGTCCTCTGAAGAATATCACTTCGGGCTATCACTACCATACGGTTCTTGCAGACAGCGAGCAGACCCTGGATGAGATAGCGGAAGAGCTTTTTAAACGTGGTTTTCTGGCCGAGGCGGGAACCAAGATATCGTAACCGGAAATATCAGGAAAAGAGGCAGAGAGAAATGCGGGAACAGCTGACAGAGAGTGACGTAAAGAAAATCCAGGAGGAAATCGAATACCGGAAGCTGGTGGTCAGGAAAGAAGCCATAGAGGCTGTCAAGGAGGCCAGGGCACAGGGGGATCTGAGCGAAAACTTTGAGTATTATGCGGCCAAAAAGGATAAGAATAAAAACGAGAGCCGTATCCGGTATCTGGAAAGAATGCTGAAGACTGCCGCCATTGTAAAAGACAATTCAAAGAGCGATGAAGTGGGAATCAACAATGTGGTGGAAATTTACTATGAGGAGGATGACGAGACCGAGACTTACAAGCTGGTAACGTCCATCCGGGGCAACTCTCTTGACAATAAGATCAGTATCGAATCGCCCCTAGGAAAGGCCATCCGCGGACACCGGGAGGGTGACCGGGTTATGGTGAAGGTAAATGATGCGGTGAGTTATCCGGTTGTGATAAAAGCGATTGTTAAGACAACAGAAGATGAAGAGGATCAGATCAGAAGTTTTTGAGGACATGGAGACATGCCCTCTTTTTTTGAATGAAAAAAGAGTTTACTCCTTTTTCTGCAAGGGGAAATGCTTTATAATGTGAAGTATGCAGATGTGTGTCCGGGAAAGGGCAGTCTGTGAGAGAATTTGCGGCAGAATCGGAAAGAGAGGAATGTAAGTATGAATCAGGCAGAAGAAAAATTATTCAGGTGTTTGGAAAGTGTGAAAAAGAGAACAGATTTTAAACCGGAGGTGGCTCTGGTACTGGGGTCCGGACTGGGGGATTATGCGGACGGTATTCGGATCGAGGATACTGTAGATTATAAGGATATCGAGGGATTTCCGACCTCCACGGTGGAAGGACATAAGGGGAGATTTGTATTTGGTTATGTGGGGGAGGTGCCTGTGGTGATCATGCAGGGGCGTGTCCATTATTATGAAGGATATCCTATGACAGATGTTGTGCTGCCGGTAAGGCTTATGGGACTTTTGGGAGCGAAAAAGCTGATTCTGACCAATGCGGCAGGAGGAGTGAATTTTGATTTTGATCCGGGAGATTTTATGCTGATCCGGGATCATATCACCACCGCTGTGCCGAGTCCTTTGATCGGGCCGAATATGGATAAGCTGGGGCCGAGGTTCCCGGATATGAGTGAGGTCTACAGTGTAAGGATGCGTAATGTGGTGAAGGATGCGGCAAAAAAGCTGGGTATTACACTGAAAGAAGGCGTTTATATGCAGTTTAGCGGGCCGAATTATGAGACGCCGGCGGAGATTCGGATGTGCAGAGTGTGGGGCGCTGATGCGGCTGGGATGAGTACAGCCTGCGAGGCTATGGCTGCACGGCATATGGGAATGGAAGTCTGCGGGATTTCCTGTATTACGAATCAGGCTGCGGGGATGGGTGCGAAGCTGGATCATAAGGAGGTGCAGGAGACGGCGGACAGGGTTTCGCGGGAGTTTGCGGGGTTGGTGACGGAGGTTATTGAGAGAGTTTAGCTGTAGAAGGATAAGAGGTGTGGCATTTGGCGGACGGCGAAAGAGGCGGCACGGCAGGAGCGGGAGGGGGAGATACAGCCTGGCTCCTGGCTGCGCTCCCCTCAGCTAACTTGCTCCCAGCTGCTAAATTCGTCAGCATGGGCTTCCTCATTAATCAGCTGGGGCAAGTGGATCTTCGGCTCGCTCCGCTAAACACTCGCCAGCCTGTATCTCCCCCTCCCGCTCCTGCCGCACCGCCTCTTTCGCCTGGGGGTGGAATGCGGGAAGGTTATCTGTACAGAGTTGGGATGGGGGTAAAAGGCTGAGGGGAATAGGTGGTAACCTTGGGGTATGTGGGGAGAAAACAGGGGAATGTGGTGGGGAACTGCGGGGTTAGGGGAGGATGGGGGGGAGGGTCAGGGTGGTTTGGGTGCCTTTGGGGGTGCTGGTAATTTGGAGGCCATAGGCGGGGCCGTAGTGGAGGCGGATGCGTTGGCTGCAGTTTTGGAGGCCGTAGCTGGCGGTGGGGACCAGGGTTTGGGAAGCCAGCAGGCGGTTCAGTTCTTTCAGGCGGTCCGGGGGGATTCCGGGGCCGTTGTCTTTTAGGATTATCTTGATCGATTCTTTGTATTCCACGGTTATTGTGATTGACAGGGGTGTAGGTGATGAGGCGAAATCTCCGTGTATGATGGAGTTTTCTACTATGGGCTGCAGTGTGAATTTAGGGATTCCGAAGGAGGATGCCTGGCCGCTGCAGCTTATTTTCCATGTGATCTTTCCGTCATAGCCGGCCTGTTCGATTTGGAGGTAGGCTTCTATCATGCGGAGTTCCTGTTCGATGGTAATGATGTCTTTTCCTTTGCTCAGGGAGATGCGGTAAAATTGGGACAGGGACTGGATCAGGCGGCAGGCAGTCTCCTTTTTGTCCATGAGCATGCATATGCGTATGGTATCCAGGGAGTTATATAGAAAATGCGGATTGATCTGTTCCTGAAGTATGGTAAACTTTGATTTTTCAATTTCCAGCTCATGCTGTCTTATGGCGGTATTGAGTTGTGTGTTTTTCTTGAATAAATTGCTGAAGGTTATGATTATGGAGTCTATTTCATCACCGGGGGTATTGTCATTTACAAGGGTATCCAGGATGGCTTCAGCGGCGCTGGCGGATGCCAGGTCTTTATCAGGGATGTTATTGATGGTACTGGAAAAGTATTTTATGCGTTTGGACAGGGTGATGGGGAATATGATGACGGCAATGATGCATAAAAGTACAGTCAGTGAAAAGACCAGCAGATAGCCTGCAAGAAGGGCCTGGTTTACAATTTTACTGCTCCCTTTTGACGATTCAAAAAGATAATACCAGTCCGTATATCTGCTTTTTTTTAGGATTTGGAAGCGGGCGTCTTCGGAGGAGAATACTTTGTCTTGTTCGCAGATGTCCGGCGGATTGGAAAGGGTCAGGTTTTCAGTGCTGCTGTATAGAGGAGTGGATGCAGAGTCCAAAAGAGTGAGGGCAGTTGTATCCGCTGTGGGAGACAGGATGCTTTTCATGGTGCTGGGCAGGTCTATATCGATATAGTAAACAGCAATGATGGTTCCGTTTATATTTTTGATCGCTTTGTAAAAGCTGGCTGTGCCGGCAGAGGAAACGTCAGCCGGGGACACCATTTTCAGGCGGTTGACACCGGAGGATTCAGAGGCGATTTGATTAAGGACAGTGGAATCCAGGTCTGTGAGAGGAAAAAAATGAAAACTGTCACCATCGGTGAATGGAAAATAGTCAGAGTATATTCTGATTTTCTTTACATTATAGACATACTCCAGGCTGGTGACATTGGCGCGCAGGGACTCAAAACGCGACAGTGACAGGGATGAGATATCTTTTGAGGCGTTATCGGGAGTCAGTGAGGAGGAGAACAGGGAAGAGAGCGCGTTCTGCATATCAATGATCTGACCAAGACGAGCCTCTATCTGCTGTGCTTCCAGGCTGGCGTCGGAGATTAGTTGATTTATGGTTTCTTTTCTCAGATAGCTGTTGATAATAAACATGGCTATGGTAATGGAGAGAAGCAGGGGAATCATGGACGTTAGAATAAAGGCAGCAGTCAGCTTGGAACGGAAAGTTGAAAAATGTTTATGAAAGGATTTTTTGAATTTGTTCATAATGACCTCCGGTTGATTCTGTATTGAAAATATTATAGCAAAATTCATGAGAAATAAAAACGATTTATGTAAAAGTGGATATGAAATATTAAAAAATAGATAATAAATTGTATGATTTTTATAAATGGATGTGATATCTTAATATTAGCTGGACAAGCGGTACTATTTACAGATTCTTTTGCGCAGGAGATTCTAAAAGCAGAAAAAGGAGTATGGTATGAAGAGAAGAAATTGGAGAAGAAAGATGGCAGCAGGGACTGCTGTGTTTATGATGGGAACGATGCTTTTATCAGGATGTACTTCTGCGGAAGAAGATGCTGGTGCAGGAAAACAGGAAGCGAAACAGGAAGAAACAACCCAGGAGACGGAGATAACCGTCTATACCTCAGCGATTAATGATGATGAGTATGGACAGGAGTTTAAGAAGATGGTGGAGGACAGCCTGGAATTTAAAGTTAATTTTGAGGCAGAACCGTTGTTGTACGCGGATACGGTAAATAAAGCGACTACTATGCTGGCTTCAGGCGATGATTCCGTAGATGTGTATTATATTGATGAGATCATGCAGCTTTCATTTATGAGCGCTGACTTTCTGGAGCCTATTGATGACGTGATTTCGGAAGAAGATTTAAATGAATTCATGGATGGGTATGCAGATAAGTTCTTAAAAAAGGATGGTCATGTGTATGGCGTGCCGGCTGATTTTGGAGGTATCCTTTTCTTTGTGAATAAGAAGATGTTTGATGAAGCGGGAATCGCCGTCCCTGCCAACCAGGAGGAATTTATCGAAGCGGCGAAAGCACTGACAAAGGACGGAAAGTACGGACTGCTGGAGGCCTGGGACAAGGCTTCGCATCTGCAGGATAATCTGAATCGCTGGTGTCTCATGTTTGGCGGAAATTTCTATGACTGGACGCTGGACGGGACGAAGGAAGCAATTAAATTTATGTATGACTTAGTACATACCTATGGAGTCACAAGTATTGATAATCTGAGCGTAGATTATGAAACCGGAAACCAGAAATTTACAGATGGAAATGCAGCCATGTATTTTCAGTGGGCGTCTGCATCCTCATCCTTTGCGGAAGCAGGAAAATACGGTGATGAGATTATCTGTGCGCCAATGCCTACATTTGTTACCAACAAGACACCCATGAGTTCCTGGATGTGGGTGGTGAATAAAAATTCTTCCAAGAAAGAGGCAGCAAAAGAATACGTGAAATTCATGGCAACGCCTGAGGCGCAGGCGGCTTATATGAAGGCAACCGGAAAGTTTTCACCAACAGCGAATCTGAGTGTGTGGGATGATGCGGAACTGACAAAGGGCCTTCTGACAGTGGAAGAACATAAGTCATATGTGGAGGACAACGCATTTGAGGCCAGAACGTTAAGTGAGAGACACAGTGAATATATGGATACGGTAACAGGAACCCTTCAGGAATATCTCATGGATGAGATCAGTTATGAGGAATGCCTGGAAAAAGGACAGCAGCAGATTGATGAGCTATTAGGCAAAAATTAAGGCGGATGGAGGCTGTAGTATCTGCAGCCTCCGTTTTGAAAATATTTGGAAGAGGGGAATGCAATGTTGAAAAAACTGACGCTCACAAAGCGGAAAATTTTATTTGCATGGATCTGTATTCTTCCGGTTCTGCTGATTCGGGCGTGGACAACCATATATCCGGTTGTGACGATGTTTTACTATAGTCTGCTGGACTATGATCTGATTCGGAGAACAAAAAAGTTTGCAGGTCTGCTGAATTTTAAGAAACTCACCACGAATAAACAGTTTTTAGAGTCTTTATCTTTTACACTGGTTTTTACTGTGGTTTCCTTACTGGCGATCATTGTACTGGGAATCGGACTGGCCCTTTTGCTAAAACAGAATTTCGGCGGAAGAAAGCTGATAAGGACTATCGCTTTGATTCCATGGGGACTTTCCATGATCGTTGTATCTATAGCGGCTCTTTGGGCTTTTGATGATACGTATGGAATCATAAATGATTTGATAAGAAGAATAGGGTTTGCAGGATATCACTTTAACTGGCTCTCAGATAAATCGGGAGCACAGATATCCGTTATTATCGTGAATATATGGAAGAATGTATCCTTCTTTGGAATTATCATGCTGGCAGCATTTCAGGGAATACCGGGGGAACTGTTTGAGTCGGCTAAGATTGACGGGGCTAATGACTGGAAGATATTGTTTCATGTATCGCTGCCCTATGTTATGAGAACTTTTATTATAATGATCATTTTCATTGGTGTTTCCCAGATCAACAGCTTTGAAATCGTATATGCAATGACAAAGGGAGGGCCGGGCACATCCACATCCCTTTTAGCTTACAGGCTTTATATGGAAGCGACAAAAAATATGAATTACGGAATGGCGTCTGCGATCACTGTGGTCATGTTTTTAGCGACTGCGCTTTATGGAGTCGTGGGGCTGTCGATTTACAGAAAAGTGGACTATTAAGGGGGGGATGAGTATGAAAATGTCCGGAAAGAAAAAAGTATTCCTATGGGTTTTGACTATCCTGGTGGGATTTATTATTATGTGGCCTGTTTACTGGATCATAAAATCCTCTTTTACACAGCAGGTAGATCTGTTTAAATCACCTATAGAGTACAGGCCGATTCATCTGACGCTTGATAATTACAGGCAGTTGTTCCAGGCGGCAGGACTTACGGAATATCTGAAAGGAACGATTATCATTACAGCGGTTTCCCTGGTCTTATCCGTTTTTCTATGCGCGCTGGCCGGTTATGGATTTGCGAGATGTCAGACAAAAGGGTTAAATGCAGCATTTGCCTTTATCATGTTTTCCACCATGATACCAGGCACGGTAACGGTTATTCCTCTTATGACATTGTGGCGTCATCTGGGGCTGAGCGATACATTTGCAGGACTGGTGATTTTGTATTTTTCTATTTTGATCCCGTTTTCAACCATCATGTATTCCGGTTTCATCAGTCAGATACCGCCCTCTCTGGAGGAGGCAGCCAGAATTGACGGGGCGACTATGGCAGGAGCTTTTGTGAGGATCATACTTCCCCTGCTGAAACCGATCATGGCAACCCTGTGTATTATTAATTTTATCACATGTCTGAATGAATTTTTTACACCGTTAATGTTTACTACTAAAAATGTGAAGGTGATGAGCCTTTTAATGTCATCCATTCCAAAGATGAATCAGTACCAGATGCCATGGGGAGCGATCAGTGCTGCGGGATGTATGATGCTGCTCCCGGCAATTTTGTTTATTGTCTGCTTTGAAAAAAATATTATGGGCGGCCTGATGATGGGAAGTATAAAGCAGTAAAGGATGAAAAATCATGATAAATGTAATGGTGATTGAAGATCGTATCTTAACATTGAATGCTCTGAAAACGCAGGTGAAGTGGGACGAATACGGGCTGAACCCGGTGGGGTTCTATTCTAACTGCCAGGAAGCCATGAGAAGCCTGGATGAATCAAAGCCTGATGTGATAATATCGGATATCGTTATGCCCGGAATGGACGGTCTTAGTTTCTGCGAGTATATTAACGGACTGGGCCGAAATATAAAAATTATCATAATCAGTGCATACAGCAAATTTGAGTATGCGAAGAAAGGGATTCAGCTTGGGGTATATGATTTTTTGGAAAAGCCTGTGGATTATGAATTTCTGAGCCGGCGCATTTTGCAGGCCGGCAAAGAAAAGCATCACGAGGAGCAGGTGCAGCATGTTTATGAGAACAATCACGGCATTTATCGGGAAGCTTTTTTTCAAAAGCTTTTGAAGGACAGTAAAGAGAGCAGTAAGCTGGACCGGGTAGAACTGGAAGAGATTCTGGAATCCGATCTGCGGAAAATGCAGTTTAACTGCATTATGGCGGCAGTGGAAACAGGAAAAAGTGATATCACAGGGGAAGAGATCTGCGCTGAAATCTGCCGCAGCCTGTCTCAGTATTATCAGACCCAGGAATTCTGGGGACCGTTTTTAATGGAGACGGATGTATTCTGCATTGTATTTGGAGAAAAAGAAAATTTTCTTATGAACACACTGGTACATCTGCTGAAAAAGTATATCCGGGATCTGGCAGAAAAAGGTACAGGTGTGGATATCAACGTCGGAATCGGATACTGGGTGGATGATATCAGAAAGCTGCAGTATGCCGCGGATGCTGCTGCGCAGGCACTGGAATATCGTTTTGTCCTGGGGAAAAACCAGGTTTTTCATATTCACGATTATGCAGATAAAGAATTATCAGATTATACGCGCTTTGATTATTTTGAAAAAAAGCTGACGGACGGTCTGACAAGCGGTGATTTCGGAGAAATCGATAAAGTGTGTACTGAAATACGAAATTATATGGAAAAGCATCGGATCAAAAGGTCGTATCTGCTTTTCTTTGTCACTACATTTTTAAGCACGCAGGTCTGTGGTCTTCTTCCTGAGGAGAAAGTGAAGGATTTAATAAGTCTGCAGAAACTAAACGCCATGGTCTATGCCTCAGATATTCTTGAATATTTAGAGAAAATCCTCATAGCTTTATGCCGTGAGATCAGGAATTATACGGCTAAGGATACGACGCAGACGGTTTCTAAGATCAAGAGGTATGTTGAGGAAAATTACAGAGAAGAGGATTTGAGTCTGGGACAGATCGCAAAGGTTTTCAGTATGAGTCCTAATTATATCTGCCGTATTTTTAAAGAACAGACAGGCAGTACCCTGGTGAATTATATCAGCAGTCTCAGAATCCTCCAGGCAAAAAAACTATTGGTAGAGACAGATAAAAAAATAGGAGAGATCAGCAGCGAACTGGGTTATTCCAGTCAATATTATTTTAGTATGGGATTTAAGAAGGCAACCGGATATTCTCCAAAGGAATACCGGAAAATACAGGAATAAAGGAGAATCAGAATGAATGGTAAAAAGATAAAGGTGGGGATTGTAGGGCTTGTTTTCGGAGGCGCTTTTCCGACTATTTACAGAGAACATCCGGATGTGGAGGAGGTGGTCATCTGTGATAAAAATGAGGAACTGCTCAGGGATTTTTCGAGAAAGTTTGGGTTTAGCAAGTGCTGCAGCGATTATCAGGAAATGCTGGACAGTGATGTGGATGCTGTGCATATTTTAACCAATATTCATACACATGCGGATTTGGCAGTGCAGGCATTAAATGCGGGAAAACACTGCGCTGTGACTGTACCCATGGCGACAACGCTGGATGAGATCAGGAATATCATAGAGGCAAAGAAAAAGAGCGGAAAAAACTATATGATGATGGAGACAAGTGTTTATACATATCAGTGCCTGTATGTTAAATCTTTGATCGATCAGGGGAAGCTGGGCCGGATTCAATATTTGAGAGGGACGCATTTTCAGGATATGGAAGGGTGGCCTGATTACTGGAAAGGCCTTCCGCCGCTGCATTATGCAACGCATGCGGTGTCGCCGCTGTTGTTTTTAAGCGGACAGAGAGCAGCGAAGGTACACTGTTTCGGAAGCGGAACCATGCGGGATGAGCTGGTTCAGAAATACGGAAATCCTTATCCGGTGGAGACAGCGGTCTTTCAGTTGGAGGATGGGAAGACTTCCGCAGATGTCACACGTTCTTTGTTTGAGACGGCCCATGAGTATGTGGAGGGATTCAGTGTCTTTGGGGATAAGATGTCTTTTGAGTGGAATTTTGAGGAAGAAGATCCTTATGTATATGCTTTTGAGGAGGGAATGGCAGAGACGAATATTGGCAGCAGGGGAAGAGTAATTAGCAGGCAGGAGGTGCATTGTCCGAATAGGGCGGAGATTCTGCCTGAGGAGATCAGAAAGTATACTACGGAATTTGCCATTCTGGACCCGGATAATCCTGATATGTATATGAAGCAGGGGGGCGGTCATCATGGATCTCATCCGCATTTGGTGAATGAATTTGTCAGGAGTATTGTGGAGGAGAGGGAGCCGATGATTGATGTGTATACGGCTGCTGATTGGACGGCTGCGGGGATTTGCGGGCATGAGTCGGCCATGAGAAATGGGGAGGGGGTTGTGATTCCGGAGTTTAGGTGAAAATGAGGGGATATGGCATTTGGCGGACGGCGAAAGAAACGGCGCGGCAGGAGCGGGAGGGGGAGATACAGTCTGACTCCTGGCTGCGCTCCCCTCAGCTAAACACTCGCCAGCCTGTATCTCCCGCTCCTGCCGTACCGTCTCTTTCGCCTGGTGGTGGAATGCGGGAAGGAAATCCGTGCGGGGTGGGGACTTGTTTTTTGTCTATCTGTTTAGTAGTTTCCAGGTATCATTTTCTATAAGGATTGCCTGATTGTCGGTAATTATTTTCAAATCTAATGTGGTTGCGTATTTTTTAATTATTTTTTCTGCAGCTTTTCCTAATTCCCAGTTTTTGTAGTGGGGAACTACATAGAATTCAATTAAATCAAGGCCGGTGTAGTCTTTTAAATCAGGGGCTTTTTCCGGTTTGTCCATTTCAGCGCTGTAGCGGATATCAGGAGCCACTGCGATCGCGCCGGCGGATTCGCCGATGTATAGCTTTCCATTGTTTATTTCCTTGATGAGCAGTTTGTCTGCGCCGGTTCTTTTTAATTCCTGAAGAAGGAAAAAGGTGTTGCCGCCTGATATATATATGATATCGTTTTTCTCCAGTTTACTTTTTATTGTTTCATAAGATGAACTGGAGATTTCTAATTCTTCTACTTTAAGTCCCATCCTTTTCAGACGCCATTTGCCTATTTTTACAAAGAAACCTAATTTTTCTGCAAGACTTGCGGTGGGGATAAAGGTTACGGTCTTATTTTTCAGATTTGGTTCAATTGTTTTTAATATATCCCCAACATTTTGAAACATGGAGACTAAAAGCATTCTTTTCATAGGGCATCCTCCTGCAGTGTAGTATAAGTCTGAGTATACTACAGCCGGGGAAGGCTGACAATGTCTTTAACATAATGAGGGAATAAATATGACATACTATGTCATGTTTTTTATAGTATACTGTTTATAATCAAATGAAAAAAAGAGGTTACTTTATTTAACCGGGGAATAATTGTTAATAAAGAAGGTTCAGATGACAGACAGCCGTTTATTAGCTTAATAAACTATGGCAGTCTATGACGGTCCTGATCCGGTCCCAAAAATGAACGGGCAATATAGATCATATTTAAGAAGAGGAGAGAAATGAAATGGACGTAATTACTTTGACAAAGGAAAATCTTGAAAAAGAGCATATCTGCTGTGCAATTTCCAATAATAAGGACTGTCAGGTGGCAGCCAAGAAAGCGTGGATCGCCCGGCAGTTAGATGCAGGACTGATGTTCAAAAAATGTGATGTCCGGGGAAAATGTTTTATTGAATATATTCCCGCGGAGGAGGCATGGGCTCCCATATTAGCGGAAGGCTATATGTACATTGACTGCCTGTGGGTTTCCGGAAAATTCAAAGGGCAGGGATATTCCACCCTGCTTCTGGACGAGTGCATCAAAGACAGCAGGGCCAAGGGCAAAAAAGGTCTGGCAGTTCTTTCATCACCCAAAAAAAGGCCCTATCTCTCTGACCCGGACTTCCTCAGATATAAAGGCTTCCAATTGGCGGATACAGCAATGCCGTACTACGAACTACTATACCTGCCTTTCGATAAAACTTCCGGGAAACCGCAGTTCAGAGAGCAGGTAAAAACACCACAATCAGAGCAGAAGGGCTTTGTTCTCTATTACAGTCACCAATGTCCGTTTACGGCGAAATACGTTCCTCTCATCGAGAGTCTGGCCAAAGATAAAGGCGTACCCTTCCAAACGATACGCTTTGAATCAAAAGACCAGGCGCAAAATGCCCCATCCCCATTTACCACATACAGTCTCTTTTACAACGGAACCTTTCTTACAAACGAAATACTATCCGAAAAGAAATTTGAAAAAATTCTCTCAGAACAAAATCTATAACTCCACTCTCACAAGCCGCTGCCGGGAAAACCGTAAGCGGCTTCTTTACCCAAAATACTTTATGCTTTCGGCAAATTAAAAACTCTAACCAAAACCATCTCAAAACTAAATAATTATTAATTCTATCAATAACAACCACAAACACTAAAAAATAAGATCAATTAATATTACTATAAATATCAACACTTATATTACTATTATTATTTCAACAATACATTTAAAATCTCCAACCTTAAAAATACCGCTCAAAAATAAACCCATAAAACCCACAAGCACGAAACCACGAAATCAGACTTACCAAACAAATATCCTGTACAACCATGTTATCAGACAACGATTCCCCTATCGTCACTAAACCGCACAGTTCAAGAACATCCGCCCTGTATATTCCGCATTATATCCCAGGTGAAGGAGGGGCATAGGGAAAGGGATTCAGTAGGTTTAGTGGAGCGGCGGGCAGATCCACCTGCGGCAGTCACTTAATGAGGAGGCCTCATCCGACGAATTTAGTGAATGCCAGCTGGTTAGCTGCCCACCAGCGGAACGTCGGATGAATCCCTTTCCCTATGCCCCTCCTTCGCCGTCCGCATATGCCAAAATCCCCCCCCCATATTCTATTCTCTCTTAAATAATGAAAATTTTACACAGATTTTACAAAACCCCAATAAAAGATTTTACATACCTCCCCTACAATAAGGAAAGAATAAAAGGTAATAAGTATGCCTTGCTACAAAAGGAAAAGGAGAAAAAGTATGGATTTCTTTAGTATTTTGACCTTAATCGGCGGTCTGGCTTTGTTTTTATATGGAATGAATGTCATGGGTGACGGTCTGGCCAAGGTATCAGGCGGCAAAATGGAGAGGATTTTGGAGACACTGACCTCAAATCCCCTGAAAGCCGTAGGCCTGGGCGCTGCCGTAACCGCAGTCATCCAGTCATCATCAGCAACCACCGTAATGGTAGTTGGCTTCGTCAATTCAGGCATCATGAAACTCTCTCAGGCAGTTGGCGTTATCATGGGTGCCAATATCGGTACAACAATTACATCCTGGATTCTGAGTCTTTCCGGAATCGAAAGTGACAATTTTTTCATACAGCTTTTTAAACCCTCCACATTCTCACCCGTTCTGGCCATTGTTGGCGTTGCCTTCCTTATGTTTGCCAAAAGTGAGAAGAAAAAAGACATCGGCATGATATTTATCGGATTTGCCGTTCTCATGTTCGGTATGGACAGTATGAGCAACGCAGTGAAGCCGCTGGCGGATGTACCTGAATTTACAGGGATTCTGACACAGTTTTCCAACCCGATTCTCGGTATGATCGCCGGTACCATTCTGACGGCAGTGATCCAGAGCTCCTCCGCGTCAGTGGGTATCCTGCAGGCCCTCTGCGTAACCGGTGCAGTCAGCTTTGACGTTGCCATTCCCATTATCATGGGCCAGAACATCGGTACCTGCGTAACAGCACTTCTCTCCGCTGTAGGAGCCAAGAAAAATGCAAAGCGTGCTGCCATGGTGCATTTATACTTTAACGTGATCGGTACAGTTATCTTCATGATTCTGTTCTACACCCTGAATTCCTTCATCCATTTTGGATTTATGGGACATGCGGCAAACGCGGCAGGCATTGCAGTGGTACACACAACATTTAACGTATTTGCAACTGTGCTTCTGCTTCCTTTCTCCAGAGGCCTGGAGAAGCTGGCAAAACTCACGATCCGCGACAAGGAGGAGGAGACAAAACCGGCTGTACAGGATGTGCAGACCCAGCTTCTGGATGTGCGATTCCTGGATAAACCGGCATTTGCCATGGAGCAGAGCCGTCATGTAGTGGATAAAATGGCAAAAGAGGCCCAGGATTCTCTGCACACTGCGCTGTCACTCATTGACAGATATGATGAGATGAAAGCGGAAGAGGTGGTGACCCTGGAGGACCATGTGGACCGCTATGAGGATGCCCTCGGAACCTATCTGGTGAAACTGAGCCAGAAGGATTTGAATCAGAAGGACAGCCACGACTTGTCCATTATGCTCCACTGCATCGGGGACTTTGAACGAATCTCTGACCATGCGGTAAATATTATGCAGTCCGCAAAAGAAATGTATTCAAAAAATATGAAATTCTCCGATAAGGCACTGCAGGAACTGCATGTGATCGCCAAAGCGGTTGAGGATATCTTTGACTCCGCATACAAAGTATTTGCTGGACAGGATCAGGAGATGGCCAAAAGTGTGGAACCTCTGGAACAGGTGATCGATGAATTGAATATGGAGCTGAAAAGCCGCCACATCCGCAGGCTGAGAGAAGGTAAATGTACCATAGAACAGGGATTTGTCCTCTCGGATATAACCACCAGTCTGGAGAGAATAGCAGATCACTGCTCCAACATTGCAGTCTGTATCACCCAGGTGCCTGAGGATACCTTTGACACTCACAGCTACCTGGAACATATGAAGCGTGAAGACAACTCGGAATTCCAGAGAGTGATGGAACTCTCCCGCAGCCGTTACCAGCTTCCATAAATTTTTCTTGTGCGCTCCCGAAAAAATGCGTATACTGTCTATAGAATGAGATGGGCAGAGAAGGGAGCGCATATGATTTATTGTGTGGAAGATGAAAGAAATATTCGGGAACTTCTTGTATATACATTAGGGACCACCGGATTTCAGGCCAAAGGACTGAGTGACGGAAAAGAGCTCTTCACAGCATTGGAGGATGAAATTCCGGAACTGATTCTTCTGGATATTATGCTTCCCGGTGACGACGGATATGCTATATTAGAAAAATTGAAAAAGGAGCACAGGACCAGGGATATTCCCATAATCATGGTGACAGCCAAGGAGGCGGAATATGACAAGGTGCGGGGACTGGACGGAGGGGCTGATGATTATATCACAAAGCCCTTTGGCATGATGGAATTCATCTCCCGGGTCCGGGCTGTGCTGAGAAGAAGCAGTAGGCAGACACAGGACAAGATCCTGCGCTGTGAAAATCTCTCCGTAAATGTGGACCGCCACGAGGTAATGGACGGACAGCGGAGAGTGGAACTGACATTGAAAGAATTTGAAATGCTCCGCTATCTGATGGAGAATCAGGGAATCGTGCTGAGCCGCGACAGGCTGCTGGAACATATCTGGGGATATGACTTTGACGGTGAGACCAGGACAGTAGATGTACATATCCGGACACTGCGGCAGAAACTGGGCGACTGCGGCAACCTGATTGAGACCATCCGGGGAGTGGGATATCGGATTGGAGATGGAAGATGAAACAACGTATACTGAACCACGTGGGAATTATGGTGGTTCTTTCCGTGATACTGACCTTTATTGCGGCAAGCGCTGTTATGTACGGAAAATATAATCATTATATGAAGCAGGATGTGAGGAATGAGGCCGAGTACATCCGCTACGCGGTGGAGAATACGGGGAAGGAATATCTGAACAAAACAACAGGTGACCTGACTACCAGCCGCATTACCCTGGCAAAGCCTGACGGAACGATCCTCTATGACTCAGAGAAGGACGCATCAGACCTGGAAAATCATAAGGACAGGCCTGAGATCATTGAGGCCAAGAAGGAGGGAACCGGTGAGGTCGTGCGGTTTTCCCAGACTCTTTCAAAGCAGACTTTTTATTATGCGGTCAAATTAAATGACGGCAATATTCTGCGTGTAGCTAAGACGACGGACAGTGTTCTTTCCACCATGCTTTCCAGCTTTACGCTTCTGGGACTTCTGCTGATCGCAATACTGGCGTTGGCATTTTTTGTGGTGGAGAAGCAGACGCGGAGGCTGATCGCGCCAATCAATGAGCTGGATCTGGAGCATCCCCTGGAACACGTGGCTTATGAGGAGCTGCGGCCTCTTTTAAACAGGGTGGATGAACAGAATGTGCAGATCGCCAAGCAGGTGGAAGAGCTGAAGCAGGCTGAGATGGTGCGCAGGGAATTTTCTGCCAATGTGTCCCATGAGCTGAAGACACCGCTCATGTCCATATCCGGTTACGCGGAGATCATGCGGGACGGGCTGGTACAGACCCAGGATGTACCGGAGTTTGCAGGCAGGATATATGATGAGGCCAGCAGGCTGACCAGCCTTGTGCAGGATATCATTGAGATATCCAAGCTGGATGAGAGTAAAAATATGCCGTTTGAGGACGTGGATCTGTATGAGATGACGCAGGATATCTGCCAGACACTTATGCTTCCCGCAAAGAAGAAGCGTGTGACTGTGCTCATGGAAGGAAAGAGTGTATCCATACAGGGAGTCCGGCATGTTCTGTATGAAATGCTGTATAATCTTGTGGATAACGCCATCAAATATAATAAAGAAGGTGGATATGTGAAGGTTTTGCTGGCACGGGAAAAGGACGGTGTGCGGTGGAGCGTAGAGGATAACGGGATAGGGATCGCAAAAGAAGAGCAGGAGAGAATATTTGAGAGGTTTTACCGGGTGGATAAGAGCCATTCGAGGAAGACCGGAGGGACCGGGCTTGGGCTTTCTATTGTGAAGCACGGGGCAGCGCTGCATCATGCTAAGATTGTGCTGAATAGTGAGCCTGGGAAGGGAACGAAGATTGTGCTGAGGTTTTAGCAGCGGCGAGGAGGCCGGGGAGACCTGCGGGGTGTGAGTATCCTGCAGGCCTCCCCGGTTTCGCTTTTGGAGCAGCACTTTGATGGTGTAAAGAAAAAATTATTGGTTTTTCCTGACAGTGATGTCACCGCTGGTGGTTTCAATGCGGAAGTGGTTTTGTCCGGACTCGTAGGTTAAATGGGAGTCGGAACCGGTGGCGGGAAAGTCGGTGTGGATGTCGCCGCTTATGGTGTCGTAGTCAAGGGTGAACCCAGGATTGTCCGGGATATTGATAAGTATACTGCCGCTGGTGGTGTCTGCCTGGATCTTCTGAGGACAGATATCGGAGAGGACACGGAGATCTCCGGAGACGCTGTCATGCTGAATATCGTTTATGGTGCCTTCCAGATTTACACTGCCGCTGGTGGTATTGGTGACAGCAGAGGTGGTAACGATCAGGGCAGTGGAATCCAGAGAGCCGCTGGTGGTGTCTGCAGTCAGGGTGTCAGTTTTTATGTTTTTCAGAGTGATGTCTCCGGATACACTGTCCAGGTACAGTTTTTCTGCTTTCAGATTTTCCAGGCTGAGGTCCGATGAGACACCGTCTACCACAATCTCCCGGAAGGAGGCGGCATATTTTTTCGGAATCTGGATCTCCAGTTTTTTGGAGAGGCCGTTACTGAAGGTGGAGATCAGATTTTTGGTGGCACCGCGGTATTGGATCAGGAGAGTGTCATCTTTTAAATAATAATGGAGTTGTTTGTCTGCGCTTAATTTCTGGCGGCTGGTTTCATTAACAATCAGTTTGTCAGTGTCTGCGGTGGTGAGGGTGACGCTGCCGTCAAGCCAGTCTACATTTATATTCTTGATTTTATCTGCGGGAAGTTTTGCGGGGCCGGCTGTGTATTTACTGCTTTCCGGGTAGCTCCAGCCGCCGGTTTGAAAGGGTGTGAAGTGCCATCTTTTGTTGAGGCCAAGTATGAGTACAGCTATCAGAGCCACAGCAATGATGGACCAGCAGATTATGCGGATGACCGCGGATGTTTTTCTATTCATGGCTTACCTACTTTCTCAGCTCAAAAGCTGCTCGGATGATGGACTGAACCGCAGCGGCGATCAAAAAGATGATCCAGGTCACATTCCAGCGCATGGTGCTGAAGCTGATGATCAGGTAGAGGACTGTGGCAAGAGTCCAGACAGCACTGTTGACAGCGCGGAAGGTCTGACGGCTGCCGCTGTTGTATTCCTGCCATTCTCTGAAATCACCTATAATGGTCCCGTCATTGGCGGCATAGCGGGGACGTGTCATGTGGTTATAGATAAGAAGCCCCGTGGCAGTGGCGATCATAAGGAACATCAGGCATACGCCGATGATGTCATAGCCCACGCTGTCGGCAATAATGACAGGTAATACACATAAAATATAAAGCATAATGGATGTGGAAAACAAAAGGGCAGATTTCCGTTTTTGCTTTATATAGGTTTCCTGGTCCTGGCAGGGGTGTGGAGTATAGCCTGCAGTCAGTCCGGACAGCAGTTCGTCCACGTCGCCTACACTGGCTACGGAAATATTGAAGGCCGCTTCCGGGCTTTTGCCTTCCGCCAGAAGGTCATGATATTTGTCTATGAGGTTCTGCAGAATCTCTTCTTTCAGTTCCACTGCCTGTTTGGTAGGGGGGATTTCTCCGAATAAATCATCCATATATTCTCTGAGTCTATTTTCCATCTGCTGCATCCTCCTTTTTTGATTGGATCAGGATATCAATTAATTGTTTCGCTGTATCCCACTCCTCTTTCAGACGTTCATAAGTCCGTTCTCCCTCCGGGGTAATGGAGTAGTAACGCCGGCGGGCTCCGGTCAGTTCATTGCCCCAGTAGGAAGAAATACAGCCGGCTTCCTCCAGACGCCGGAAAGCAGTATAGAGGGTGGCTTCTTTAAGTTCATACTGTTGACTGGTCTTTCTCTGTATCTCTTTATTGATCTTGTATCCGTAGCTGTCGCCTTCCAGCAGATGCGCCAGTATAATCGTATCGGTATGGCCGCGAATCAAATCAGAAGCGATTGACATATAGCATACCTCCTTTTCTTAGCTACATTAAAGCATATATATACCTCGCCTGTCAAGGTATATTTAAAATTGAAAAAACTACCTTTGTGAAATGCTTTTTTTCTGCGCATACTATCATTGCAGAGAAAAATTTGATGGATTTTGTCAAAGAATGTCTTTGTTTATGAAAGGAGACGATGATATGGAACAGCAGCATTTGGCAATTGCCTCCGTTCCCATGCAGAACTGGGAGACACTTTATGACTGGGATCAGGCACTGGCAACAGGAACTATTTTTCCGGGACTGAATAAGCCATTTTTCGTGCTGGAAGAAAACTCTTTCGAGACTGAGTTTAAGCCGGACGAAAATGCGTCACCCGAGCAGCAGGAAAGAGAACGTCTGATGAAGGAAATCAGTGCGCTGAGTTTTGCACTGGACGACACCGTCCTGTATCTGGATACCCATCCGGAATCCGCTGAGGCCATGGACCTTAGGAAAAATCTCATTGAACAGAGAAAAGGACTTCTGAAAGAATTCGATGAGAAATTTTATGCTTTAACAAAGGATTGTATTGGCTGCTGGGGCGAAGGTCCCATGCCATGGGAAGGAGCGTGTATCTGATGTGGACTTATGAAAAAAGACTGCAGTTTCCGGTAAAGATCACGAAAACATGTCCAAAAACTGCACAGCTTATTATCAGCCAGTACGGC
>NZ_JBANBF010000008.1:0-214963 GCF_037000545.1 Blautia sp. JLR.GB0024 | reverse complement strand
TTTTGAGGGAGCTTTTAATGTGGAGTACATGGGACAAGCCCAGATTCAGGCTGGCCGGGAGCTGGTGGCATACCTCAAAGGCAAGTATGGCATCTCCCTGGTACAGCGCCACAAGGATGTTGGCAGCACGGACTGTCCGGGAGCACATTTCCCATTTGAGGAAATCTCCAATGGAACTATTAACAGCAAGCCGGTCACAACTGTGCCGGATAACACAACCACAGGAGGTAATGTATATATGTTTGGAGTACGCGAGATTGGTAACGGAGATTATGGCAACGATGTGCTGCTGGCTCAGGAAATACTGGGGAGCCGTGGATATTACACCGGAGAGCTGGACAAGGGATTTGGCCCGCTGATGGAGGATGCGACAAGGAGGTATCAGACTGACCGCAAGGGAGCCTGCGGCAAGGCTGATGGGATCATAGGCAAAAAGACCTGGCAGGATATGATTGCACTGTAAGCTCGACGTCGAGTTTAAAATATAAAAATAGCCCCGGCATAATCCGGGGCAAACAAAAGGGGGCCAGCCGTAGCCGGTCCCCAGGGATCACATTTTGCACAGTGTATGTGCGCGTGATTATAATAACATAGATATTAAAAATATGCAAGTGCAAATAATAAAATAGCTGACACCATTATGCAGATTGAGTGTACCGATATCCTCTGGGCCGCTCCTCAGGGTGTGTCCTATAATATAGGAAGAGAGCATAACGCACAGACATATTTCCTTTGGCTGACAAATTCGGGTCCCGCTCCAAAGCGGCCTGATAAAGCAGGTAAGCGTCGTGATTTTCAAAGGTTATATTATTCATACACAAATCACCTCTTTCAGTAAAAAAAACGAACAAACGTTTGCCTCTATGTATTAATTATACGAACATACATTCTGTTTGTCAAGGCGATTTAAACAAAAAGATAGGCCGGTAAAAAGTACCAGCCTATTGAACATATGTATTTGTATGTTGTTGTAATTTGGTCATCCAGTTCGGGCAGGTCACCCGCTGTCCGTCACAGTATTGTGTGAGAATGGGCTGTCTGACGCCAGGCCTGGAGAGATAATCAGCGAACAGCTCATCCACCACCCGGGAGATGCTGTCAAAGATATTCCTTCCGTTCATCCACTTGTGGTCAAAGGCAGTGGAGGAGGTGATGGTAAAGTCATAGCCTTTATTCCGGTACCACTCCGTGTAGACCCGGTTCAGGGTAAAGGACATAATAGCCAGCACATTGGCGCGGATCGTCTCTGTGGGCCATGTGGCGTAGATCTCACTGGATGCCACATTTTTAATGTAATCCCGGTAGCGCACATAGAAGTTCTGGGCAGTGGGGTCTGTGGGGGCGCCGTCATGTACCACCACAAATTCCGGCACGACCACCCGGCTCAGAACAATCTCCCCGGATTCGTCCATGGGTTTGATCTCGTCTTCGGGTATTTTTTCCGGGTATGTGCCGAACAGGGTGTGGGCCGGAATGACAATATTCTGAAAGGTGTTCTCCGGCGTCTGGGCCTGGAGCCTTGCGGTCTGCAGGGCAGTGACCTCAGGCAGGATCTCCGCGCCGGAAATGTCCAGCGGCTCGAAATCCTCGGCTTCAATGTGGAAGGTGTATTCTGCGTAGGGCTGGTACTCAGAAGGTTCCATACTGTATTCCAGGGGCGGAGCGGGAAGCGTGATCTCCGGTGTCAGTCCGTTGGCATCCGTTTTCAGCTCATCAATAACAGAGGATGGTTCTCCCGTGTAGAGAATATCTATTGTGGCGTTTTCAATGGGGGTATTCCTGATCGCGGAGAGCACGGAAATCCTCAGACGGCCTTCATCCGGGTGGTCTGTCTGCATGGCTTTTATGGGAAAATAGTTCATAGGTAAAACCTCATGGCAGTTCGTTGGTTTAGGATATGCAGGCAGCGAAAAAATGTGACGGAATGATTGACAGAAATCATACTTTGTGCTAAGATTCCTCATAACATATGAGGCTTTACGGACTGGAGGACAGCAAATCATGAAAAAGATGCAGCGTGTTTGTTATGGTATTGCATTTTTTCTTTGTGTACTGTGCTTCTTTTTTATTTTTTCCCAGAGGCAGGAGAACAGGGATGCAGGAACAGGATCGACAGACGTATCCGGTCAGATTGCCATCACCCGGACTGTCCATACAGAGCAGTCCGCCGGTCTTCAAAAAGAAGAGACATTTTCAAGTCTCTGTTTCGGAAAAAATAAGGGAGAGGAGGATCTTTTTCTCAGGCTCCTTCCTCTGTCTGCCCTTTTACTTTCCTGTGCCCTTGTTTTTCTGTTTTCCGGAGAGACAAAGGCTTCTGTCTATGCCTTTTTCAGGCGCAGCTTTCTGCTGAACCAATCCCCCATGGAACGGATTTTTATTGTCCAGTATAAGGACGGAAAGAAGAGAAGTTTCCCTTTTATCTGATCGCGTAAAATTAGAACAGAAAGCAGGGAAAACATGAAAAATAAAAAAATACATATATGGATAGCACTGGGAATCATTGCTGTCTTTCTTTTCATTGCCTTTTTCGGCTGTGGAGAAGACATCAAAGGCATCCGGAATATGCGGTTCGGCATTGACATCCGGGGCGGCGTGGAGGCTGTGTTTGAGCCGGTGGGCATCACGAAAAAGCCTACGGCAGACGAACTGGAATCTGCCAGAAACATCATGGAGGGACGTCTGGATGCAAAAAACATCCTGGACCGGGAAGTGACCGTGGAAAAAAAGAAGGGCAGAATCCTTGTCAGGTTTCCGTGGAAATCCGATGAAAAGGACTTTAATCCCGAGGAGGCCATTGCAGAGCTGGGAGAGACAGCAAAGCTGACCTTTCAGGATGAAGACCACAAAGTGCTGGTGGAGGGCCGGGATGTTGCCGGCAGCTCTGTGGTGCAGAGCCAGGATACCAGGGAGTATAAGGTGGAGCTTCACTTTGACAAGCGCGGCACGGAGAAGTTTGCAAAGGCCACAGAGGACAATCTGGGCAGGAATATCGGTATCTATATGGATGATACGCGGATTTCCAATCCGGTGGTGCAGCAGAAGATCGAAGGAGGAGAGGCTGTCATTAATGGCATGGGTTCCAGGGAAGAGGCCCAGGCGCTCTCCGACAAGATCAATGCCGGCGCGCTTCCGTTTTCCATGAAGACCAGTAATTACAATACCATCAGCCCCACACTGGGAAACCGGGCATTAACATCCATGGTGACAGCGGCGGCAGCGGCCATGGTTCTGGTATGCCTGTTCATGAGCTTTTACTACAGGCTGCCCGGCGTGCTGAGCTGTGTCACGCTGCTGTTTCAGATGGCACTGCAGGTGCTGGCTATCTCCGTTCCCCAGTATACCATCACACTTCCCGGAATTGCGGGGCTGATCCTCTCGGCAGGCATGGCAGTGGATGCCAATATTATCATAAGTGAGCGGATCAGTGAGGAGCTGATGCACGGGGCATCGGTAAAGGCAGCAGTCAGAAATGGATACCAGAGAGCATTTTCCTCTGTGCTGGACGGAAACATCACCACAGCGGCTGTGGCTGTCATCCTCATGATGTTCGGCTCGGGAACTATGCTGAGCTTTGGATATACCCTGTTTACCGGTGTTGTGATCAACCTGTTTGCGGGAGTGTGGATGTCCAGAACCATGCTCACCTCTGTGGTGCAGTATAAATTTTTCAAACGCCCGTCCATGTTCCGCAAAAAAAGGGAGAGAAAGATTCTGGACTTTTCGGGAAAACGCAGATGGATCTTCCTTTTTACCGCCTGTGTGCTCTTTGCAGGGTCCATACTGAGCGCGGCAAACGGTATGAAGCTGGATACACAGTTTACCGGAGGCGTTATCCTGAAATATACCTTTACAGGAAATGCGGATATGGAAAAGCTGAAGGAGAAGGTGGAAACCGTGCTGGAACGGCCTGCCAACATGCAGATCACCCGGGACCCGGCAAGCGGGCAGCAGAAACTGGCAGTGACGCTGGCCGGAAATAAGGGGCTTTCACCTAAGGAACAGCAGGAGGTGACAAAGACACTGAACGCGGAGGGAGGACAGGAGTATAAGCTCTCTGAAACGTATGCGGTGGAGCCTTATATCGGGGCAAAGGCGCTTAAAAATTCCGTCATTGCCATTGTACTTTCCGCTCTGTTTATCGTCATATATATAAGGATACGGTTTTCCTCCATGTCCGGGCTTGCGGCGGGGATCTCGGCTGTGGCGGCACTTCTGCACGATATCCTCATCGTGGTGTTTGTGTTCGGCGTGTGCAGGATTCCGGTGAATGATGCCTTTGTGGCCGTGACCCTGACCATTATCGGGTATTCTATCAATGACACCATTGTTCTCTATGACAGGATCCGGGAGAACCAAAAGGACAGGGAAAAAGGGGAGACGCTGGCAAAGCTGGTGGACAGAAGCATCACGGAGACGCTGGGGCGGTCTGTCAATACAGCCTTTACCGTTGTGGCCTGCGTGTTTATCATTTATCTGTTTTCTGTTTTTTACCATATTGAATCCATCCAGGTATTTTCTCTGCCGCTTCTGGCGGGGATGATCAGCGGATGTTACTCTTCCGTATGTATTGTAGGCCCTCTTTGGGTGTGCTGGGAAGAGCATAAGCAGAAAAAGAAGAAATAAAGGGAAAGGGTGTTTGAGATGAAGGATGCACAGAGAGAGACAGGGATACCCTTCAGTGCAGGTGCGGTTTTAATTTCTGTGGGAGTGGTCTACGGGGATATCGGGACTTCCCCCATGTATGTGATGAAATCCATCATAGAGGGAAACGGCGGGATCACCGGGACAGGGGAGGTCGTCATATACGGAGCGCTTTCCCTGGTCATCTGGACCATTATCCTGCTTACCACCGTCAAATACGTGCTGATAGCCATGCAGGCGGACAATCACAATGAGGGCGGTATCTTTGCCCTGTACAGCCTGGTGAAAAAATGCGGAAAATGGCTTGTATTTCCCGCCATGATAGGAGGGGCTGCGCTTCTGGCGGACGGAATCCTGACTCCCGCGGTGACGGTCACCACAGCCATTGAAGGTCTCAGAAGCATTCCGTGGGTTTACAAAGTGCTGGGAAATGATCAGGACAAAATCGTGGTCATAACCCTTGTGATCATCGCTGCCCTTTTTCTGATGCAGAAGGCAGGTACCAGCTCCATCGGAAGGGCCTTCGGTCCGGTTATGACCCTGTGGTTTCTCTTTCTGGCAGCAGCCGGATGCTTTCATATTATGGGGGACCCGGGAATCCTCCGGGCATTGAATCCTCTGTGGGCTGTGAAAATACTGGTAAGCCCGGATAACCGGATGGGACTTATGATTCTCGGAAGCGTATTTCTGGCTACTACAGGGGCGGAAGCGCTTTACTCGGATATGGGGCATGTGGGGCGGCAGAATATATATGCAAGCTGGCCTTTTGTTAAGATGTGCCTGATCTTAAATTATCTGGGACAGGGGGCCTGGCTGCTGAAAAACAGAAGCAGCGAGAGTCTGGGAGCCATTCCGGATATGAACCCGTTTTTTGAGATGCTGCCTGAGGAGATACGGCCCCTGGGTGTTGTACTGGGAACCATGGCCGCGGTCATTGCGTCACAGGCACTGGTGACAGGGTCTTTTACGCTGGTCTCAGAGGCCAGCAGACTGGATTTGATGCCTCATATGCAGATCGTGTACCCATCCATGATCAAGGGGCAGATCTTTATCCCACTGGTCAATCTGGTGCTGTGGATCTCCTGTTCTGTGCTGGTGCTTTATTTCAGGACCAGTGCCCATATGGAGGCGGCATACGGTCTGGCCATTACGCTCACTATGCTGATGACGACCCTGCTTTTGTTTGTTTACCTGAACAGGATCAGGAAAAAATACAGGAGTTCCCGGCTGTTTCTGTTATTTTTCGGAGGGCTGGAGGGGACATTTTTCCTTTCCAGTCTGAGCAAGTTTAAAAGGGGAGGCTATGTGGCGCTGTTTATCGCTGCGGTCCTTTTTGGGATTATGGTGGTGTGGTACAGGGGGACTGCCATAGAAAATTCCCAGGCAGTCTATCTGAAAGTCCGTGACTTTGTGGGACAGCTGGGCAGATTAAGGGCGGATACCGGCATACCCATCCAGACGGATAACCTTGTCTATATTACCAAGGAGACACAGGTGGAGGAACTGGACCGGGATATTCTGTATTCTGTTCTGGACCGTCCAAAGCGTGCCAGGGCCTACTGGTTTATCAACATCCAGGTCACGGACCAGCCGTATACCAGGGAGTATACGGTGGAGAATTTCGAAACGGATTATATTTTCAAGATTCAGCTCCGCCTGGGGTTCAAGGTGGACCAGAGGGTGAATGTGTATCTGCGGCAGATCGTGGAGGAGCTGATTGACAGCAATGAACTTCCCTCCCAGGAGCCGAAATACTCCATCTACGGGTCCGGGGAAGTGGGGAGCTTCCAGTTCTGCCTAATCCGGAAACTGCTCATACCGGAGAGCGATATTACACCGGCAGGGCGGGCGGCTGTCTCGCTGAAATATGCCATCCGCCGTGTGGCCGGCTCCTCCGCCAGATGGTACGGTCTGGAAAATTCTGCCCTGATCCTGGAATATGTTCCGCTGTTTATCAAGATGAAAAATCTGCGTCCTTTAAGGCGTGTCTGACCTGCAAAACACCGCCAAATGTGTGCAAACTGTCAAATTGTGCTGAAATGCTGAAAATAGTCATAAATAAGGTATGGATAGGCACTGCACTTTTCTACAAAATAGTAGAAAAGGAGTGAATGATATGAGTGAAGATATTAATGCACAATTAATGGAACTGGGGCTCAATATAGCCTATTACAGAAAACTGAAAGGAATCACGCAGGCACAGCTTGCCCAGATGGTGGGCATAAGCAGAACACATATCAGCAATATTGAGGCGCCGAAAATGCCCACACAGATTTCCGTGGAAACCCTGCTGAAAGTGGCTGACGCGCTGGAGATCAAGACCTGGAAACTGTTTGCTTTCCGCAGTGAGATAAATATATTATAAAGGGAAGGCAAAAATCCTTTTTTGTTGTTGAAAAATACCATTGGAAGCGCTAAAATAGGAATCAGATAAGAGACAGAAAGGATAAAGAATTTATGAAACGTTCAGAAATCAATGCAGCGCTGAAAGAGATGGAGGAGATGGTCAACAAGTGCTGTTTCAAACTTCCGCCATTCTGCCATTTTACACCGGAAGACTGGAAGGAAAAAGGCAGCGAGTACGACGAGATTCGTGATAATATGCTGGGCTGGGACATTACCGATTACGGCCTGGGCAGGTTTGATGAGGTGGGATTCTCCCTCATTACCTTAAGAAACGGCAACCTGAAAATGGATAAGTATACAAAGACCTATGCGGAGAAACTGCTGTACATAAAAGAGGAACAGATGGCGCCCATGCATTTCCACTGGAACAAGATGGAGGATATTATCAACAGAGGGGGCGGCAACGTTCTGATCCGTGTATACAACTCCACAGAGGACGGCCGGTTCGCTGACACGGATGTGACAGTCAACTGTGACGGCAGGGAGTTTACCGTGCCGGCAGGTACCCAGGTGAAGCTGCAGCCGGGTGAGAGCATCACCGTTTATCCGTATATGTATCATGATTTTGAGCTGGAGCCGGGCACAGGACCGGTGCTGTTAGGCGAAGTTTCCATGTGCAATGACGATGAAAATGACAACCGTTTTTATGAGCCTATCGGCAGATTTCCTGAGATAGAGGAGGACGAGGCACCGTACCGTCTGCTCTGTACAGAATATCCCAAGGCAAAATAAATGCTCGAGGAGAATTGAGACAAAGAGCTGTCAGGCCAGAGAGAAAAATTCTTTCTGGCTGGACAGCTTTTGTTCGTGAAACCCCAAATATACCACCTGCCGGTGCTGAAGTGTACAAGGTTCAGATACGCTCTTGGGGAAGTACCGGTAAGAGAAAACATGGAGGATTTTTACATATGGCAAAGTACATGATGGCCCTGGACGCAGGAACGACAAGCAACCGGTGTATTCTTTTCAACGAAAAGGGTGAGATGATTAGTGTGGCCCAGAAAGAGTTCACACAGTATTTTCCAAAGCCCGGCTGGGTGGAGCACGATGCAAATGAGATCTGGTCCACACAGCTCGGCGTGGCTGTGGAAGCCATGCAGAAGGTGGGCGTGGAGGCAAAGGATATTGCAGGTATCGGCATCACAAACCAGAGGGAGACAGCGATCGTCTGGGATAAAAATACAGGCGAGCCGGTATACCATGCCATTGTGTGGCAGTGCAGAAGGACCTCGGAATACTGTGATTCCCTGAAGGATAAGGGGCTTACAGAGGTTTTCAGGGAGAAGACAGGCCTGATCATTGACGCCTATTTTTCAGGTACCAAGGTTAAATGGATTCTGGACCATGTGGATGGCGCCAGAGAGCGGGCCGAGAGAGGCGAGCTGCTCTTTGGAACAGTGGAGACCTGGCTGATCTGGAAGATGACAAAGGGTGCGGTCCATGTGACGGATTATTCCAATGCGTCCAGAACCCTTCTGTATAATATCAACAAACTGGAGTGGGATGAGGAGATTTTAAAGGAGCTGGATATTCCCAGGTGCATGCTGCCTGAGGTGAAGCCTTCCAGTTGTGTCTACGGTATGGCGGATGCAAGCTTTTTCGGCGGGGAGATTCCCATAGCCGGAGCGGCGGGAGACCAGCAGTCCGCGCTGTTTGGACAGACCTGTTTTTTGGAAGGAGAGGCAAAGAATACGTATGGAACAGGTTGTTTTCTGCTGATGAATACAGGGGAGAAGCCTGTATTTTCCAAAAACGGGCTTGTGACCACCATTGCCTGGGGATTGGACGGAAAGGTGAATTATGCCCTGGAGGGCTCTGTCTTCGTGGCAGGCGCGGCGATCCAGTGGCTTCGCGACGAGCTGCGTATCATTGACAGCGCAGAGGACTCTGAGTACATGGCAAGGAAGGTGAAGGATACCCATGGCTGTTATGTGGTTCCTGCGTTTACAGGGCTGGGAGCGCCTTACTGGGATCAGTATGCAAGAGGAATCATTGTGGGTCTTACAAGAGGAGTGAACAAATATCATATTATCCGCGCCACACTGGAATCCCTGGCTTATCAGGTGCATGATGTGGTGCGGGCAATGGAGGCGGATTCCGGCATTCCTCTGGCCTCCCTGAAGGTGGACGGCGGTGCCAGCGCCAACAATTTCCTTATGCAGACACAGGCGGATATGGTACAGGTTCCGGTAAAGAGGCCCCAGTGTGTGGAGACTACAGCCATGGGCGCGGCGTATCTGGCCGGACTGGCTGTGGGGTATTGGAAGGATAAGAATGAGATTGTAAAGAACTGGGAGATTGAGAGGACTTTTGAGCCGGTTATCTCCATGGAAGAGCGGAATAAGAAGATGAAGGGCTGGGAAAGGGCCGTGAAATGTTCTTACGGATGGGCAAAAGAGGAGTAACAGGGGTACTATTCACAGCCAATGTCCCGGGAGGTGTTTTCCCCAAGGGGATGCTGCGCGATGCGAAGCAAAATCCCGAGGCAGCCAGCGCCATATGGAGCGGAATGCTCCATATCTGTGCATCGCGAAGCGTGTTGCTGGACACGCAGTGAACAGTAACGTAACAGGATAAGGCAGAAGTCCCCGGATGACGGGGATTTTTGCTGTAAAGGAAAGGGAGCGGAAGATGAACAGAGATTTGATGAAAAAAATGGGAAGTATGCAGCAAATGGCATATGTGAGAAAGGTGACTTTTGAGGAGGGTGCAGCAGCAGGCCTTCGTGCTTATGAGGTGAAGGCAGGGGAACTGGCTTTTACCGTGGCTGCGGATAAGTGCCTGGATATTGTGGAGATGTCCTATAAAGGGGTGAATCTTAATTTCCTCAGCAAGCCGGGGCTTATGAACGGGCAGAGGTTTGACAGTAATGGATTTGAGGCGCAGAAAAGTATCATGGGGGGCATGTTTTTTACCTGTGGTACCAGTAATGTGGGAAGACCGGATCTGAACCCGGACGCACCGCTTCCCATGCATGGGTATCTGCGTTCTACCCCGGCGGAGCATGTGTGTGCCGACGCTTTTTGGGACGGGGATGTGTACCGGATCATGATTTCGGGGGAGATGCGGCAGGCTGCGCT
Organism: Blautia sp. JLR.GB0024; assembly: GCF_037000545.1. Taxonomy (NCBI): domain Bacteria; kingdom Bacillati; phylum Bacillota; class Clostridia; order Lachnospirales; family Lachnospiraceae; genus Blautia; species Blautia sp. JLR.GB0024. Next base: position 204,836 of record NZ_JBANBF010000008.1, on the reverse strand, counting down.
GTTCGGGGAGAATATCGTGCTGAGGCGGACGATTTCTGCCGAGCTTGGTAGCAGTGAGGTGAAGATCCATGATGAGTATGTGAATGAAGGGTATGGGGATGAGCCTTTCATGCTGTTGTATCATTGTAATGTGGGATATCCGCTGCTGGATGCGGGGAGTGTGATCGAGGTGCCGGCTGTGGAAACGGTGCTGAAGGGGGAGGATAAGGAGACAGAGCGTCCGTGGAACCTTGTGGGGGAAGCGGTGGATCTGCTGCCGGAGGAAGTGTTTTATCATAAGATTCGTTTTGATGAGGACGGCAAGGCGCGTGTGCGGGTGAAAAATCCTGCGCTTGGAATGGGGATATGTGTGGAGTTTTCAGGAGAGGAGCTGCCGAATTTTACGCAGTGGAAGTCCATGGCATCAGGGGATTATGTTGTAGGACTGGAGCCTTGTAATTGTCATGTGGACGGGCAGAAATGGGAAGAGGAGAATGGGACGCTTCGGAGGATATTGGCTGGGGAGAAGAAGGTGGTGGAACTGGGAATTAGGGTGGAATAGCGGGGGAAATGGCGGACGGCACAGGAGAGCGGATGCGGAAGGGGCCGGCAGGTGGGTTCCCCCGGAAAGCTGCCGCCGTCAGCAAGTCTTACTAAGAAAAAAATGGAGCGCCGGACAAGGCACCGGGCAGAACCGCCTTCCAGCCCTGATGGCTGAAAGGCTCAACTGCCCTGACCATTTGGATGGTAATCCAAATGGTCTCCTTGCCCGGCACTCCATTTTTTCCTAAGTAAGACTAAGCTTCCTCTGGAACACCTTTCCGGGGGAACCCACCTGCCGGCCCCTTCCACATCCGCTCTCCTGCGCCTGGTTATTTATGGCGGGGACTTGTGAGAGGATGGCGGGAATTTGAGATGTGTGTGGGGAGGCTTTGTGAAATGAAATAATGATGATGTTAATGTATGGTAGGTTAAAGAAAAAGGTGGAATATTAAGGAATGCCTATAATTTTAAGATGTTGAATTGAAATAGTAGGTAAAGTAAGAAGAAAATCTGGCCAGAAACTTAAGGGATACCTATAATTTTAAGATGTTGGATTGAAATATAGGTAAAGCAGGAAGAAAAATTGGTCAGAAACTTAAGAAATACCTATAATTTTAAGATGTTGAATTGAAATATAGGTAAAGCAGGAAGAAAAGTTGGTTAGAAACTTAAGAAATACCTATAATCCTAAGATGTTAGATATGAATAGCAGGTAAAGCAGGAAGAAAAGTTGGACAGAAACTTAAGAAATACCTATAATTCTAAGATGTTAGATATGAATAGCAGGTAAAGCAGGAAGAAAAGTTGGACAGAAACTTAAGAAATACCTATAATTCTAAAATGATAGAAATGAATAGTAGGTAAAACAGGAAGAGAATCGGGTCAGAATCTCCAGAAATGCCTATAATTCTAAGATATTGGAAGGGAATAGCAGGTAATCTCTTATAGGGCAAGACAGACTCACTGGAAGGGCCGGGGTTTTCTGGAGTTTCTGTGATAAGCGGGTGATGATGAAGTGAAAGTATGGATGAGGGTTGCTTTTGGCGGGGGATTGTGTTAAGACGATAGTAGCCGGAAAGCTGAGATGGTTTGTGAAGGAAAAGAGAAATAGAGATGAAGTTGAGAAAGGAGGATGTTTGGGTTATGAGAGATGAGGATGTGAATGGAGTTGGGGAGACAGAAAGGGCAGGGGAGATGTTTGTCGAGAGGCAGAGGATGTTTGGGGAGTGTCATGCGCATGTGTTTATGGATGGAGTAAATTACAAAGAGGCTGTGAAGAGGCATTTGAATGGGGTGGATGAAGGGGTGATCCGGAGGCATTTTGATATGTATCGGGAGAAGGGGATTGCGTTTGTGAGGGATGGAGGGGACTATCTGGGGGTCTCGGAAAGGGCAAGGGAGATTGCGCCGGAGTATGGGATTGATTACCGGACGCCGATTTTTGCCATACACAGGAAAGGGTGTTACGGGGGAATTGTGGGGAAGGGATTTGAAAATATGAGGGAGTATGCGGAGCTTGTGAGGGAGGTTAAAGCACGCAGGGGGGATTTTATTAAGATCATGACTACGGGAATCATGGATTTTGATACGGATGGGGGAATTACGGGGGAGGCGCTTCCTTTTGAGGAAGTGAAGGAGATGGTGCATATTGCACATGAAGAGGGGTTTGCGGTGATGTGTCATACGAATGGGGCCGGGCCTGTGGCCGATTTGGTGAGGGCCGGGGCGGACAGCGTGGAGCATGGGAATTATGTTTCGGAGGAGACACTGCAGATGATGGCGGAATCGGATATTGTCTGGGTGCCTACGATCACTGTGGTGGCAAATATGTTTGGGTGCGAAAGGTTTTCGGATGAACTGCTGCATGGGATTTATGAGAAGGGGAAGAATAATATCAGAAGGGGATTTGAATTGGGAGTACATATGGCACTGGGCAGCGACGCAGGCGCCTATCTGGTTCCGCATGGGCAGGGACTGCTGGATGAATGGCGCTGTTTTCGGGAATGTGTGGAAGATGAAAGTGTCTTAAAAGAGCGTATTTTTGAGGGAGAGGAAAAAATTAGAAAAAAATTTTAGAAAAAAATTCAGATTTTTTTAGCAAAAGGTATTGACGAACACGAAATTTGGTGATATACTTTCACTTGTCGTTCGGAAGTGATAACAAAGAGCGACAGAGAAAAGCGGGAGTGCTGGAACTGGCAGACAGGCTAGACTAAGGATCTAGTGGTCGCAAGATCGTGTGGGTTCAAGTCCCATCTCCCGCATTTATAAATCCGAATTTGATTCCGAGAGGAAACAGATTCGGATTTTTGTTATTCCGGTGAAAAGTTATTCAGAATCAACAGATCCTTTGCAGGACAGCAGAAGACATTCGGGACAGGTACGTGAAGGGGCAGGGAATACAGCGGCGGTATCATGGGAGATGCCGCTGTTTTTGAATGACAGCATGTAGATGAAGTGACAGAGTAATAAGGCACAGGATAGAAAAGGTACAGGATGGCAAAATACAGAACGCTAAGTGTACAGAAAGCGAAAGGCACAGAACGCTAAGGGAACAGAAAGCAAAAGGTACAGAACGCTAAGGGCACAGAAAACGAAAAGCACAGAAAGCGAAGGGCACAGAACACTAAAGGTACAGAACACTAAAGGTACAGAAAACTAAAGCAGCAGAAAGTAAAAGAGGCATCGACTTATGGAAGAAAAGTATTATGAAGCTCAGGTATTTAAAGATTTAAAAATAAGCGATGAAATTTTTGAGGGTTATAAGTTTACAGACTGTGAATTTGAAAACTGTGTCTTTGAGTCTTGCAGGCTCCTCAGCTGTTCTTTTTCAGGCTGCAGTTTTATAAAGTGTACAGTGATGAGCCTGGAGGCGGAGGCTCATTCCCGGATACAGTATGTGGAATTTGACAGGTGTAATCTAATTGGTGTGCACTGGGAAGAGCTGATGCCGGACGGTGCATTTGCGGAGCCGATAAAGGGATTTTACGGCTGTCGGTTGAAGTATAATACATTTTCGGAGATGAATCTGAAAAAGTTTGATTTTACAGGAAATGAGATTTCAGATTCCATGTTCGTGGACTGCCGGCTTCAGGAAAGCAGAATGAAGGGCTGTAAGCTTGAGGGAACAGAATTTTTTAAATGTGACCTGAGAAAAGCGGACTTGCGGGGAACTGCCGGGTATCAGATGGATATCCGGTCATGTAAACTAAACGGAGCCAGGTTCTCTTTTCCGGAAGTGGTGAATCTGCTGAACGGATTGGAAATTGAGATAGAGTATTGATAAAGAGAAAACGGAGGAAATTATATGCTGACAATAGGATGTCATTTATCCTCAGCCAAAGGATACGAGGCCATGGGGAAAGAAGCGGTTAAGATACAGGCAAACACCTTTCAGTTTTTTACCAGAAACCCCAGAGGCGGTAAGGCGAAGGAGATAAAGGAGGAGGATGTGGAAAAGTTTTTGAAGCTTGCACAGGAGCAGGATTTTCCCTGTATTCTTGCCCACGCGCCTTATACTCTGAATGGCTGTTCCGCGGATGAGGGAATCCGGGAGTTTGCCAAAAACACCATGGCGGATGATTTAAAGAGAATGGAATACACGCCGGGAAACTGTTACAATTTTCATCCGGGCAGCCATGTGAAGCAGGGGGTAGAGATTGGGATCACCTATATAGCCGGGATGCTGAATGAGATTCTTTCAAAGGAACAGCGGACCACAGTGCTGCTTGAAACCATGGCCGGAAAGGGCAGTGAGGTGGGCAGGACCTTTGAGGAGTTAAGAGAGATCCTGGACCGGGTGGAGCTTCAGGAGAAAATGGGAGTGTGTCTGGATACCTGCCATGTGTATGACGGCGGATACGATATTGTGGGGGACCTGGACGGTGTCCTGACAGAGTTTGACCGAGTGATAGGACTTGACAGGCTGAAGGCGGTACATTTGAATGACAGTATGTTCGGGTTTGGGAGCCATAAGGACAGACATGCCAAAATCGGAGAGGGAAAGATTGGATTTGAGGCCATGAAGCGGATCATCAATCACCCGAGTTTGAGAAAACTGCCCTTTTATCTGGAGACACCCAACGACCTGGAGGGATACGCAAGGGAGATCGCCATGCTGAAAGAGGCATATATGGAGTAGAATTACGGGAGATATGCACGAATTTCCCGGCAGAGGAAAAAGATTGGCCGCTCTGCCGGGAAATTTTTGCTGTTTATGAGGGAATGTGCGGGGAAAGAAAAAAATTGCGAAATTTTTGCCAAAGAAAAAGGAAATCCCTGTTTTATGCGTAATAATATATATGAGAAAGTTTTTTTACTGGCTTTGCTTTTGAAGAGAGAAGGTGAGCTGCCGAATGAATATCCGTGAGGAAATGGAACAAAGGGAGATGGAACTGTTAAGTCCTTATGCTGCCCACAGCAGGGACAGCAGGGGCAGGGACCGTTATGAGGAGGAGTGTGATATCCGGACGGTCTACCAGCGGGACCGGGACAGGATCCTGCACTGTAAGTCTTTTCGGAGACTGAAGGATAAGACCCAGGTCTTTCTGGCGCCTCAGGGGGATCACTACAGGAACCGTCTGACCCATACCCTGGAAGTTTCCCAGACTGCCAGAACCATTGCGAAGGCCCTGAGGCTGAATGATGATCTGGTTGAGGCCATTGCTCTGGGGCATGATCTGGGGCATACGCCCTTCGGACATGCGGGGGAGAGAGCCCTTGACAGGGTCTGCCCTCTTGGATTTGCCCATTACAGGCAGAGCATTCGAGTGGTGGAGTGTCTGGAGAAGAACGGCGAGGGACTCAATCTTACCTGGGAGGTGCGGGACGGAATCCTGAACCACAGGACCAGCGGTTCTCCCCATACCCTGGAGGGACAGATCGTACGGCTCTGCGACAAGATATCCTATATCCATCACGATATGGATGATGCCCAGCGGGCAGGGGTCATCACAGAAGATGATATTCCCATTACCCTGCGCCTTTTACTGGGTGAGAACACAAAAGAACGGCTTAACACCTTTATTCATGATATTGTGGACAACAGCAGAGGGAAAGATACCATACGCATGTCCCCTGAGATTGAGGAGGGACTGCGTGACCTTCGGAACATTATGTTCCAGAATGTCTATCTGAATCCCGTTGCGAAAGAGGAAGAGGAAAAGGCGGAGAACCTGGTGGAAGCCCTGTACGGCTACTACAGCACCAAGCCGGATCAGATGTCCGAGGAGTATAAACGGCTGCTTAGGGACGGTGAGGAGATGAACCGGGTTGTCTGTGACTATATTTCCGGTATGACGGATCAATATTCCATGGAAAAATTCAGGGATATTTTTGTTCCGAAAGGATGGAGTGTTTACTAGATGTTTTATTCCGATGACATAATTGAAGAAGTCCGCATGAAAAATGACATTGTGGATGTCATTTCCGGTTATGTGCGGCTGCAGAAAAAGGGCAGTTCCTACTTTGGCCTGTGCCCTTTCCACAATGAAAAATCACCCTCCTTTTCCGTAAGCCCCGGCAAGCAGATGTATTACTGCTTCGGGTGCGGGGCAGGGGGAAATGTGTTCACCTTTATAATGGAGTATGAGAATTTCACCTTCATAGAGGCTGTGAAATACCTGGCTGAGCGGGCAGGGGTAAAACTGCCGGAGGGAGAGTATTCCAAAGAACAGAGGGCTGCCGCGGATTTGAAGACGGTTCTTCTGGAGGTGAACAAAAAAGCAGCCTCCTACTACTATTATCAATTAAAGCAGGAGAGCGGCAGGCAGGCTTATGAGTATCTGAAAAACAGGGAATTGTCGGATGAGACCATTAAGAGTTTCGGGCTTGGCTATTCCAGCAAATATTCGGACAGCCTGTACCGGTATCTGAAAGGAAAAGGCTATTCCGATGCCATTTTAAAAGAGTCCGGCCTGTTCTCCGCGGATGAGAGATATGGAATGCATGACAAGTTCTGGAACCGTGTCATGTTTCCCATTATGGATGTAAATAACCGGGTGATCGGTTTCGGCGGCCGCGTCATGGGCGACGCCAAGCCCAAATATCTGAACTCACCGGAGACGAAGATCTTTGACAAGAGCCGAAACCTGTACGGGCTTAACATTGCCAGAAAATCCAGGAAGAACTATCTGATCGTCTGTGAGGGATATATGGATGTGATCTCCATGCACCAGGCAGGCTTTACCAATGCAGTGGCGTCCCTGGGAACGGCTCTTACAAGCGGACATGCCAGCCTTATGAGCCGCTACACCAAGGAAGTGCTTCTCACCTATGACAGTGATGAGGCCGGGCAGAAAGCCGCACTCAGGGGAATTCCCATTCTCAGGGAGGCAGGCATCAAGCCCAGAGTGGTAAATCTGGCGCCTTACAAGGACCCGGATGAATTTATCAAGGCTGAGGGACAGGAGGCTTTTGAAAAACGGCTTTCTGAGGCTATGAACTATTTTCTGTTTGAGGTACAGGTCATGGAACGGCAGTATAATCTGGCGGACCCTGAGGACAAAACAGAATTTTACAGAGCAATTGCAAAAAAACTGCTGGAATTTCCGGAGGAACTTGAGCGTAACAATTACATGGAGAGTATTTCCCGGAAATACCAGATACGTTATGAAGACCTGCGGCGCATGGTGAATAACCTGGCCCTGTCAGGCACGGGCATCTCGGCAAAACCGAAGGCCCCTGCAAAAGAGCGGAAACGGGAGAAGAAAGAGGACGGCAGAGACGCTTCCCAGAAGCTGATGCTGACCTGGCTTACCTCCTATCCGAAAATGTTTGACACCATTGAGGGCTATATAGGCCCGGATGATTTTACAACGCCCCTGTTTCACCAGGTGGCAGAACTTTTATTTGAACAGCACGAACAAGGGGAGGTCAATCCGGCTAAGCTTTTGAACCGGTTCACTGACAGCGAAGAACAAAAGGAAGTTACATCCTTATTTCACGCAACCCTGCATCTGGAAAATGACCAGGAGCGCAGGCGCGCTCTTCGGGAAACCGTCTGCAGGATGAAACGGGACAGCATTGCGCACCAGAGCCAGTCTCTGGCGCCGACGGACATTGCAGGCCTGCAGAGACTTGTAGAGGCAAAAAAACATCTGGAAGAAATTGAAAGTGGAAAGGTAACACTGCATATTTCTTTTGATTGAGGCAAAGATATAATTAAGTAATGAGAGGATGGAACATTTTATGGAAATGAACATGGCGAAATTCAGCGAAAAACTGCAGGAATTGGTGGAGCTGGGAAAGAAAAAGAAAAATGTCCTGGAATATCAGGAGATCAATGACCATTTCAAGGAAATGCCCCTGGACCCTGACGCCCTGGACAAAGTATTTGACTATCTGGAATCCTGCGGTATTGACGTGCTGCGCATTCCGGAGAGCGATGAGGATGTTTTTATCATCAGCGATGATGACGGCATCAACCTGGACGAGGAGGAAGAGGTAGATGTGGAGAATATCGACCTTTCCGTTCCGGAAGGTGTCAGCATCGAAGATCCTGTCCGCATGTATTTAAAAGAGATCGGCAAGGTGCCCCTTCTGTCCGCAGAGGAGGAAATTGAGCTGGCAAAGCGTATGGAAGAGGGAGACGAGGCGGCCAAGAAACGTCTGGCAGAGGCCAACTTAAGATTGGTTGTCAGCATCGCGAAACGTTATGTAGGGCGCGGTATGCTGTTTCTGGATCTGATCCAGGAGGGAAATCTGGGTCTTATCAAAGCTGTGGAAAAGTTTGACTACAGAAAAGGATATAAATTCTCCACATACGCTACCTGGTGGATCCGCCAGGCCATCACAAGAGCCATTGCAGACCAGGCACGTACCATCCGTATCCCTGTGCATATGGTGGAGACCATCAACAAACTGATCCGTGTGTCACGCCAGCTTCTGCAGGAACTGGGCAGAGAGCCGCAGCCGGAGGAGATTGCAGAGAAGATGGATATGTCCGTGGACAGAGTCCGTGAGATCCTGAAGATCTCCCAGGAACCCGTATCCCTGGAGACTCCCATCGGTGAGGAGGAAGACAGCCATCTGGGAGATTTTATCCAGGATGACAATGTGCCTGTCCCGGCAGACGCCGCTGCCTTCACACTTTTAAAAGAACAGCTAGTGGAGGTTTTAAACACGCTGACAGACAGAGAGCAGAAGGTTCTCCGCCTGCGCTTCGGCTTGGATGACGGAAGAGCCAGGACACTGGAAGAAGTGGGCAAGGAGTTCAATGTGACCAGGGAGCGTATCCGCCAGATCGAGGCGAAAGCACTCCGTAAACTGCGCCACCCCAGCCGCAGCCGCAAATTAAAGGATTATCTGGATTAAGGATGAACAGTATGAAGAATGTGCAGCTTTCGGACAGGCTTCGCGCTGTGGCATCCCTGGTGACACCCGGCAGCAGGATCGCGGATGTGGGGTGTGACCACGGCTATATTCCTATTTATCTGTATCTGGAAGGAAGGATACCGGGAGCCATTGCCATGGATGTAAACCGGGGTCCTCTTCTTCGGGCAGAGGAGCATATCAGGGAATATGGACTGGGAAAATACATAGAAACCCGCCTCTCTGATGGTGTAAAAGCCCTGTCAGCCGGTGAGGCGGATACCGTCATCATAGCCGGCATGGGCGGCCCGCTCATGGAGAAGATCCTGACAGAGGGCAGCGAGGTGCTGAACACCGTATCGGAGCTGGTTCTTCAGCCTCAGTCGGAGATTGGCCGGTTCCGGCATTTTCTGCTGGACCACGGGTACCGGATCACGGCGGAGGATATGGTGTTTGAGGACGGTAAATATTACCCCATGATGAAAGCCATACGCGGGGAACAGTGCTATGAGGAGGAGATCGAGTATCTCTTTGGCAGTGCTCTTCTGAAAAACCGGAATCCGGTTCTTAAGCAGTTTCTTTTAAAGGAACAGTCCTCTGTGGAAAAAATCATGGAGCATTTAAAGAACACGGATACCAGGACAGGCAGAGAGCGGCTTTTGGAATTGGAACAGGAGCTTTTTTATATTAAAAAAGCGCTTGGGCTTGACAGCAGCGGACAGAAGCCCATATCCGGTATCTGTCAGAAACATGCGAGGCAACAGATATGAAATGTAAAGAGATTATAGAAATTTTGGAAAAAGAATATAACCCGTCCTTTGCGGAGAGCTGGGACAATGTGGGGCTTCTGGCTGGCGACAGGGAGAGGGAAGTCAAAAAAGTTTTCCTTGCGCTTGATGTGACAGATGAGACTCTGAAGGCAGCCATTGATTTCGGCGCGGATATGATGATCACCCACCATCCTCTGATTTTTTCCGGTATGAAACGCGTGGTGGCGGAGGATTTTATCGGCCGCAGGATCATTGGACTGATCGGGAATCATATCAGTTATTATGCCATGCATACCAACTTTGACATTCTGGGCATGGCGGATTTGAGCGCGGATATCCTTAAGCTGACAGACCGTGAAGTGCTGGAAGTGACTTTTGAGGAGGGGGAGCGAAGAGAAGGAATCGGAAGAATCGGTTCCCTTCCCTGTAAAATGACGCTGAAAGACTGTGCGCTGTTTGTAAAAGAACAGTTTGAGCTTCCCCATGTGACGGTTTACGGCAGTCTGGATACAGAGGTGGAACGGGCCGCTGTCTGCACCGGCTCGGGCAAGAGTCTCATGAAGGATGTCATGGAAAAAAAGGCACAGGTCTATATAACCGGAGACGTGGATTACCACACTGCCATTGACGCGGTGGCACAGGGGGTATGTATCATTGACGCGGGACATTACGGAACCGAATATATATTTATGGAATATATGAGGCGTAAGCTTGCGAAAAAGCTGCCTGAACTGGAAGTGAGCAAGATGGAAGTCCGGCATCCCTGTGCAGTCCTTTGAACTTAGATTGGGCGGGTCAGAATAACTGCCCTGTAAAGTGCATAGACTGATATAACGGAGTTAAACTGTGATGCACCGGCGAAGCAGAGCCGGTGCGTTTTTTGATACTGGCCGTAAGCGGTCCATTCCGGTGGGGCGAGTCCGGTGCACCGGACACTTTATTATAAAAGAAGTGATAAGTGAACAGGAGGTATCTATGAGCGACAGAAATATAGCGGTAAAGATTCTGGGAAAGACAAAAGAATATCCGTACGGCACGCCATACGCGAAGATCGTGGAGGAGTATGAGGGGACAACCAGATATCCCATTGTGCTGGTGATGAAGAACGGCAAGCTCTGTGAGCTGCATAAAAAATTGAAAAAACCGGGCACTCTGGAATTTGTGACCACTGCGGATGAGATCGGACATAAGACATATAAGAGAAGCGCCTCCCTGCTTGTCTTAAAGGCGGTCTATCATGTGGCAGGCCATGAAAATATAAAGAAGGCTGTCCTTCATTATTCTGTCAGCTCAGGATATTACTTCACCATCGACGGAAATGTTAAGATAGACGAAAAATTCCTGGCTGAGGTCAAGGCATACATGCTGCAGCTTGTGGAGGAAAGAATCCCCATTTTGAAGCGGAGCGTGGGCACGGACGAGGCCATTGAAATTTTCCACAACCACGGAATGTATGACAAGGAGAAACTGTTCCGGTACCGCCGGGTATCCAGGGTCAACATATACAGTCTGGGTGATTTTGAGGATTATTTTTACGGCTTCATGGTAAATCATACGGGATATCTCAAATATTTTGATCTGTATCCCTACGACGAGGGATTCGTGCTCCAGCTTCCGGAGCAGACAGACCCGGAGACTGTGCCGCCGTTTCATCCGCAGCCGAAAATATTCCAGGTGCAGAAGGAGTCCGGCCGCTGGGGTGAGATGATGCAGACAGACACCGTAGGGGATTTGAACGGACAGGTGACGCAGCAGGGGGCAAACGAACTGATCCTCATTGCCGAAGCGCTCCAGGAGGGCAAAATATCCAAGATCGCAGACCAGATCGTGGCTGCGGGAGACAAGAAGTTTATCATGATCGCGGGGCCCTCCTCCTCGGGTAAGACCACATTTTCCCACAGGCTGTCCATTCAGCTTTCTGCCCACGGACTGCATCCCCATCCCATTGCAGTGGACAATTATTTCCTGAACAGGGAGCAGACCCCGCTGGATGAGCATGGGAATTATAATTTTGAGTGCCTGGAGGCCATTGATATCCGGCAGTTTAATGAGGATATGAATGCACTTTTAAGAGGAGAACGAGTGGAACTGCCGTCCTTTAATTTTAAGATCGGTCAGAGAGAGTACAAGGGTGATTATCTGCAGCTCGGCGCGGATGACATTCTGGTCATAGAGGGGATTCACGGGCTGAATGACAAGCTCAGTGAGACACTGCCGAAGGAGAGCAAGTTTAAAATATATGTGAGCGCCCTGACCCAGATCAACATTGATGAACACAACAGGATTCCCACAACAGACGGTAGGCTCATAAGGCGGATCGTCAGGGATTCCAGGACAAGAGGAACCTCTGCAAAGCATACTATCGCCATGTGGAATTCCGTGAGAAGAGGGGAGGAGCAGTACATTTTCCCCTATCAGGAGTCTGCGGATGTGATGTTTAATTCCGCTCTCATCTATGAGCTGGCGGTGCTGAAAATGTACGCGGAGCCCCTGCTTTTCGGGATCACACCGGAAGAGCCGGAGTACAATGAGGCAAAGAGGATACTGAAATTCCTGGATTATTTCGTGGGAATGCCGGCAGATGCGGTGCCCCATAACTCCATTCTCAGGGAATTTATCGGAGGCGGCTGTTTTGATGTCTGATCCGGGGAAGGGAATGGGTGCGGCAGGCATTTTTGGTTATTTACAAATTGGTTTTGCTGTGTTAAAATGACGTTTGTGTCAAGTAGAATGAATGATCGCGGCTGGCAGGACCGAAAGGGGCCAGGTGAGGAAAGTCCGGGCTTCGCAGGGCAGGATGCCGGATAACGTCCGGTGGAGGTGACTCCAAGGATAGTGCAACAGAAATGTACCGCCAGTGTTTCACTGGTAAGGGTGGAAGGGCAGTGTAAGAGACTACCGCCTTCCTGGTAACAGGGAGGGCATATGTAAACCCCATCCGAAGCAAGACCGAATGAAAAGCAATGTGGCTGCCCGTCACGCTTTTAGGTGGGTCGCTTGAGTCTGCTGGCAACAGCAGAACTAGACAGATGATCGTTCACGACATAACCCGGCTTACAGTTCTGCTTGAAACAAAAGGAAAAACGCCTGGTATGTATGTCTGACCGGAACTCTTCGGAGTTTTGGCCATGCATGCATACCAGGCGTTTTGCTGTTACTGCTGTCCAAGAAGGTAGTCGATAAACTGCTGGGCTGTACGGCCGGAGAAGCCGCCGTGCTGGAGTTCCCAGGCGTTGGCTTTCAGGAGCAGTTCATCCCGGTCCATGGTGATGCCGTTTCGCCGGGCCAGGGAGGTAACGATCTCCTGGAATTCTTTTTTGTCCGGGGAACCGAAATAGATGGTCACACCAAAGCGGGATACCAGGGAGAGCTTTTCCTGTACCGTGTCGTTTGTGTGCAGGTCATCGTTTCTGTCCTCCTTGTCGCTGAAACGCTCGCGGACCAGATGGCGGCGGTTGGAGGTGGCGTAGATCAGAATATTGTCCGGCTTTTTCTCCAGACCGCCTTCGATCACAGCCTTCAGATATTTATATTCGATCTCGAAGTCCTCAAAGGACAGGTCATCCATATAGATGATGAATTTGTAATTGCGGTTCTTGATCTGGGCAATGACGTCGTTTAAATCCTGGAACTGGTGTTTGTAGATCTCAATAATGCGGAGACCCTGTTCGTAATACTGGTTCAGGATGGCTTTGATGCTGGAGGATTTCCCTGTGCCCGCGTCACCAAAGAGAAGACAGTTGTTGGCGCGTTTCCCCTGGATAAAGGCTTCTGTGTTATCGATAAGCTTTTTCTTTGCAATCTCGTAGCCCACCAGGTCATCAAGCTGTACATGGGCTATCTTTGTGATGGGGACAATGCGCGCATTGGCCTCTGTCTGCAGATGTTCCAGACGGAAGGCTTTGTGGAGGCCCAGCTTGCCCACGCCGAAATCCTTATAGAATTCCACCATATCATTCATGAATTCCTCCACATCCTCTGCCTGGCCAAGCCGCCGGCTCAGCGTACAGATGCGGTCGCGGATGCGCTTGTTGAACAGCTTGCTGTTCTCATCCACATTGGTGTAATCGCAAATCAGGGAACAGCAGGAAGTGCCGAAAGCCTGATCAAGAGCTGTCAGGTCAAAGTCGAACAGTTCCTTGAATATGGTAAAGTCGTGTTTTGCAAAATCGTTGATGCTGCCTTTTACCGGGCCTACGATCTCGCAGGCTGTGCTGAAGGCGTTTTCATGGTTGACCAGCAGAAAGGTCAGATAATTGTGCCAGAGGTTGCCGGCAAAGCCAAAGGAGCCTGCCATCTCCACAAGCTGGCCGGTACACCGGTAGAAGAGTTCTCTTAACTCTGCAAGAGACGGGTCTTTTGTTTCACAGGCCAGGAGGATGGAGAACATGCTTTCCAGTGTCTCCTCCTGGTCAAAATTGCGGTATAGGATGCATTCATTGATGTTTTTCATGGTTTTTCCTTCTTTTGTTTTTAGTAATTTCCGTGTACCCGAAGATTCCGGGCCTCGGATTTCAGGCCGCGCAGGGCATTTTTGACTGCGCTGTCACTTAGATTTCCCTCAAAATCCACGAAGAAGCGGTATTCCCAGTTGCGCTCCATAATGGGGCGGGATTCGATCTTCGTCATGTTCAGCCCATTGTAAATAAAGTGGGAGAGGCTGTTATACAGACTTCCGCTCTCATGGGGAAGTTCATAGCTGACACTGATCTTACAGGCATCCCGGCAGAAGATTTTCTCCCTGGTGACAATGATAAAACGTGTGGAATTGTTCACATTGGAGTAGATCCCTTCCTCCAGAACGGCGAGGCCGAAATGTTCAGCCGCGTAACGGCTCGCAATGGCAGCCTGTGCCGGGTTTTTCTCATCAGCGACTTTCTTGGCAGCGGCAGCGGTATTGTTCCACTCCATCTGCTGCCAGTCCCTGTGCTTTTCCAGGAACTCCCTGCACTGCATCAGCGCCTGGGGATGGGAGTAGACCGTGTGGATATGGGAAAGGGATGTGCCGGGAAGTCCCATGAGCACATGCTCACAGGGAATGATCTGCTCGCCCACGATCACATGGTCGTACTCTGTGAGCAGGTCGTAAATATCCTGGACAATACCGGCTGTGGAATTTTCAATGGGGAGTACGGCAAAGTCAGCTTTTTCCATCCGGATGGCCTCCATGGCATCCTTCCAGGTATCCACAGAAAAGCTTTTGATCTCCGCTCCGAAAAAAGTGTGCATGGCGGCAAAACTGTAGGCACCCTCCACGCCCTGGAACACCACCGTGGCATTTTGCTTTTTCAAGCCATCTATTTTGACAAAGTCTGATTTTTCTTCCATGCCGTTTTCCTGAAGAAGCTGGTACTGGCGTTTGCGGCTGATGGACATGATCTGCTGGAACAGTTCCTGCACGCCGCAGCGGTTAAAGTCATTGTGGGCTTTGCCGCCAAGGGAGTCCAGTTTTTCCTGTTCCCTGCTTTTATCAAAGACAGGTTTCCCTGTCTCAATCTTGAACTGCGCTACATTCTCGCAGATTTTCATCCGTTCTTCAAAGAGCTTTACGATACGGGTGTCAATTTCATCGATGTCGTTACGCATTTTTTGTAAATCTAACATACTTTTGTAACCTCTCCGTTTTTTGAATTAAATCCGCCCGGGTTTTGCAGGCGGACTTTCTGTTATTTATCATACACCGGCACTTTACAGTACGCAAGTCTTTTCTATGTATTCCATGTCTATAAAAAGAACTGTGCGCCTGCCGGGCAGTCTAGGCGAGTGTCATTTAGCGGATTTGTATAATTTGAGCTTCTGAAATCCATAATAATAAGAAAAATAACAGGAGATAAAAAGCATGAAAAAGCATACCTTTCTGCTCTGCGGCACTGCCGGCTGGTGTATGGAGATTCTGTGGACCGGAGTCCATGCCATTCAGAAAAAGGATTTCCGGCTGATCGGGCAGTCCTCGATCTGGATGTTCCCTATTTATGGAATGGCTGCCTGTATCAGGCCGGTGTCCAAATGCCTGAAAGGATGTTCCACCTTTCTGCGGGGCAGTATTTATATGACGGGAATCTTTGCGGCGGAGCTGACCAGCGGCGCGCTGCTGAAGCATTTTCATATGTGTCCCTGGGACTACAGCAAGGCGAAGCTGAATTACAAAGGATTGATCCGTCTGGACTACGCACCGGTGTGGTTTGTGACAGGGCTTTTTTTTGAAAAGATACTGTCCGATAATTCTTGAAATTACCCCTGAACTGGTATATGATAGTACATGGTAATCGCACAGGAAGAACGCGCCTGTGGGAATACAAGATGATAATTATATACACAGGAGGTAATCTATGAGACACTTGATGAGTCCGCTGGATTTTTCCGTGGAAGAGCTGGATAAAGTCTTGAATCTGGCCAATGATATTGAAAAGAATCCGGAAAAGTACGCTCATGTCTGCGACGGCAAGATCATGGCGACTTTGTTTTATGAACCAAGTACAAGAACACGTTTGAGCTTTGAATCCGCTATGCTTCGTCTGGGCGGCAAGGTTCTGGGATTTTCCAGTGCAGATTCCAGTTCCGCTGCAAAAGGCGAGAGCGTTGCCGATACCATCCGCGTGGTTTCCTGCTACGCAGATATCTGTGCCATGCGCCATCCGAAAGAGGGGGCGCCGCTTGTGGCATCCATGGCATCTGAGATCCCTGTCATCAATGCCGGAGACGGCGGCCACCAGCATCCGACACAGACCCTGACCGATCTGCTTACGATCCGTTCTTTAAAAGGACGTCTTGATAATATCACCATCGGTCTGTGCGGAGACCTGAAATTCGGCCGTACCGTGCATTCTCTGATCGAAGCTTTAGTACGTTATACAGGTGTAAAATTTGTCCTCATCTCTCCGGAAGAGCTTCGTGTACCGGACTATATCAAAGAGGACGTGTTAAAAGCCAGCGGCCATGAATTTGAGGAAGTAGAGCGTCTGGAGGAAGTTCTTCCGAAACTTGACCTTCTCTACATGACCAGAGTACAGAAAGAGCGTTTCTTCAACGAGGAAGATTACGTCCGTATGAAAGACTTTTACATTCTGGACAAAGCCAAAATGGACCTGGCCGGACCGGACATGCTGGTGCTGCATCCCCTTCCCCGTGTGAATGAAATCTCCACAGAGGTGGACAGCGACCCGAGAGCCGCCTATTTCAAACAGGCCCAGTATGGTGTCTATGTCAGAATGGCACTGATTCTCACACTACTCAAGGAGGTGGACTTATGTTAAATGTTGGCCGTTTAAACGAAGGTGTGGTGCTTGACCACATCAAAGCCGGAAAATGCATGACCATTTACAAAGACCTGAAGCTTGACAAACTGGACTGCTGTGTGGCCCTCATCAAAAATGCCAGAAGCAAAAAAATGGGCAGAAAAGACATCATCAAAGTGGAATGTCCCATCGACACCCTGAACCTTGACATCCTCGGCTTCATTGACCACACTATTACCGTTAACATCATAAAAGACGGCGAGATCGTCCAGAAAAAAGAACTGGAGCTGCCTAAACAGATCACCAACGTGATCCAGTGCCGCAACCCCCGCTGCATCACCTCCATCGAACAGGAATTAGACCAGGTCTTCATCCTGGCCGACCCCGAAAAAGAAATCTACCGCTGCAAATACTGCGAAGAAAAATACCGCGGCAGCCGCAATAAATAATAAATTTTTTAGTATATAAAAACCAGCCTTCACAGTTTAACACATCTGAGGAGGCAGGTTTTTCTTTTTCTTTTCAGAATGTAGTGCCTTAAAAAACCAGGAGGAGCCGCGCCGGATGGGGGCCGGGGGTGTGAATCTGTTGGCGAGGTTAAGTGGAGCTGCCCGAAGATCCACTGGCTGTGAGCACTTAGTGAAGAAGGCTCTCCTGATGAACTTAGTGCGAACGCCAGTTAGCTGAGGGACGCGCAGCGTCGAGCCAACAGATTCACACCCCCGGCCCCCATCCGGCGCGGCTCCTCCGTCACCTTATTTTAAATCACCCCTTCATTCTTCTCCTCCAACACCCGTATCCCATGATAAAAAAACTCATTCAAAGGCGTCTCCACCCCCACTTCCTTCCCCATCCGAATCACAGCCCCCGCAAAAATATCCACCTCTGTCTTCCTCCCCGCCTCAATATCCTGTAGAGTCGATGGTTTATTCTCATAAGGAATCCTGGGAAACACCTTTCTTTGGGCCACAATATCCTCCTCGGACAAGGGAATCCCCTTTTTGTTTGCAATCGCCACCACCTCCCGCATGGCAGCCTCCCGGATCGCATTGGCATGTTCACTGACTACCCATGCCCCAAAAGGAATCCCCAGAATAGCGGCACTCTGGTTTTCGCTCACATTGCACATAAACTTATGCCACATATCATACACCATATCCTTCGGCACAATACACTTTATATTGGCCCGGTCAAACAGATTCTTCACGGCCTGCACCTGCGGGGAGATCACCGTGTTGTCCCGTTCCCCGATCTCAAAGCGCGCGTTCTCCTGCCGGAAGCTGACCTCATTTCCCTTCATCACTACACTGACTCTGGCGATGGAGTAGAGCAGATGTTCCCACCCGTAGGTTTTGGCAACGACCTCCTCGCTCTCCACCCCGTTTAAGGGGCACATGAGAATGGTATCAGGTCCTACCTGGTTTTTTACATCTTTTACAGCCTGCTGAAGCGCGCCCATTTTTGTGATCAGGATGACCAGGTCAGCAGGTTCCATTTCCTCCTCAGGGGATACCACATGAAAATACAGAGGTTCTCCATTTACGATAATACCGTTTTTTTCCAGCCTTTTTTTGCGCTCCCCTCCGGCAATGATCCGCAGGCTGTTGTATTCCAGCGCGTATTTTAAATGTGATGCCAGAAAGCTTCCAATGGCTCCCAGCCCGATGAGTGCAACGGTTTTGATTTCTTTCATATGTCTGTCCTCCTAAATATGATTTTTATTTTTAATTTTATCTTTAATCAGCCGGTTCTGCAAGAAATATCAGAAACGTGGTTAAATATTATGAAGTTCTGAATTATCCGGGAATTTTCGCAGCCTCTAAAATTTTTATATTCTAAAAGCGAGCTAAAATAAAAGATTTATTATATAAATTTCGGAGTGATTCTCTACAGGAAATGCAAACGATTAAGGAATTATTTCCAGAATCAGAGGCCAGTGTCTGTTAGATAGTTACATGAATGGGTAAAATTAGCATATGTAAGGCTTATGATAGCAAAAACAACGGGATTTTTATGTTGTACTAATAGAAGATTACAGATATAATAGCAGTAATAATACGATTTAAAAGAGCTATGTTTCGGAGACTACGAAATTCTGGCAAATATCCGTTTCAGGAATCAGGAATAATCTATAGCCAGGAAAGTGTTTGCCAGACAAGTAAAATATGAAGAGGGTATCTCTATGATAAATAAAACAATTTATATCGGATCGGATGATTTTTGTAAAATAATAGATGGCGGTTACTATTATGTTGACAAGACACTTCTGATAAAGCAATTATTGGATAAGCCGTCAGAAGTTGCGCTGATAGCCCGGCCCAGGCGTTTTGGAAAGACGCTGAACATGATGATGTTAAAAACATTCTTCGAGGAAGCCCAGGGCAGCCAAAAATATTTTGAGAACATGAAGATATGGGACTGTGGGGAGAGGTATACGAGCCATCAAGGGAAATACCCTGTGGTTTTTCTTACTTTTAAAGATGCAAAGTGTGATAATTGGGAAGAAACTTACGAGGCAATCTGCAGGCTTATACAAAAGGAATTTAACCGCCATAGCCTGTTGGGGCATTTTGAGTCATTAAATGATTACCAAAAAAAGCAGGTGGATAAGATTCTGAACGAGACTGCGGGGAAAGTTGTCTATCAGAATGCTCTTGGAGATTTGACCGAATACCTTCACCAAACAACAGGAGTCAGGCCAATTATATTGATTGATGAGTATGATACGCCGATTTTGCAGGGATATGAAAAGGGCTTTGGGCAAGAGGTCGTATCATTTGTGAGAAATTTATTTTCCGGTGGAATGAAAAATAATATCCATTTGGAACGTGCTGTTTTGACAGGGATACTTAGAATCGCCCAGGAGGATATATTCAGTGGATTGAACAATATCCGTGTCGCAACCTTGCTGGACAAGGATTATAATGACTGCTTTGGCTTTACTGAAAAAGAAGTGAGAGATATTGCAGAATACTATCATGCTCAGGATAAAATGAGTGAGATTATGGAGTGGTATGATGGGTATACCTTTGGTGGTATAGAAATATATAACCCCTGGTCTGTTATGAATTACTTTGCGTCAGACTGCATTCCAGGCACTTATTGGACAGCAACGAGCAGTAATGATATCATCAAACAGTGTCTGGTGAATCCATCTGCCCAGATGATGTCAAATCTTACTGCATTACTAAATGGTGACAGCGTTGAAGAATATGTGGAAAAGAACATGTCATATGGGGCAGTACATGAAGAAGGATCCGCGATTTACACATTATTATTAATGTCTGGGTATCTTTGTATAGCAAATGCAGAAGTACCGGAACCGCAATTTCCACACAAGTTAAAAATCCCTAATAAGGAAATTATAGAAGTATATCGAAAAGAAATCTTTGATGAAATGGTGAAAGGAGATTCTTCTGTCAACCAATATAAAGTGCAGAAGAGTTTTTTATCCGGCAGTGCTTCAAGGATCCAGGATCAGTTGCGGGAAATTTTACTATATAATGTCAGCTATTATGATACGGCATCTGAAGGGTTTTATCATGCGCTTATTTTAGGAATATTGAGTTGTCTACAGGGAAATTACAAGATATATTCTAACCAGGAATCAGGGGATGGTCGTTATGACCTGCAACTTGCTGACTTAAATAAAAAACGGGGGATTTTATTTGAATTCAAGGTACTTAGGAATGTGAACGGCAGTGAGCCAGAAATCATGAAGCAGCTAACAGAGGCGGCTGAAAACTTAGCTTTACAGCAAATACAGAGAAAAAACTATGATGTTGCCTTAGCTAAGCTCGGAATTACTAACATTGAAAAATATGGGGTTGCCTTTTTTAAAAAATATGTTGCGGTAGCCAAATAGACCTCCCTGTATTTAGAAGAAGTATGCCGCCTTATAACCGCATGGAAGGATACGAGTTTGGCTGATTTGAAACTGGCATGGCACTATATAGCTGTATCAAGCGGCGGCTTATCGAGTCAGTCCGTTTATTGATATTTAGGGACAGGCCTATCATAGAAATCACGTTTATCTTTCCGAATATACAGATATTAAAAAACAGGCAGGGCTGTTACAACTTTGTGTGACAGCCTTACCTGCTTTTTCATCAAACTTTTCATTTAAAGCTATTATTTCATATACCTTCCATCAAGAATGATTCAACCTTCTATTCGATTTTTTCTATTTTCTTTAGCAGCATATAGGTTTTTATCAGTCTGTCGAATCCAATCATCAATCGACATGCCCCATTTTTACTGTGTAACCCCTCCGCTTACTGAGAATTGATTGCAGGTCAGTTCTGCAAGAACTGCATCATGATATACATCAAGACGTATCATTTCAGCAAACTGCATTGCCATATCCCGTGTACAGCCTGAAAGTATCAACATAATTTTTTCATCCCCGTAACGGGCGGCAATGTATTTATCACCGGCCTTTTCCTGCAGTATCACAGCCAAACGGCATAGAACTTGGTTTCCACGCAGATGTCCGTATGTGTCATTTATTCTTTTAAAATCATCAATATCAAACAGTACAATGGAAACGCAGCTTTGTTGGGAATGCTGTGCTTCCACTATCTTCTTTATATTTTCCATCAAATAACGCTGATTATATAGCTGAGTCAAATTATCTGTTATTGCCTGCTGATTCAATTCTTCTGCGTGACTTACAACCTTCTTGTGTTCTTTCCCATATTCTACAGTCATGATAATAATCACCGCTATAATAAAAACTGCCACAATCAGAAAGCTGGAGATGGTATCCATCCAGCGTTCTTCATAGCTCAAAGGATATGCAAAATCCGGGTATTTGAAACCAAAATGCAGATTAAGAACATGGAACATCAAAGCCACTGACAGCACTATATTTCTGCATTTTCCTTCTAAAATCAACGCAGCCACGCTCAAACCCAGAATGAAATAAAAAATCATTCCACAGTTAATGCCGCCTGTAACCTAAAATAGTGAAGGGAACATGAAAAAATTCAAAAAAATACTGCAAATAATTCGGTTCATTGCTATATTCGTCATAAAAAAAGACACGATCATCAGATCCTGCGCTAATTGTTCCGGCTGTACCAAATAAAAAATATAAGCGGTCCTTGAACGGATATTATGGATCAATATATCTGGCTTTTATCAAGACACTAATCTCTTGTATTGTCATTATAATTTTTCCTTCTTGATACTGTTTCGTTTATTATATCAAATGAAAATGAATATATTAATTGCAGATAATCCGTAAGAAAGGTTCTCGGAGACACACTTGAACAGTTGAAAAAAGAATATCGAAGGGCGGTAGGATAATGATTGTATTTGAAATACAAAAAGAAGGATTCTGCAGCCGGGTATTTTGCACTGGATTATGGATATGGAAAAACGGATACAGATGTGTTACTATATAATACAGTTGGCTTTAAACAACTTACTCTGTCCGGGAAAAACCGTGTGTGCGCACGGCTTTTTGACAGAGTGAAAATTATAAAGTAAGGAAGGCGCAGAAATGAAACAGAAGAAAGAGACAGATTTAGGCAGGGAACCGATAGGCCGGTTGTTATTCAGGCTTTCCGTTCCTGCAATAACAGCGCAGGTGGTAAATGTGCTCTACAATATGGTGGACCGTATGTATATCGGCCATATTCCCGGTTATGGAGCACAGGCCCTGACAGGTGTGGGTGTTACTTTTCCGCTGATCATGCTGATCTCCGCATTTGCGGCACTGGTGAGCATGGGCGGCGCGCCCCGTTCTTCTATTATGATGGGAAAGGGAAAGAAAGATGAGGCGGAGGAGATCATGGGCAACTGTGCCATGGGACTTCTCATAGCGGGGGTGCTGCTGACCGCATTTTTCCTGATATTTTCCAAAGATTTGCTGCTTTTGTTCGGGGCAAGTGAGAATACCATTGCGTATGCAACAGCATATATGCAGATTTATGCCATGGGTACTCTGTTTGTGCAGGCGGCTCTTGGTATGAATGCGTTTATTACGGCACAGGGGTTTGCCACGGTCAGTATGCTGAGTGTGGTGATCGGAGCTGTGTGTAATATTGTTCTTGACCCCATCTTTATTTTCGGGATGCATATGGGGGTGCGCGGAGCCGCACTGGCAACTATTATTTCACAGGGTGTGTCCGCTGTGTGGGTGATTCGTTTTTTGTGTGGTAAGAAGACAACGCTCAGGCTTAAGAAAAAGTATCTCAGGATTTCTCCGAGAGTGTTTTTTCCGTGTATGGCACTGGGGCTGTCGCCGTTTATTATGCAGTCTACGGAGAGTATACTGAATATCTGCTTTAACTCTTCTCTGCTGAAGTATGGCGGGGATATGGCTGTGGGGGCTATGACGATCTTGTCCAGTGTGATGCAGTTTTCCATGCTGCCGCTTCAGGGGCTGACCCAGGGGTCACAGCCGATTGTGAGTTATAATTTTGGAGCAGGGAATCCGGACCGGGTGAAGAGGGCGTTTTTCCTGCTGCTGCGGTCCTGTGTTGTGTATTCGGTGGCTATCTGGGCTGTGGCCATGTTTGCACCGGGGGTATTTGCGGGTATCTTTACGAGTAATCCGGAGCTGACGCAGACGACGAAATGGGCGATGAAGATTTATATGGCGGTGTCCTGTATTTTCGGGGTTCAGATTGCGTGCCAGCAGACGTTTATTGCTTTGGGGAAGGCTAAGGAGTCGATTTTTCTGGCTTTGCTTCGGAAGGTGATTTTGTTGATACCGCTGATTTATATATTGCCGATGTTTTTTGGGGATAAGACCATGGCGGTGTTTTTGGCGGAGCCGGTGGCGGATATGCTGGCGGTGACGACAACGGGGGTTTTATTTGGGGTACAGTTTAGAAAAGTGATGAGAGAGATGAAGGCGAGGGTGAGACGGTAAGGCGGACAGCGGGAAGGGAATGTTCCGGGGGCCTCTGTGCCTGCTGCCTCTTTGCAAAAGACTGCCTTCGTCGGCAAGACTTGCTAAGAAAAAAAACAGACTCCCGGTCAGGGAACCGGGCAGAACCGCTGTCCAGCCTTTATGGCTGGGCAGCTTAACTGCCCTGAAATTTCGGATGGTAACCGAAATTTCTCCTTGACCGGGAGTCTGTTTTTTCCTAAGCAAGTCCAAGCCTCCTGCGGAACACTCTTTTGCAAAGAGGCAGCAGGCACAGAGGCCCCCGGAACATTCTCTTACCGCCTGGCGGCTTCGGGCGGGTGACTTGGATAAAAATAAAATGGAGTTGACTTATAGGGGAGTTGTGCGTATAATGAACAGTGTTCAGTTTGAAAATAAAAAATTTATATAAGAGCGGAGGAGATTGAGGTGAATACGGTTGTGACGTCCAGAGAGGAGATTTTGAGGGCTGCGGGGGAGATGGTGAAGGTGGGGAAGGGAGACGGGGTCAGTATGAGGGGAATCGCGAGGGAGTGTGGGATTGCGGTGGGGTCTATTTATAATTATTTTCCGACGAAGAATGATCTGATGATCGCGGTGGTGGTTGAGATGTGGAAGGAGATATTCTTTGTGCCGCTGAGTAAGATAGAGGGGAAGAGTTTTTTGGGGGTTGTGGAGTGTATTTTGGAGAGGATGGGGGAGAACAGAGGGGAAGGACAGGGCTTTTTGGCGGAGCATGCTTTTGTTGTGGGGGATAAGGAGAAGGGGCATCTGGTGATGGAAGAGTATCTGGGGCATATGAGAGAGGAGCTTCTGGCAGTGCTTATGGGGGACAGCGCTGTGGCGGACGAGGTCTGGAGTGATGGATTTTCGGCGGAGGATTTTGTGAG
Organism: Blautia sp. JLR.GB0024; assembly: GCF_037000545.1. Lineage (NCBI taxonomy): Bacteria > Bacillati > Bacillota > Clostridia > Lachnospirales > Lachnospiraceae > Blautia > Blautia sp. JLR.GB0024. The sequence goes on along the minus strand of NZ_JBANBF010000008.1, from coordinate 180,229 downwards.
GTTTGTGGTGGATTTTCTGGTGGAGGATCTGATGCGGGGGACGGACAGAGCTGTGTTTCTCAGGGAATTGATACTGCGTGTGGTTTATGGAAGGAAACGGGAGGATTTGAGATGAAAGTGAGAAAAAATTATCTGCTGCTGATCGCGGCGATCGTATGGGCCGTGGCTGGGGGGAATATTCTGCGGATTGGACTGGAGGTTTACGAAAGCTATGTCGGAGTGCTGAATGTTCTGCTGTCAGCTGCGGTTTATATGGTGTTCCAGATTTTTGTGTTTGGGAAGATGGTGCGGAAGCATACCGTGAGGATTGTAGGATATGAGGAGGAAAAGCAGTTCTTTCTGAAGTTTTTTGATAAGAAGGCATTTTGTATCATGGCGTTTATGATGACCTTCGGTATCGGGCTTCGGGTGTCAGGATGGTGCCCGGAAGTGTTTATCGCTGTATTTTATACAGGGCTTGGGGCGTCGCTTCTCACGGCAGGCGGGTTGTTTCTGGTGAATTTTGCGGGGGTTATGAGAGGGAACACCCAGGAGGCGTAAAACAGAGGGAAATAAATTTCAGATTATGATTGAAAATTGAAAATACTGGTGCTATACTTGCTTTCAAGCGAATTGCCGCACATGCCGAACCAGAGTGTGTTAAAATGCCCGGCCATATCAAGGGCAGAGACACCGGTTCGGATGGAAACAGGTGGCCTTATAAAAAGTGTTCCGGTTTGTCCGGAGCACTTTTCTATGCGCCGAAGACGTGCCAGGGACGGAACATCCGTTCGTCTCCTGTCCGACAGCCGGAAATATTACATGATAGAAGAGAAGGAGACTATGGCAGTTATGGAAAAAGATATGACAAAGGGCAGTCCGTTCCGGCTGATCCTGGCTTTTACGATTCCCCTCATAATCGGCAATGTTTTTCAGCAGCTCTATAACATGGTGGACGCCATCATTGTGGGACGGACGGTGGGGGTCAACGCGCTGGCAGCAGTGGGGATGTCCGGCAGTATTGTGTTTCTGATCCTGGGGTTTTTAAACGGACTGACGACGGGATTTACGGTCCTCACCTCACGGACTTTCGGGGCGGGAAATATGGACGGTATGAAGAAATCTGTCTATTCCTCCTCCGTGCTGGCAGTTGTGGTCACTGTGATTCTGACTGTGATCAGCGTGGCGGGGCTGAAAGGACTGCTGCGCCTGATGAATACCCCGGATGAAATTTTTCAGGATGCTTACCAGTATCTGTTTGTGGTGTTTCTGGGGATTTGGACCCAGGTGCTCTATAACCTGCTGGCAAGCTTTTTAAGGGCCCTTGGAAACAGCAGGATACCTCTGTATTTCCTGATCCTGGCGGCAGTGCTGAACATTTTCCTGGATCTGTTTTTTATACTGGTCATGAAGATGGGGACCAGAGGAGCGGCTGTGGCTACGGTGATCTCCCAGGGCGTGTCCGGTGTTCTGTGTCTTGTGTATATAGTGAAAAAGGTGCCGCTTCTGCATATGAAGAAGGAGCACAGGATTCTGGAGAAAAATTCCGTCCGTTTTCAGATCAAGGTGGGGATTCCCATGGGTCTTCAGTTTTCCATTACCGCGCTGGGGATCATGATCCTGCAGAGTGCTCTCAATGGATTCGGAGCCAGGGCAGTGGCCGGCTTTACGGCCTCCACAAAAGTCATGCAGCTGATCAATCAGGCCATGATTTCCATCGGTGTTACCATGGCAACGTATTCCTCACAGAATATCGGGGCGGGAAGGTTTGACAGGATCAGAAAAGGAGCCAGGGTCTCCACAGGGATGTCCGCTGTGTATGCCGTGCTGGTCACTGTGATCCTTCATTTTTTCGGCAAATACATGGTGCGCATGTTCATTGACAGCGGACAGACAGACGTGCTTGGGTACTGCGAGATGTATTTTTCCATCATTGCGCCGTTTATGCTGATTTTGGGGTCCATTTTTATATACAGAAATATTCTGCAGGGAATGGGATTTGGCTTTGTGCCCATGATGGCAGGGGCGGCTGAGCTGGCAGCCAGGACAGCGGCAGCTTTTACCGCGCGCCATTTCGGCTCTTTTGAGGGAATCTGCTGGGCAGACCCTCTGGCCTGGGTTGCGGCTGCGTCGCCTCTTGTGATCACTTATCTGTGGAGAATGAAGAAATTGGAGAGGGAAGCCTATGAAAGAGAGTAAAAAGACAGCAGGTCATTTGATGGCTTTATTTACAGTGGCTGTGTGGGGAACGACATTTATTTCCACAAAAGTGCTGCTTCGGGAGTTTACACCCATAGAAATTCTGCTTTTCCGGTTCCTCATCGGTTTTGCGGCGCTTTGTCTGGTGAATCACAAAAGGCTGAGAACCAAAGAGAGAAGCCATGAGCTTTTGTTCGTGGCTGCGGGAATCAGCGGTGTCACCCTGTATTTCCTTATGGAGAATATTGCGCTGACCTATACTTATGCGTCCAATGTGGGGGTGATCGTGGCGACAGCACCGTTCTGCACCGCCATTCTGGGATTTCTTTTCCTGAGGGATGAGAAACTGAAGATGGGATTTTTTGTGGGATTTGTGATCAGCATAGCAGGTATTGTTCTGCTCAGCTTCAACGGGCAGAAGTCCTTTCATCTGAATCCGAGAGGGGATGTGCTAGCCCTTCTGGCGGCTGTGGTGTGGGCCTGCTATTCTGTGCTCATAAAGAAGATCAGCAGCTACGGGTATCAGACCATTCAGATCACCAGGCATGTGTTCTTCTACGGCATTCTTTTTATGCTGCCTGCCCTGTTCTTTATGGATTTCCGCTGGCAGTTCTCCAGATTTAAAGATCCGGTGCTGCTGGCAAATATTTTATTTTTGGGGCTGTGTGCCTCTGCCCTCTGTTTTGTGACCTGGAATCTGGCGGTGAAGATTGTGGGCGCAGTGAAAACCAGTGTCTATCTGTATCTGGTTCCGGTGGTCACCATTGCAGCTTCAGTCCTTGTCCTCCACGAAAAAATATCGGTGGTGTCTGTTCTTGGGACCGTGATGGTGCTTATGGGGCTGGTCCTCTCAGACAGAGGAAAGACAGCAGAAAAAAATAATTAGAAAATGTTGCCAAAACAACTTTTTTAATTGCGCGAAACGTGTATAATAATAGAAACAAAATAAGAACCGTTTTTCGGAAAATTCCGAAAAGCGGTTTTACAATATTGGGAAAAACGGGGATAAGCGGAAATGAGAGAGATAGAAACAACAAAAGCGGCAGGACATATTCTCTGCCATGATATCACACAGATCATTAAAGGAGAAAAGAAAGGTCCTGTGTTCAGAAAAGGCCATGTAGTCAGAGAAGAAGACATTCCTGTCCTCTTATCTGTGGGCAAGGAGCACCTGTTTGTCTGGGAAAAGACAGAGGGAATCCTCCATGAAAATGAGGGCGCCGAGATTCTGCGGGATATCTGCAAAAATGAATATATGTCCGAATCGGAGATAAAAGAGGGAAAGATTGAGCTGAAGGCCCAGATAGACGGGCTGTTTAAAATAGACAGAAAAAAACTGCTGGCAGTTAATTCCCTGGGAGAGATGATGATTGCCTCCCGCCACGGTGATTTTCCGGTAAAAAAGGGAGACAAGCTGGCAGGCATGCGCATCATTCCCCTTGTCATCGAGGAGGAGAAGATGAACCGGGCGAAAGAGGCTGCGAAGGGTGGTCCTGTTTTTCAGATCCTGCCCTATCGGGAGAAAAAGGTGGGCATTGTGACCACAGGCAGCGAGATTTCCAAGGGCCTGATCCGGGATACCTTCGGTCCTGTGATCGAGGAGAAGCTGGGGGAATTCCCCACAACAGTGATGGGCCAGGTGTATCCGGGGGATGACAAGGAGAAGATCACAGAGGAGATCCTTTCCTTTATAGAGCAGGGTGCGGATATGGTGGTCTGTACTGGCGGTATGAGTGTGGACCCGGATGACCGCACGCCGGGAGCTATTAAGGATACAGGGGCTGAGATCATTTCCTACGGGGCACCGGTGCTGCCGGGAGCCATGCTTTTGGTGGCCTATTATAAGAAAGACGGGAAGCGTATTCCCATTGTGGGACTTCCGGGATGCGTTATGTATGCAAAGAGAACCGTATTTGATCTGGTACTGCCCAGGCTCATGGCGGATGACCCGATAGAAAAAGAAGAACTGGCAGCTCTTGGCGAGGGCGGATTATGTCTGAACTGCGATGTCTGTACCTTCCCCAACTGCGGGTTCGGAAAAGGAAGATAATATATGGCTGACAGAGAAATGTATCTGCAGATCGCCGCGCTGTTTGCTCAGACAGATGAGATGACTATTGAGACCACGCTTATGGGGGAACAGGCCGGACAGAAGAAAATACTCACCGGGGAGGAGCGCATGCTTCCTCCGGGGGAACATGTATACAGGGAAACGCTCTACGGGAGAAGCCGGGCCGTTGTCTGCGGCGGAGGGCATGTCTCCCTGGCACTAGTGCGCTTTTTAAAATTGCTGGATTTCCATGTGACGGTGATCGACGGGAGAGAGGAGTTCGCCAATCGGGAGCGGTTTCCCGAAGCGGATGAGATCCTGTGTATGGATTTTGAAGAGGGTCTGGAGCAGCGTGATTTTGGAGAACATGCCTATTACATTATTGTGACCAGAGGGCACAAGGATGACTACCGTTGTCTTCGTTCTATTTTGAAGAAGAAGAGAGACTACGTGGGCATGATCGGCAGCAGGGGAAAGGTTGCCATGTCTTTTGAACGGCTGCGGCAGGATGGAGTGGAAGAAGAAGAGATTCGGAAGATCCATGCGCCCATTGGCCTTGCCATCAGCGCCCAGACCCCTGCGGAGATCGGTGTGAGCATCTGCGCGGAGATCATTCAGGAGAAAAACAAATATCCCCGCAAGACCCTGGAGGAGGAAGTGCTCAGGGGTATCCGGGATGAAAATGCCGTGACCATGGTAACCGTGGTGGAAAAATCAGGGTCTTCCCCCCGGGGAGAGGGTACACGGATGGTGGTATGCCGAGACGGAAGCATATACGGAACCATCGGCGGCGGGCCCATAGAATTTGCTGCGGTGAAAGAAGCCCGGAACTTTTCAGATGCGGGCGGTTTTTCCATCCGGGAATATGATCTTTCCAATTCCAAAGCAGCCACCCTTGGGATGGTCTGCGGCGGAAAGGTAAAAGTGTTGTTTGAAAAGCTTTGACAGCAGGCAGGCTGTTTTGCGACCGCCGGGCGGGATGTGCACAGGAGTTTTGACGGACAGCAAACTTGCGGCCAGTGTTGAAGGAGCCGGAAATAACACGATGATCGGACAAGAGTCAGGGAGGATTCACTATGAAAAAAAGAACAGCAGGCCTTTTGGGTATTTTTTTGGCAGCAGCTATGATGATCGCAGCATGCGGCAGTGACAACAGCCAGGAAACTGCAGAAAAAACAGCGCCGAAGACAGAGACAAAGGACAACATAGAAAGTAAGGACGACGCAGAGGGCAAAGACGAGGCAAAGGCAGCAGACGATGAGACAACAGATAACGGGGAGAAAAAGGATGCAGAGGAGCCGGTCACCATATTGATGGCAGCGGCAGCCAGCCTGGAATATTCCATGAAGGATGAGCTGATTCCCATGTTCCAAAAGCAGCACCCAAACATTACAGTGGAGGGCACCTATGACAGTTCCGGAAAGCTTCAGACTCAGATAGAATCCGGCATGGATGCGGACTTATTCTTCTCCGCAGCGGAAAAACAGATGACTGCCCTGAAGGATGAGAACCTGATTGACAGGGATTCCGTTAAGCATCTGCTGGAGAACAAGATCGTTCTTGTGGTTCCTTCAGATAAGAAGGACGCATACACAAAATTTGAGGACGTGGTGAACGCGGAGACGGTGGCAGTGGGAGACCCGGAGAGTGTGCCTGCAGGACAGTACGCGCGGGAGGCACTCACAAGTCTCGGACTCTGGGACCAGGTATCTGCAAAAGCCAGTCTGGGTACCAATGTGACAGAGGTACTCAACTGGGTATCTGAGGGAAGCGCGGATGCAGGCATTGTATACGCCACAGACGCAGCCACCAAGAAGGACAGCCTGGCAGTCGTTGCGGAAGCACCGGAGGGAAGCCTTGCACAAAAGGTTATTTATCCGGCAGGTATTGTGACAAGCTCCGCAAAAAAGGAGGCAGCACAGCTCTTCCTGGATTTCCTTGCCTCCGACGAGGCGTCAGCAGTATTTGAGGAATATGGTTTTACACCAGTGAAATAATGATCACAGCATTCAGGCATGGCCGGTCTGCATAAGCCGGCTGTGCCATTATTCTACAGGGGGACAGGCAGATATGGATTACTCACCGATATGGATATCAGTTAAGACGGCATCACTTACCATTGTCATCGTTTTTTTCATCGGTTTGGCGGCAGCCAAGCTGGTGGCAGGGCTCAAAAACGAGAAGTTCAAGATGGTGCTGGACGGTATTTTTACCCTGCCTCTGGTTCTCCCGCCGACTGTGGCCGGATTCTTCCTCCTATATTTATTTGGAATCCGGCGCCCGATCGGGGCTTTTTTTGTTGAGTATTTTGGCGTTAAGATCGCATTTTCCTGGGGAGCGACCGTGCTGGCGGCAGTGGTGATCTCCTTTCCGCTCATGTACCGTTCCGCCAGGGGTGCACTGGAACAAGTGGATGAAAACCTGATATTTGCAGCCAGGACCCTGGGATTTTCCGAGTGGCGGATCTTCTGGAAGGTTATGTTTCCGGCGGCGCTTCCGGGCATTGCATGCGGCGGCATTCTGGCTTTTGCCAGAGGACTGGGCGAGTTTGGGGCTACAGCCATGATCGCGGGAAATATAGCAGGCAAGACAAGAACTCTGCCTCTGGCTGTCTATTCCGCAGTGGCAGCAGGGGATATGGATACCGCCTACAAATATGTCATGATCATTTTACTGGTCTCCTTCCTGGTGGTAGTCCTCATGAATTATTTTACAGCGAAAGAGAGAACATACGGAAAGCGGGGAAAGAAAGCATGAGTCTGCAGGTGGATATCAAAAAAAGATGGAAGGGATTCTCCCTGCAGGTCCGCTTTGAGACAGGAGATGGACTTCTGGGAATCCTGGGAGCCTCCGGCTGCGGCAAGAGCATGACATTAAAGAGCATTGCAGGCATTGTGACGCCTGACGAGGGGAGAATCCTATTAAACGGCAGAACACTTTTTGACTCGGAGAAGAAGATCAACCTGAAGCCCAGGGACAGGAAGGTGGGATATCTTTTTCAGGATTACGCCCTTTTTCCCAATATGACGGTCAGGCAGAACATAAGCTGTGCTGTCAGGGGGAAGGATAAAGAGAGAATGGCAGAGGAACAGATACAGAACTTCCAGTTGGAAGGGCTGGAGGACCAGTATCCCCATCAGCTCTCCGGCGGACAGAAGCAGAGGACAGCACTTGCCCGCATGATGGCAAATGAGCCGGAGGCACTGCTTCTGGATGAACCTTTCTCTGCCCTGGACTATTATCTGAAGGAACAGCTCCAGGTGCAGATGCTGGATTTTCTGAAGGACTGCAAAAAGGATATGATCCTTGTCACCCACAACAGGGATGAGGTATACCGATTGTGCGGGGATCTGCTTATTATGGACGGCGGGGAGAAGATTCGTATGGGACCCACAAAGGAGATCTTCCGTTATCCGGGCTGTGTGGCTGCTGCGCGTCTGACGGGCTGTAAGAACTTTTCCAGAGCCAGAAAGCTGGATGATACTCACGTGGAGGCGCTTGACTGGGGAATTGTGCTGACTGCGGGGAAACAAGTACCGGATGCGGTTTCCTCAGTGGGAATCCGGGCGCATTATTTTATTGCCTGTCAGGATGACAGCCGGGAAAATACGTTTCCCGCTGAACTGGTGGAGACCGTGGAATCCCCCTTTGAGATGAATGTAGTCATCCGGAAAAAGGGAATGCCGGGACATGACAGGCGCGAACAGATCTGGTGGAAAATGGCAAAGGAGAAATGGGCCGGCATGGAGGGGAAAGTCCCGGAATTTCTCAGGGTTTCCCCGGAGGATGTGCTGCTTCTCACAGACAGGCCGTGAGGCCGGGCAGCAGAAGATAATTGACAACAGAACGATTACGGCGTAAACTAATAAAAACATTTATGCCCAATCAAAACAAACCTGCGCGGCAGAATGTCCGGGCAGGTTTTTATTTTTTCGGCACACGAAAACAGGCGGAAACACACCGCCTTGCAGGACAGGAGAGGATTATATGGAACAGGATTTGAGAAGACAGGTTTTAAATATTTTGGAGAAAAACAGCAGGCTTTCCCCTGCGGAGATTGCAGTCATGACAGGAACCGATGAGCAGACAGCGGCGGATATGATCTCTGCGCTGGAAAAAGAGGGCATTATCTGCGGATACCACACCCTCATCAACTGGGATAAGGAAAATGATGATTCCGTGACAGCCCTGATCGAGCTGAAGGTCACACCCCAGGGCGGAGACGGGTACAACAAGATAGCAGAACAGATCTACCAGTATCCCCAGGTGGAGACCCTGTACCTTATGTCAGGGGCTTACGACTTTTTAGTGCTTTTAAGAGGAAAGAGCATCAAGGACATCTCCCTTTTCGTTTCAGAAAATCTGGCGTCTATAGAGGAGGTGCAGAGTACGGCTACATATTTCACCCTTACAAAATATAAGGAGCAGGGAGTTAACCTTGCAAGGAAAAAGCAGGACGGAAGAATGGTGATCACTTTATGAGAGAATTTGTCACAGAGAAAGTAAAACAGATCAAGCCATCCGGAATCCGGAAGTTTTTCGACATTGTGAGCGAAATGCCGGATGCCATCTCCCTGGGAGTGGGGGAGCCGGATTTTGACACTCCCTGGCATATCCGTGAGGAGGGAATCCGTTCCCTGAAGGCAGGGAAGACCTTTTACACCTCCAATGCGGGACTTATGCCTTTGAGACAGGAGATCAGCAGATACATAGAGGACAGATTGCAGCTCACCTATGACCCGGCATCTGAGATCATGGTAACCGTGGGCGGAAGCGAGGCCATTGACATTGCATTTCGGACTGTTTTGGAACCGGGGGATGAGGTGATCATCCCTGAACCGGCGTTTGTGTCCTATGTGCCCTGTGTGCAGCTTGCAGGGGGCGTGCCGGTGACCATCCCTTTGAAGGCTGAGAACGCGTTTCGTCTGAAGCCCCGGGAGCTGGAGGCAGCCATTACGCCTAAGACGAAGGTGCTGCTTTTGTCCTATCCGAACAACCCCACAGGCGCCATTATGGAAAAAGAGGACTTGGAGGCTCTTCTGGGCATTATTGAGAAGCATGATCTGCTGGTGATCTCCGATGAGATTTACAGTGAGCTGACTTACAATTCCAGGCATGTGAGCATTGCCTCCCTTCCGGGAATGCGGAAGAGATGTGTGGTCATCAACGGATTTTCCAAATCCTATGCCATGACAGGCTGGAGACTTGGCTATGCCCTGGCACCGAAGGAGATCATGGAGCAGATGGTGAAGCTTCATCAGTTTGCCATCATGTCCTCTCCCACCACAAGTCAGTACGCTGCGGTGAGCGCCCTGAAAAACGGCAATTCCGACGTGATGGAAATGCGGCTGGCCTATGACCAGAGAAGACGTTTTCTGCTTCACGAGATGGAGCGGCTTCAGATTCCCTGCTTTGAACCGAGAGGCGCTTTCTACATATTCCCGGATATCTCGGAATTCGGCATGAGTTCGGAAGAGTTCGCCACAGAGCTTCTCAGGGAGGAAAAGGTGGCTGTTGTTCCGGGCAGCGCGTTCGGGGACTGCGGTGAGGGATTTATCAGGATATCCTATGCCTATTCTATAGAAGAACTGAAAGCAGCCCTTGCCAGGATTGAGGCTTTTCTGAAAAAAATACGTCAAAATAAGTAGAAAATACTGGACAATTGGCGAATCAGATTATATTATAAGTTTTATACTTTAATTTATAAAAGAGTTACAGGGAGGATTTGAAAGAAATGAGAAAAGTGGTAAAATTCGGCGGCAGTTCCCTTGCCAGCGCAGAACAGTTCCGGAAAGTCGGCGAGATCATCCGTGCGGATGAGAGCAGAAGATATGTTGTGCCCTCCGCACCGGGAAAGCGTTTTTCCGCTGACACGAAGGTCACCGATTTATTATATCAGTGCTACCAGGCAGCAGAGAAAGGGGGAGCGGAGTTTCAGGCTCTTCTTTCGGAGATCAAGAGCCGTTATCAGGAGATCATAGACGGCCTGGAGCTGTCCATTTCCCTGGAAGAGGATTTTGGCCTTATTGAAGAGAATTTCAAAAAACAGATCGGCGAGGAGTACGCAGCTTCCCGCGGCGAGTTCTTAAACGGAAAGGTCATGGCAGATTACCTGGGCTTTGAGTTTGTGGATGCTGCCCGCATCATCCGTTTTGACGGCGAGGGACAGTTTGACGCGGAGATGACCAACCGTCTCACCAGAGAGTGCCTGAAAAACATGGAGTATGTGGTAGTGCCGGGCTTTTACGGCGCTATGGAGGACGGCACGGTCAAGACTTTCTCAAGGGGCGGTTCTGACATTACCGGTTCCATTGTCTCCGGGGCGCTGGATGTGGACCTGTATGAGAACTGGACAGACGTATCAGGATTTCTCGTGACAGACCCCAGGATCATCAAGGAACCCAAAGTCATTGACACCATCACCTACCGTGAGCTGCGCGAGCTGTCCTACATGGGCGCCACCGTGCTTCACGAGGAGGCAATCTTCCCTGTGCGAAAAGCCGGAATCCCCATCAATATCAGGAACACCAACGCGCCGGATGACGCGGGAACCATGATCGTGGAGGACACCTGCAAAAAGCCGGCTTACACCATCACCGGTATAGCGGGCAAAAAAGGTTTCTGTTCCCTCTTTATTGAAAAATCCCTGATGAACTCCGAGATCGGATTCGGCAGAAAAGTGCTGCAGGTTTTGGAAGAGCAGGGAATCTCTTTTGAACATGTGCCTTCAGGTATTGACACCATGACTGTGTTTATCCATCAGGATGAGTTCGCGGAGAAAGAGCAGCAGGTGATCGCCGGCATTCACCGTATGGTAAATCCGGATTACATGGAGCTGGAGTCTGATCTGGCACTGATCGCGGTGGTTGGCCGCGGCATGCGTTCCAACAGAGGAACCGCAGCCAGAATCTTCGCTGCACTGGCACACGCCAATATCAATGTAAAAATGATCGACCAGGGCTCCAGTGAGCTGAATGTGATCATCGGCGTGAAGAATGAGGACTTTGAAGGGGCAGTGAAGGCGATCTACGACATTTTTGTGACAACACAGCTTTGAGAATAGCCGTGCTTGGCGAAACTGCCGGGAAAAGGCTGAAATTGAGAAAAGAGGACATAAGAACAACATGAAACTGGTTATCATTGAGCCGCTTGGCGTGGAGAAAGAAAAGCTTCTGGCAATTGCCGGGGAATATGTATCTGACCGGGTGGAAATTATATACTATGACACAAAAGTTACGGATACAGCGACCCTGATTGAGAGGGGAAAGGATGCGGACATCATCGTGGTGTCTAACCTTCCCATGAACGGGGAGGTCATCCGCGGATGTGATAAACTCAAACTTCTCTCCGTGGCATTTACAGGCGTGGACCATATTGACCTGTCCGCGTGCCGGGAAAAGGGTGTGACTGTATGCAACTGTGCCGGATATTCCACGGCAGCGGTTGCGGACCTGGTGTTCGGCATGGTGATCGCGCTGTACAGAAATCTGATCCCCTGCAACGATGTTGTGCGACAGGGAGGGACCAAGGACGGCCTTGTGGGCATGGAGCTGGAAGGCAAGAAATTCGGAGTGGTGGGCACCGGTGCCATCGGCATGCGCACGGCAAAGATCGCCCGGGCTTTCGGCTGTCAGGTCTTTGCTTTCAGCAGAACAGAGAAAGAACTGCCGGGAGTGGTCTATCTGCCTCTTGAAAAGCTTTTGGCATCCTGTGATATTATTTCACTCCATGTGCCATTGACAGAAGAGACCAGGGGACTGATCGGGAAAGAGGAGCTGGCGCTCATGAAAAAAAGCGCGATACTCATCAATACAGCCAGAGGTCCGGTGGTGGACAGCACTGCCCTTGCCAATGCCCTTCAGACAGGGCAGATCGCAGGTGCCGCTGTGGATGTTTTTGAGACAGAGCCTCCGGTGGCGTCTGACCATCCTCTTTTGCAGGTGAAAAACCTCATCGCCACCCCGCATGTGGCATTTGCCACAAAAGAGGCTATGGTGAAGCGCGCACACACGGTTTTTGGCAATGTAAAAGCCTGGGAGGCGGGAACCCCCCAGAATGTCATATAGAAGCTGACAGCAGGAGGAAGCAAAATGAACAAATATATGAACATGAATAACAGGAACAAGAAGAACGGGATGCTGAAGTGGGTTGGACTTGTGGAGCTGATCATGGGTGCTATGAACCTGTCAAACGGTCTGCTGTCCATGTATGTCCTGTTTTCCAAGGGCCAGGAAGTACTGGATGAGATAGAGAAGACCAATCATATTACAGTGACCATGCAGGAGATGACCATTTCCGTTTTGGTGACTGTGGTGCTGGGAGCCGCCATGCTGGCTGCAGGCCTCATTGCCATGATGTTCAACGGCATCAAGGGAAAAGAGAAGCTGCCGTTTATCATGGGCATTATCCTTCTTGCGTGTATTCTGATATCGAATATCATCAATATTGTGATGCTGAGAAGCTCTTTCAGTCTTTCCTTTATCTTATGGGTAGTGATCCACGGGCTGTATCTGTACGGCGCTTACCGCAATAAGCAGAATATAGAGGCTGAGAATTTGTAGAAGAGAGTGGGCAGATATGGAAGTTTACAGACATAAGACCCAGTATTATGAGACAGACCAGATGGGAATCGTACATCACTCCAATTATATCCGCTGGTTTGAGGAGGCGAGGACAGATTTCCTTGAGAAGCTGGGGATGGGATATGACAGGATGGAGGCAGAGGGAATCATAAGCCCGGTGCTCTCCGTGTCCTGTGAGTACAGGACTATGACGCATTTCGGAGAGACTGTGGCGATTGCCGTGGCGCTGACAAAATATAACGGTATCCGGCTGGAGCTGGCATATACGGTCAGCAGCGCGGACACCGGGGAGGTTCGGGCAGTGGGAAGCTCAAAGCACTGTTTTCTTGACAGAGACGGTAATATCCTTTCTCTCAAGAAAAGGAGTCCGGGGTATCATAAAATGCTGGAAGAGTGTGTGAAATAGAATGTCGGGGTTTCTTTGACCGGACGTCACCCGGCCCCTGGCTTCTCTCACGCAAACACCCGCAACGCTCGGCCGAGCTAACCGTTAACTGCAACTAAGACGTTCGGGAAAGCCCTCACGCCTAAGTTTCCGTAAACGGTGGATCTCGTCCTCCCTAAGTGCGCGGGCAAATGTTTACGTGAGAGAAGCCAGGGGCCGGGTGCCTGTTGGTTGGAAAGCGGGAGGTATCCGGTTTGCAGACGAAATGTTTTCTCCGGTGCGGAAGTGTATTACACCGGTAATTGGTGTCTATATATTTATTTATGTTAGAAATACTCCGCCTGTGAAATTTATTTTGAGAACTTTCGTTTCCAGTACACAGTCATGGGGGCATGGGAATCTCTCAGGCAGGCATTTGCCCGCGCTTTTAGCGATGGCGAGATCCACCGTTTACGGAAACTTAGGCGTGAGGGTTTTCCCGAACGTCTTAGTTGCAGTTAACGGTTAGCTTGACAGAGCGTTGCGGGTGTCTGCCTGAGAGATTCCCATGCCCCCATGACGTCCGCTTAAGCCAAAAAAGCCACAAAATAAAATTCCCGTTTCCTCTTGACAAGGGGGCGGAATTTTTTTATACTGTAAGTGTACTAAGACACATAGTACACTAGATACACATAAATCGGACCAATAAAGAAAAGAGGAAACTCTATGATTGTGATTGATTACCAGAACCGAAAACCGATTTACGAACAAATTGTAGAGCGCTTTCAGATGCTGATCGTAAGAGGCGTGCTGGAACCGGACTCTCAGATGCCTTCTGTCCGTTCTCTGGCAACGGAGCTGTCCATCAACCCCAATACCATTCAGAAAGCATATACGATCCTGGAGCAGCAGGGATATATCTACCCCGTTAAGGGAAGGGGAAATTTTGTGTCCGGCAGCAGGAATCTTGTGGAACAGAAGAAGGATAACTTTTTCCAGAAGCTGAGGATCGTCATTCGGGAAGGGATTGAGCTGGGCGTTACAAAAGAGGAGTGTGTGAGCCGGACTGCGGCGCTGTACGAGGAGGTTAGCCATGATTAAAGCAGAACATTTGTCTAAAGCCTTTGGGGAGATCAAGGCAGTGGACAACATCGACATTGAGATTCCGGATAACAGCATATTTGGTCTGGCAGGAACAAACGGTGCAGGTAAGAGTACCTTTCTGCGTCTTTTGTCCGGTGTTCTGAAACCGGATCAGGGGAGTGTTAAAATAGACGGAAAGCCTGTCTTTGAACAGGAGGAGATAAAGCAGGAGATTTTCTTTCTGCCGGACAGTGCGTATTTTATTCCGAATGCCACAGGAAGATCCATGGCTGACTGGTATGCTGTTTACTATCCGAAATTTGACAGGAAACGGTTTGACGAGCTGGCAAAAAGGCTGGATCTGGACACCGGAAGAAAGATACATACCCTTTCCAAGGGAATGAAGCGCCAGGTATCCATGCTTCTGGGCGTCTGCGCGGGCACAAAGTATCTTTTCTGTGATGAAACCTTTGACGGTCTGGACCCGGTGATGCGGCAGGCAGCCAAGAGTATACTGGCCTATGAAGTGACAGAGCGGGAGTTTACCCCTGTGATCGCCTCCCACAACTTAAGGGAACTGGAGGATATCTGTGACCATGTGGGACTTCTTCACAAAGGCGGCGTCCTTTTGTCAAGAGAGGTGGAGGATATGAAGCTTCACATTCATAAAATCCAGTGTGTCATCCAGAATCCTGTGCTGGAGGAAGAACTTTTAAGGGAACTGGAAGTGGTGCAGCATGAGAAGCGGCTGTCCCTCATGACCATGGTTGTCCGCGGGGAGAAGGACAAGATCATGGAGATCGTGGAGAGCAAGTTCCCGGTATTTGCGGAGATGATTCCGCTGACCCTGGAAGAAATCTTTATCAGTGAAACGGAGGTAGCGGGATATGACATCAAAGATCTCTTTTACTAAGATGGTGATGCAGAATGTGAAGGAAAGAGGCGCATGGCTTCTTGTCACATTTCTTGTACTGCTGATGACACTTCCGGTCCAGATCATGATGCGTCTGGACAATGTGGCTGCCCTGGGGCTGAAACCGAAAGAGATGGAAAAACAAGCGGCGGATGTATTTCTGAACACCACAGGGTTTGACAATGTGTTTCTGCTGTTTTTTGTGGTGATCGCTGCGTTCTGTCTGGGAATGACAGGATATCATTATCTATACTCCAGGGAGAAGACGGATTTTTACCACAGTCTTCCTCTGAAAAGGGAACGGATATTCTTTGTGCCTTATGTGAGCGGGATTCTGATCTTTGCCGTACCGTATCTTATCAACCTGCTTCTGGCACTGCTGGCCGGAGCGGTTAAGGGAACCTTTCCCGCACACGCCGTTTCACTGGCACTGGGGGCGTTTCTGACCCATATGGTATTCTTTCTGGTATTTTATCATGTGGCCATACTGGCTGTGACGCTTACCGGAAACCTGTTTACCGGGGCTATGGCATATGCTGCTTTTTTAAGCTATGGGTTTATCATAAAAGAAGTTTTTATAAGCATGTCCGAACGATTTTTCCAGACTGTGGTGCCCACCATGCTGTATGGCGGAAGCTTCAGTTTTATGAGGATTTCCTTCCATGGAGGCGGGTGGACCTTCTCACCGCTTTATGCCTATTATATGGCTGCTTTAGAGGCGGTAAAGGCAGTGAGAGTGACAGAGAGAAAAACCCCGTGGGTATGGTGCGGGATCGGCGCGGTCCTTGCACTTGTGATTCTGCTGCTCTGTATCCTGGTGTACCGCCTGCGGCCGTCAGAGAGCCATAACAAGGCCATCGCTTTTAAGAAACTGGAGCCGGTCATTAAGATTGCGGTGGTATTTCCGTTTTCCATTCTGTTTGCCATTGGCGTCAGCTCCGGAATCGGGACACATGTATTTATCTGGTTTGTTATGATCCTCGTGTTTTCGGCGTGGGTACTGTCCACTGCCATGGATTTTCTGTACCGCATGGATATCAAAGAAAGCCTGCGCCCCCGCCTTTCCACGGGCGTGGTGCTGGGAATGCTGGCAGTTATTACTGTCATCTACCGCTTTGACGTCCTGGGGATGGACACGTATCTTCCGAAAGAGAACAAGATAGAGTATATGTCTGTCTACATTGAGAAAATAAACGGTCTGTACAGCTATCCCTACAATTCCGTGTATTACCGGGGAAGCAGCCAGATGAAATCCTATCTTGACAACACGAAATTCGAGGATTTTGAAAGTATTTACGATTTGGCGAAAATGGGTGTGGAAGTCCAGGAAAAAGACGGCGGTTTTCCGAAGGTGCAGGACGGAGAGAGCGTACTCTACTACTGTGTGAAATATCACTTAAAATCAGGAAGAGACGTCTACCGGTATTATGAGATCAAGCAGGATGAGCAGGCGGTCTCCCTGATGGGTAAAATTTATGACAGCTGGGAATACAAAGAGCAGACTCTTCCTGTGGAATTTATAGATGAGGACAAGATCACAGAGATATCTCTCAAGGACATCTACTCTTCCAACCGTCAGGTCACAACCTCTGCAGAAATGATGAAGAATATATTTAAGACCTACAAAAGTGAATGGGAGAGCTTAAGCTTTGAGGACAGCACGAAACAGCAGGTGGTGGGCTTTTTGTACGTGGAAAGTCTGACAGGGGAAACAAACGAAAAATATGAATATGGAACCGTGGTCTATGATGACACCCAGACCCAGACACTTCCTCTGTATGAAGGATTTGTAAACACAAGAAAGCTTTTAGAGGAGGCAGGGTGCACGGTCTATACCGCCAAAGATCTGGACAAGATAGAAAAAATCGTACTGGTTTCAGCGGATAACTACGGAAAAGAGGAGGAATACACCTTCTCAGACCGGAAGGATATAAAGGAAATTCTGGAAAATTCTCTTTTTGACCAGTACAGCAATCCGGCTCTTGACAACTATCCGGATTATACAAAGGGTGTGCGCATTTACTGGAAGGATGGCCAGGGCGAGACAAAAGAGGGTATTTTCCTCAGCAATAACCCGCCTTCCTGTGTGAAAAAAGTTTTAAAAACCGAAGATTGACGAACCGTCTGAGATATATAAAAACAGGGGCTGCCGCATGCATGTGCGGTAGCTCTTTGTCGTGGTTGACAAGGCAGGAACAAAGAGGGTAAAATAGAAATATCAATGATTCCGGCCCCAGTGATATCCGGCGGAAGGAAGAGGAAAACAACATGAAGAGACAATTATCCTTTGAGAATGAAAAGGAACTGATGCTGGTGGGAAAGGCGCTCGCCTCAGAGATTCGGATTCGTATCCTGAAGCTTCTGGATGAAAATCCCCTGTGCGTCAATGAGATCGCGGAGATTCTGCAGATTCCGCCCTCCTCAGCAGCTTTAAATGTCCGTGTACTGGAGGAAGCAGGACTTATCAGAACCGAGTTAAAACCCGGGGTCCGGGGCTCCATGAAGCTCTGCATCCGGCAGAACGAGGAACTGGTGGTTCATCTGCAGCAGGCAAAAGGAAAAAAGCATGAGGAACTCATTTCCATGCCTGTGGGCAATTATGTGGATTATAAAATAACGCCCACCTGCGGCATGGTCAATGATGAGGAGTATATTGACGGGGAAGACGAGCCACGGTGCTTTTATGATCCAAGGCGGACCACTGCCAAGCTGGTCTGGTTCTCCTCCGGTTATCTGGAATACCGGTTCCCCAATGCGGGGATTCAGGGAAGCCTGGTAAAGCGTTTGGAGATATCCGCGGAGCTGTGTTCAGAAACCGCAGATTATGATCTGGACTGTCCCTCAGACATCACTCTGTGGGTCAACGGCGTGGACGCGGGAACCTGGGCCTGTCCCAGTGACTTCGGAGGCAGAAGAGGCAAGTTGAATCCGGACTGGTGGGAAGATAAGAATTCCCAGTACGGCAATCTGAAAAAATGGGTGATGGATACAGAGGGAACGTATCTGGACGGCGTGAAGGTGAGCGACGTTCCGGTATCCGGATATGATCTTGTGGAAGGCCCTTACATCTCGGTGCGTATCGGCATCAAGGAGGATGCGGAGCATATCGGCGGTGTCAATATCTTCGGCAGCAGTTTTGGGGATTACCCCCAGGATATCCTTATGCGGATTGAATATTGAAAAAAATATTTCCTGTGTTATAATAGGAACAGGAAAATTGTTTTAAAACAAAATTAATATAACTAATGTGCCTGCAGAATGCATCAGTTATATTGGAACATAGGAGGTAGGGAGGATGAAGCGAAAACTGCAAAACCGGTTTTGTGAGCTGTTTGGCGCAGACGGCGACATCCGTTTCTATTTTTCACCCGGCCGTGTGAACCTCATCGGGGAGCACACAGACTACAATGGAGGACATGTATTTCCCTGTGCCCTCACAAACGGTACATATGGAGCGGCGAGAATCCGGAATGACCGGAAACTGCGCCTTTACTCCGAGAATTTCAGCAACGCGGGGGTTTTTGAGACCAGCCTGGATGACCTGGCCTATCATGACAGGGCAGGGTGGACCAACTATCTGAAAGGTGTTATCTGGACCTTCTGCTCCAAGGGATACCCTGTGGAGAGAGGGCTTGACCTGGTGATCGGCGGCAATATTCCCAATGGTTCAGGGCTTTCCTCCTCCGCATCCATAGAGCTTCTCATGGCTATGGTTTTAAAAGATCTGTTCGGATTTTCGGATATGAGCAAAACAGATATGGCCCTTTTCGGACAGTATGCGGAGAATAAATTCTGCGGTATGAACTGCGGGATCATGGACCAGTTTACTGTGGCCATGGGGAAGAAAGGCCATGCAATTTTCCTGGACACCAGCGATCTGGATTATAAATATGTGCCCATCAAACTGGGAAATGCTTCCCTTCTCATCTCTGTCAGCAACAAGAAAAGAAGGCTGACAGATTCCAAATACAATGAAAGAAGAAGGGAATGCGAGGCAGCGCTTCGGGAGCTTCAGTCAATCGTAAATATTCATTCACTGGGCGAATTGACGGAGGAGGCTTTCGAGGAGGTCAAGGAGATCATCAAAGACCCGGTGCATGTCAGGCGTGCACGCCATGCGGTCTATGAGAACCAGCGGACCATACAGGCGGAAAAGGCTCTCAGGGAGCATGACCTGAAGCTGTTCGGCAGGCTTATGAATGAGTCACACATCTCACTGAGAGATGACTACGAAGTTACGGGAAGGGAGCTGGATACCCTGGCAGAGGCAGCCTGGAACCAGCCCGGCGTCCTGGGATCCCGCATGACAGGTGCAGGCTTTGGCGGCTGTACGGTCAGTATTGTGGAGGACGGCTTTGTGGATGCGTTTATTCGGAATGTGGGCTCTTTTTATAAGAAGAAAATTGGTTACGGTGCGGATTTCTACAGAGTGGAGATTGGTGACGGGGCCAGAAGAATCGGATAACAGGAAGGGGAAATACTATGTTAAACAACAGTATTAAAAAACTTGTGCAGTACGGATTGGAGACAGGCCTGGTGCCTGCATGTGAGAGAAATTATACCATCAACCTGCTTCTGGATTTATTCCGTCAGGACGATTACGAGGAACCGGCAGAGGAGTATGAGAATGTGGACCTGGAGGAAACGCTGGGTGAACTCCTTGATGAGGCTGTAAAGCGCGGCCTTATTGAAGACAGTATCGGCTACCGCGACCTGTTTGACACCAAGATCATGAACTGCCTTATGCCGCGTCCGGCACAGGTGCAGGAAAAATTCTGGAAGGAATACGAGAAATCCCCGGAGACAGCCACGGATTTCTTCTATAAGCTGAGCCAGGACAGCGATTACATCCGCCGCTATCGGATCAAAAAGGACAGAAAATGGACGGTGGACAGCCCGTATGGCACCATTGATATCACCATTAACCTGTCAAAACCGGAAAAAGATCCGAAAGCCATCGCAGCAGCTAAAAATGCAAAGCAGAGCAGCTATCCGAAATGTCTTCTCTGTATGGAGAATGAGGGATATGCAGGCCGTCTGAACCATCCGGCCAGAGAAAACCACAGGATCATCCCCATCACCATCAATGACAGCGGCTGGGGCTTCCAGTATTCCCCGTATGTGTACTACAATGAGCACTGCATTGTGTTCAACGGACAGCATGTGCCCATGAAGATCGAGAGAAACGCCTTTGTGAAGCTCTTTGACTTTGTAAAACTGTTCCCTCACTATTTCCTGGGCTCCAATGCGGATCTGCCTATCGTAGGCGGCTCTATACTGAGCCATGACCATTTCCAGGGAGGGCATTATACCTTTGCCATGGCGAAAGCACCCATGGAGGAGAGTGTGACCATACCGGGTTATGAGGATGTGGAGGCCGGCATTGTGCACTGGCCATTGTCCGTGCTCCGTATCCGTCACAGGGATGAGAAGCGCCTCATTGACCTGGCGTCACATGTGCTTGAAAACTGGAGAGGCTACACCGATGCGGATGCTTTTGTATTTGCGGAGACAGACGGAGAACCGCACAATACCATCACTCCCATCGCAAGAAAGGTTGGAGACACCTTTGAACTGGATCTGACACTGAGAAACAATATTACCACAGAGGAGCACCCCCTTGGTGTCTATCATCCGCACGCAGAGTATCATCACATTAAGAAGGAGAACATCGGCCTGATCGAGGTAATGGGGCTGGCTGTACTTCCGGCAAGACTGAAAGACGAGCTGGAGCTGCTGGCATCCTATATTCTAGAAGGCAGAGACCCTGTGGAAAATGAGATGCTTCAGAAGCATGCGGACTGGGTAAAAGATTTTCTGCCCAAATACAAGGATATCAATCAGGACAACGTGATGGACATTCTCCAGGAAGAGGTAGGACAGGTCTTCGTCAAGGTGCTGGAGGACGCAGGCGTGTACAAATGTACCCCTGAGGGAAGAGCTGCATTCCGAAAATTCCTTGCCACATTATAAAATATCGGTTATAATAAGATACAAAAAAGACAGGTCGGGTGCCTGTCTTTTTTGTTAAAGATATGCTATACTAATTTTATATTGCCGGAAATTCCGGCTAAACAGACAGAAGAGAGTGTGAATACAAGGTATGAAAGAGAAAAGGGTAGCAGATTCCCAGACAGAGCAGACGTATCTCATGCGTCCCAAGTATCTGAATGGCTACGGAAAGCTTTTCGGCGGACAGCTCATGGGCTGGATCGACGAGATTGCCAGCATAGTAGCCATGCGGCACAGCGAATCCGAGATCACGACTGCTGCCATAGATAACCTGAATTTTAAAGAAAGTGCCTCTGTGGACGATGTGATCGTTCTGCGGGGAAAGATCACCCATGTGGGGCGCACTTCCATGGAAGTGCGTGTGGATACCTATGTGGAGAGCCGCCGGGGAATCCGAAAGATCATCAACCGTGCCTACGTGGTCATGGTGGCAGTGGATGACTGCCAGCATCCCATACCGGTACCGGGCCTGCTGGTGGAGACCGAGGCGGAAAAAGCCGAGTGGGAAGGCGGCGAAAAACGCTATGCCCTCCGCAAACAGCGGCGAATAGAAGGGTATTGAGTTGAGATATTGATAAATAAAGGAGATAAAGATGAGCGAAAAAATCCTGCTGATAGACGGACACAGTATACTGAACAGAGCTTATTACGGCCTGCCGGAGCTTACCAACTCAGAGGGGCTTCACACCAATGCCATATATGGCTTTTTAAACATCCTGTTCAAGACCATAGAGGAGGAGAAGCCGGATTACCTGACCGTAGCCTTTGATCTGCACGCGCCCACCTTCAGGCACCAGATGTATGATGCCTACAAAGGCACCAGAAAACCCATGCCACAGGAGCTGAGGGAGCAGGTGCCTGTGATGAAGGATGTGCTGGCAGCCATGGGTGTCTGTATGATCTCCATGGAGGGGTATGAGGCGGATGACTTACTGGGTACTCTGGCTAAGAAAAGTGAGGCAAAAGGCATGGAGGTCACAGTCCTCTCCGGGGACAGGGACCTTCTGCAGCTTGCCAGCAGCCATATCTGCATCAGAATCCCAAAGACCAGATTCGGCAAGACCACAGTGGAGGATTATTTCGCTGATGACGTGAAAGAAAAATACCAGTTAAGCCCTGAGCAGATCATTGAACTGAAAGCGCTCATGGGGGATGCCTCTGACAACATTCCGGGACTTCCGGGAGTCGGGGAGAAGACAGCCACCAAGATCCTGCTGGAATACGGAAGTGTGGAAAATGCCCACGCCCATGCGGAGGACATCAAGCCCAACAAGGCGAAGAACGCTTTTCTTGAGCATTATGACCTGGCTGTTTTGAGCAAAAAGCTGGCAACTATCAATACGGACAGTCCGGTGGATTACGACTGGGACAGTGCCAGGATCAAGGATTTTTACACCCAGGAAGCCTATGAGTTCTTCAAGGAGCTGGAATTTAAAAACTTCCTTTCCCGTTTTGAGGATACCAGTGCCCCGGCAGAGGCCCAGAAGAGCTTTTCAACGGTGACAGAGCTTGAGCAGGCTGAGGAAATCTTTGCAAAGGCCAGGACAACGCCGGAGCTGGGACTCCATATCCTGAAGGAAAACGGTGTATTTCTGGGGATGGGTCTTGCCTGCAGGGAGGGGGAGAGTGTTGTATCCTGCTGCTTCCTGCCCCAGGGATTTCTCACAGAGGCCTATCTGCTGGAGCAGGCACAGATACTCTGTCAGGAGGCTGCCATGGTATCTTCTCTGGATGTGAAATCCATGCTGCGCCAGATGAACCTGGAGAACCACACGAAGATGTTTGATGCGGGGATCGCGGCCTATCTGCTGAATCCGCTGAAATCTTCCTACACTTACGATGACATTGCAAAAGAGTACCTGGGAGAGATGCTTCCCGCGAAGGAAGACCTTCTGGGAAAACTGAATTATACAAAGGGAATGAAAGAACAGGAGGAACAGGCAGCCTTGTCTGTCTGCTACATGGCTTACGTTGCCCTGAAAAGCAGGGAGCCTCTGAAAAAGGCTTTGGAGGAGACAAAAATGCTGCACCTGTTCACGGACATAGAGATGCCTCTTCTCTTTACCCTCTCTGACATGGAGAAGGAGGGAATCCGTGTGAATGCCCAGGCTTTAAAAGAATATGGGGACCAGCTTTACGTGAGGATTCAGGAGCTGGAGAAGGAGATCTACCGGGAGGCAGGGGAGGAGTTCAATATCAATTCCCCCAAACAGCTTGGCGTCATCTTATTTGAGAAGCTGCAGCTGCCTGGCGGCAAGAAGACCAAGACAGGATATTCCACTGCGGCGGACGTGCTGGAAAAGCTGGCCCCTGACCATAAGCTGGTAGCAGATATTCTGGAATACAGACAGCTTGCAAAGCTGAAATCCACCTATGCGGATGGGCTGGCTGTCTATATCGGGGCGGATGAGAGAATCCACTCCACCTTTAACCAGACCATCACGGCTACAGGGCGTATCAGCAGTACAGAGCCAAATCTGCAGAATATTCCCATCCGCATGGAGCTTGGCAGACTGATCCGGAAGGTATTTATCCCAAAAGACGGGTATGTGTTTACCGACGCGGATTACTCCCAGATCGAGCTGCGTGTGCTGGCGCATATGTCAGGGGATGAAAAGCTGATCCAGGCATATCAGGAGGCCCAGGACATCCACCGCATGACAGCCTCCCAGGTATTCCACGTGCCTTTCGATGAGGTGACGGATCTGCAGAGGAGAAACGCCAAGGCAGTCAACTTCGGAATCGTCTATGGAATCAGCTCTTTCGGCTTATCCCAGGATTTGAGCATTACCAGGAAAGAGGCGGCCCAATATATTGAGAATTATTTTGAGACATACCCGAAGATCAAGGGATTTTTGGACGGGCTGGTGACCGAGGCAAAAGAGAAGGGATATGTGACCACCATGTTCGGCAGACGGCGTCCTGTTCCTGAGCTGAAATCCAGCAATTTCATGCAGCGCTCCTTCGGCGAGCGTGTGGCCATGAACTCGCCCATTCAGGGAACCGCGGCTGATATTATTAAAATCGCCATGATACGGGTATGGAAAGCTCTGAAGGAACAGCATTTAAAATCACGTCTGCTTCTGCAGGTGCACGATGAGCTTCTGGTGGAGACTGCAGAGGATGAGAAGGAACAGGTATCCGCGATTCTGGAAAAAGAGATGAAAAATGCCGCCAGCCTGGCGGTATCCCTGGAAATCGACATGCACACAGGCAGCAACTGGTATGAGGCGAAATAAATGCTGCTGTTCACACGCCGCTGTCCCGTCAGGTGTTTTCAGGCCGAAGGCATGAAAATCCCCGGGCAGCCGGCGTGAGGAAGGTGACGATCCGGATATGGGGACAGTCATAGGGGAGTACAATGGATAAAGGAGGAACTGTTATGAGAGTCATAGGTGTGACCGGAGGGGTAGGCTCCGGAAAGAGTTTTGTACTGAATTATATTGAGGAGCATTTTGATGCGCGGGTGGTAAAGGCAGATGACGTGGGACACCTGCTGATGATGCCCGGACAGGCCTGCTATGAGCCGGTGGTCCGGCTTTTTGGGGACTGGATCGTCAATGAGGACGGTTCTCTTAACAGGGAAACCATCGCCCAGATCGTGTTTGATAAGAAAGATATGCTGGAAAAACTCAATAAGATCATTCATCCGGCAGTGAAGAAATATATCATCCGGGAGATTGAGCGGTCCAAAAAAGAGGAGACGGAATTCTTCTTTATTGAGGCAGCTTTGTTATTGGAAGATAATTATGATGAAATTTATGATGAAATGTGGTATATTTATTGCGAAAAAGAAGTGCGCATGGAAAGGCTTCGCCGGGACAGGGGATATTCTGAGGAAAAAGCCCGAAGAGTAATGGAAAACCAGTTGTCCGAGGATGAGTTTGAAGCCAGATGTGACTTTTTACTATATAACGACGAAGATGTGGCACATACCTATCTTCAGATTGAGCGAAGGATGAGAACATATTATGAATCTATGTAGTATTGCCAGCGGAAGCAGCGGCAACTGTATTTACGTGGGCAGTGACCACGCCGGCGTCCTGGTGGATGTGGGGATCAGCGGCAAGAAGATTGAGGAAGGGCTCAACACCATTGACCGCACCACAAAGGACTGTGACGGTATCCTGATCACCCATGAGCACTCGGACCATATAAAAGGTCTGGGTGTCATCTCCAGAAAATATAAGATTCCCATCTACTGTACCAGGGGAACCATGGAGGAGATGCAGCGCATGACCACTCTGGGCAAGATGCCGGAGGGACTGTACCGGATCATACGGGCAGATGAACCATTTTCCATCGGGGATCTGGACATCCATCCCTTTAACATTTCCCATGACGCGGCAGAGCCTGTCGGGTACAGGGTGAATCATGAGGACAAGTCCGTGGGAATCGCAACGGACCTGGGCAAGTATAATGATTACATAGTGGAACAGCTCCAGGGACTGGATGCCCTTTTGCTGGAGGCAAACCACGACGTGAATATGCTGCAGGTGGGAAGTTATCCCTATTACTTAAAACAGAGGATCCTGGGCGAGAGAGGACATCTGTCCAACGAGTCAGCAGGCAGGCTTCTGTGCCGTCTGCTCCATGATAAAATGAAACAGATCATGCTGGGACATTTGAGCCGGGAGAACAATTACGAAGCACTGGCTTATGAGACCGTCTGCTCAGAGGTGACCATGGGGGAAAATCCCTGGTGTTCCTCAGACTTCAAAATCTCCGTAGCGCACAGGGACTGCGCGTCGGAACTGATTACCGTATAAAAAAAATACATCTGTGAGGAGAAAATAATGAAAAAGACAATTATCAGCGTAGTAGGACAGGATACCGTAGGAATCATCGCCAGAGTCTGCACCTATCTGGCAGAGAACAATATTAACATCCTGGATATTTCCCAGACCATCATTGACGGTTATTTCAACATGATGATGATCACAGATACCAGCAGATCCGAGAAGAAGCTGGATCAGATTTCTGCAGAATTATCTGTACTGGGTGAGGAGATCGGTGTTATGATCCACGCACAGCACGAGGATATCTTTACAAAAATGCACCGTATCTAAGCTGGAAAACCCGGGAAAGGACAAGAGAAAAATATGATTAACATTTTTGAAGTAAATGAGACCAACAAAATGATAGAGCAGGAAAATCTGGATGTGCGTACCATTACCATGGGAATCAGCCTTCTGGACTGCATAGATTCTGACCTGCAGCAGGTGAACAGAAAAATCTACGACAAGATCACCACCCTGGCAAGAAACCTGGTGAAGACCGGTGACGAGATTTCCGGAGAGTACGGAATCCCTGTTGTGAACAAGCGAATCTCTGTAACCCCCATTGCGCTGGTGGGCGGTGCGGCCTGCAAAGCGCCGGAGGATTTTGTGACTCTGGCAGAGACTCTGGATCGGGCAGCAAAAGAAGTGGGAGTGAACTTCATCGGCGGCTACTCTGCGCTTGTGTCAAAAGGTATGACAAAGGCGGACGAGATGCTGATCCGCTCCATCCCGGAAGCCCTGGCAGCCACAGAGAGAGTCTGCAGTTCCATCAACCTTGGCTCCTCCAAGACAGGCATCAACATGGATGCTGTGAAGCTTATGGGAGAAATCGTTCTTGCTACTGCCCAGGCGACCAGGGAGCAGGATTCCCTGGGATGTGCCAAACTGGTGGTATTCTGCAACGCCCCGGATGACAATCCGTTCATGGCAGGCGCTTTCCACGGTGTGACAGAGGCGGATGCCATTATCAATGTGGGTGTTTCCGGACCCGGTGTTGTGAAGACAGCTCTGGAAAAAGTGCGGGGAAAAGATTTTGAGGTGCTCTGCGAGACCATCAAGAAAACGGCCTTTAAAGTAACACGCGTGGGACAGCTGGTAGCCCAGGAGGCATCCAAGCGCCTGGGGATTCCCTTCGGCATCGTGGATCTGTCACTGGCACCCACTCCGGCCATCGGGGACAGTGTGGCAGATATTCTCCATGAGATTGGTGTGGAATATGCAGGTGCCCCAGGTACCACAGCAGCCCTTGCGCTTTTAAATGACCAGGTGAAAAAAGGCGGCGTTATGGCATCCTCCTATGTGGGCGGTTTAAGCGGTGCCTTCATTCCGGTCAGCGAGGACCAGGGAATGATCGATGCGGTCAATGCCAATGCCCTTACCATAGAGAAGCTGGAAGCCATGACCTGTGTCTGCTCTGTGGGGCTGGATATGATCGCCATTCCGGGAGACACCAAAGCCAGCACCATTGCCGGCATCATTGCGGATGAATGTGCCATCGGTATGGTGAACCAGAAGACAACGGCTGTCCGTTTGATTCCGGTTATCGGAAAAGGTGTGGGAGAGACTGTGGAATTCGGAGGACTTCTGGGTTATGCACCGATCATGCCGGTCAATCCGTATTCCTGTGAAGCGTTTGTAAACAGAGGCGGAAGGATTCCGGCTCCTATCCACAGCTTTAAAAATTAGAGAAATAGTCAGGCCGTGTTCCGGTTGTGGAATGCGGTCTTTTTTTGTTTCTAAGCGGACGTCACCCGGTCCCTGGCATCTCTCACGCAAACACCCGCAACGCTCAGCCGAGCTAACCGTTAACTACAACTAAGAGCACTCGGGAGAGCCCTCGTGTCTAAGTTTCCGTAAACGGTGGATCTCGTCTTCGCTAAAGACGCGGGTAAATGTTTGCGTGAGAGATGCCAGGGACCGGGTGACTGTGTACTGGAGGAACTTGTAGAAAAAAGAACTTGTGCAAATAGGAAAAATAAGTAAAAAAATATATTGACAAAATGTGTTAGTGTGTGCTAACTTATAGTTAGTTAGAAAAAGCTAACTGTAAGGATGATGGAAAATTAAGGAGTGATGAAAATGCCTTTGACTATGGCTTCAGCAGGAGAAACAAAGCAGATCAAAAAAGTGGGCGGCAAAGAAGAAGTGAGACGCCATCTGGAGAATCTCGGCTTTGTGACAGGAACAGACGTGACGGTGGTTTCCCAGTTAGGCGGAAACGTGATCGTCAGTGTAAAGGATTCCAGAGTTGCCATCAGCAGTGAGATGGCCAACAGAATCCTGGTTTGATACAGCATTTTGATAGAAATAGATGTAAGCCGTACCTTATAACGGGCGTGGTGATGTAGAAAGAGGAGGATATGCAGATATGGAAACACTGCGGAATGTAAAATGCGGACAGAGCGTCAGGGTGGTTAAACTGCACGGGGAAGGCGCTGTAAAACGCCGGATCATGGATATGGGGATCACCAAGGGCACAGATGTCTATGTGAGAAAAGTAGCGCCCTTCGGCGATCCGGTAGAAGTGACGGTGAGAGGCTATGAACTTTCCCTGCGGAAAGCAGACGCAGAGATGATCGAGATTCAGTAGATAAGCTGCCCGCCAAAACGGCCGCAGCATTTTTTTAGGATTTATGGTTAGAGGCTTCTAACCGTATTTTTTGGAAATAGAGGAGGAAGAGAGAATGTCAGTAAAAATTGCGCTTGCCGGCAACCCAAACTGTGGCAAGACCACACTGTTCAATGCGTTGACAGGGTCCAATCAGTTTGTGGGAAACTGGCCCGGTGTTACAGTAGAGAAGAAGGAAGGAAAACTGAAGGGAAACAAGGATGTAGTCATCATGGACCTTCCGGGAATTTATTCCCTGTCCCCTTACACACTGGAGGAAGTGGTAGCCAGAAATTATCTGATCACAGAACGCCCTGACGCCATACTGAATATTGTGGATGGCACGAACCTGGAGAGAAACCTGTATTTGTCCACCCAGCTTATGGAGCTTGGCATCCCTGTCATTATGGCAGTGAACATGATGGATGTGGTGGCGAAAAACGGAGACATCATTCAGATCGGTGAACTGTCCGGACAGCTCGGCTGTGAAGTGGTAGAAATCTCTGCTCTGAAGGGAACCGGTATCCGGGAAGCCGCAGACAAGGCTGTGCGCATTGCCGGAAAGAAAAACGCAGGCGCCCCGGTCCACAGATTCCAGAAGCGTGTGGAGGAAGCCCTGGATGAGATCGAGTCTTTGCTGGACGGCAATATCCCGGAAGAACAGAGACGTTTTTACGCGGTAAAGCTGTTTGAGAGAGATCATAAGATCGGCGAGACCATATCCGGCCTGCCGGACGTGGAAACCATCGTCGCTTCCGTGGAAAAAGATTTGGACGATGATTCCGAGAGCATTATCACCAATGAGAGATACACGTACATAGGAGCTGTTGTAAAAAAAGCGTATATCAAAAAGAGCAGGGGAAAAATGACCACCTCAGATAAGATTGACGGAATTGTCACAAACCGTTTCCTCGGCCTTCCCATCTTCTTTCTCGTCATGGCACTGGTGTATTATGTGTCCGTCTCCACTGTGGGCGGATGGGCCACAGACTGGGTGAACGACGGCGTATTCGCTGACGGGTGGAATTTCCTGGGATTCTCAGCCCTGCATGTTCCTGCCATACCCGAACTGCTGAACAACGGACTGGAAGCCATTCACTGCGCGGCATGGCTTCAGAGCCTGATCGTGGACGGCATTGTTGCCGGTGTAGGCGCTGTGCTGGGATTCGTGCCGCAGATGCTGGTGCTGTTTCTCTTCCTAGCATTCCTGGAGGGATGCGGATATATGGCACGTGTGGCTTTTATCATGGACCGTATTTTCCGTAAATTCGGTCTTTCCGGGAAATCCTTCATTCCCATGCTGATCGGCACAGGATGCGGGGTTCCGGGAATCATGGCATCAAGGACCATTGAAAATGACAGAGACCGGAAGATGACCATTATGACCACCACATTTATTCCGTGTAGCGCGAAACTGCCTATTATCGCGCTTATCGCAGGTGCTATCTTTGGCGGGGCCTGGTGGGTGGCGCCCAGTGCGTATATTGCAGGTGTTCTGGCTGTCATCTGCTCCGGCATCATTCTGAAAAAGACCAGAAAATTCTCCGGAGATCCGGCGCCTTTCGTTATGGAGCTTCCTACATACCATATGCCCACTGTGGGAAATGTCCTGCGCAGCATGTGGGAGAGAGGCTGGTCCTTCATTAAAAAAGCAGGCACGGTGATTCTTCTCTCTACTATCTTTATCTGGTTCACACAGGGATTTGGTTTCGAGAATGGTTCTTTCGGTATGGTGGAGGATATGGAGAACTCCCTGCTGGCAGGTATCGGAAGAGGCATCTCCTGGCTGTTCATCCCCCTTGGATGGGGAGACTGGAAAGCCGCAGTGGCAGCAGTTTCCGGACTGGTGGCAAAAGAGAATGTGGTCGGCACTTTTGGTATCCTCTATGGCTTTGCCGAGGTGGCAGAAGACGGTGCTGAGATATGGGGGACACTGGCAGGCAGCTTCACAGCAGCTGCAGCTTACTCTTTCCTGGTATTTAACCTTCTGTGCGCGCCCTGCTTTGCGGCGATGGGAGCGATCAAACGGGAGATGAACAATGGAGGCTGGTTCTGGTTTGCCATTGGATACCAGACACTGCTGGCTTACTGCTCCTCCCTGGTTGTTTACCAGATGGGACATCTGCTGGAGGGCGGAGCCTTCGGTATAGGTACTGCGGCGGCGATCCTGGTTGTGGTATTCTTCCTGTATATGCTGTTCAGACCGTATAAGGAAAAAGGAGATACATGGAACATAAAAATGAAAACAGGGAAGGCAGTGAAGGCATAAGTGCCTCCTGTCCCGCCCGGAAAGGTAAGATGAATATGAATGCTGGAACAATCCTGGTTCTGCTGGTCCTGCTCTGTATAGTGGGGCTGGTCGTGAGAAAAATCGTGAAAGACAAAAAGGCCGGCAAAACATGCGGAAGCTGCAGTGGAAACTGCAGCTGCTGCCATGGGGCAGCAGAGCAGAAAATAAAATAGAAGTGCGGATGCAGATTGCAGATCAAAGGATAACGGGAGACTTTTGTATATCATTTACAAAGGTTGTCCCGTTTTTCTGTGCGCGCACGGTGCTGTACAGATTGGAGGCAAACAGATCCTGTTCAAATCTTTTTGCAGACTGCGGGGCAAGAAGTTTTCCGTAATCCGCGGCCTTGGTGACAAGGGGCATATCCGCATTTGCCTTAATCTCTTTTAAGAGTCCTCCGGCGTTCTTACGGAACCCCAGAATCCGTGCGTAGGAGGCTTTCGGGGGACAGCCCTTTTCTGCCTTTATGCCCAGAAGCACATGGAGAAGCGCGCGGTTTATGCGGGTGTAAGTCAGCTCACGCGTCTTAAGAAGCGCGGAAAACTGAGAGTAACTGTGAAACTCGTTTAGGTGCGCGTGTATGCGCCTTGCAAGCTCCGGGGACATATCGGAATATGCGGCCAGCTCTTTCGGGGAAAGCCGCATAAGCTGATAGCAGAGCAGCAGGGAAAAATCATCCTCCCAAACAGGAGCCTCCGCGGACAGGCGCCTGGCTGTAAGAAGGGCGGAGGACTCCGGCATGGCCCCTGCAAGGAGTTTGGACCAGTGGACGGATTCTGTCCTTTTTTCCGTATCGCTATCCCGTATAAGCTTCCGCACTGCAGTGGCGCTGGAATAGGAATCGGTGAGAGCGTCGTCGTGATACCCGGCCCCGGCACGTTTCAGGGCAGTTGGCTGTATGCTGCTGCCGGCCCTTTTGAGGGCCTTGATATACTCCAGGCCCAGAATATTGTTGGGGAAATCCAAAAGCTCCGGCAGAAGTCCCGGATGGTTCAGGGCACCCACTGCTTCCCTGCGCGCTGCGGGAAAAGAGTACCCCTTTTTTAAGAGGGAGCGAAGTTGCTCCCGATAGGCATCACTTTCCTGTAAAAGCACTTCGGCGCAGGAAAGGAGCGCCTGCGTATCCCCGGTTTCACTGCCAAAAGAGAGCGCATTTACACATCCAAGCTGCTCCAGAATCGAGACAGCACCCCAGGCAAAAGATTCCGCGCTGGCACATGCATTTGCGGCGGGAAGCTCCAGCACCAGATCAGCGCCCCCAAGAAGCGCTGCCTCTGTGCGCAGATACTTGTCAAACAGGGCGGGAGCGCCCCTTTGGACAAAGTCTCCGCTCATGACCACAACAAGATAGTCCGCATCTGTAAGTTCTCTGGCTTTTTCCAAGTGATAGGCATGGCCTTTGTGAAAAGGATTGTATTCAGCTACTATGCCGGTGATTCTGCTCATATGATTTTTCGTTTCCCTTCTGGTGATTGCTGCATTGGTCCGTTCAGGTCTGCGTCTTTTTGACCGTGCGATGCCTATAATATAACAAAATCATCCGCTGCAGACAACTGTTTACATGCATATTATGAAAAAATGTTTTGAAAAGAATACAAAATTTCCCCGTAAATTTCCCAGGTACCCTTGTACCATTTTTTGAAAAGATGTATAATAATACCAAACGTGGTCATTTTGGCCGCGAAGATGTATGATAACGGAGGAAAAAACATGAACGTATTAGTAGTAAACTGCGGAAGTTCATCCCTGAAATTCCAGTTAATCAATTCTGACACAGAAGAAGTGGCCGCAAAAGGCTTATGCGAACGTATCGGTATCGACGGAAGACTGGTTTACCAGCCCACAGGCGGTGAGAAAGAGACAACAGAAGCAGCAATGCCAACACATACAGAGGCCATCAAAATGGTTTTGGACGCTTTGGTCAATCCGAAAACAGGCGTATTAAAGAGTCTGGATGAAGTGGAAGCCATCGGACACCGTGTCCTGCACGGCGGCGCCAAAATCTCTGACTCCTGTATTATCAATGACGAGGTGATCTCTGTTATTGAAGAGTGCTGTGACCTTGGACCTCTGCACAACCCTGCAAACTTAATGGGTATCCGTGCATGTATGGAGCTGATGCCGGGCAAACCAAACGTAGCTGTATTCGACACCGCTTTCCATCAGACTATGCCGGAAAAAGCATACATGTATGCAATCCCGTACAAATATTATGACAAATACAAAGTCCGCAAATACGGTTTCCACGGAACCTCTCATCGTTTCGTATCCAAAGAGACCATTAAATTCCTGGGACTTGACCCGGATAACTCCAAAGTGATCGTAGCTCACTTAGGAAACGGTTCCTCCATCAGCGCTGTTGTGAACGGCAAATGTGTGGATACCAGCATGGGCCTGACTCCTCTGGAAGGTCTTGTTATGGGTACACGTTCCGGAGATCTGGACCCGGCTGTTTTAGAGTTCATCTGCGGAAAAGAAAACATTGATGTAAAAGAGATGGTACGCATCCTGAACAAAGAATCCGGTCTGTTAGGTCTGTCAAAAGGCCTGTCCAGCGACTTCCGTGACTTAAACGAAGCCAGAGAGCAGGGCAACCCGGATGCCAAGAGAGCTGTTGACTGCCTGTGCTACCGCATTGTAAAATACATCGGTTCCTACGTTGCAGCCATGAACGGCGTGGACGCCATCGCTTTCACCGGCGGTATCGGCGAGAACGCTATTCCGGTTCGTGAGACAGTTGTGAAGAGCCTTTCCTACCTGGGAATCACTCTGGACGAGGAAGCAAACCAGAAACGCGGTGAGAACATGATCATCTCCACAGCAGATTCCAAAGTGAAAGTTGCCGTAGTTCCCACCAACGAAGAGCTTGCAATCTGTCAGGAAACAGCAGAATTAGTCAAGAATCAGAAATAATAGTTGACAAATAGAAAATCCCTATGTATAATTTACTAGGTGTGATTAGGAGACTATTATGCTAATTGATTTATCAGAAATTTTATCCCTGGAAGGAAAGACACAGGTCATAGAAGCACCTGTTTCCATGGATTCCTTTCAATCGAAACTGGGCAGCTTTCCTGTGAAGGACAAAGAGCCAGTGATTCTTACAATTACGAATACCGGCAAAAAGGTTCTGCACCTGGAAGCAAGAGGCAGTGTGACTCTGTCCATTCCCTGTGACCGCTGTTTAAAAGAGGTCCCGGTGGATTTTCCCTTTGCACTGGAAAGAGATATGGATATGAAGGTTTCGGAGGAAGACAGGATAAAAGACTTAGATGAAATTAATTATGTCACAGGTTGTAGCCTGGATGTTGAGCAGTTAGTGCATAATGAGATTTTAATCCGTTGGCCTTTACGGGTCCTGTGTCAAGAGGACTGCAAGGGAATCTGCAGCCATTGCGGCAAAGATTTAAATGACGGCCCCTGTTCCTGTGAGCAGGAAAGCCTCGATCCGAGAATGGCAGCAATCCGTGATATATTTAGCAAATTTAAGGAGGTGTAACTATGTCCATCTGTCCAAAAAATAAAACTTCAAAAGCAAGAAGAGATAAAAGAAGAGCAAACTGGAAAATGAGCGCTCCGAACTTAGTAAAATGCAGCAAATGTGGAGCTTTAATGATGCCACACAGAGTGTGCAAAGCTTGCGGAAGTTACAACAAAAAAGAAATCATCAAAATGGGTGAAGAATAATTCATGCATGAGAAAGGCCTTCTGGACAACCAGGAGGCCTTTTTTGTAATATTTTTGTAATAAATTTATAAAAAACCTTGCGATTTATGTAAAAACAAGTTAATATAGAACTGGTATGACGTAGATTAGACGAAAAACATTACATTTCTATTAAAGGAGGAAGATGGATGAATAAATGGTTAAAGAAAGGGATTCTGCTTCTTGCAGTCGGATGCCTTACTTTTGCCGTGACAGGCTGCAGCGGGGAAAAGGTGATGGACAAGGTGCTGGAGAAGACAGACCCCAAGCCGGACAATACAGAGAAGAGCAGTGAAGAGGAAGACGAGAATAAGACCCAGGAGCCGGAGGTTGAGGTTGCCAAACCGGAGCTGACCACAAACTTAAGCGGTTCCGTTACCTATAAGACAGGAGACAAGGCCGAGGCCCTGAAAGTGGAGGCCAAGACATCGGACAAGGGCGTTATCACATACCAGTGGTATCAGAGCCAGACCAACACCAACGGAGGCGGCACCCCTGTGGAGGGCGAGACAAAGAACACCTTTACACCGCCCACCGGTGAAGCCAAGACCATGTATTACTATGTGGTAGCGACCAGCACCATCGGTTCCTCCACAAACGGGATCACCAGCGACACGGCAGAGGTCATAGTCTCAGACGACGCAGAGAGCAAGAACGCCGAGAAGAAGAAATCCGAGGAAAAAAAGAAAGAGAAGAAGGAGAAAAAGACCTCCGGAACCTGGAAAGAATCGGATAAAGGCTGGTGGTATGATTACGGGGACGGCACATTTCCCAAGAGCCAGTGGCTGGAGATCGACGGCAAATGGTATGCCTTTGATGACCATGGGTATATGAGGAAAGGCTGGTACCAGGAAGGCAGCACTTGGTATTATCTGAAGGATGACGGTTCCATGGCAGTGGATACGGATGTGGAAGGCTATCATCTGGGCAGCGACGGAAAGATGCAGTAAAAGACAGGAATATAAAAATGGCAGGCGGCTGCTGTAAAAGATGTCTCTTTTACAGCAGCCCTCTTGCGGTTTTAAAGGATGTCTGGTAAAATTATCTGCAGAATACAGGAGGCAGAATATGGAGAATATGACAATTGTGGCAGTGGATGCCATGGGAGGCGACAATGCACCGGCAGAGATTGTCAAAGGTGCAGTGGACGCTGTGAAAGAAAAAGCAAACCTGAAGGTGCTTCTGGTAGGTCTGGAAGAGGCCGTAAAAAAAGAACTGGAGGCCTGCGGCAATCCGGGGGAGAGGATTGAGATCGTCCCCGCATCCCAGGTGATCGAGACAGGAGAACCGCCGGTTGCCGCGATCCGGGGCAAAAAGGATTCCTCTATCGTAGTGGGGATGAAGCTGGTGAAGAAAGGGGAAGCAGACGCTTTCGTATCCGCAGGAAGCTCCGGAGCCATCCTGGTGGGAGGGACAACCATTGTGGGCAGGATCAAAGGTGTGGAGCGAGCGCCTCTGGCCCCGCTGATTCCCACAAGAGACGGTGTGTCTCTCTTAATAGACTGCGGTGCAAACGTGGATGCCCGCTCTTCCCATCTGATACAGTTTGCCCGTATGGGTTCCATCTATATGGAGCATGTTATGGGCGTCAAAAAGCCCCGTGTGGGAATTGTGAACATAGGCGTTGAGGAAGAAAAGGGAAATGCCCTGGTGAAAGAAACATATCCGCTGCTGAAAGCGTGTGAAGACATTAACTTTGTAGGCAGCATTGAAGCCAGAGAAATCCCGAACGGTGCGGCGGATGTGATCGTGACAGAAGCCTTTGTGGGAAATGTCATTCTGAAGCTTTATGAGGGCGTGGGGGCCACTCTGATCTCCAAGGTGAAACAGGGCATGATGACAAGCCTGCGCAGCAAAATAGGCGCGCTTTTGGTAAAGCCGGCCCTCAAATCCACATTAAAAAGCTTTGACGCCAGCGAGTACGGCGGAGCGCCGCTTTTGGGACTCAAGGGACTTGTGGTAAAATGCCACGGAAGTTCCAAGTCTGCGGAGGTAAAAAACTCCATCATCCAGTGTATTTCGTTCAAAGAGCAGAATATCAGCGAA
This sequence comes from Blautia sp. JLR.GB0024, assembly GCF_037000545.1. Classification (NCBI taxonomy): domain Bacteria; kingdom Bacillati; phylum Bacillota; class Clostridia; order Lachnospirales; family Lachnospiraceae; genus Blautia; species Blautia sp. JLR.GB0024. The sequence goes on along the minus strand of NZ_JBANBF010000008.1, from coordinate 143,617 downwards.
CGGATCCGGGAGAATATCATTTCGTCAGATAAAAAGGAAGAAGCGTAAGGAGGAAAAGAGATGGAACTGGAAAAATTACAGAAGATTATAGCAGAGGTTTTGAATGTGGATACACAGGAGGTTTCCATGGATACCACATTTGTTGAAGACCTGGGAGCCGACTCTCTGGACATTTTTCAAATCATCATGGGTATCGAGGAGGAATTTGATATCGAGATTCCCACAGAACAGGTGGAGAAGATCGTATCCGTAGGCGATGCGGTGGAAGAGATTAAAAACCTGATTGGTTAATGACATATCGGATGCCCCAAATCCGGCTGCCGGATTCAATCTGAATCTTCCGGGGGTTTGGCGGCATCCTCTTTTGCTTATCAAAACAGAAAATGCGGGACATGTCCCGGAAAGGAAAAATATGAAAAACTTGAAAAAACTCATGGAACTGGAGGCAAAGACAGGATATAAATTCCAGAATTTCGATCTGCTCATCAATGCCATGACCCACAGCTCCTACGCCAATGAGCATCGAATTTCCTATGTGGGAAACAACGAGCGCCTGGAATTTTTAGGGGATGCCGTGCTGGAACTGACCTCCAGTGAATTTTTGTTTGAAAAGTATTCCCAGATGCCTGAGGGAGAACTGACAAAGAAGCGTGCCAGCATGGTCTGCGAGCCAACTCTGGCGCTCTGTGCAAGAGAACTGTCACTGGGTGAGTATCTGCTTTTAGGTAAAGGCGAGGAGGCTACGGGAGGCCGCAGGAGAGATTCCATTGTGTCAGATGCCATGGAAGCGCTGATCGGCGCCATTTACCTGGATGGCGGTTTTGCTAATGCAAAAGAGTTCGTTCAGAGGTTTATCCTGAATGATATTGAGAATAAACAGCTCTTTTATGATAGCAAGACTACACTTCAGGAGATCGTACAGGGCAGGTATGAGGAGGATGTGCGGTATGTGCTCCTTAGGGAAGAGGGACCTGACCACAACAAATCCTTCTATATGCAGGCACTTCTGGGAGAAAAGGTGCTGGGTGAGGGCTGCGGCCACACCAAGAAGGCAGCCGAACAGCAGGCAGCCTACTGCGCCATCAAAAAACTGAAAAACGACAAAGGTGATTTATGTATCTAAAGAGTATTGAAGTGCAGGGGTTTAAATCCTTTGCCAATAAGATAACATTTGAATTTCATAACGGCATTACCGGCATTGTGGGGCCAAACGGCAGCGGCAAGAGCAATGTAGGCGATGCGGTCCGCTGGGTACTTGGTGAGCAGAGCGCCAAACAGCTCCGAGGGGGCAATATGCAGGATGTTATCTTCTCCGGCACGGAGACGAGAAAACCCCTGGGATTTGCCTACGTTGCCATTACCCTTGACAACAGCGACCACCAGCTCCCCATTGACTATGAGGAGGTCACAATAGCCAGGAGGCTGTACCGTTCCGGTGAGAGTGAGTATCTCATGAACGGCACCTCCTGCCGGTTAAAGGATGTCAATGAGCTGTTCTACGATACCGGTATCGGCAAAGAGGGCTATTCCATTATCGGACAGGGCCAGATTGACAAGATCTTAAGCGGCAAGCCGGAGGAGAGAAGAGAGCTCTTCGACGAGGCGGCCGGAATCGTGAAATTCAAGCGGAGAAAGGCTTCCGCCCTTAAAAAGCTGGAGGAGGAGCAGCAGAACCTGACCCGTGTCAGCGATATCCTCTCAGAGCTGACAAGACAGCTTGCGCCTTTGGAGCGCCAGTCCGAGACAGCCAGGGTGTATTTAAAGAAAAGGGAGGAATTAAAGGGCCTGGACACCCAGATGTTCCTCTCCGAGATGGAGCGGATCAAAGAGCAGCTTCGCGAGGTGGAGGGCAAGTATACCATTGCCCAAAATGACCTGGAGGAGACCACCAAAAGCTTTGAGACCACCAAGACCGAGTACGAGCAGCTTGAAAAGGAGCTGGAGGAATTGGAGGAGAAGATTCAGCAGTTCCGGGAAGAATCCACCGGGAAGGCCCTTCTCAAGCAGCAGCTGGAAGGTCAGATCAATGTTTTAAACGAGCAGATCCACGCGGCAAGACAGAGTGATGAGCAGTACCGGGAGCGGGTAAAGCACCTGGAAGGCGAGATCGCCAGACGCCGGGAAGATACGGAGAAATACACCCGGGAAAAAAGTGAGCTGGATGCCGGGCTTGCAAAAGCGGAGGCAGCCCAGGAAGCGGCAAAAAAAGAATTCCGGGATCTGGCTATTGAGATCCACAAACTGGAAGGGAAGATTGAGGAGGATAAGAATGAGATCATAGAAATCCTCAATATGCGGGCCTCTACCAAGGGAAAGATGCAGCGTTATGATGCCATGATGGAGCAGATATCCCTGAGAAAGACAGAGCTAAACCAGAAACTCCTGCGCCTGAAAAGCGAGGCAGGCCAGCAAAGAGAGGCAAAAGAGCGCTATGAGAAGGAACAGCAGGAGATAGAGGAGAACATAGAAAAGCTCACCAGACAGAGTAATGACAGCGAGGATGAGATCAAGCGCTGCCAGGCACAGATCTCCAAAGCCAGCCGGGAGCTGGACATCGGACAGACCGCCTATCACAGGGAGGCATCCCGCCTGGAATCCCTGCAGAATATCACAGAGCGCTATGACGGCTACGGCAACAGTATCCGCCGGGTCATGGAGCAGAAAAAAAATGTTCCGGGCATCCGGGGCGTTGTGGCGGATCTGATTAAAGTCCAGAAAAATTATGAGACTGCCATTGAGACCGCTCTCGGCGGCAGCATCCAGAACATAGTCACAGACAATGAGGGCACAGCCAAGGAACTGATTACCTTTTTAAAGCGCAACAAGTACGGCCGGGCAACCTTCCTTCCCCTCACCAGTATGAAAAACAAAAAGCCGTTTGCCAATGCAGCGGCATTAAAAGAGCCGGGTGTTATCGGAGTGGCCAGTGAGCTGGTGACTGTGGACAAGGAGTACGAGGGGCTGACGAACTATCTGCTGGGCAGGACCCTGGTGGTGGACCACATTGACCACGGTATTGCCATTGCCAGGAAATACCAGTATACCATCCGTATGGTAACCATCGAGGGTGAGTCTTTAAACCCCGGCGGTTCCCTGACCGGCGGTGCCTTTAAGAACAACAGCAATCTGCTGGGGCGCCGAAGAGAGATTGATGAGCTGCAGAACAGTGTGGAGCTGCTCAAAAAAGATCTGGAAAAGAAGCAGGCCGAGCTGGACGGATTCCGGGAAAAGAGAAACCATTTCCGTGATGAGGTGGCACGCCTTTCGGAACTTCTGCAGGAGCAGTATCTGCGCGACAACACCGTGCGCATGAATCTGCAGTCTATGTCAGCCAAAAAGCAGGAGATCGCAGACGGATATGAAAGCCTGAAAAAAGAGAATGCAGAGCTTGAAAAACAGGTGGCCGAGATATCCGAGAACAGCGATTCTATCCGTCTGGAGCTGGAGACCAGCGCGGCTCAGGAAAAAGCCCTGGAGGATGCCATCACCAGGAACCAGGAGACTCTGGATGAGAAGAAAAAGCTGGAATCAGAGCGTTCCAGAAGTCTGGAACAGGCCCATCTGGAGACTGCCAACCTGACATCAAAACGGGGATTCCTGGAGGAGAACCTGTCAAGGCTGAAAGAGGAGAATGACAATTTACAGTCCCAGATGGAAGCTCTGCAGGGCAGCCTTAAAAACGGTAAGGCCGATATGGAGAAAAAAGTCAGGGACATTGAAGAAATTCGGCAGACTATCAGACAGGCAGAGAAGGAAGCGGTGGAGGACGAGGCAAAAATGCAGGAGTACCTTCAGCGCAAAGAGGAGATGAACCGCACCCACAAGTCCTTCTTTGACAAGCGGGATGAGCTGTCCGCCAGAATGAACCTTCTGGACAAGGAGTGCTACCGTCTCACCAGCCAGAAAGAAAAGCTGGAGGAAAACCAAGAGAATCAGGTCAACTATATGTGGGAAGAATATGAGATGACCTATGGCCAGGCACTTGGCCAGGCTCCTGCCAAGCTTTTGGAGCGCACAGAGATCAAGAAAGCACTGGGAGTCGTGAGGGATGAGATCAAAAAGCTGGGCAATGTGAACGTAAATGCCATTGAGGAGTATAAGGAGCTGTCAGAGCGCCATACCTTCTTAAGCACACAGCATGCGGATCTGGTACAGGCGGAGCAGACCCTTCTCCAGATCATAGATGAGCTGGATACAGGTATGCGGAATCAGTTTGAGGAGAAATTTTCACAGATCCGCATGGAGTTTGACAAAGCGTTCAAGGAGCTGTTCGGCGGAGGAAAGGGTACGCTGGAACTGGATGAGGACGCGGATATTCTGGAGGCAGGCATCCGCATCATATCCCAGCCCCCGGGCAAAAAGCTGCAGAATATGATGCAGCTCTCCGGTGGGGAGAAGGCGCTGACAGCCATTGCCCTGCTGTTCGCCATCCAGAACCTGAAGCCGTCCCCCTTCTGTCTGCTGGATGAGATCGAGGCAGCGCTGGACGATTCCAATGTTACCCGCTACGCAAAATATCTTCATAAGTTGACAAAAAATACGCAATTTATTATTATAACACATAGAAGAGGAACCATGACGGCTGCTGACCGCCTGTACGGTATCACGATGCAGGAAAAGGGCGTGTCCACACTTGTTTCCGTCAACCTCATAGAAAACGATTTGGACAAATAGGAGGGCATATGGCAGAGGAGAAAGAAAAGAAAGGCTTTTTTCAGCGCCTGGTTGCGGGACTTTCCAAGACCAGGGCGAATATTGTATCCGGCATAGATTCCATTTTCAGCGGATACTCCAGTATTGACGATGATTTTTATGAAGAAATAGAAGAAATCCTTGTTATGGGAGATCTGGGGATCAATGCCACCACCCATATTGTGGAGGACTTAAAGGCCCAGGTGGCTGAGAAGAAGATAAAAGACCCGCAGGAGTGCAAGCAGCTTCTCATGGACAGCATCAAATCCCAGATGGCTGTGGGGGAGACCGCGTATGAGTTCGAGCACCGCAAGTCTGTGGTCCTTGTCATCGGCGTCAACGGTGTGGGCAAGACCACATCTGTGGGCAAGCTGGCAGGCAAGTTAAAGGACCAGGGGAAAAAGGTCATTTTGGCGGCAGCAGACACCTTCCGCGCAGCGGCAGGGGAACAGCTTACCCAGTGGGCAAAAAGGGCCGGTGTGGAGCTGATAGGCGGACAGTCAGGGGCAGACCCCGCAAGTGTGGTCTATGACGCCATCGCGGCGGCAAAAGCCAGGGACGCGGATGTTCTTCTCTGCGACACGGCAGGACGCCTTCACAATAAGAAGAACCTCATGGAGGAGCTGAGAAAGATCTACCGCATTATTGAGCGGGAATATCCGGAGGCATACCTGGAGACACTGGTAGTCCTGGACGGCACCACAGGCCAGAACGCGCTTCTGCAGGCCAGACAATTCAATGAGGTTGCCAATGTGACAGGTATTATCTTAACGAAACTGGACGGAACAGCAAAAGGCGGAATTGCGGTGGCAATCGAATCTGAGCTTGACATTCCGGTGAAATATATAGGGGTAGGAGAGAGCATTGACGATTTGCAGAAATTTAATTCCGATGAATTCGTAAACGCGCTTTTCGACATCAAGGAGTAAAGGAGAAAAATTATGCTGACCCTGGAAAAATTTGAAGAAGCGTCGGAAACAGTAAAAAAAGTGACGCAGGACACCAAACTGGTCTACAGCGACTATTTCAGCGCACAGACCGGCAACAAAGTTTACCTGAAACCGGAAAATATGCAGGTGACAGGAGCTTACAAGCTCCGCGGCGCCTACTATAAGATCAGTACCCTGTCTGAGGAGGAGCGCGGCAAAGGCCTGATCACTGCCTCCGCGGGCAACCATGCACAGGGCGTTGCCTACGCGGCAAAAGCCTTTGGCGCAAAGGCTGTGATCGTTATGCCGACCACAACACCTCTTATCAAAGTGGAGCGCACCAAAAGCTACGGCGCGGAGGTGGTCCTGTACGGAAATGTTTACGATGAAGCCTGCGAGTATGCCTACAAACTGGCGGAGGAGCACGGGTACACCTTTATCCATCCCTTCGATGACCCTGCAGTAGCCACCGGACAGGGGACCATTGCCATGGAGATCATCAAGGAACTGCCCCTGGTGGATTACATTTTGGTGCCCATCGGCGGCGGCGGCCTGGCAACAGGCGTTTCCACCCTTGTAAAACTGCTGAACCCCAATATCAAAGTCATCGGTGTGGAGCCGGCGGGAGCAAACTGTATGCAGGTATCCCTAAAAGAGGGGGAAGTGGTGACATTAGACGGAGTCAACACCATCGCAGACGGTACTGCAGTAAAACGCCCGGGTGACCATATCTTTCCTTACATCCAGAAAAATGTGGATGAGATCATCACGGTTGAGGATTCCGAACTGATCGTGGCATTTTTGGATATGGTGGAGAACCACAAAATGATCGTGGAGAATTCCGGACTTCTCACAGTGGCTGCCCTGAAACATTTAAAATTCACCGGAAAAAAGGTGGTATCCATCTTAAGCGGCGGCAATATGGATGTCATCACCATGGCCTCTGTGGTACAGCTTGGTCTGATCGCCCGTGACAGGATCTTTACAGTTTCTGTTCTTCTGCCTGATAAGCCCGGTGAGCTGGTGCGTGTGGCAACTGTCATCGCCCAGCAGCAGGGCAATGTAGTCAAACTGGACCACAACCAGTTTATCAGCGCCAACCGTTCCGCGGCTGTGGAGCTGAAGATCACCATTGAGGCATTCGGTACGGACCACAAGAACCAGATCATCAAAGCGCTGGAGGATGAGGGATACCGCCCGAAACAGATCACAGCGAATCTCTGATCACCATGAGGCGGTACATAAATAAAATTGCGGCTGCCGGTCTGATTTTGGCATCCCTCCTGCTTCTGGGAGGATGCCGCAGGACAGAGGATGTGAGCGGTTATGTTCAGGCATGTCTGGACTACCGGTATCAGAAGAGTCCGGAGAAATATTGTGAACTGACAGGCATCTCCGCTTCCCAGGCAGAAAAAGAGTCAGAAGCGCTTCTGGAAAAAAGCATTTCCGGGGTAAAAGAACTGCATTTTTCCTCTGATGAGAAGTACAGCAGTTTTACGGATATATGCAGGAAAATACTGAAAAAGGCCGATTACCAGGTGGGAGAGGCACAGAAAAAGCATGGGGAGCAAAGCGGCTATCTGGTAACGGTCACCTACCGCCCCCTGCCTGTGGAGGAAACCATCAGCGCGGAATATGATTCCTATCTGGAGACAGAGAGCATTCCTTCAGACGGGGAAACGCTCTATCTGGGGGATGTGCTCACAGAGGTGCTGGACAGCTCCCTGGAGATCGTGGAGTACAGAGAAGAACAGTCCCTGGAGATATCTGTGGAGGAACAGGACGGCAGGCTGGCAATTGAAGAGGAAGAGCTTGGAAGGCTGGATGACGCGTTGTTTGGAATCGCGGAAGTGAGAGATACAGAGTGACATGAAAAGAGCGACAGCATAAAAAGAGACGGCTGCTGCCGGAAGTAATCCGGACAGCAGCCGTCTCGTCGTTCTTTTTGTGGCTCTTGTCTGCAATTATGCAGACAGGGAAATTCCTTTTTATTTCACAGTGATCAATTCGTATTCTTTCTGTCCGAGTCCGATTTTCACTGCATGCTCAATAGAGGATTCCCAGTTAGTCTCCGGGAAAATGGTGTGGAAATGGTCGTGGTGATGTTCTTCTTCCGTCATCTCTCCCAGAAGACTGTTCTTGATTTCCGGCTGTGCATTGACCGCGTCAGCGCAGGCCATATCCAGGGCTACCGGGTCAAAGGAAGCGAACATACCGATGTTTGGCACAATGGCCGCGTCATTTTCCGCATGGCAGTCGCAGTACGGGGACACATCGATCACAAGGCTGATGTGGAAATTGGGGCGTCCGTCCACAACGGCTTTTGTGTACTCTGCAATCTTGCAGTTTAAGATATCATTGGACTCATCGGAAGCCGGCTGTACGGCATCTTTTGGACAGACACCGATACATCTGCCGCAGCCCACACATTTGTCGTGGTCAATATAGGCCTTTTTGTTCTCGAACTGCGGGGCATCATGGGCACAGACCTTTGCACACTGTCTGCATCCGATACACAGATCCTGATCTACATGAGGCTTTCCGGCACTGTGCATCTCCATCTTGCCTGCACGGGAACCACAGCCCATACCGATGTTTTTCAGGGTACCGCCGAATCCGGTAGCCTCATGGCCTTTGAAATGAGTCAGGGAAATAAATACATCTGCGTCCATGACTGCACGTCCAATTTTTGCCTCTTTTACATACTGGCCGCCCTCTACGGGTACCAGCTCCTCATCTGTTCCCTTCAGGCCGTCTGCGATCAAAACCTGGCAGCCTGTTGTGAGAGGATGGAAACCGTTTAAGTTTGCGCTGTCCAGATGATCCAGCGCATTTTTCCTGCCTCCTACATATAATGTGTTGCAGTCGGTGAGGAATGGTTTTCCTCCCAGCTCTTTTACTACGTCTGCAACAGCCTTTGCATAATTCGGGCGAAGAAAGGCCAGATTTCCGGGCTCTCCGAAATGCATTTTGATGGCAGCGTATTTGTCCTCAAAATCAATTTCGCCGATGCCGGCCGTTTTAATCAAACGCTGAAGCTTTGTCAGCAGGTTGTCTCCATTTTTTACACGAAGGTCTGAGTAGTACACTTTAGATGCTGTCATTCGTTAATCCTCCAATCTATGTATTCTGGAGATAATTTTAGCATTTAACTATATAAGATACAAGACAAAATGGAAAAAAAAGCAATATTTGGATAGTATCCGGCATATATATCAATTTCTGACATTTTCAGTCCATGGAAAGTGTGATAGAATAAGTAACAGCGCAAAAAATATACCCACACGTTTGGCAAACAGTGAATTGCAGTTGTGGCAGAGTCTGTGATAGACTAGTGATAGACTAAAAAGAGAAAACAGAAAAATCAGGATACCGGTTTACAGGGAAAAACCTGCGCCGTATCGTAAAATACACAGAAGACAGGAGCAAAAGACGAGATGAGCAGAAAATTATATCTGGAATGTTATTCGGGAATCAGCGGTGATATGACAGTGGCCGCGCTTACGGACCTGGGAGTGGAAGAGGCGTATCTGAGGCAGGAGCTTGCCAAGCTGCATCTGGACGGATACGAGATCAAAATATCCAGGACAAAGAAAAACCAGATCACAGCGGCAGACTTTGATGTGATACTGAAAGAGGATGGAGAAATGCACGGCCATAGTCATGACCATTCCCATCCCGGGGAAGGACACGAACACAGTCACAGCCATTCCCACAACAGTTACAAAGAGATCAGTGAACTGATCAGCCAGTCAGAGCTGAATTCCCGTGTCAAAGAAATGAGTCTGAAAATCTTTCACGTCATTGCAGAAGCGGAGGCGAAGGTCCATGGAATGCCTGTGGACCAGGTGCATTTCCATGAGGTGGGGGCTGTGGATTCCATAGTGGATATAACAGCCGCAGCCATATGTCTGGACAAGCTGGGATTTGACAGCATCCTGACTTCTGAACTCTGGGAAGGAAAGGGAACCACCTGGTGTCAGCACGGCAGGATCCCCGTACCGGCTCCCGCTGTGCTGGAGATGATGGCTGACCACAGGATACCCGTAAAATTTACGCCGGTGGAAGGGGAGATGATCACACCCACAGGCGCGGGAATTGCAGCCGCTCTCACTGCGGAAAGAAAACTCCCTGAGCGTTTTGTGGTTGAAAAGGTCGGTGTGGGAGCAGGGAAAAAGGATTTTCCCCATGCCAATATTCTGCGTGCCATGATCCTGAACACGGATACAGATGCTGTATCCGAAAAAAAGGAAAAAGCGGCCGGCAGTACAGAGAACAGGAAAAATGGGGCAGATAATGCTGTGAAGACAAATCAGGGAATTGCCGCAGGTTCGCTGAATACTGTTACCGTGCTGGAGACAAATGTGGATGACTGTTCCGGTGAACAATTGGGGTATGCCATGGAATGCCTGTTACGGGAAGGGGCACTTGACACCTCCTGCATACCCGTATACATGAAGAAAAACCGTCCTGCCTACATGCTCCAGGTCATCTGCAGGCCGAAGGATGAGGAGAAAATGGAAACTGTCATTTTCCGTGAGACCACCAGTATCGGTCTCAGAAAATACAGGGAGGAGCGGAGCATCCTTCCAAGAGAGATCATCACAGTCACACTTCCGGACGGACAGGAAGTGAGGGTTAAGAAATGCAGCCATCACGGACAGGAATTTTTTTATCCCGAATACGAAGATATGAAAGCCGCCTGCAGAACAGCAGACCGCAGTTTCCCGGAAATCTGTAAAGAGGCTGTGGACGCGGCGGATAAGAGAATGAACGGAGACGGAAAATGAATCAGAATTTTACAGAGAAAGAAGAAGCATTATATTCTATTATGAAGAAATACACAGACCGGGATGTGTGCATCGCTTTTTCCGGCGGTGCGGACAGCAGCCTGCTGCTGAAACTGGCTGTGGATTGTGCCGCAGAGGGCACTAAAATATATGCAGTGACTTTTGACACGGTGCTTCACCCGTCCTGCGATTTAGATATCGCAAAAAAGGTGGCAAAAGAGATGGGGGCCATCCATCAGGTGATTTTTATCAATGAGCTGGATAATTCTGCTATTCAACACAATCCGGTGGACAGATGCTACCAATGCAAGAAAATGCTGTTCCAAAACCTCATAACATTTGCCGGGAAGGTCCATGCGGCGGCAGTCCTGGAGGGAACCAATGAGGATGACCTCCATGTATACCGACCGGGCCTTAGGGCAGTACGTGAGCTGGGGGTAAAAAGTCCTCTTGCCGAAGCGGGTCTTACAAAAAAAGAGGTGAGAAGCCTTGCAGAGAAGCTGGGAATCTCCGTGGCAAACCGCCCCGCAGCCCCCTGCCTTGCCACCCGCCTTCCCTATGGGGCTGATCTGCAGCCGGATATCTTAAGGAAGATCGAAGACGGTGAGACATATCTGAAGCAGGCAGGGTTTCCGGTGGTGAGACTGCGCCTGCACGGCAATATTGCAAGGATTGAGATTCCTGTATCTGATTTTTCTGCATTTATAGAAAAGAGGCAGGAGATAACAGACAGATTGAAACAGACAGGATTTTCTTATATTACATTGGATATGGAAGGATTCCGAAGCGGAAGTATGGATGAGACGCTTTCTTGACTGGCTTGATCTGTGAAAAGCAGCAGCCCGAGACAAGAGTCGAAAAATAATATACGTTTCTGCTTGCAGGCCGTGAAGAAATAGTATATGATATAGGCAATGGAAAAGAAAATATAAATATCAAAAAAACGAGGGCACTGTGATATCTCACAGTACCCTCGTTGTGCGTCCGGCAGCAGGGAACGTCATCCTGCTTTGTTTCAGGGAAGCATAAGAATCCCGGAATAGTCAAGCCCTGCAAAGACCCGGTTGGCCTTTTCCTGGTTCTTCTGAATGATCGCGGGGCTTAATCCGGCGATCCGGACTGCTATGGTGGGCAGCAGATCCAACAGCCGCCGGAAATCACTGCTGTTGATATCCACATCTTTGTTCTGCAGGATCAGTTCACGTCTGGCACCGTACTCTGCGGCTGCACACCAGTAATAAGATTCCGGTGTGATATCCACATGAAAATAGTTCAGTATTTCCACCTGTTTTTTTCTGACTGCCCCATGGAAGGCAGGGGGAACCAGATCACTCTCATTGACCTCCAGGTGAAAAGAGAGGATATGGGAATCGCGAAAAATCTGTGTCATCATAATGTTGGACTGCAGCATATGAGCCTGCAGCTCATTGTCGAGAAGTCCCTCTGCCTGTGCGGCAATAAAATTCTGGATTTGACAGAGATAATCCATATATATTTTATCCAGCAGTTCCTGTTTTTTAAAATGATAATTGACCAGTCCCACCGGTACATTTGCTTTCTGGGCAATCATCTGGTATGTGGTCTTCTTATATCCATTCTCGTACATCAGCCGGCGAGCGGTCTGGTAAATCAATTCCTTTGTCAATATTCCGTTGGCATACTGCATGAAATCCCCCCTTATTTTTCTACATCCATTTTTTACATAATATCACAGATTACGTGGACATGACAACGGAAACCTGCTACAATGAATATTATATAAAATAAAAAATATTCAAAATTGAAAGGAGGGAAAATAAGTAACTGCCAATCACACGGAGAAGGAGGATGAAATGGAAAAGAGAAAAGAAAAACTGGGGGGATATCTGAAGGTATCCTATGGTCTTGCGGATTTGGGGTTTATCTTTATGGTCACCATGTCGAATACATATCTGCTCATGTTTTATACAGATGTGGCGGGAATCACGGCAGCGGCAGCCGGAACACTGATGATGGTGGGAAGAATCATTGACAGCTGCAGCCCGCCGGTCATCGGTGCGGTGATAGAAAAGAGTCATATGAAATGGGGCAAATACAGGTCCTGGCTGATCATCGGCGCGCCGCTTATTTTCGTCACCAATGCACTTATGTTTTTGAATAATCGTATTTCCATGCCGGCAAAGGCGGTTCTGGCCTGTATCGTCTATGCAGTGTTCTGTATCTCCACAAACATTGCCTACACGGGATATACATCCATGAATTCATCCCTTACCAATGACCAGAAAGAGCGTGTACAGCTCTCCACGTTCCGCGGACAGGGAAATGCCCTGGGAAAATGTCTGGCCGGATTTCTGCTGATTCCCCTGATCACCATATTAGGCGGAGGAAAAGAGATGAATGCCGGAGGTTTTTTCCTGGCTTCCATAGTGGCGGGGATTGTGTGTGTGCTCCTGTATGGCAATCTGGTCTGGGTTTCCAAAGGAAAAGATATTCAGAGTATGCCGGGGGATTCAGGAAAAAAAGACAGTCTGAAAGCGGGGGAAATGCTGGGGCTTGTCTTAAAGAACAGGAATCTGATGCTGCTGTTTCTGACAGATGTGACCCGCATCTTAAGTATGCTGGTCATGTACGCCATGTTCCCTTATTTTTTCAAATATGTGGTGCATGATATCAACGGCGCGGCTCCGTTTTTCGGAGTGGTCAATATTCTGGCTTTTGTGGGGGCAAGCAGCGTGCCCTTTGTCACAAGATTTTTATCGAAACGAAACGCTTATATCACCGGAAATCTTGTACTGGCAGCGGGAATGATTCTGGCTATCCTGTTCAGCAGCAGCGTCACCGCGATCATTGCCTTGATTTCCGTGGGATACATCGGATATTCCTGGGGAAATGTGGTGAATACCTCCATGTACGCGGACACTGTGGATTACGGGGAATGGAAGACCGGGAAGAATGCCAGGGGCCTTTACTTTTCCATGTTCCAGCTCTCCATCAAGATCGCTGCGGTATTCAGCACCGCCATAGCCGGTTTCGGGCTTTCCATGGTGGGATATGTGGCAAATACAGAACCCACCGAACAGGTCATACGCGGAATCCGTGTCATCTCCATGGGACTTCCGGCAGGTCTTTTGATCCTGGGGGCAGTGCTGCTTGTGTTTTATGATCTGAGTCAGAAGAAAATGGAAAAGATCCATGAGGAGCTGTCACAGCGCAAGGCGGAAAACAAACAACAGATGGAATAGAGAAAAAACAGACAGCTTTCCTTTGGCGTTGAGCGGGAGGTACTCAGGGAATGAAAACGCCTGCTACCATAATCGGACAATGATCAAAGCCTGATATCTGAAAAGTCAATCCACAGATCATCATATATATTTGCTTTTATTTTATCGTGGAATGTGTAAGTACCTACTTGGAAGTGAGTTTCTTCAAGGTTATACACGAGGATTGTCTGCGTGATCGGATCCACGATCCAATATTCCCTAACTCCTACGTCGACGTACAGGTTTAGCTTCCGGATGTAGTCATGACTGGAATTACCAGGCGAAACAATTTCAATAATCCAATCCGGCGCCCCGGTACAACTCCGGTCTGTAAGCTTGTCACGGTTATATATGACGCTTATATCAGGTTCAACGATGGTTTTCTTATCCTCATATAATTTAACAGCGAATGGGGCAGGGTAGACCTCACAGAAACCGGCTTTTGATTTGATATAATTATTTATGGCAGTGTGTAGTTCATCTAAAATTCTTTGGTGTACCCGGCAGGGTGCGGCCTGGTAATAGATTTGACCGCAACCAGTTCAGCCCGGACAAGATAAAAGCGGGAGAACAAAAGTTTGTAAAGAAAAAACACTTGACACCTTAAGAAAGATGTTGTATGATACACAAGGTGATGATGAGTGGAAAAAATTGTAGAACAGACTTTACTGTACGATTTCTACGGTGAACTCTTAACAGAGCATCAGCGCAGAATATACGAGGATGTAGTGCTGAATGACTATTCTTTGAGCGAAGTAGCCGAAGAGCTGGGAATCAGCCGGCAGGGTGTTCATGACAACGTGAAGCGCTGCGGCAGGATCCTGCAGGATTATGAGGACAAACTGCATCTGGTGGAGAAGTTTGTGAACATTAAGGAAAAGATCCACCGCATCCGGGAATTGACCGGACACTGTGAGGCCATGAGTAAACAGGAGCTGGTCACAGAAGTGGAACACATTTCCCAGGAAATATTAGAGGAGTTATAGCAGATGGCATTTGAGAGCTTAACCGATAAACTTCAGAATGTATTTAAAAACTTGAGAAAAAAAGGCCGTCTGACCGAAGCCGATGTAAAAGCAGCGCTGAAAGAAGTAAAAATGGCACTTCTGGAGGCTGATGTAAGCTTCAAGGTGGTAAAACAGTTCATGAAATCCGTCCAGGAGCGGGCAGTAGGTGCTGACGTCATGTCAGGATTGAATCCGGGCCAGATGGTGATCAAGATTGTAAATGAAGAGCTGGTCAATCTGATGGGCAGCGAAACTGCAGAGCTTTTGTTAAAGCCGGGAAGTGAGATAACTGTTATCATGATGGTTGGTCTCCAGGGTGCAGGTAAAACAACCACAACCGCGAAGCTGGCCGGCAAGCTGAAGTCAAAAGGACGTAAACCTCTCCTCGCAGCATGTGACGTATACCGTCCGGCAGCTATCACGCAGTTACAGGTGAACGGAGAAAAGCAGGGCGTGGAAGTATTTTCCATGGGCGATAAGCAGAACCCTGTGAATATTGCCAAGGCAGCATACGAGCATGCGAAAAAAGAAAAATTCAATGTTTTGATTCTGGATACCGCAGGCCGTCTTCACATTGATGAAGATATGATGAAAGAGCTTGCAGACATCAAGGAAGCCCTTGAAGTGGACCAGACTGTTCTGGTAGTTGATGCCATGACCGGTCAGGACGCAGTAAATGTGGCAGAGACCTTTGGAGAGAAAGTCGGCATTGACGGCGTAGTTCTTACAAAATTGGACGGCGATGCCAGAGGCGGTGCGGCATTATCCATCAGGGCAATCACCGGTAAACCCATTTTATTCGTAGGTATGGGAGAGAAACTTTCGGATCTGGAACAGTTCTATCCGGACCGTATGGCATCCCGTATTCTGGGAATGGGCGATGTGATGAGCCTGATTGAGAAGGCACAGGCCAATCTGGATGAAGAAAAAGCCAAGGAGATGGAGCAGAAGTTCCGGAAGAATTCCTTTGGTTTTGACGATTATCTGGAGAGCATGAACCAGATGAAAAACATGGGCGGCTTATCCAGTGTACTGAACATGATACCGGGTATGGGCAGTCAGATAAAAGATATCGACAGCATGGTAGATGAGAAAGATATGGCAAGAAAAGAAGCCATGATCTTATCCATGACACCCAGAGAGCGCTCTCATCCGGAGATCCTGAACCCATCCAGAAAAGCGAGAATCGCCAAAGGGGCAGGAGTGGATATGGCGGAAGTCAACCGTCTGGTCAAACAGTTTGAACAGGCCAAGAAAATGATGAAACAGATGCCCGGACTTATGGGCGGCAAAGGTGGTAAAAGAGGAAAATTCAAACTTCCCTTTTAACATATAGAAGAAAAAAACCAGGAGGTGAATGAGATGGCAGTAAAAATCAGATTAAGAAGAATGGGACAGAAAAAGGCTCCTTTCTATAGAATCATCGTTGCAGATTCCAAATCCCCGAGAGATGGTAAATTCATCGAAGAGATTGGAACATATGATCCGAACCAGGACCCAAGCGTTTACAAAGTAGACGAGGAAGCAGCAAAGAAGTGGCTTGCTAACGGTGCACAGCCGACAGAAGTTGTTGCTAAAATCTTAAAAGCGGCTGGTATCGAAAAATAGGATTCCGGGAGGTAGCTTGTAATGAAAGAATTAGTAGAAGTAATTGCAAAGTCTCTTGTAGATTATCCGGATGAAGTTGCGGTAACAGAAACAGAAGAGGACAATGCCGTTCTGGTAGAGCTGAAAGTGGCTCCGGCAGATATGGGCAAAGTCATCGGCCGTCAGGGAAGAATTGCCAAGGCAATCCGTACCGTAGTGAAAGCTGCATCTTCCAAAAGCGACAAAAAAGTAGTCGTAGATATTTTACAATAACTGGACCGGCTGCCTTTCGGGGCGGCTTTCGGTACAGGCGAGGAATACGGCGGATGATATCCGTTCTGTGTAAGCGGGAGCTGTCGCGGTAAATTTTACTGCATCAGCCCCCTTTTTTCATTACAAAGAGGACCGCAATAACGTGATGTTTTATAATAGGAAGGAATTTGATCATGGAAGATTTATTACAGGCAGGTGTGATCACCACCACCCACGGAATCCGCGGGGAGGTCAAGGTATATCCCACCACTGATGATGTGCATAGATTTGAAGACCTGGACAGCGTATTGCTGGATACAGGCAGGGAGTATATAGAACTGGAAATTGAGAATGTCAAATATTTTAAACAGTACGCGATCCTGAAATTCAAAGGAATCAACAACATCAATGACATAGAGAAATACAAAGGCAGAAGTCTTTATGTGACCAGAGACCAGGCCATTCCCCTGGATGAGGACGAGTATTACATTGCAGATCTTATCGGACTTGATGTTTACCTGGAAAACGGAGAGAAATTCGGTGTCCTGAAGGATGTGATGGAGACCGGAGCCAATGACGTTTATATTGTAGAGACAGGGGAAGGGAAAGAAGTGCTGCTCCCTGCCATACACGAGTGTATTCTGGATGTGGATATTGAAGAAAACAGGATGGAGATACATCTGATGGACGGACTTCTGGATTAAACAGGTGACTGCTTTGGCGGCTGATTAGATACAGATATTATTTGTGCTGCTTTTGGGCAGCGGAATGGAGATTACAATGAATTTTCATGTGTTGACCCTATTTCCGGATATGGTGCGGCAGGGGCTGGATACCAGCATCATCGGCCGGGCCATGAAGGAGAAACATATATCTCTGGAGACAGTCAATATCCGGGATTTTTCCGATAATAAACATAACAGGGTGGATGACTACCCATATGGCGGAGGCGCCGGTATGGTCATGCAGGCAGAGCCGGTTTACCGGGCCTATTGTTCCGTTGCCGGGAAATCCCTGGCGGCAGAAAAGGGCAGAAAACCCCGCTGTATTTATCTGACACCACAGGGAAAGGTATTTAACCAGACAATGGTGGAGGATTTTGCCCAGGAGGAGGAGCTTATCTTTCTCTGCGGGCATTATGAAGGCATAGATGAGCGTGTCCTGGAGGAAATCGTGACGGATTATGTTTCCATTGGAGATTATGTGCTCACCGGCGGGGAACTGGCTTCTATGGTTATGATCGATGCCATTTCACGTTTTGTACCGGGCGTTTTGAGCAACGAGGAATCTGCCCAGTTTGAATCCATGCAGGACAACTTGCTGGAATATCCTCATTTTACGCGGCCTGAGACCTGGCATGATAAAAAGGTGCCAAAGGTTCTGCTGACCGGTGACCATAATAAAATTGAAGCCTGGAGATGGGAGCAGTCCCTCAGGCGCACAAAAGAGAGGAGACCGGATCTTATGGAGAAAAACAAGACCCTGACCGTGGCGTATTTCAGCCCCACAGAAGGAACAAAACATGCAGCGGAGATGCTGGCCGGTATGCTGTCACAAAATCCACAGTATCTGGATTTGACAAGAAGAAAATTGAGAAAACAAAAACACAGCTTTACAGAGAAGGACCTGCTGCTTGCCGCAGCGCCTGTCTATGGCGGACAGCTACCCAGATTGCATGAGGCGCTGTTTACAAACCTGCAGGGGTCCCATACGCCGTGTATTTTAATGGCAGCATACGGCAACCGCCATTATGACCATACACTGGCGCAGATGAAGAAAATACTGGAGGACAGGGGATTTTACTGCATTGGAGCAGTGGCGCCTGTAATTCCTCATATTTATTCCGATAAACTGGGAACCGGACGCCCGGATGAGGAAGATATGCAGATTTTCCGCAAGTTTGCGGTGACAGTAAAGAAACGGCTGGAGGAGGAGTTCCATGGCCCCGTCGAGCTTCCCGGAGAAGCTGAACCGGAACCAAAGCAGATGAAACCGGTGGCAAAATTCTGGGATGGGGATAAGTGCAATGGCTGCCAGGCCTGTGTGCAGAAATGTCCGGTTGCCGCCATCGATAAGGAGACCTATGAGGTGGATGAAAGTCTGTGCATCAACTGTATGAGATGTGCGAGAGTCTGTCCTGCCAAAGCCAGAAGCTATGACTGTGGGGAGGTTCAGAAATATCTGGAATCCAATTATACGGAGAGACGTGAAATAGAGTGGTTTTAATTCAGTGAAAGCACTGGAGGCATAGTATTAAACTCTGCTTCCGGTGCTTTTTTTGTGAAGCTTGTCTGTTGTTTTCACTTGCGTCACATATTAGCGTCAGAATAGTCATCCGGAAGGCTGCTGCCAGGTTCCGGGTCCCCGTGAAGCCGGTTGATTTGAACCAGGCACATTAACAGAATTCCGAACATGGAGCCGACCAGGAATGATACAGCGATAAAAACGATCATAGGATAAACCCAGCCCTTCTTTTATAATATTTGTGAACAGGTATTCTAATATATATTATATTGCAAATATGGGATGTTTATTCAGTAATAAGAATATTAGATGGATAATCTGACAGATTTATATTTACAATAAATTATCTGGAACCAGTGAAGGGGAAAGTTTTGAAGTTATTTTACTGCCTTTAAATATGAGGTGATGATGTCGATCAAAAAGGTGCGTTTATCCGAGGGGCAGGTTTCAATCAGTATTTTGATAGAGTTTAAATCATTCAGAGCCTTCTGTTCTCCAAAGAGCAGGTAGTCAATATTAATATGCAGTGCGGATTTCAGCTTACACAGAGTGTCCACGGACATCCCCTTTTGTCCCAGTTCCAAATCATAACAGAAGCGTGGTGTGATATCCGCCTTTTCAGCCAGTTCCTCCCGGGTATATCCCAGTAATTCCCGTTGCTGCTGTATCCTTTTTCCTACATAAACTTTGTCAATTTCCTTCATTTTTTGTCCTCCGTATATTTTATTTATGGAAAAATATCCCTTTGACTACGATACCAGAAATAAAACGGTAAAAAATGAACTGTAAGGAGATAAAAAATGTGCTCAAGGTTCGTTTTCATTACTGCTATAAGAAGATAAAATCTAAGTTACAATAAAATGTAATTTTTTTACAGGCACTTTTTAACTGGTTATTATAGATAGTATTCTGAAAGTGCTGTTTTTTATGCAAATGGGACGTCGAAAAAAATTGCTTTATGAAGTGCTGTGTCGTTCGTGAGGCTGCCGCAGATGCGTGTGCTGCGTTCTGCCCCCGGCAGAATGGGATTTTCATTACGTGAGAAAGAAAAATGGCGTAGCGGTTCAGTTATGTTAATATGACGAATGGAAGGGGAATGATTCATGGATTATTTTTTAAAAAGCCGGATAACATAAGGAAATATGCCGGCTTTTGTGTTTATTTAAAGAGAAAACGGAACCTGTTGGAAATATTTTAGATTAATCCGAAAACAGATGTATAACAAAAGATGCATCCTGTTGCTTGACATAATATGTCAAACGCGTTAGAATGTACAGGAACAAAGGAATAAATAAGTGATTATTGGCTGGCGCTCCGTGTCGATACAGCCCTAGAATTACAGGGTGGAGTGGTCAGCTTTTCCTATACGGCTGGGATGAATGTACAAAGTTTTCGTATGATCGTATAAAATAATTCTGCCGATTGCTGCGAAAAGCGGCAAAATCATTGAGGGATTTGGGAGTTAGTTATGTATCAGAAAAATGGAAGTAGTTGGTTAAAGCATTTGGATTTCATCATACTGGATTTAATCTGTATGGAAGTTTCATTTCTGCTGAGTTATGTCTTTAGAAACGGGAAAATGTTCCGGCTGTCCGATGATAATTATCGTGATGTGGAGATTATCCTGCTTTTTATCTTTTTTGTCGTTGTTTTTTTCAATGAAAGTTACAGCGGTATTTTGAGGAGAGGCTATTTTAAAGAGTTTGTGGCTGTATTTAAACATGTGACTTATATTATAGCTACTATGCTGGTGTATTTGTTTTTTGTGAAGCAGTCCTCTACATATTCCCGCGTTATTTTTATCAGCATGTGGGGCATTTATATTGTGTTGTCCTATGTTACAAGACTGGCGTGGAAACAGAATATTAAGAGAAGAGTGGATAAGCAGGAAGGGAAGCGTTCTCTGCTGCTGGTGACGTCTGCGGATGTGGCATCTGAAGTGGTGAAGACTATCCTGAGGAATAATTTTGAGAATTTATACCTGGATGGGATTGCTATTATAGATGTGCATATGACCGGCAAGAAGATTCTGGGTGTGCCTGTTGTGGCGGATAAGGACAGTATGGTTTCTTATATCCAGAAGAACTGGGTGGATGAAGTGTTTTTCAATCCTTCAGAGGAGACGGTTATACCGAATGAGATGATAAAGAGCTGCGCCAGCATGGGCGTGACGATACATATGAAGCTGGCTAAGCTGGAAGTGCTGGGCAATAACCAGATCGTGGAGAAAATGGCAGGATATACTGTGCTTTCCAGCAGTATTAAAATGGCTTCACCCAGGGATATGTTTTTGAAAAGGGCTATGGATATTGTCGGGGGATTTGTCGGTGTTCTGATGACAGGGATATTGACTGTATTTATTGCGCCCATTATTAAGATAAAATCACCGGGACCCGTGTTCTTTTCCCAGATTCGGGTTGGAAAGAATGGGAAGAAGTTTAAGATTTATAAATTCCGTTCTATGTATATGGATGCCGAGGCGCGGAAAAAAGAGCTGATGGAGAAGAATAAGATTCAGGATGGCCTGATGTTTAAGATGGATAATGATCCCAGAATCATTAAAGGAATCGGGAATTTTATCCGAAAGACTTCTCTGGATGAGTTTCCGCAGTTTTGGAATGTTCTGAAAGGTGATATGAGTCTGGTTGGGACAAGACCGCCGACTGTGGATGAGTGGGAGAAGTATGAGGTGCATCATAGGAAGAGACTGGCAATTAAGCCGGGGATTACCGGGATGTGGCAGGTTAGTGGGAGAAGTGGGATTACGGATTTTGAGAAGGTTGTGGAGTTGGATACCGGGTATATTACGGATTGGAGTTTGGGGTTGGATATGAAGTTGTTGTAGAAGACGGTTTTGGTTGTTTTTAGAGGGGAGGGGTCGATGTGATATTGACTTATTAGATAAGTAATAAATAAATAAAATTCAGTAAGAAATTGAAACGAGAAAAAGTGATTAGAGGATAGAAAATAACAGAGTATAGGAGAGGTAAGCTGTTAGGATATTGATTGAATAGAGAATTACAGATGAATACTACTTTGGGGGATTAGGAAAAGCAATTTGACAATGTGAAACTCATCACCCCAGAGTTTTTTGTATAAAGAAAGTTATTTATAAATGGCCATGTTTAACGGCCATTCAGTGGTAATAAAGTGTTATTAGGAACTGAGTATTACGGTGTAAAAGGGGTCTTCCGTATTATCCGTATACGGTATTGATATTTTATCCGAAAGAAATGGAAATTGCCCAGATTTGCCAGGGAGACAAAGAAATCTTTGTTAAAATGTTTGCCCGTTCCAAGAGCTGCAAATGCCCAAAATGCAGTACTGTTTCCAAACATAGGCACGGAACATATGAAAGAAAGATACAAGACTTTCCAATTTTAGGGAAGAGCACATACCTTTTGGTAAATACATATGAGTATCAGTGTGATAACCCATCCTGTGATATGACTATCTTTGCTGAAAATATTAACGGATTCTTAAACTATTACAGTTGTATGACAGATCGCTGCACAGATTTTATATGCACACTGGCCCAGGAGACAAGCTGCGAGGGCTGTGTGCGAATCTGCCGTGCCATGAATCTAAGAACCAGCGGCGACAGTGTGATTCGTTTACTGGTTAAGAGATATTCCATGCAGCCGGAAGCAGAATGCGGGAGCATCATCGGAGTGGATGACTTTGCGTTTAAGAAGAGGTACACCTATGGGACAATCATTGTAGACGAAGCCACACATCATCCGGTTGCAATTTTGGATGGACGTGACGGCAATACCCTGAAGGAATGGCTCAGTAAGAACAAGCATGTAAAAGCAGTGGCCAGAGACCGGGCAAGTGTCTATTCTTCTGCAATAACCGAGATATTGCCGGATGCCATGCAGATTGCAGACAGATTCCATATCCACCAGAATCTTTTGGAAGCAATAAAAAACACAGTGAATTCCGAACTGCCTGTTGACATCAGGATTCTTTCAGATTATGACAGCAGAGAAAACACCAGTGAGGAAGAAATCGGTAAAAAACGCCATGCTGTGTGGATAATGTCATTGAATATAATGAAAAAAGTGTACAGCTTTATAAGGCAATCTACGAATACGATTCTGCCGGATACAGTAAAAGGCAAATTTCTAAGATGCTGCATTGCAGCAGGAACACGGTGACAAAGTATCTGAATGGGGATTATGAGGCCTTGTGTCGGAAAGATTTCCGTAGCGGCATGGATCAGTTCTACGATTATGTTATCAAGTCATTAAATGCCGGAATCAGCCGGAAAGACGTATACCGCAGCATCCTTGCAAAAGGCTATAAAGGCGGACAGACTGTGGCTTACGACTTTATGAACAAAATTATAGAACGGTTTCAGATTGATATAGCTGTTTACAAGAGTTCTTCTGCTGAAGCAGTGCAAAAAAAGAAAGAATTGCAAAAGTATGACCATATATCCAGAAGCAGTATGTTCCGCTTCCTGTGGATGGGGGCAGAACTTACAGGCAACCATAAGGCATATTTATTGTAGATATACTCAAAACTCAGGGAGCTTATGGCTTACATCCGGGAATTTCGTGAAATATACGAGAAGAAAAATATGGCACTGCTGTATTTGTATATTGGGAAATATAAAACATCAGAATTAAAAAAGATTGCCTGTTTCGCCACAGGTTTGGAAAAAGACCTTGATGCTGTTTAAAATTCAGTGGCCAGTACATTATCGAATGGATTTGTAGAAGGAACTAACAGCAAACTTAAAATAGTAAAACGTACGATGTACGGAAGGTGTAGCAAGTTCCTGTTGGTAGCAAAATTAATGTACGCAGAAGCCTATTTACGGATAATTGCGGAAGAACCATTTTCAAACGGTATATCCATTGTATGATTGGAGATGGAGATAAAATAAGAATGCGTTATAACAAGCATTTGGCATAATAGGAACAAGGAGGTCAAAGGCTGATAAATTCAGTGTTTCGTTCTTGTTTTTTATCCGAGAAAATGAACAAAAGTGAAATAGCCCTGTTTTTATAGGGCCATTCTGTTGAAGTCAATATGCATTAAAAATTGATTATGAAGGATAAAGATAAAATGAAAATAGCGATGCTAGGACATAAACGTATTCCTTCACGTGAAGGTGGAATAGAAATTGTTGTAGAGGAATTATCTACACGTATGATTAAAATGGGACATGAGGTTACTTGCTATAATCGCAAAGGACATCATGTGAGTGGAAAAAAATTTGATGATAAAAAATTAAATTTATTCAAGGGCGTTAAGTTGAAGGAAGTTTTTACGATTGATAAAAAAGGTTTAGCTGCAATGTCGGCGTCAGTAAGCGCATCGTTTCGTGCTGCTTTTGGAAAGTATGATGTTGTTCATTTTCATGCAGAGGGACCATGTGCAATGTTATGGCTTCCCAAATTGTTAGGAAAGAACTGTATTGCTACAATACATGGATTAGATCATCAGCGTGCAAAATGGGGTAGATTTGCTAGTACATATATCATGCTGGGCGAAAAAGTCGCTGTAAAGTATGCAGATGAGATTATTGTTTTGTCGGAAGGCGTACAAAATTATTTTATGAAAACCTATGGTCGCAAGACAAGGTTTATTCCTAATGGAGTTAATCGCCCGAAGATAAGAGCCGCAAATGAAATTTCATCTCGATGGGGATTAGAAAAGGATTCTTATTTTTTATTTCTAGGACGTATCGTTCCAGAAAAAGGATTGAGTTATTTGGTAGAAGCTTTTAAAGACGTGAAGACAGATAAAAAACTTGTGATAGCAGGTGGTAGCTCAGATACAGAAGTGTTTATGAATGAACTTAAAGAAATGGCGAAAAGTGATAGACGAATTGTTTTTACAGGATTTGTACAGGGAACAGTGTTAGACGAGCTTTATAGTAATGCATATAGCTATACATTACCGTCAGATCTTGAAGGAATGCCTTTGAGCTTGCTAGAAGCGATGAGTTATGGGAATTGTTGTGTAGTAAGTGATATTGCTGAATGTTCAACAGTTGTAGAAGATAAAGCAGTAATATTCAAAAAGAGTGATGTGAAAAGCCTATATTTGGCATTGCAAAAACTCTGCGATGATACTGAATTGGTGCATTATTATAAAGATAAAGCGGCGGAGTTCATTTTGACAAAATACAATTGGGACAATGTAGTAGAGAAAACTATTGAATTATACAATGGAAGAGGTTAGAAAATGAAAGTATTGATGATTAATAAATTTCTGTATCCCAATGGAGGATCAGAAACATACATTTTCAAAATAGGTGAATATCTTCAAGAACATGGACATGAGGTTCAGTTTTTTGGAATGGAACACCAAGGTAGATGTGTAAACAATCGCGTAGAAGCATACACCAGTGATATGGATTTTCATGGTGGTTCTAAATTTAGCAAATTAACTTATCCTATTAAGACGATTTATTCTTCAGAAGCCCGGAAGAAGATTCGTTTAGTTTTAGATGATTTTCAACCAGATGTATGTCATATCAATAATTTTAATTATCAATTAACACCAAGCATTATACTTGAGATTCAGAAGTGGAGAAAACAAACTGGACATAGCTGTAAAATAGTTTTTACAGCTCATGATTATCAGTTAATATGCCCTAATCATATGATGAATAACCCAAATACACATGAGAATTGTGAAAAGTGTGTTGGTGGTCATTTTATTAACTGTGCTAAAGGAAAATGTATTCACGGATCAACTGCTAAATCAGCAATTGGAACCATGGAAGCATCATTCTGGAAAATAAATGGAGCTTATAAATATATTGATTCAATGATATGTTGTTCTAAATTTATGAAGACAAAGATGGATACTAATCCATTGTTTGCAAAGAAAACAATTGCACTTCATAATTTTATTGATAAGGTTGAGGGGAAAGATACTCAGAAGAAAAACTATGTTTTATATTTTGGTAGGTTTTCTGAGGAGAAAGGCATAGGTACACTGATTAAGGTATGTAAAGAACTGCCAGATGTTCAGTTCGTTTTTGCTGGGACAGGACCACTTGAGAAGGAAATGAGCAATATTTCCAATATAAAAAATGTTGGATTTAAAACGGGAGAAGAACTTAAAACACTTATATGTGAAGCAAGATTTTCTGTTTATCCATCAGAGTGGTATGAAAATTGTCCATTTTCAGTGATGGAAAGTCAGATGTATGGAACACCTGTAGTTGGTGCAAATATTGGTGGGATTCCTGAATTGATTCAAGAAGGAAAAACTGGAGAATTATTCGAAAGTGGAAACATTACTGCATTGAAAAAAATAGTTAGAAAACTTTGGAATGAGAAAGAACTTACGGATAAATATAGTGAAAATTGTTCGGAAATTAATTTTGATAATGTTGAACAATATTGTGACAAGTTATTAAAAATATATATTGGAAAAAATAAAGGAGCAAGTAACATGAAGAAATCAACCGATAAACAGACAAAAAAATTAAATGGTACTTTAATTGTTACATATAGATGTAATGCGCGTTGTAATATGTGCAATCGTTACAAAGCACCATCCAAACCAGAGGAAGAAATATCACTTGAGACAATAAAAAAGTTACCTCTAATGTATTTCACCAACATTACAGGTGGTGAACCATTTATTAGAACTGATTTAAAAGATATTGTAAGGGAACTTTACAAAAAAAGTGATCGTATTGTTATCTCAACAAATGGTTTCTTTACCGATCGAATTGTAGATTTATGCAAGGAGTTTCCTAATATAGGTATTCGTATTTCTATTGAAGGTCTTGAAGATACGAATAATAAAATTCGTGGATTAGATGATGGGTTTAATAAAGGATATACAACTTTGAAAAAGCTTCGAGAGATGGGTATGAAGGATGTTGGATTTGGAATGACTGTTCAGGATGCAAATTGTAAAGACTTGGTTCCTCTTTATAAATTATCTGATGAGATGGGAATGGAATTTGCAACTGCTTCATTACATAACTCCTTCTATTTCGTAGAAGCTAAAAATATTATTAAAAACAGACCTATGGTTGCTAAGCAGTTTGAAAAACTTGTTAATGAATTACTAAAATCAAATAGTCCTAAGAAATGGTTTAGAGCATATTTCAATCATGGCTTAATTAACTATATTTATGGACAGAAGAGATTACTTCCATGCGATATGAGTTTTGATACATTCTTTATTGATCCTTACGGCGATGTAATGCCATGCAATGGAACTAGAGATAAAGAAGTTATGGGGAATCTTAATGAACAGGGGTGGAATGAACTTTGGAATAGTAAAGAAGCAGAAGAAGTAAGAAATAAAGTAAAATGTTGCGATAGAGATTGCTGGATGATTGGTTCTGTATCTCCAGCAATGCATAAATATATTTGGAAACCTGCTTTATGGGTTGTTAAGCATAAGTTCTTGAGATTTTTTAAGACAAAAAAATACTCAATGTATGAGAATAAAATTGTAAGAGATTATAAGACTGGAGTTGTGACAAAGGAAGAGCTTGATAAATGCAGTACTTGTGATATGTATGCAACTATTAATAATGGATTGAGTGCTACAAGTTTGGAATTGTTGAAGGATAGATCTGGAGAAGAAATTGTAGATGCTGATATTGCGGAGCAGATGAAGAAGTAAATAGAAATACGATAAAGGGGAATTGGACAGGAAAATTACATGAAAATAAACATAAATAATTCGTATATAAACTTAATCTTGTTGTTTCCTTTGTTTACTTTATTTCAAAGTTACATAGGACCAATTAATAAGATATTATTTATTTTGCTAATGACAGTGCAGATGACGATGTACTTAAGAAGAGGAATAAGTGCTCGTTTTTTTGCTTTGCTTTCGATAGTAATGTTAATGGAGTGTATAGCACTATTTTCGACATCATTTCCGTTACAAAGCATAAATGATATTTTTTATTTTCCGTTTATAGTAATATTTTATAATTTTATATGTGAAAATGGTGCGTTTTTCTATGATCTAGCGGTGAAAAACATAAAAAGTATAAAGCGCATTATTTATTTGTGGTCATTTTTTATAGTTGTGTCAATTGCATTTCCTTTATCATATACCCAGGTCTGGGGAGGAGGTACATATTTTGCCTCGTTTACCGGGGATCCATTTAGATTGTGCCCTACTGCATTTTATATTTTGGCGTTAATTCTAATGGTAATGATGATTGAAAAGAATAGAAAAATGTTTTGGTTTTCAATTATTCCTATGTTTTGTTTCTTTTCTTCAGGATCACGTACATATCTTTTAGTAGGTTTACTTCTTTTTCTAATAGTATGGTATAAATTTTTTTACAATAAACATATGTTTTGCTTGAGCTTATTGCCACTGGTTTTGTTGTTCCTTGTATTTTTAGTAAATTCATCAATGATGCAAAAAATAGCAGCTACTTCATACTCAAGTAATAGCTACTTTGATCTTTGGGGAACTGTCACAAGTGGAAGATCAATTTTTTGGGAAGCTGACATTAATGCTTTTAGAAACGGAAGCCTTTGGAATAAACTGTTAGGGTTTGGATTCAATTTTGTATATGAAGTAAATAAAACTGCTATTGGAGCTAAAATCTGGGCACATAATGATTTTATACAGCTATTACTTACATATGGGGTACTGGGAATTCTGCTATATCTAAAAGTGATTTATAGCTTGTTTAGAAGAAGACTCTGGAAGATGAGTGAAAAAAAGTGGGTAGTTTATTTCGTTTTTTTTATTTGGTTTTTTACGGCTAATATGAATATGTTTTACACATATTTATGTACAGTTTTAGGTTATGTATTCCTAATAGAGAGTTTGACGAAAATAAAGCAAACAGATGAAGAAAAATGAGGAGAGCGTTGAATGGAAAAAGAGTTATTATCAATTATTGTACCAGTTTATAACACTCCGACTAAATATGTAAAAGCGTGCCTGAACTCGATTTGTTCTCTTACAGATATTGATTTTATGATTTACTTGATAGATGATGGATCACAAGAGAAAAATAGTTTGGTGTATAAAAATCTTGTATCTCGATATTACGCAACGAGAGTAGAGTATTGCTATCAAAGAAATGCTGGAGTTAGTTCTGCAAGAAATTACGGTTTATCAATAGCCAAAGGAAAGTATGTAATGTTTGTCGATTCTGATGATATTATTATTTCTTCTGCGATCAAAAAGGATGATTTTTCCATACCAGCTGATATAATTGTTTATGATACGTGCTTCATAAAAAACGGGATAAGCTATTCGAATAAAGAATTCAATTCTTTAAAAGGTTTTATTGATAATCAAGAATTGTATGAATGTTTAATTCGCAAAAAATCTATGCATGGTCCTTGTGCAAAACTGTATCAGCTGGAATTTTTGAGAAAAAATAGAACTCAGTTTGCTACAGATTTTATTCATGGTGAGGATGCTATGTTTAATCTAGATTTGCTTGATGCAGGAGCAGATATATTTTACATTGATCGAGAACTATATATATATAACTATTCTGCATCTACTTTGGATGAGCGATGGATACAGAAACCAGATATCACATTTGAGAATATGGTGGCTCTTTATAAGCGAAAACAAGAAGGACTAAGTGATTTTTTCTGTGAAAGCAAAAAAAAAGATGACTTATTATTATTTCTATTTGATCAACTGGTAAAAGATTTTTTTTCGGCTAGAGTAGTCTTGAATAGTGATAGATATAAGCAGTATTCGTTGATTAAAGCAAAGATTAGAGTGTTTCTTAAGAATAATATAGATTTGGCGTCTCGCTTGACGTTTTATAGTAAATTAAAATTGTATTTGATTATAATAGACAATGACTTAATCTTTTGGGCTATAACGAAAATTAGAACATGCGTCGTGCATTAATAGGAGAGTTTACAAATATGAAGAAGTATGCTTTTTATTTACCTCAGTATCATGAAATACCTGAGAATAATGAATGGTGGGGGAAAGGTTTTACAGAGTGGGTTAATGTTAGAAAAGCCAATCCCTTATATAAAAGTCATAAACAGCCTAAGGTTCCCCTGAATAATAACTATTATTCACTAGAAGATAGTGGAACTATGAAATGGCAAGCTGATCTGGCCTCTCGATATGGTATAGATGGGATGATTTTTTATCATTATTATTTTTCCGGGAGAAAGTTGTTAGAAAAACCTGCAGAGATACTTATCCAGAATCTAGATATTCCAATGAAGTTTTTTTTCTGTTGGGCAAACCACAGTTGGTTTCGTACATGGGAGGGTTCAAAAAAACTTCTTGTAGAACAGACATATGGAGGAGAAACACAATGGGAAGAGCATTTTCAATACTTACTTCTGTTTTTTAAAGATGTTAGGTATGTAAAGCGAGATAATAAACCGTTGTTTATGTTGTTCAAATCTGATTTCAAAGAAAAGAATGAATACATAGAATACCTGAATAAACGTTGTATCGATATGGGATTTGCAGGCATTTCACTGATTGAAACCTTTGAACAGTCAGCACCTAAAAAACTGGATTCTTTTCAGGAACAGTTAAGTAAATATACCGAATTTGTGCATCTTAGAGAACCTGGGA
Source organism: Blautia sp. JLR.GB0024 (assembly GCF_037000545.1). Classification (NCBI taxonomy): domain Bacteria; kingdom Bacillati; phylum Bacillota; class Clostridia; order Lachnospirales; family Lachnospiraceae; genus Blautia; species Blautia sp. JLR.GB0024. Next base: position 113,342 of record NZ_JBANBF010000008.1, on the reverse strand, counting down.
CATCATTGAATGCGCTTAGAAGTCGGCCGTCATATTTTGCACATCGACTTGCTAATAAAATAGGCAAATTTTCTAGAAAACTGGGAAATTCTTATGTGGAAATATATTCTGGAGAAAAAGTGTTCAAATTGATGACTAATATAAAATGCGATACGACCAGATACATTAGAGGATTGTTTTTTGAATGGGATAATACCCCACGCCATGATTACAGAGGCTATTTAGTAACACCACCAACAAAAGAAATGTTTTTTGAGTATATGGATTCCATTTGTGAAGCTGAGTATGTGTTCATAAATGCTTGGAATGAATGGTGTGAGGGTATGATGCTAGAACCTACTGAAGAAAATCAGTATAAATATCTTGAGTGGATTAAGGAGTGGTCTGAAAAATATGAAAATAGGACTGATTGGATTTGAATTTGAATCTGCGAATAAGGGTTGTGAAGCCTTGGTTTATTCTTTTATTTCTATAATTAAGGATTGGTTAGCACCAGAGGATTTTATTTATAATTTTTCTGGTACGAATTTAGGAGTGGTGCCAGATTATTTTGGTGATATAAATTTTGTTAATGTTTATCCCAAAATTAAGGATTTAAAGCTTAAATATATTCGTACATTGCTGTCTTGTGACGTTATTTTCGATGTAACAATGGGTGATAGTTTTTCTGATATTTATTCTGAGAAATACTTTAAGGAACTAGTCCGCCACAAAAAACTTGCACAATTTTGTTGTAAGAATTACGTTTTGTTGCCACAGACATATGGACCATTTATTAATAAAGTTTCTAGTGATATGGCGTCGACTATTCTAAAAAAAGCGTCATCCGTGTTTTCAAGAGATGAAATGTCTAAAAAGATGCTGGAGAAAACGTTCAAAATCACCGATGTAAAACTTGTATCTGATATGGCTTTTGTCTTGCCGTATGAAAAAAGTGCTAAGAGTGATAATAAGAAAAAACGCATTGGTATAAATGTGTCTGGAATGTTGTATAAAGGTGGGTTTAATTCAGAAAATCAATTTGATTTAGTTTTGGATTATAAAAAATTTATTAGTATCATTATAGAAAGATTGATAGATAATTATGAAGTTCATCTTATTCCGCATGTAATTGATTTGATAGAAAACGCTTATGATGATGATTATAGAATTTGTAAAAAGTTGAATAACGAGTATCCAATGACTAGACTAGCATCTGCATTCGTGACACCTATAGATGCGAAAAATTATATTAGTCAAATGGATATTTTTGTTGGTGCTAGAATGCACGCGACTATAGCTGCATTCTCTTCTGGGGTTGTGACTATTCCTGTGTCATATAGTCGGAAGTTTGAAGGATTATATGGCAGTTTAAATTATCCTTATGTAATTAATGGGAAGTATGAAACTACTGAGAGTGCAGTTGAAAAAACCATTGAATATATAAATAATTGTACGTATCTTCAGGTTGCTCAGCGTGCATCGATGGAGATAATAGAAAAGAAGAATGCGCTTTTATTAAATGAAATGTGCGAAATAATGAAGAACTTACGTTGAGGAGAAAGACAATGGCATATGCTAATATCGATAATATAAAAATATTAATACAACTATTGAAAAAAAACAAAATAAGTGATTTGGTAATTAGCCCTGGTGGTACTAATATTCCAATTATTGAGGTAGTTGAAAAGGATGATTTTTTTACTTGTCATTCAGTTGTAGATGAGAGAAGTGCTGCATATTATGCAATAGGACTTTTTTTGCAAAATAGAAATCCAGTTGCATTGGTATGTACAAGTGCACAAGCAACAAGAAATTATGTGCCAGGATTAACGGAATCTTTTTATAAGCGGGTTCCGATTCTTGCTATCACAATGGAGAAACATCCCAGATTTAAGTATCAGGAATATATGCAGGAACCTGATCAGACTTCTCTTCCGAATGATTGCGTAAAAAAATCATTTGAATTACCGTTTATTACCGATATTAACGATTACTATCATAGCATTCGTGTTGTGAACCAGGCAATATTGGAATTAAGTAAAAATGGAAATGGACCTGTGCAATTATGTATCCCTTGGTTAGATTTCCCATTGCACGATGTAGCAAAAAGCATTACTCCGATTAAACGCTATTCATGTAGTGAAATCATTGGGGATGATTTAGCTGGAAAAAAAATACTGATAGTGATAGGTGAACATTTGCCGTTAACTAAAGAGGAATGCGCTTGTATCGATAAATTTTGTGAGTGTACCAATGTTGTCATTTACGCAAATCATTTGTCAAATTTTGATAATAAATATGTTATTCACGGAAACCTTTTATTATCATCAAGTTCAACAGAAGAGATGCGATCCCTTCAACCAGATGTGTTGATTTCAACCGGGGGACAGACAGGTGATTATCCATTTTATTTGGCATTTTCTAATAATATGTTAGACAGTATGGAGCATTGGAGAATCTGCCATGATGGAGAAGTTGTAGACACATATGACAAATTAACTAGAATCTATCAAGGAGAAGAAATTGACTTCTTTTCACGTGTTAATTCGGGAAAGGTGACTCATTCGTATTTTGAACAATGGAAAGAGCTTGTTTTGACAAAGAATACAGATATTAATGTTCCATTTTCGAATGTGGCAATTGCTCAAAAACTGCACAGTCGAATTCCGAGAAATAGTATTCTTCAATTTTCTATACTTAATTGCCTAAGAGTATGGAATTTGTTTGAACTGGATAAAAGTATTGAGTGTTATTCAAATGTCGGTGCATTTGGCATAGATGGAGGTATGTCCACGTTAATTGGACAAAGCGTTGCCTCAGAAAAAATGGCATTTATGATAATAGGGGATTTGGCTTTTCTATATGACATGAATTGTTTGGCATTACGACAGATACGAAATAATGTAAGAGTACTTCTTATAAATAATAATGGTGGCATTGAATTTAAGCTTCATGGAGAAAATGTGTCGGAAAGAAACCAATTTGTTGCAGCAGCAAATCATTTTAAAACAGCAGAAGGATGGGCACAGTCATGTGGCTTTAAATACATTACAGCTAGAAACATGACAGAGTTTGAAGAAAACATTAATACTTTTATTGGTAAATCAGAGAATCCTATTGTTTTTGAAGTGTTTGTTAGCGACAAGGATGAAAGTGAAGCTTATCTATCGTTGATTGAGAATAACAAAACAAAAACAATTACATCTAATGTGAAAAGTGGCATTAAGAATTCTATAAAAGGAGTGCTGGGTGATAAAACTTTTGATAAACTTAAGCATGCAATGAAGGGATAAATATATGGAAATAAAATCTTATCTTAAAAGGAAACTTATAAAAGAAAAAAAGGAAAAAGTGCTAATACCTTGTTTAGAGGGTCATTTTTTAGAAGGGCGATGTGCGTTAATCACAGGAGGAACATCAGGAATAGGCTTAGCTATAGCAGAGTCATTTTTGAAAAATGGATCAGATGTGGTAATTAGCGCTAGAAATACAGAACGTTTAGTAGGCACAAAGGAAAAGCTGGTTGAAGTTTGTAATTGTGATTCTTCTAGGATTGAAATTTTAGAAATTGATATTTCGAGAGTCGATGACGCGAAAAAAAGATTTTTTGAATTTTCTAATGGCTTTAATAAGAATATAGATATTTTTGTAAACAATGCGGGAGTTAATGGTGGACAAGTATTTCCAGATACTAACGAAGAAGACTATGATACAATTCTCGACACTAATTTAAAAGGTGTTTATTTCTTTTCACAAGAAATCGCTCAGTATATGATAAGAAGATCGATAAAGGGCAATGTATTGAACATTGTTTCTTCCTCTGCATTAAGACCAGCCATTTCTCCATATATAATCGCAAAGTGGGGGGAAAGAGGTTTAACATTAGGCATGGCAAAGAAGTATTTGCCGTATGGAATCATTGTAAATGGGTTAGCCCCAGGCTCGGCATTAACACCTATGTTGTTCAAAGATACAGACGATAATATGCATTTAGATTATTCGCCAGCTAAAAGATATGTTGCATCGGAAGAGATTGCGAATCTAGCAACAGTTTTAGTTAGTGATATAGGAAAAATGATTGTAGGAGACATTATCTATGCTACAGGTGGTGCGGGCGTATTAACATACGATGATATGAGCTATTAATAAGGTGAACTATGAATCAAAAGAATAAAGTTTTATTAAAAAATGTGGGTCTTTTCACGATAGGAAGTTTTGGATCTAAAATAGTAACTTTTTTAATGGTTCCATTATATACTGCCATTTTAAGTACTTCCGATTATGGAACTGTGGATTTGTTGCAGTCTACGGCCCAATTACTTATCCCTATACTATTATTGAGTATTCAGGATGCAACCCTACGTTTTAGTATGGATTCTGAATATGAAAAAAGGGATGTATTATCAACTACATTTAGGGTTATTATAATAGGAACAATTGTACTCTTAGGCGGATTGATAGGGGTTCGTTTATTAGGGATGTTTCAGATTTCAACCATATATTTATTGTTTTTGTTTTTAGCCTTTGAGCTTGGTGCGATTAACAATTGCTTAAATTTGTATCTTAAGGCAAAAAATCAGGCTTCAACAATTGCACTGAGCGGCATTATTTGTACAGTTGTAACTTGTTCAAGTAATGTCATTCTACTTGTTGTATTTAAATTCGGCATTACTGGTTACATGATAAGTAACACGATAGGTTTGCTTTTACAAGTGTTATATCAGTTTAGTGTCGGTAAGGTCTATAAGGATTTAAGACTGTCTAATTTTAGGAATCTATCTGCTCCTATGATAAAATACAGTTCGCCGCTGATAGCGAATAGTATTGCTTGGTGGGTAAATAATGCTAGTGATAGGTATATTTTGACTTGGTTCTGCGGCGTTGCAACTAATGGTGTGTATGCGGTGTCGTATAAAATACCAACGATACTTACAACGTTTCAAAACATATTTTATAATGCGTGGTCTATTTCTGCTATCTCGGAATTTGATAAAGACGATAAAGATGGTTTTATTGGTAACAATTATTCCTTTTATAGTTTTATTTCGATGATTGTATGCGCGGGCTTGTTGTTAATAAATATTCCAATGGCCAAAATTTTGTATTCAAAAGATTTTTTTCAAGCATGGAAGTGTGTTCCATTCTTACTAGTTGGTACCGTGTTTAATGGCATAGCCCAGTTTGAAGGCTCATTATTTGCGGCAGTAAGAAAGACAAAATCGGTTGCTACAACAACTGTTCTTGGTGCAGTTGTTAATATCATTATGAATCTCTTATTCATACCTAAGTGGGGCGCTGTTGGTGCCGCTTTTGCGACTATGATGGGATATTTTGTAATGTGGTTTTTAAGGACAATCATTTTATACGATTTCATCCGTATGAACGTTAAATGGAATTTGCATTATTGTTGCATTGCATTAATTGTGGTTGATGCGATTTTAGCCACCCTAAATATTGCTTGTGGGATTCAAATAGCAATTACCGTGCTGATATTGATATGTAATAGAAAACAGTTTAATAAAGTGATAAGTATTATAACGAGAAGACATATAATGGACTAATGATTTTAGACAAAATTTTGCATAGTTTATCGTTAGGTCGCTAAGACTTAAATTAAAGGAGTGTGACACTATGCGAAAAGCTTATTCACCAGAATTTAAATCCAAGCTGGTTCTGGAAGTGCTCCGTGGCGAGCGCATGCTAAATGAAATTGCTTCTGATCATGAGGTTCATCCAAATATGCTGACACGCTGGGAAACGGAAGCTACAATAACTTCTACTTGCTTTTTGAAAATGAAAATGCTAAAATGCGCAAACAGTTGATTTTTAGTTAACAGGATCAAAGATTTCCAGGAAAGCATCTTGTCCCGCCAGCCACATTTAGTTACTGGCTCAGTAAACAACAATCTAAAATATCTTATGCAGATGCAGAAGAAGGAAATGAATATTCTGCTTCAAAAATATCACATGTCCGGAAATGATGACGTATAATTAATTTCGCAAATTCAATTTTATAAAATAGACATGTTCTATAGCCGTTTGGTAGAATTAAGTTACCACACAAAAATCTCACAAAGGAAGCTATAAAACATGTCTGATAACATTATACAACTCAACGAGGATTTAATAAAGCACGATTTACGAGATTTAGTCCGCTCCAGTGTTGAGAAAACTCTCAATGCCCTGCTTGATCATGAAGCAGAAGAGTTAGTAAATGCTGAGAAGTATGAGCGTTCTGGTAATCGTAAGGGGTACCGTTCCGGCCATTACAACTGTAACTTCCAGACCACTGCTGGGGATGTTACCCTAAAAATTCCTAAACTAAAAGGTGTTCAGTTTGAAACTGCTATTATCGAACGGTATCGCCGCAGAGAATGCTCTGTTGAAGAAGCCCTTATCGAGATGTACCTTGCCGGTGTTTCTGTTCGCCGTGTTGAGGATATCACAGAAGCTCTGTGGGGAACCAAAGTGTCTCCCGTAACCATCAGTAACCTTAATAAAAAGGCCTATGAACGCATTGAAATTTGGCGTACAAGGTTACTGACAGGGGAATATCCCTATGTTTATGTGGATGGTGTATATCTGAAACGCAGCTGGGGCGGTGAGGTTCAAAACGTCTCCATCCTTGTTGCAATGGGCGTTAATCAGGACGGTTGCCGTGAAATTATTGGCGCAGCCGAGGGAATGAAGGAAGATAAAGAGAGTTGGCATTCCTTCTTTATCTGGCTCAAAGAGCGTGGTTTATATGGTGTACGCCTCATCATAGGTGATAAATGCTTGGGTATGCTTGAAACAATACCCGAGGTGTTTCCTGATGCAAAATATCAGCGTTGTACTGTACATTTCTACCGCAACATCTTCTCTGCAACACCACGCAAATGTATGAAGGAAGTAGCCATGATGTTAAAGGCAATTCATTCACAGGAATGTAAATCAGCTGCCTGTGAAAAAGCAGCTCAGGCAGCCCAAAAACTCCGTGAAAGGAAGCTTTCCGCCGCTGCCAAGAAACTGGAAGACGGTATTGATGAAACACTTACATATATGGATTTCCCTGTATAAATCGCTCGAAATGTACCGCGTGCATGGAAAAAGTGTACCGCTTAACCGGTTGGGTGTACCGGACGGCATGGATTCTCAGTGGTAAGCTTTCGAAGGGCTTACCACTGAGTACCCGCAAGAAACCAGACCCTGAGAGTGTGAAACTTTTTCTGTAAAATAGGATTTATAAGGTTCTTCTATGATAAAATAAAAATCATAGGAGGGCCTTTTATTATGGCAAGACAAAAGAAACCAGTACACAGAGTACAAATGACGGAAGGAAAGCGCAGCATTATCCATCAGCTTTTGGAAGAATACGATATTCAGACAGCTGAAGACATTCAGGATGCCCTGAAAGATCTTCTTGGCGGAACCATCAAGGAAATGATGGAGGCTGAGCTGGATGATCACCTGGGATATCAAAAATCGGAACGCTCAGACAATGATGATTACCGGAACGGTTACAAACGAAAACGGGTCAACAGTAGTTTCGGTTCCATGGAAATCGATGTGCCGCAAGACCGAAAATCTACCTTTGAACCACAGGTGGTCAAAAAACGCCAGAAAGACATTTCTGATATTGACCAGAAGATCATCTCCATGTATGCGAAGGGAATGACTACCCGGCAGATATCTGAAACTATTGAAGATATCTACGGATTTGAGACCTCGGAGAGACTTTCCTTCATAGTCTCACTTATCGAAAGCTGAACCGCCAGAGAAGCGTATTTCCAAGCGACACAGCGTTGCTCAAAGCGTTATATTTAGCAACCTTTGAGGCCACAAAGAAATGGACCACAACCATCCGGAACTGGGCTCAGGTGTATGGAGAATTAAGTATCATGTACGAAGGACGGCTTCCGGAGTGATCGAACATGAGCGAATAACAGGCGGATTTACCGCCTGCTGTTGACATGCCTTTTTGTAACTGTTATATATAAAGCAAGGGCGAAAAGCCTATTTTAAGACTTTTCACCACTCATTATCATAGAAGAATCTTATTTACAGATTTTTCTTCATAGCCTCATAAAATCAAAAACTAAAACTAAAACATATATTTGGCAATCCCTATAGGTAAAGTCCTTGCAATTACTGCATGAGAATTGTAGGATATTAATTATTCACTGCTAATACAAACAATTACGATTTCTTGTATTATTCGGCATCTTTTATATCCTCCCCCCATTATACACCAATTCCTCCTTCAATTTATCATTAGCCTTTACCCCATAAAAACTACAACCATTTATAGCTATACCAGGTGTATAAAGTATTTCAATAGACTTTCCATGCAATGCTCTTTTTAACAACAAGAGATGATATTGTTCATAACAAGCGAGCAAGGTATCTGAAAACCAGGGGATTACAGTATCCCAATATGAGTATGCCATCTCTTCAGAAGTATTTTCTCCATTATTGTATACATATCTTTCAGAAGTCGGGTGAGCGGATAAATCTTTCCAGTAAGTAATATTATGATGATCAAATATCTCAATGACCTGGGAAAAATCATCTGAACAATATGAGTAATTATTACAATTTCTTTCCGTACGGTATTGGGTAGCAAGGGCAAAATCATGGCGGCAGAATATCATTTGCAATCTTCCGAAACTTTTATTGATTTTTTGTTCACGATTTCCGATAAACTTACTGCAGCGGATGTGCTGAAAGGCTTCATCGTCCGGATAGTTATGCAGGAAGAATCCGCATGTACACCAGTAAGTTTGATATTCCTCTTTAGTATAAGAACATCCATTTCCAATATCATAGCTGTAGTGAAGAAAATTTGTAGCAGTCTCATGTGTCAGGGTGGGCATATAATATCGCCATTCTTTTTTATATACAGCAGCCTTCGATGTATGATTGACAGCATAATGGTCGCAGTGCGGTTCAATGCGGAGATTATCATAATTGAAATGTTCCACGATAGCAATCCGTATCATAGGCCTTTCTTCGTCTGTATAACTGCCGTCTATGAATAATTCATTGTCACCTGCTTTTTCTACTAAATAAGTTTTTTTAGAAGAAAGCTGGTATTCCACGCATCTATCTTCGAGTGTGATCAGCAGATATCTTCCGTCAGGATGGAATTGTATGCTTTCCAGCGTTTTGTGGGCAAGGAGTGTAGAAAAAACAATTTCCCGTTTGCTGGTATGAAGATTAATGATCTCTACATATTCATGGCTGGCCTTACTGAACATGATGGCCAAGTTTTGGGTCACTTCATGATAACAGCAGCCGCTTGCATAATACTCTGTATTAGGGTAGCAGTATGCATTAACCAGCTTTGGGATGCTGCCGCTGAAAACGGAGATGCCATTAAATTGATGTACAAGAATACCGAGTCCGTGTATTTTGTCAAAAAACATATCCCGACATTCAAAAAGGGCGGTATTGTATCTCCGACGTAATGTGTCATTGGCAGTATCCCATTCATAAGTGTTTTCTGAATTTCGTATAATAAAACGATTACAGTTTGGTATGACATTGGGATAGAAAATCAATTCTTCCATTTCGCTGTCATTATTTATGAGCTTGCTCAATGCAGATACATCGTATTTCATTAGAATTCCATTTTGCTTATGGGTAACCAGATCTACATTATAACTGCATTGCGGGTAGATAATATAGCATTCCTTTGGATGGCCTGGACAGTACTGGATAGAGGAAGGCGAAGCGTTACCATTTTCTATAGTGAGTTCTTCCCATACGATTTCAGCTTCTTTGCGGGAACAATAAAACTTTTCTAGTTGTCGGCTCTCTTCATTAAAAAGAAGAAAGCAATCCAATGAAGGAAAATATTTTGCTAACGGGTAAGTACCGGGTTCGCCAGAAAAACGATAAAGTTCTTCTATCTCTTTGGAAGACGGGATACATCTTAAGAGCACACAGGGAGTAGGAATCGAATTCTCCTCCCAATCCGTATCGGAATCAATATCTTCAATATATAAAGTATGGTCGTTTTCTTCCGGCAGTGGCTCATCGTCCTCATATTCCGGGTAATAATCAGTACAATCAAAGAGATCATATTCACCACTGAATGCATAAATATCAGAATATGCTGTGGAGGCATATAATTCGGTCTGTTTTAGAAACTGCTCATAATGGCAGGAGTAAATTTCCTTTTGTGTTATAATGTCAAAGCAGTACAAGTCATGTTGATCAGCCAGATACAGTATGCTGTTATTGTCCTCCGTGAAGGAAAAACTGGTGATTTTTCTATGCTGCTTTTGGGGATATAATGTTACTGGATTTTGATCTGGTTTTTCCAGATTAAAAACATACAGGCAGGCTGAACAGTCATTAGCTTCGTTATGATATACCTTAGCAGCAAGCCATTTCCCGTCTGAGGAAATCTTCATCAGTCCGTCCGGAGAATAATCGTACTGGCCATTTGGAGCACCGGATTGTAGTATGTATTCCAGACATCCGGAGAAGATATCCCAGCATTTTATTGTACCCGTATCATCCAGTGTATAACAATACTGACCGGAATAAGCATATTCGTCTATACTGTCTACATGATCCTCTGGCTGCAGAAAATAGTCAGGCAGGATAGAATTATCAAAGTGGGCGGCCAGAGTGGAGGTTGCGCCTTTCTTACTGCATGGTATAGCAAATATATTGAAATGTTTGAAATTCAAATCTGTTAAGTCCATACCAGATAATTCTTGTCTCCCGTAAACGATTGCCATTAGTACGTTATGGAGGAGATAGTGAATCGGATATGTCTTTCCAAATGTTCTGCAAAAATTTATAGCATCACTTAATACCTGCTGCTCATTTGTATCAAATTTTGGAAGATACCAGTTTTCGGAAACTGAGTTTAATTTAGGCTTATTCCTGTGTTCCATCAGAATCTGGCTGATTAATTCTTTTTTATTCTGGTTCCAGAAATGGGAATTAAGGAATTGGTTATAAGTATAAGTAGATATTTCATTTTCAATAAAAGATGATTTGTCTATAAAAGGCAGCATACGCAGCAGTTGTATATCCAGAATGGCCGAAAAATAGTCACGGAAATGATGATGGATAAAAGAATACTGGCGGCAATCTGCGATATCTTTCTCCAGAGCATTGTATTGATACAAGATTCCAAGATAATCAAAAGCGCATGCAATGATTTTATGTATGGAATCTTTTCTTTCCGACAGAGAAAGATAAATTTGATTCAAAATATCTTTGCTGTACGAAAAATCTTCGTATGGAAGAGAAGATGCTGTTATCAGCAGGTTCTTAATGATGTCAAGAGCGTCTTGAATGGTTTGTGTTAACTGCGATTCCGATAATGAAAAAATATCATTCTGTTCCATTACCCAGCCAATATATGGGAGGATAAAATCAAGCACAAGTGCAGTCTCTAATTCATTCAGTGGGTTAGTGTGTGTATCTTCAGCATGCTTTCTTATATTGTAGAAGAAAGAATTTCTATGGAAAAAACTATATAAGATTTCTCCGGGAGTCTCCGGCAGCATCATATCATCTGCTGGTTTGGCGTAGGAAAACATACATAGAAACAGGGGAATGCGAAGGCATTTTACTAAGGTTTTATTTGCAAGCGTTATTCCAATAGATGCATTAGAAAACATGCATTTACTTAAATAATCTCTTATATCATCCTCTTCCAGTCCAATCAAGTAAACATTCTGGAAGGTGGAGGTAAAGTAAGCAGATTGTGTTTTCCGGCTGGTCGCAATAATCCTTACATTAGCATATTCTTGATGGATGACAGAAATCTCGTTGCTTAACAAGGCACGACAGGACTGTGAAGTACCTTTTTCAGCAATACTTACTTCATTAAAACCGTCTAAAAGAAGCATATATTGTGGTATGCCATTTTCCGGAACACGCTGCATTTCTTTTTCAACTGAGATTAAAGTTTCCTCGGACACAGCATTTAATGAACTATGGTTTTCCAGCATTTGTCCTATATAACGTGTAATGAAATTTGTTTTTTTATAGTTATCTTCATACCAATGGTCAATTTGTGAAGGGCAGCGTCTCAGTTCTATAAAAATAGGGATTGGCCGTCCGCTGGCATATACTGTCGGTTTTTTCTCTTTATCCCAGAATTCTTCCTCCAGAAGCTGTTGGAGAAATGTTGTCTTTCCTATCCCTCCTTCTCCGATTACAGAAATATCTTTATTTTCTTCTTTACAGATATCCATTAGAGAACGAATCTTACCATCTGTTGTTTTGGCACGCATGTGAAAATCACTTTTGGTTATATAGCCTTTAGGAAGCAGCCGTTGAATAATATTCAGATCATGGAAACGGTTACCTTCTTTATGAGAAACCAGAAATTCCTGCTGCGATGCTTTCCAAATTTTTCTGACAATAGGCGTCGTAATAATCCGGCGGTTCAGGTTCATAAAATCAATTCCAAAATGGTACTCAGTATCTTTTTCTTTGGCATTTAACCGATTTGAATGATAGCTGCCACAAAGTATACAAGCCGCAATGAAACGGGCCAGCTGATAATCATTTTCCGGCATGCAGGATGAAATTAACTGCTCTTTGTAAGAATCAGGAAGCTGTTTGCTGTTTTCTACAAGTTCTTTTAATTGATTGTAGATAGAAGTATGCTGTCTGATCAACGGAAGATATTTTTTCATTATATTATCTGTGAGATGTAAAAATCCGTATTCATTACAATACTCCATGCTAACTTTGTCTGTCAACCCGCGGTTACTGAATACTTTCTTAGCCGCATCATTGTAAAGAACCAGATTTTCGTTTGTATCATCCGTAAAAAGCATTACATAGAGAGGAGTATTTTTAATGCCAATAGAGTCAACTGGTTTCTGCAGAATATGCAATACATCACTAAGAATCATAAAATGGTCTCCTTGTCACTGTTTTGGCACCGCCATGTCACTGACAAAAACTATAACATGTGGTTTGATTACTTCATAAGAAATTACTGGAACAATTATATCATAATTTCTTATAGCTGTACAAAAACAATGTTGGTTCGGACTTGGGTTCCGCTAATAAAAAAAATAGCGGAATCGGGGTCTTTTTGTGTGGCTATGGTATCGGTACTTTTGCATTAGTCTTTTGGCAAGTAAAGTACTGAGCTTGAGGAATAATATATGACCTCGTTAGTTTCCGCTGGCGAGGAGGTATATTATGATTATTGTTTTTACATTTTTAGATGATCAGAGATATGAGGTGGAGGTACAAGGAGAAATTGAAAGATCGTATCTTGAATTTGCTGGTGTAAAGCCGGAAAATGCTCCCAAAGTACTTTATATTAACAAACTAGAAGATCATATGGAGCGTAAGCATTTTAGAACACATAAATATACAGGAATACCTGTATCATATGAAAGTGTTTTTGAAAATGGCGGACAAGTGGCAGATAAAAAGGATTTATTTGACCAAATAGAATTAGATATAGATTTAAGAAATGCATTAAATGAATTGACGGAAATACAACGTCATTGTTTTATCGAAGTGTGCATTAATGGTAAGACGCAAAGAACTGTTGCAAAAGAACTGAACAAGTCAAAAACGGTTATAGCACAGGCTATTTTAGGAGCACGAAAGAAACTTAAAAAATATTTTATGAATATATGACCAAAACGATTCTCCGGCGGCTATATAGTGAAGGGTGAAACAACCCTGATAATAACCGTAACGCGCGAACGGAATAAAACACATTAAAATTCAGGAGGAAAACAAAATGAAAAAAACAGGTAAAAAAATTAATGGAATGGTATCAAGAGCTTCCCTGTATTCTGCACGTGCAGGGGCAGGTATCATAAGTCATTGGGGATGGTACCAGCCTAAGGTACCTAAAAGAATCACAAAATAGTATGTAATTCTTTACAAATATTTGAGCAAGTGATATCCTTGACATTGGCACCCACTTTTGTTGTTTGAAAGTGGGTGTCAGTAACATTGTTTATCTGCTTATGTGTGTTTCATATTGGCAGATATGGAGGGGATATGAAAGTTGTAATTTGTGAAGACAATACTATTGAACAAAAGCAATTGGCAAAATGTATAAAAATGTGGGCAGTTGAAAGTGAAGTATATATAGATATACAATGTTACGGCAGTGCGGAGGAGTTTTTATTCGCATGGCCTGATACAATAGTGGATATAGTATTTATAGATATAAAGATGAAGGAAATGACCGGTATGAAATTGGCTGAAAAGATACGGCAAGTTGATAAAAACATGCTTATTGTATTTATAACCAGCTATCCTCAATATAGCACAAAAGGGTATGATGTTGATGCTCTCCATTATTTAGTCAAACCTATTTCAGCAGCCAAGCTCTTTTCGGTATTGGATAAAGCATATAATATTTGGGTTTCCTGTGAAAAAGATATAATAATAGTAACAAGTGATTCTGGTCAAGTTAAGTTACACTGCAGCGATATATATTATATCAAAATGATTTCGCATACTGCTGAATTACATACGAAGCAGCAAATATTTAAAATACGTATAACAGCAGAAGAAATGGCCAAGTTACTCCCGTCTAATTTTGTACGTAGTCATCGCTCCTATATTGTAAATCTTCTTAAGGCTGATTGTGTGTACAAAGATAGTATTTTATTGTCAACCGGCGAAAAGCTGCCAATTAGTCGTAATAATTCTAAATACGTAAATGATACTTTTGTAAATTTATTTAAGGAATAAAAATGAACAGAGAATGGATAATTGCTGAAACTGTTTCCATGTTAGTGGATAATCTTGTTTGTATATATTTTCTTAACAGCCGTTTTAAGTCAAAATACAGATCATTTTGGCCGCAATTGGGTGTATGGACTCTATTAGTAGTCTGCGGTTTAATTGCTACTAATTCTGCCATTACAATATACAGTATCATAATTTACAGCATCATGTTTATGTATTTACTGATTTTCAAATATGGAACGATACTACAAAAAATTTTCGGGGTATTGATGGTATGTTCAATTGAGATTGGTACGTCCATCATAGGAGCTGGATTGGCTTCTTCTGTTAAATCAACAACAATAGCTCATACCTTAGAATATCAGGATACATCACGATTGCTGGCAATGTTATTTATTAAAATGATGCAAGTGGTTGTATTCTATATTCTATCTAAAAGACATGAAAATATTCGGGATTTACAAAAAGGTCCTGTAATTGTGCTGAGCGGAGTAGTATTGGTTGACTTTATTTTCCTTTTTCTGGTACGCATGTATGTGGAGTTCACTGACCTACAAGCGCAACAAAATAAATTACTTGTTTGGCTTGCAATAGGGGCTTTACTGGTGATAGTTGCAGTATTTATGATTTATGAATTATTTATCCGTGAAGAGATGAAATATGTAGAATTAGCCATGAAATTGCAACGTACAAAATTGGAAGCGAACTATTTAAAGGAGATTGATAATATTTACTCAGATATGCGTACCTGGCAGCACGATTATAAAAATAATCTAAATGCATTGCGTATATTAGTAGATAATGCAGAGACACGAAAAGCACTTGAATATATTGATAATATGTATGGTGAAACCTATAAAAGTACGATTATGTTACAAACGGGGAATTTAGCACTTGATGCCATCGTTAGTTCAAAGCTATGTTTGGCCAGATCACATAATATTGAAGTTACAATGCAAGCAGTTTATCCGGAAAATAACTTTATTAGTGATAATGAGCTTTGTGCATTAGTGGGGAATTTGCTTGACAATGCGATTGAAGCCTGTATTCATATGGAGGACGCAGCCGAAAGAAAATTTATTGACTTCTCACTTTTTGTTAAAAAGAAGAACTTGCTGATATCTGTGTGCAATAGTTATAATAATGAAATACAGTGTCGAGGTAATCGTTATATTACGACAAAGAAGGAGCCTTTTCATGGGATTGGTATATCTCATATTGATGCTATCGTAGCTAAGCATCAGGGACATGTTTTACGGTCACATGAGAATGGTGTATTTGAAACACATATAATGCTGCCTCTGATACCACCCGGTGCTGGGTAATAAGTAAAGTAAGATTGAAAAATACAGTTTTTGGGGGAGGGTGGAGTGACGATGTTTTCGAGAATTATACAAAAAACAGTAAATTATTGGGTGTCAGAAGAGATTATCAATGATTTCGACAGAGATATATATGAATATGGTTTTGAGTTGATTTTGTCTTCTGCAATTAATATGGCAGTTGTGCTTATATCGGGTATATTTGTAGGTCGATTGCTTGAAAGTATTGTATTGCTGATCGTTGTGATTCCGTTACAAAGCTGTGGTGGTGGATATCATGCTAAAACACATTTACGTTGTTTTCTGATAATGTATATAGGATGGTGGGCAGTCATTCAGATCATTCCTCATGTTAATGATTTAATTATTTTGTTTATCGCTATTGTATCGCTGGTTATTATTTTTGCATTGGCACCAATCATGCATGAGAATGTTACAATGAGTGAACAACGATTTCAAAAAATGAAATTGTTCGTGAGAGGGATTGCTGTTGGTGATGTCGTTATGGGTACTTGGTTAGCTTTGTATTCAAAAGGCTGTACTATTATTGGCTATTCTATGATAATTGGAGTGGGTGTAGTTTCACTTTCGATGCTTGCAGCAAAGTTTGTTCGATGGATACCAGGCGAGAAAGGGAAAATCGTTTGAATTATATGATATTTTGGAGAAAATATTGGGATAAGAATTAAATAAATGATATCTGGATGCAATAAAAATAGCGCGGATGGTAATGATTACCATTGGCGCTATTTTTATTACCTTTTAGGACAAAATCGGCTATATATGTGGAAATTGTGTTAAAATGTTACAAATTATGACGATAGAATAGATAAAATTGTATTGTTATGCATAATAGAGTTAAAGATAAACACCGTATTTACAAGTTATAATCAGCGTTGTTAATTTATGTCTACGGAGTATTTAAGTTTATAAAGCGGAATAAGTGGTTGCAGAACAGATGTGTAAAAAATTTAATTGAGTATTATAGATGTGTAATTTTGTTAATATGGGGAAGGAGATATATAGGTGGAAAGAGAAGATGTTCTGGATATATATTTAGAATGGTTACAAAATAATTTGGAACATTATTATTATTTGGATGAAAATTCTAATAAATTAAAAATAATGATTAAGGCATGTGATTTATCAACAGAAAATGGCAGAAAAGAAATGAGGGATTATTATCTGATATTTATACAGATGCTTTGTGATGACCCTTTAAAAACTGTTTTGATTAGAAATGGCATGACAGGCATAGCTTTTCGAGATGTCCGGTATAAATTTTGTTATAACAATAATGGTATGGCAGTTCCTTTTCCTATATATATAAATTTGGGTGGTCTACAGAATAAAGAACGGGCAGATAAGTTTTGGGAAAGTATACAGAATGACGTGTCGAATAAGTGGGTAGAATCCGCTAAACAAGAAGAGATAAAGCTTTCTAACACATTGGATGAAATGTTTGGGAAGATGGCAGGTAAATATGGGAAAAAGATGAATGGACCTCTGATTCCGTTCGCTATATTTAAGCTGTTTTGTGGTATTGTAATTTTCTATTTCAGTATTGAGCTTTTTAAAATGAAGCCAGACACATTGATAAGCAATAGTATTGTTTGGGTTTCCAGAGGAGTTGCAGGTATGGCAATAGTATATTTCCTGTTTCGTCTGGTATTTGGAATATTTACATTACCTCGTATTTGGGATATACAAAGGTGCCGTGAAGAATTGCTGAAACAAAGGAGCCTTGTGAAAGCGAAAGTGAATGAAATATGCGAACAATTGAATATAATAGGGAAAAAAATACAATTGAAGAAGGATTTTGATGATGATTTTGATGACCTTTTTTTGGATATTGTCCCATACAGAGAGAGTAATTGGCAGGACAGATGCCAGAAGTGCTTGAATGCGAATACGGTTTTCCCCAGAACATGGTTAAAATTCAGACACTTTGTTCTGATTCTGTTGTCTATATGCTTGATAGCTTTTCAGACAAATGAAAAGATTCCGGTTTTACATACTGCGAAAAGCGTTTTGGAGAATGTTGTTGGTAAGTTAGGTGACTTTCTGGAACATTCTAATATGGAAGTATATGCGGCTGATGAATACGGCTCACGCCAGAGAAAAATACAGGAAAATCTTCTTGCCCAGTTTACACAGGATACGGAACAGGGAGCAAATAAAACGGTTTTTAAAGTAAGAGGATGGGATATAAATGTGAATGGTGAACCGGTAATAGTGGGCGAGAAAGAAGATAGAACAGAAATACAAGTGGCAGCCAATGTATTGACTTTGTATTATCCGCAATATAAAGGGGTTTTGGATATTCAGGGGAGTATTGAAGGAAAAGCAATGGAGGACAGGGAAGGATTAAAGGCATTGGGAGATTGGAGAAGTTCAACAGTATGGAAGAATGAGAAGGAAATTCTTCCAGAGTTTACATTTGTATTTGATTTGAACCAGGAAGATATGCTGATAGATATGATACATGTTGGAAACGGAGATTTGACATCTGAGGAAAGTTATAAGGCAAACAGCAGAATGAAGAAGCTTAAGATAACAGCGAACAAGAGAGAATATTATATAGAATTGGAGGATAGATTTGAACCTCTGGGCTTCAATATTCCATTGCCAGAACAAATAACCCCGAACGTACTAAAAATAGAAGTAGAAGATATATATAATGGGGAAAAGGATAATAGGTTAAGTATAGCAGGATTTGATTTTTATAAAAATTGACAGAGGATGGAAAAAGATATGAAAAAGTATTTAAGATGTTTTTGGGCAGTATTGATATTAATATTTATGGAAAGTGTTACTGTCTTGGCAGCAAAAAGTGATTATGCTGAGAAAGGAATGGATGTAGTAATTGTTTTAGATGGAAGTGGTTCCATGACAAGAAACGATCCGGAACGTGTAGCCATTGAGGCTGCTAAAATGTATGTAGACTTAATGGAAAATGGATCTTCCCGTGTGGCAATTGTACCGTTTACCCATGAACTGGGTGATGTGACAGAACTTAAAGATGCAAATACACTGGAGCAGAAAGAAGTCCTGAAAGCAAAACTGGATAAATTAGTTTATAACAAGGACGGTGATACAGATATTGGCCTAGCGCTAAAAAAGAGCTGTGATATATTGAAAAAAGAAAGCGACAAAAACAGGAATCAGCTTATTCTATTTTTTACAGACGGACAAATTGATTTGCCAAAGAGTGAAATCAGGACTAAAGAGGCTTCTCTGAAAGATACGGCATCTTCTATCACAAATGCATCTGATATGGGGGTAAAGATTTATACAATTGGATTGAATGTTAACGGAGAAGTGGATACAGAACTGATTAAAGGAATGGCTGACCAGACGCTTGGACGTAGTTATGTAGTTACTGATGCAGCTGGGCTACCCGACATTTTTAATGAAATATTTGCGGATTTTATCAATTCCATAACAATCGAAGTCGGAACCATTCAAACTGATGGCAAAAATTTCTCTGATTTGAAATTTAATATCTCGAATGACAATGTTGTCGAAGCAAATGTTATTATGCTGTCTACCAAAAAGGTGCATGAAATAGAACTTCTGGACAATAAGAGTAAAGAAGTGAAAATAGGGGGAGAAAAAGCTTCGTTTAGCCAATCTGATAAATATGGAATTCTTAAAATATATTCTCCGGAAAAGGGTGACTGGATACTGCGTGTTAAAGGCGAAGAAGGATGTAGTATCCATGTTAATATGATTTTTAATTACAAACTGGAATTAAAAGCTGAGGTGAAAAGCGAAAAGGGGAAGGCGGTTATTGAAGCATATTTTGAAAATGAAGGACAGAAGGTGGAAGATGAAGGGCTGTACAAACAGTTCAAAACAGTAGCGAAAGTAAAAAATAATAAGAAAGAAGAAACATATGATCTTACTTTAAACAGTACTTCTTTTAATGGAGAAATACCGATTCCGGAAGTCGGTGATACTGAAATTTTGGTTTTGGCTGAAAGTGACAGTCTATACCGAGAATCTGAGCCGATTGTGATTGATGGTACTAAAGCAGTAGATGGTAAAGCGGCAAAGCAGAATGATAAAGATGCTAGTAAAAAGACGGAGAATAAATCAAGCATTCTGCCCGTGGCATTGGGTGTGGTTGTTCTTTTGCTTTTAGCAGCCCTGATAGGTGTGGCGATTACAATGATAAAAAAGAAAAACCATAGAAATTTTGGAGATGTTTTATGGTCCATGATTGATAATGATAATTTCGGTGCAGGTTCCAGAACGCAAAATTACAATTTGGGTTATGAAAAAGGGGACGTGCGTTTAAGTAAAATTGTAACAGATATGTCAGCACAAACAATGGGTCTTGAGAAGATATATGTGGGAACAAATCCAAAGACAAATAATTCACTGTTGATCACTAATAATTCCCAATGCGATATGTGTCCGGGATATGGAGGAGCACCAGTGAAAAAGGCAGAGCTTCAGGAGAATGAATTTGTTTTGATTACAAAACATGGAGATCTGGAAGATATAACATTGAAAATTACTTTTACTTCTCAAGAGGCAATGTAAAACATAATAAAACTAGCGGAAACTTTGTTTATGTACGATTAATAAAAATGATAATAAAAGGAGAATAGGATATGGACATTGAACAAAAGAAAAAGCTAAAAGCGAGTATGGACTATGACGGAGGCGGAAGGCTTTCCACAGTAGCCAATAAGTCTAATGCTCTGGATGCTCCCATTTTGATTGTGGGACTGGGAGGTACAGGTTTTGATGCTTTACTGGCTACAAAAAAGCTAATTTACGATACTTTGAATTGCCAAAAAAGTGGTGATGTTTTTACTGATAAACCACGGAATATAGAGTATCTGGCCATTGATACGGATAAGGATGACGAAACAAAATCTCTTCAGGGGGTGAGTCTCAATAAGAGTAATAAAGAGCTGCAAATATATACCTGTCAGGATGTAGCAGGGATTGTAAAGAATCCGGACAGACTGCCAAGTTCCATACGATCCTGGTTAAACACCAATATATCCAATGAACAGGTTATCAACGGAGCCGGAGGGGTGAGGCAGTTGGGCAGATTGATGTTAATGCAGAATATCCAGGCTGCAACAGAGGTTATTGAAGAAAAAATCAGAAGAATATCAAGCACTTATAATAATTCTACACCGCTTTATGTTTTCCTGTTTGCAGGGATTTGCGGCGGAACAGGAAGCGGAACATTTCTTGATGTACCTTATATTATACGGTCTGTTGCCAGTAAACTGGATTCTATGCGTCCGGTAAATTTTACAGGTGTATTATTTATGCCGGATGTAAACTGCAGCAAACCGGGAATAGGAGGAGTAAATAAAGCTGCTTTGAAGAAAAATGGTTATGCTGCCCTGAAGGAACTGGAATACCTTATGAATGCTCCCAAAATGGGAGACAAATTTGTACAGGAATATGGTCTTTATTCCGTGGGAATAAATAATGCGGCTGCAGTATCCCCTTATGATACTTGTATATTGATGTCTGTAAAAGACAAACAGGGGGTAATTCAGACCGGTAATTCATATGATTATGTCATCAATGTAGCAGCAGAAACTGTTTTAAACTTTGTTGCCTCAGAACCTGCAAACAATGCAGGTGGTAATTCTTTTGCCATTAATTCTTTTCTTTCTAATGAAGTAAATAACAGGATTACTTATAAAGCACTGCTTGGGAAAAACAGGCGTCCGGTTTCATATTCATACAGTATTGCGGGAGCATCTTCCGCTATTTTGCCTTTGGATGATATTATGAGCTATATGACCTATCTGGCATTTAAAAAAATAGATAAGTTTTGGAACAGACGGCCTGTGGATGCAGAGGTTGTAAAGGTTCTGGAATATTTTGGGTTGGAGTCCAAAAATCA
Source organism: Blautia sp. JLR.GB0024 (assembly GCF_037000545.1). NCBI lineage: Bacteria > Bacillati > Bacillota > Clostridia > Lachnospirales > Lachnospiraceae > Blautia > Blautia sp. JLR.GB0024. The sequence goes on along the minus strand of NZ_JBANBF010000008.1, from coordinate 91,460 downwards.
GGAAATGTTGTTGTTGTCCAATCTTCCCAGGGTTCAGAATTTAGACAGGCATACATTTGCTCTGATCAAACAGACCCCTGATATGATAACAACTGATTTTAGGGCTGCATATACACGACAGGTAGAATATATTAACCATAATGCAGGGAAAATGGTAGAGCAGATGGACTCCCGAATACAAGAACAAAACAACATAATCAATAATCTTTTTAGGAATTTGGAATACGGTCCCATTTATGCACAGCAATGCCTGTATACAACATCCGATCATTTGAGTGTTACAAAGGCACTTGATACCATGGCACAGAAGTTCATGTCTTCCCGTCCTACGGGAAATCAAATTGATGCTGCTGCCAAGCAAGCTGATATGGCATTAAATAATCTGATTTCCAGTTCTCCAATCCTTCCGGGAGCTAAAGAAAAGCTTCGGAATGCGTATATAAAAGCTCTTGAGAATCAGTATCAGATGAAAATGACAGCTTACGCCTTTGAGAAGCTGGCTGATATTTGCAATGCATACAGGAATTCATTTATTGCAAAAAATAATGCCATATATGATTCTGTTGCTGAATTGTTGGGAACTCTTGTAGAGCTATTTCAGAAGTATGCGTCTATTAAGACTGAGACAACAATAGATGCTGACGCGTCAGGAAACCAGACAATGTCCTGGTCGCTGGTAAATACACCTAAATTTATTGAAGCATTGGAAAAAAGAATGTCTGTGGACGATAATCTAAACGTGGATTTGGATTCTTTTATACGGGGGTTTTATCAGTATCTGTTTGATAATGCGGACATTTGGTCAGGAGAGCGGAAAGAAGATATGGTGCAGAGTCTGAACCAATTTATATCAGAAGCCTTTGCGAATATATTGAATAAATCTATGGATTATTATCTTAATTTTTATGCAGTATCCCAGGGAAAGACTTTAGCATCTTATTGTGATGAGATTGTCGATAAATTGCACAGCAGGGCGAATATCATGTTCCCTACTTCAAACAGTTTTGCGGTACCTGTTCCTCAGCCTGGGTATTCGTTTGCATCAATTCCTAATAATTCACCGCAAATGATTAAGTGTATGAAGGATAAGGTGAACAAGGATAGCATTGTGAAGCAAAGTGGTATTTTAGAGCGAATCTTTATGATGAATTTTTTGAGCGCCACACCTCTGAGCTTTTATGCAGATATACAGGACTGCTATGAGAACTATGATCAGTTAGCTAAAAATTCACCAGGTCTCCATTTGTTTGAGAAAAATAAGTTTAATAATGTAGATTGGAATGAGCTGCCTTCTCCGTATCCCGAATCAGAATGGGTCTCAGGATTCTGTATTGAGGAGGAAAAAAGAAGAAATAGGATATATAGGGAAGTATTTGATAAAGCTGTCAAGTATGGTTTTATCGTAATCGATCATATGGCCATAAAAGCATATTGTTACTGGGGAAATCCTATACCTGTGGATAATATACTGAAATTGGAAAATTTAAATCCTGATAGTGAAGTATTGGATATGGGGGCCGCAAAAAGATGCTGTATAAAGCTGAAGGAGGCCATGACGGATGTGAACCGGCTAAATGAATCTCACGAGATACCAGAATTGATTCCAGATGAAACTGTTGATGAAAATGGAAATGAAAGAGTTAATATTGCATTTGCTAAGAATATATTCATACAGATGTTCGATATAAGAAACAAGATAAAAGAGATGGTTGAAAACTATGAATACTGTCGTGAAACACTGAACAAGATTACTGTAGATGACAGCGTGGCGGAAAACTATGTGAAAGCTATGTATCTGCATCTTATTTTTAAGAAAAGAATAGAATATGTATATTTGAACCGCCGTGGGGAGGTGCAGTCGTTTATAGAACTTAGTGGAAGACAGAACAGATATGCGGATTTCTATCTGTATCAAGCATATTCAAAATTGGATCGCAGGCAGAGAGATGAAATAGAACAGCAGATAGATTCTATACGCAGGGAGATGAGTCGTTCAGACGAGGACTACGATAAAATGAAATTATGGGCAGAGGAATATCATAAAAATCTGAAAGATATTTTATATGATTTGAAAGTAGATTATCGTGAGATTGACGACGGAGAAGCTTATCTGAAAGTATACCGTATGCTGGAAGAAATTGCAGAAGCAGAGTACAATAACTTTTAAGAAAAGTGGCATTGTGGGAATTTCCCCAATGCCACTCTTCAAAAGGAGATAAAAGATGAATTTCATAGAATTTATTGAAAAAAAGCAGAAGCTGAAACGAAAAAAAAAGCAGGAGTTTATTAAGCTGAAAAAACCTGTCTTGAATTATTTCCTGGGTGTTTTCACTAAAGAAGAGATTCATGCCTTGTCAGATACATTGGAGGAGAGAGTGGGCGGACAGGAAAAAATATTCTATACATTTTTTGGTCAGCAAAATTTGTTGGAAGAGTTTACTGCACAGGAGTATCAGAACCAGCAGATAAAGGAATTGGATGAAGAGGAGTATACCCTTTTGGCCAGAGAGGCTCTGCAGGAAAAGATGAAGAGAGCTTTTGTTCTGGAACCAAAGCTGCAGGATTTTGCCATATATGTATTTAATCATGCATCAAAAGTGCCGTTTATACATAAAGGAAGAATACACATTAATATCTTTGTGAAAGCAGACCATAAGATAGCCTGTCTGCTACAGCAAATAACAGAAGGGATTCGTGATTCATTTGTAGAATTTTATCCTTCCGGATGCAATATTGATGTTTTTTTACTTTTGGATCAGGCAGCTTATTCCAGTACGGATTTTGGAATGGAAAAAAAAGCATTCACTTACCTGACCTTGAAAGAGACGGAAAGTATGGTAAATGAAAAAAAGATTTCCATGGCTTACTGCATGTCCAATATGAACAGTCAAGGAATTTTAAACAGGGAATCTTCTGCGACTTATGAAATGCTTTATGATGCTGCACTGATGACTATTCTTAAAGATGGAGTTCCGGCAGATGTCCAGGGAGATTATGAGTCGTATAAAGATGAAGATATGAAGAAGAATGCTGAGTCAAAGGAAGGGACTTTTTATTCCATAGGTTCTTTTAAGTTAGAGGGAATCATGGAAATAATTACTTTAATCGTGTACCGCACGGTTTTTCTGAAAATGATGAAGGAGAGAGAACAACTGGATATACCGCAGTATATACAGCGATTTGAAATCAGCAAGGAAGGTATTAACCAGTCTTTGAATCAGATTCTTCCCCAAATTCCTTTTGACGAGCTTACGTGGGAAGGGGTTATCAGAAGTAAAAAATATAAAGGAACGGAACTTGCCAATATGCCGGCAGGGGAGGGCATAAGAAAAATTTATGGAAGAAATCTGGATTTGATGTTGGAAATAAATTGTACAAAACGTTTCCAGGCTCAGGAAAATGAGTTTATGACTTCTAAAATATCTCAGTTAAAAAAAAGAATTAATGAGTTGTATTTTACAGAGAATTTTTCCATTTTTGAAATATGTAAAGTGGTTAATGAAATGCTGTGTGTATTGAATAAGGAAAAGGAATACAACGGTCAAATGTATGATGCGGAGGTGAATGGGCTGAAGAGCTGGGAGCTTTCTGCATTTCCATTGAAGCAGTTAAAAGATAAAGCAGAGTACAGTAAAGATTCAAAAATTTTGTATGCATTAGCAGGATCTTATTTGCAGAAGAAACAAAGGGTTTTGTATAGTAAAGCAAGAATCCAATTAGTGGATCAGATGGATAAAGGGCTACGGAGGGTGGCAGAAAAATATATGACCATTGCAGACTCGGTTCGTCGCACTTCCGAAGAATTGCAGGAGAATATCAGGTGTGCAGTGGAGGATGAACTGGAGCTGAGAGTGGGTAACTGTGAGCACTATTATAAAATGATTACAGAAAAAATCCTGGATAATAATGAGGATTTCAAAAGGTTTCTCCGGGATGTGAACCAGTCTATTGGAAATGGAAACTTTACGGTGGAAGAATTGTTTTCCAAAGTTTTGGATTTTTGTGAACAGAATATTTTTACAAGGTCGGAATTCCATAGGGATTTTTCAGAGGAAATGCTGCTTCGTTTGAAAAATTATAGGGAATTTGAAACTGATCAGATGGTTTATGATTTTGCTTTTAACACTATAATGGATAATCAAGTATTTATGGTGGACCAGCATAGTTTTACAGACCCATACAGGGAAGTGTGCTTTCTGGTTAAGGAAAATAATTCATTTGTCACTGCAACGAACCAGAGAATGGCAGAACTGAAAGAAAGCCATAGAATGAAAATATTTTATGAAACTTATTATGAGGATATGGATGTTCTTTTTATTGAGGGATGTTTTGATCTGGCAGATCTCCATGCATACGATGTTTACAAAAAAACATATGATAGACTGGCCGATAAGGGCGGAGTGGAGATAAAATATGATAAAAATAATAAATGATTTTACAGAAGAAGATATGATTACCAATGTTTCCGGTAATGTTTTAGACAGTAATGAGGCGGTGGTAAAATGGGAATTTGCTAGAAATAGGGAGTATGATTTATGTGTTATTTTTGACATAGAGGATAATGAAGAGTTTTCACTGGAAGAATTGGTTGAAAAAAAAGTACCTAAAACTATATATGACGATTCTTTTGGGATTTCCCATAAAATTCAGATCAGGGAGGAAAGCCTCGGATTTGCACTGTTTCCTGCTAAAAAATGCAGTGGTGATTTATGCATTGTAAACCAGAAGAAAGGAAATAGAACAGAGAGGTATCGTAAAAAAATAAAATTATACTACCGTGTGACTTATGAACCATTGAAGAGTTTGTGGGGGTTGAAAACACTACCGGTTAAAAAGGCAATTCTTATGTTTACAAACATAGGGGCAGCTGAAGAAAATTATTTGTGTTACCGATGCCGGGGCGCAGGCCGTGATAATCTGATTTATACTCTGGATCTGGAGACATTTGGACAGGAAACAAGGTTCGAGATATTTATAAAGAAAGATGAACAGATTATAGTTGAACTGTCAGAAGAACAAAAAAAATATGCGGAAGTAATATTGAGAAACTAGGAGGAATTACATATGAAAAAGATTATATGCCCGTACTGCTGTAAAGAATTTGAGCCGAATCAAGTGGATTTCCGACTGATGAAGCCACTTTCCAAGACGGAAGAGCCTGCTGAGGCCAATTATGAAGGGTATGAAAATGTATGGAAAAAGAAAGAAATAGGAAATAGCATCAGTGGTCTTGAAGTAGATGAACAGTTGGCAAATTATTACATAGAATGTCTTCGATATACAGAGACGGATGCAAAGGCAAATGCCATGAGGCTTCCGGCGGTCTCTATTGATTATACAGACAATACAAAGGTATGGTTTAATCAAGAGGAGTACCAAGAATACGGATATGTAACAAAAGTAAAATATCAGAGACAGGAACTGGAAGAGAGATTATGCCCTTATTGCCATAACCGTGTTATGGAACATGCAGGTGAGTATGAAATGAAGCTGATTTCTGTAATTGGAGATACTGACGTGGGAAAGAGTATTTATCTTACGATGTTGGAAGAGATGCTTCAAAACGATTCTTATTTTAAAGGAACTATGAAATTTATGGGAACAATGGAAGAAAAGAAAATGTATTTCGGAAACATAAATGAACTGCTGGATAAAAAAGAAATGCATGGAGCAACAGAAAGAGAAAAAATTCCACCCATGCCGTTTTTGTATCAATATAAAACCTCAGATGGTAAAGAACATTCTTATCTTATTGTCTTTTGTGATATTGCAGGTGAAGATTGTCGGGAGAAGGAATCACTCCGGCGCAACGGATATCATCTGAAAGCTTCATCAGGGCTGCTGTTTCTAATTGATCCTACACGGTTTGCAAAGGTAAAAAACTCAATTGATGGGGAAAATAATATCTCACAGCGATATCAACAGGAAATCCTCACGGCAATTGACCAGTATCTGATTGCAGGAACCCATGAGAAAAAGGCAAAGATACCTGCAGCAGTGGTTCTTACAAAATCGGATATGTTAAAAGAAATCGGTGTAGTGCGCGGCAGTGAGAAGTATCAGCAGGTGTTGGAGGATGACCAGGGAAATGAAAAACATCCGGGATTTTTCAACAAAGAAGTGGCAGCAAATCTGAATCATGTTATTCCTAGACTGATGGCAGAACTAGGAGCTGAGACACTTTGCAATGTGGTGGAAGGAAGTTTCGAAACCTTTAATTATTTTGTAGTATCTGCGCTTGGAAAAACACCTGAAAAGGTAATAATTGAGGATAGTGGAATGGAAAGAACTGTAAAACGTGTAGAAGGGCAGATTGCGCCGTATCGTGTTACAGAACCCCTTTACTGGTTATTGAGCCAATCCGGCTGTATCCCCTTTAAATACAGAGAAGTGCTGAAAAATAAAAAAGAAGAAACAAGAGTGGTAGAGACTTATTACTATCAGAATGAGCTGAATGGATCTTTCCAGAACCGTCTGGAAGATTTGAGAAAAAGTAAGTGTGCTAATTTTTGGGGCAGCATGAGAGGATGGCAGGTTGTAGAGAGGAGTATTATCTAAGGAGGGGAGAACATGATATATCAATATTTGCATGGCCGCGACCAATCAAGTGGAAAAGCATATGGAAGTATAAACGAGCTGGATAAAAATGTGTTTTCAAAAAGCGATGAAGACAGTCTGCAGAGAACTATATTTTATAAAACAGTTCCTGATATTGACATAAATTTCAGACCGGAATGTTATTATTACTATTCCGGAGAATTAGCAAATGGATACGTTTCTATTACCGGTAAAACTACTTATCTTTTGCCTGGTGAGAGTCCGTTGAGTGGAAATCGGCCATCTATTTTCGGACATCAGTATATTTTTACAAATGAAAGTCAGCAGGAAGTGATGGGAGAGGATAACCGGCTGTTTTTCGTAAGTCCTTATTGCTGCCGCTTAGAAGATGTGAAGAAACCGGAACAAGGGAAATTAGTACAGTGTTATGATGATAAAAACCAGGAGGTTTTTGGAAAAGAAGAAATAATGGAGGAAAGCCTGCAGGAACTGTTGGCTGTATTTGGCATAGAAAAAGAAGATTATAATACCTTTATATATGCAGTTTTGACTTCCTGTGGCAGTCAGGAAAAAAGAATATGTCTGGTCTTGCCCGAAAATAATAAAAAGGGAACAGATATGGCACGGAAGCTGGTACAATGTATGTTTCAAAATTTGCCTTTATGGCTGAAAGAAAACTGTGGTTATATGACATATTGTTCTTCTATGCAGAATCTTTTTCCTGCAAATATGCAGATGATTTTTATTCCGAGAACCACCGAAAATGTCCGTTCTTATATTTCACAAGAAGTAAGATATTATATTTTTGATAAGAAGAATCAGCAGATGCCATATGTGCCGGAGTTGGATGACCCGGATATAAAGAAAATTGTGGAAAACTTTAAATACTTTATATTCGGTGAGGGACAGACGGAATACTATCAAAGTATTACAGCAATGTTATTAGCGTATGGAGAAATTCATAAAGCATTTACACCATTACAGATAAAACGTCTTATGCAGTTCTGGAATGCCAGAAACATTCTTATTACAGAGAATCATATTTTGTATAAAGGAAATGAATGGAGGGCAATTCTGGATGATATTCTAGATATGGTGCCGAAACTACGTGTCCAAATCCGGAAAGATATGGAGGAATATGCTAAAACTTATATGTATCGTTTTCGTGAAAACGGTGAAGAGGACTGGATGCTGAAAATGTTTTATGCTATTCTTCCGAATATTAAGGATGATATAGTAAGTCATTTTTGTGGAAAGGTTTATGAAGATCATGAAAGCTTTATTCCTGTGATGCATTTCACTGAGGATATGAGAGAATTAAATGACAGGATAAAAGAATCAATTTATAATGACAGCAAATATTTTGAGGCAACAAAATCTTATGAAAATAAAAAACTTCTGAAGAAACTGGAAACACTGACAAATGCTAAAGATAAATTTGTCTGTGTACTTGCAAATATAGATGAGATAAATCAGTTGCAATGTATGTTTTTTAAGAGTAAAGAGTATGCAGAAATGATACAGTCAAATCTCGATAAAATTATACAAAAGGATTATTGCGAAATTTCAGAAATGATACAGTTTTTTCAAGAATATCAGGATGCATTAGAGAAATATAATTTGGTCGGTAATGATGATTTTTCGAGTATGTTTTGTATTACAATTAAAAATTATATAAATGAAATTGGAGATTTTCAAAAACTTGAGAATACAGAACTCCAAGAATTGAGTTTATGGGGGAAAAAGATTCTTAAAAATCCACAATACTTTGAATTTGAGGATATCCGCAATAAAGCAGAAACAGAATTGAAATTTCGGGAACAGGCAGCTATTTTTCAGAACAAGAATTTAGAAAAAATATATGTAGGATTAAAAAAAATAAAACGTGAAAATCCTGAAGACTTAAAACGAATGTTTAATGATAAACAAGTTCTTAAGGATACAGAAAAAATCAGGATACGGTTGCAACAACTTCAAAATGAAAAAATAAAAAGGAATAAAAAAAATTATATGGAGGAGGTGTTCGACGGACTGTACGAAATATGTTTCTGTTATGATGTGAATCACCGGAAGGAAATCTGCATTCAGATTATGGAAAGTAAGTGGGGCGGAATTTTAAGCTTGAGTAAAATATATAAAAATGTAACACACCATATGGAAATAAAGGAAATTGATGAAATACGTTCTATAATGAAAAGTGTTGTAGTGTCATATTATAAGACCAACCATATAAATGCAGAAGAACGCAGTGCACTAAAAGAAGAAATAGATTTTGTTAGAGCAATTGGATTGGAAGGGGAATTAGAAAGAGAAGAGCAAAATTTATTGCAAAGAATTTTTGATGGTATTTCTTTAAAAGAAAAGAAAAAGATTATTCCTCTTAATAAAAATAAGAAAAGAAAGCAGGAAGAGCAGAAGAAAGATGAGGAGGAGAAGACATTAAAAAGAGAGATTAAGAGTACAAATGAAGAGCCTTTTGGAATGGATGAAAATAGGAGGTAAATTATGAATGGACAAGATCCTTTTGGCAGAGACAGTTCATCTCCATTTGGAGACGGTTCTTCCCCTTTTGGTGATGACTCCGGTTTCCATGAAAATGATGCAGCCCCATTTGGAGACAGTTCATCTCCATTTGGAGATGGTTCGTCTCCTTTTGGTGATAGCCCTTTTTCTGTTGGTGAAAACGTCTCCCGGAGGTATAAAGAAAAGGGAAAACAGTCTGCTGGACAAAAAAGAAGGAAAGAAAAAAAGGGATATTCAGTAAATTATGCAGCTGGTATTATACAAAACCTGCAAGAGCGCCCCGTACGGGATTCTGCATGGATTCGTCTTTCACGTTCTTTGGTACATGGAGTTCCTTATGGAAAATACGATACCAGATATTCTTTTAACGTAATTCCGCATGATGTAATGAATTCTGCAAATTCCATGTATGCCAGAAGTGATGTAGTTAATGTGTACGGTGAAATCAGTGGAGGAGATTTGTATAATGGACAAAATGTGGAAGTATGGGGAAGCAGGAGTCATGGAGTACTGATAGCTAATAAAATTGTATGTACCAGTACAGGTGTGCGGTCAAAGATGCAGGCGGGAATTCCCGCAGTTGTTGTCAGAGCAGCGGCTATAATAATATTATTATTTTTACTAAAAATGATAAAAGGTAGTAAGGGATTATTGAATGGTTTTTCACCAGGACAGTATGTTCAAGGAATTTTAGGACAAGCAATGCCGGTTATTCTGATTGCAGGGTTTATTGCAGTGTTAGTGGTGGGAAGAACCATATGCAGGACTTTCCATATTTCCTATGGTGTGTTGTATATGTTTCTTATTGTGGCGGCCTGTATATTTATACCGCCTATTGGTTCTATTTTTATAACCATCGCAGCAATTGTATATTTATTAAAAATACTTGTGAAATAAGCGCTGAGAGAGGTACGTGGAGATGACAGGAAAGTTGGACGCATCTTATTTAAATGAAATTTTGTGCAGAAGTTCACTGAATGAACTGGAAACAACTGGTATTGCGAAGCTGTCTCCAGAGCGTTATCAAAGGTTCGATGATCTGAAATGGTTCCGAATTGATGGCATGACCAGGTTTTGGGAGTCTAATGCCAATTTGGAATATAATACGGTATTCGCAGATATATTAAGCAGTCTTGTGGTAAAGAATACAGTATTTGCTTTTTTGCTGTCAGGAACAAAGCAGAGTATTCATTTTTATATAGGTACACAGAAAGAATCTGTTTCCAGTTTGGCGGAGACATACCGATCCTATGTACCGGGAATTGATTTATGTACAGAGATTGATTTTGCTGGGCTTGATATTCCGGTGGAACATGTAGGTGTTATGACGGGATATCCCGTTGATAAGGCAGAACAGGGAAGTGGAAATGAGAAAAAGAGCATTCTCCAGATTGATAATATATGCCGCGGTATGCAAGGTGAGACCTTCGCCTATCTAGTAGAAGCCCAGCGGTTGCCTGCGTATTGTGGGAGTATAGCCAATGAAAAACTACGACGTGATTTACAGCAGTGCAGTATGGAGTTAAATGTCACTCAGGCTATTCAATCAGAAGGAGGCAGTTATACAAGACAGGCAACAAATTATGAAATGCAGTTTTACGCGGATAATTTACAGAAGTTGAGCACATTACTGCAAGGCGGAATTGCGGGAGGGCTTTGGAGCATGCAGGGATTTTTTATGGCAAAGGAATATTGGACAGCAAAAAAACTGCAGGGAATTATCAAAGCGGCATTTTGTGGAGAGAATGATGAAAATTTTGAAGAATTTCGTTGTATAATGATAAATTTTCCGGTCCCGGGTTTGAAAAACACCATCGGAATGTTGGGAGATTACGACCCAAAAGGAAGTATGCATCCTTTAGGAAATGTATCGCCTGGTAATTTGAAAATATATCAGTATATGTTTCAGACTATTATGAACAGCAGGCAATTATCCGTTTTTTGCAGGCTTCCCAAAACCGAATTTTCAGGTTTTTATATCGATGACTATGTTGAATTTGATACTTCTGTCAGAAAAGAAATAAAATCCGGTGTTAGGATTGGAAAAATCACAGTACCGGGGCGGAACATAGAAAATCTGTTGGATAATGATTATAAGGTGGAATTAGATGATTTCACAAGACATGCGCTGATTATTGGGATTACGGGTGGTGGAAAGACGAATACATCTAAGGCTGTATTGAGTGAATTGTGGTTGAAACATAAGAAACCTTTTCTGGTTATAGAATCAGCAAAAAGGGAATATTGGGAGCTCATGAATCTCTCTGGCAATAAAATAGAAGATTGTCATGGAAATGTAGAGGAGAGGGATTTTAGTAAATTAAAAGTTTTTACTTTGGGCTCTGAAGAAAAGGGGAGATCTGTGAAATACAGGATCAATCCTTTTGAGAGAGTGGGAACTGTAGCGTTACAGACGCATATTGATTATCTTTTATCCACGTTTAAAGCAAGCTTTGAGCTTTATGCGCCCATGCCTTATATTCTTGAAACTTCAGTTTACGATGTTTATAAGGACAAAGGCTGGGATATTGTAGAGAATAAAAATATATATGGCCTGGATTGGTATCCGACTTTGACTGATTTGTATTATAAGATTGATACTGTAACAAATAAGCTTGGATATCATGCTGAGGTACAGTCTAATGTAAAGGCGGCTCTGAAAGCAAGAATTCAGTCTTTGAGGATCGGTGGAAAAGGTGCTATGATGGATACTCCGAGAAGTATGCCTATTCAAGATTTGTTGAGTACACCCTCCGTCCTGGAACTAGAGGATTTAGGTGATGATGATACAAAATCTTTTGTCATAGGTATATTACTTGTACAATTGTATGAGTATAGGAAAAGTCAAATTAAAACCGGCAAAAAGAATCTACAGCACATTCTTATGATAGAGGAGGCACATCGACTTTTAAAAAATGTGCCGGCCTCCGAGGAAGGAACCCGGGCAAAATCTGTAGAGTTTTTCTGTAATATGCTGGCTGAAATAAGAAGTTTCGGACAGGGGATTCTGATTGCAGATCAGGTACCTACAAAGCTGGCACCAGATACAATTAAAAATACAAATTTAAAAATTATGCATCGGACTGTTATGAAAGAAGATAGGGAAGTTATGGGGTTTGCTATGAATATGACACCGGAACAGATTGCGTATATCAGCTCATTACAGAGAGGCTGCGCTGCGGTATACGCGGAAGGCGACAGTAAACCTAAATTAGTCAGGATGCCCCTTATTAAAGATCGTTTTTCTATGACAAGAGAAGAAGTTTTACAGCATGTTAGGGAAAACTTGTATTCAGATCAGGGTGAATATGAGAAAAAATATAGTTATCATAAAGGATGTATGATGTGTGGAAATCCATGCCAATATTATCAGAAAGTGAAAAGTCTTTTATCTCAGGTGCCGTTAAAACAGTATGTAAAGATGGTGAAAGAAAAAGGCATTACAATTGCCGAGCTTGAAAAATATATTCATTCACTTAACAAGCGAGGAGAAAGAACATTATACGTTTTTGAAAAAATATGTGCAGTTGGATTTTTTCTGCAGGAAATGAATCTTTCAGAAGAAATAGAAGCAGAATATCTGACCAGATATTCGGTATGGTCGTTTGAACGTGATTTGAAATCAGAAAGAGAGTAGGGAAAAATGGATTTCAGTGGTTATGGGGGAGAGGGTAGTCAGGAAGGATTTGACAGTGGTCTGGAAAGTGGGGCGGACAACAGTCTGGACAGCGGATTTGAAGACGTAAGCGATGAAGATTTTGCAGGAGATTTGGATTCGAATTTGGATAGTTTTGAAAGTGCTATGGAAATTCAGGAAGAGTTACCCCAGGATTTTGAAAATGTGGAAAGTGAAGATTGTTTAGAGGGTGATTTAGATCTTGATTTGGAAAATGTTCAACCAGAAGATGAAAAAGAGCGGACTGAAGATATTTTAGAGACAGATTTGGATCTTGATTTAGAAAATGAAACAGTGCAAGGGGAGATTTCTAAAGAGGAAATGGAAGAAACTCGAGATAGGGAAGCGCAAGCATCTGAAGATGAGATAGAGGAAACCGGGACGTCAGAAGTGTTAGGTGAAGGAATTCAGGAGAGTGAAATAGCGGAAGCGTCAGAAGAAGAGAACGTTGAAATGAAGACGTTAGAGGTATCTGAAGAAGGAATGGAGGAAACAAAAGTATCAGAGGTGTTAAAAGCAGAGACAGAGGAAATTGGAGAGATAGTCACGGCTGTAGAAGAGGCAGAGAAAAGAGAGGAGGTAATAAGGTCAGAAGGAGAGACAAAGGAAACCGAGACGTCAGAAGTGTCAGATGAAGAGGCCGGGGAAATGCAAGTGCCAGAAGAAGAAACGCAAGAGACTGGATTATCGGAAATATCAGAAGAAGAGGCCGATGAAATGGAGGCGTCAGAGGTATTAGAAAAAGAAACCGATGAAACCGAGACGTCAGAGGTATCAGAAGAAGAAACCGACGAAATGGAGACGTCAGAGGTATCAGAAAGAGAAGCCGATGAAATGGAGACATCAGAGGTATCAGAAGAAACCGACGAAATAGAGACGTCAGAGGTATCAGAAGAAGAAACCGACGAAATGGAGACGTCAGAGGTATCAGAAGAAGAAACCGATGAAATGGAGACGTCAGAGGTATCAGAAAGAGAAACCGATGAAATGGAGACGTCAGAGGTATCAGAAGAAACCGACGAAATAGAGATGTCAGAGGTATCAGAAGAAGAAACCGACGAAATGGAGATGTCAGAGGTATCAGAAGAAGAAACCGATGAAATGGAGACGTCAGAGGTATCAGAAGAAGAAACCAACGAAATGGAGACGTCAGAGGTATCAGAAAGAGAAACCGATGAAATGGAGACGTCAGAGGTATCAGAAGAAACCGACGAAATAGAGACGTCAGAGGTATCAGAAGAAGAAACCGATGAAATGGAGACGTCAGAGGTATCAGAAGAAGAAACCGACGAAATGGAGACGTCAGAGGTATCAGAAGAAGAAACCGATGTAATGGAAGCATCAGAGGTATCAGAAACAGAGACGGATGATTCGGAAGTATCAGAAGTGATAGAAGAAACTGTAGAAAATACAGAAGAGGTTGGAGAGATAGAAGCGTCTGAAGAGGACGCAAGTGAAAAAGATAAGGTGATGGAATTTAAAACGCCGACACAGATTGCCGAGGAATTGCATAATAGTGTTCGCGAGACATGGATGAAGGCTTATAATCCGGAGATTCAGATGGGAGGTATGAGATATCAGCAGGAAAGAATGGATTTATATAAGCAGGGTTTAGCTGAGATGGGAAATATAGAGCTAAGCCAGATGAAGGAGCTTACGCGTGAAGAGACAATTGCATTATACCATTCACTGCAGGATATGGAGAATCTAAAAAATAGTGCTAATTTAAGTCAGGAAGTAAAAATTAAGAATGCATATGAAGAAATAAGAGTAAAAAGAGAGAATGAACAGGCTGTTTATCAGGAAAATATGAAAATGGCGAAGGAATCTTTGGAGCAGGATCCAAAAGAATGGAGACGGAAGTTTGTGACAAATGATGGACGGGAGATTACATATAGAGACGCTGTAATGGAAGTGCAGCGGGAGGCTCAGTGCCTGTTGGACAAACTTGAAACAGAAAGAGAGGTTTCTTTTGAAGCTGATATCAGAAAAAAGCTGAACGAAAAAATATTGCTGTCACTTGCTATGCAGCAGAAAAAAACAGATCAACGGGGAATCGGAGAGCATGGTATCAAACATATATATGGGAATTATCAGAGAACAATGAATGCGCTCAGTGAACAGAGTACAGAGGTCAGGCTGGCTGGATTGATCAGCCAGGTTCACCATGATGAAGGATATTCAACCAGTGAAATTCATAATAGCTTTGATGAAAAAGAACGCAGAGCAGCAGAAAAACGACACGATGTATATAGTGGAGCAATATTTGATAGAAACCATGAGAAGTTTTATAAAGAAATCTTTGATCGTATTGACGATACTTATCAAAAGGATTTGATATATGGAATAAAAGAAGCCATTGAAAAGCATAATACCAGTCGTCCCGAAGAAATAAAGAAGTATGTTAATCCTGAAAATAAGGAAGCTTTATCGGATGAAGCGCACATGGTTGTATCAGCAGTCCATATTTCTGACAAAATCGCACTTGGTGAGCGTGAGAAAATGACAGAATTCTATGAATTACCACAGGTAGCTGTTATTCTTCAAAAGGTTTATGAACTAGATTCCAAACTGAATATAGAAGAACCTGTTCGTACATCGGAAAATGTAAAAATCTATGATTATCTGATGAAGAAATCTCGGAAAGCGCAGGAAGAAGTAAAACGTTCTCTGCAGGATAAAATTATAGAAATAGTCAACAAAGACGAAAGTTACCCTCAGGAATTGAAACAAGACTTTACTCAGGCAATCAGAAAGGATGTTAGCCAACAGTCAGCGAAATTTGTTAATTCTATGAACGTAGTGGATACTCCTGCAGATGCTTTAAAGTATGTGAGAACTAATAAAGGCATAAGGGCAGAAATTAACATCCAGGCTATAGATATAGATAAATTGGAAAAGAGTATTGGTAAGAATCTGGTTCAAAGGCAGTATGCAAAATTATTTGAAGACCTGGGGTGCAGCGAAGCTGAAAAGGGACAGCTGGCAGAGTTATTACTAAAAAATGGGAAGGTGGAATTGGAAGATCAAAATATTGTTGTAAATCTTAGACACATATCTTTGGAGCAAGTAGAGCAAAAAGCAAGAGAGACTGGTGTTTCTGAAAAAAGGCTCATTGTCCGCCGGGAATTAGAAAATATGAGTTTATATGAGTGTGAGAAAAGGGATAAAATTCAGGCAGTAAATGAGGTGACCAGAATTTTATCAAAAGGAAAAGAATACATAAATCAGTCAGACATTTTGGCACTAAAGAGATGCTGCAACAGGATATCAAAGGACAAGGGAAGCGATATCCTGCAGTGGATCGATAATCGTATGATATCTGGGAATTACAGAGAAGCAGCGTATTCACTGGCAGTAGAAATGAAGGAAAATATATTAAAGGAGGCGATAGGCATTGAATAGATTAAAAATTTATCTGGCTTTGAAAGAACTTATAAAAGAAATGGACGGAGGAGAAGAATTAATAAACAGTTCAGGGGAAAGAGGAAGTTTGGCATATTTTGTTGACAGGTATTATGATAAAGACAATTTTGGCAAAATTTTAGAAGAATTAACATTTTACTGTAATACAAATGAAATGAATCTTTTCTGCTGGAAATTATGTCAGCTAATTGCAGAGAGCCGTGAAAATGAAATGAAGTCGTGTAGCGAAAATGTGGAGAGAGATTTATATATGCTGCACAGTTTGTTGTCTACGGCGAAGGAATGTTTTAAAGAAAATATGTTGAGAGATTTTTGGTTGATACGTACGGAAGATTATCCGATTTGGTTTATTGAATATGATCAAATAGAAATATTTGCAGGAGGAAAAGAGGTAGATGGCGAGAAGAATTAATATAAACGGCAAAAAGAAGCTTAATTTTTCTTTATTATGTGCCTGTATGATTGGTGGAGTAATTGGAGCTGTAATCGGAGGAATCTTCTATAACCGGCTAAAAATGGATTGGAATCCAATTTTACTTATAGGAATATATTTTGCGCAGTTTACTTTTTTTGTGACTTTGTCAGGTTTTATCAGTGAATGGCTCACCTATCATATGAGGGGAGCAGCATGGGATGGTAAAGAAATATTAACAGCCCTGGGAGCAATAATTGTCGGTGTAGTTGTGATGTTTATTCTCGGAATGTTATTTCAATTTCTGTATGGTTTAGGCAGAACAAAAAATGTCATAAAAGATATTGATGATTACATAATTTTAGTTGATAATTCAGGAAGTACAAGCGAAACAGATCCTAAGAATGAACGTTTTTCAGCTATTATTGATTTTGTGAAGCAATTAGATGAGAATAAAAAAGTAATGTTGGATGTATTTGACGATGGTTCACAGAATATTATTCCTTTAAGTTCTGTGGAGAAAGGGATAATACAGAAAATCGAAGAGAAACTGGCAGATTTTAGGTCAGGTGGAGGAACTAATATAGAAGCAGCTCTTCAGGATGCATATAGTCAATATGAAAAATCCGACAGAAAGGGAGCTGTGATTTTGTTGTCAGATGGTGCCAGCAGCGGTGATTACAAAGATATTATAAGTAAGTGTAATGCAGACAATATAAATATATATACAATAGGTTTTTCAAATATTGGTTTCTTAGGCAAAAGAGTATTAAACAAACTTTCAACAAGAACAGATGGATGTTATTATCAGATAAAAGAGCTTAATAATTTAACATTTACTATTAAACAGATGACAAAATATGCTAATCAGAGGGTTTTGCTTGATTATCGGTCTGGTACAGAACATGGAAAAGTTTTATTTATGATTTTAAGGGTGCTGTTCCTTCTTCTTCTTACTCTGGTTCTTGGTATCATAGTTGGATTTGTTATTGATTCCCAGCAGGTTGTACTTGGATTGCTGCCCATGAGACTGGGAATCGGTTTGGCTGCCGGATTTGTTTTGGAAGCAGGATTGTATATGTTTTATTCCGAAACAGTAATACGATTTTTTGTGAGTGTCATTATGTCTGTTATTTTAGCTCATTATAATGAAGCTGCTTATAAAACAGATGATTACCAGGAATGGGGGAATATAGATTCGGATTTTGGCCAGAATACCATAGATTTTGGAAAAGATTTTGGGAAAGAGGCAAATGATGATTTTGGAAGCGGAAAGACTTTTTTATGAGGTGGATAAATTGAAAGGAACAAAAGATGCTATTATAACGTTTTTTTTATGCGGACTGATGATTATGTTGATTTTGGTAAGATTCCTTTAACCTATTGCTGAGAGGAGGGTATTTATGGATTGTCCGAAATGTAAAGCACAGGTCGAAATTGGTGCGGTATATTGCAATAAATGTGGTTTTGTATTTGATAGTGACGAAAATAGCGGACAGGCGAAAAATGATGATGGAAAACTGGAATTAAAAAAGAAATTGCTGTTGTTGTTTGGACCTTCTTTTGTTCTTATTATATGTCGGCTTCTGTAGGAAAGAGGGATGAAAATGAAGAGAAATAGAGGCTTTTTGATTTTTTTATTCATAGTTGGGGTAATATTATCAATTGTTATGAGTATATTTGGTGAAAACCCCAAATCATCTTCTTATTTAAAAATAGAATCATATGCGGTGGCAGATTATCTGTATGAATGGGTAGAGGAAAATGTGTCTGCAGATGAGATGACGGAAGAGCCCACAGAAGGTGATACCACGGATAACGAACAAAGTGAATATATTTTTCAGGATAGTGCTGAAAGATATTTAACGGACGAAGAATTGGAAAATCTTTCATTACAACAGATTAATTATGCAAAAAATGAGATTTATGCCAGACATGGACGTATGTTTCAAAAACAGGAGTTGATGGATTATTTTAGCTCAAAGTCCTGGTATGAGGGGACGATTGCAGCAGAAGCTTTTGATGAAAGTATTTTAAATGACTATGAACGTGCAAATGCTAAGAAACTAAGTGAGAAAGAACACGAAATAAACAGCGAAGGATATCAATTGTATTAAGGAGTGACGCATATGAAAGCAAAAGCAGTTATAGTCTGGTGTTTTGCTATTATCCTGCTACTTTCGGGTGGGATTTTATTTAAAATAAATTATCAAATTTATAAAAAAACACAGACAAAAGTCGAAAAAATCGAGAATCGGATAGCAGATATGGAGAAACAGACAAACAAAAATAATAATAAGCTGGAAGACGTACATAAAAGTGGAGTTCAGAAAGAACAAAGTGAAGAACAGACGAAAGCAGCAGGGAAGAAAATTGCATTGGATCCTGGGCATCAAAGTGAAAATGTGGATATGAGTGATTTGGAACCAATAGGACCAGGTGCATCAGAAATGAAAGCAAAAGCCAGTACAGGGACTGTTGGTAATACGACGGGAAAACCGGAATACGAATTAAATTTAGAAATTTCCCGGCGGCTCTATCAGGAATTACAGACAAGAGGTTATGAAGTTGTTATGACACGTGAAGATAATGAAACAGCAATCAGTAATAAAGAAAGAGCTGAGCTGGCAGTCCGAGAAAAAGCTGACATTTTTCTCCGAATCCATGCAAATAGCAGTGAAAATCCGGGTATACAGGGAGCCATGACAATGGTACCTTCTGAGGAAAACCCATATGTTGGAGAGTTGTCTGCGGAGAGCAGCAGACTGGGCCAATGCATTATTGATTCCTACTGTGAAACTACAGGAATGTTGAATAAAGGTGTACAATATTATGATGATATGACAGGAATTAACTGGAGTCAGATTCCCGTCACAATTATTGAAATGGGATTCATGAGTAATGCAGAAGATGACACAAACATGGCAGATTTAGAATATCAAAGTTTAATGGTTCAGGGAATTGCAGATGGAATCGATGATTATTTTGGCAATGTAAGAGAGTAGAGGGATATTATGCGGAAAAATAAGGTAAAGCGATACCGAAAAACACGTGCTTATAAGCACTGGTTTAAAATTTTTGTGGCAGGTTGTATATTATTGTTCTGCGGTGTTGCACTGCTAGGTGCGGATTTTTTCTTATATCAGAAAAAAAATGAGAAAGAAGACCAATTAAAACAATTAAAGCAGCAGGAAGAGGAAATTCATAATGCGGAGACTTTTACTGTTGATTCCGAAGTACAGGAGAGTGAAACGGGAAATTCGCAACCGGATGAGGAAGGCCCTTCAGATGAAAATAAAATAATAAAACAGTTGACCCAGAAAATACAATCTTTAGATGGGGACTGGTCTGTATATGTGGAACAGTTCAATACTGGAATTATGTGTAATATTCATCAAGAGAAGTATCCGGCAGCCAGTCTTATCAAATTATTCATTATGGGAACAGTTTATGAAGCGTATGATGAATTGTGCCGGGAATATGGACAAGAGGAGGTAAACGGGTGTTTGGAGCGGATGATCACAGTCAGTGATAACGAGGCTGCAAATCAACTGGTTGCTATGTTGGGATATGGCAGTAATGAGGAAGGAAGGAGTAGAGTTAATTTATACTGCCAGGAAAATGAGTATCAGGATACTAATATGGGAAGGATGTTGCTTGAGAGTAATGAAAATGGAGAAAATTACACTTCAGCGATAGACTGCTGTGAATTTCTGAAAAAAGTATATCTAAATCAATGCAATCATTCTCTGGAGATGCTTCGCTATTTGAAACAGCAGGAACGCACAGATAAAATCCCCGCAGGTGTACCTGATGAGGTAGAAGTCGCAAATAAAACGGGAGAATTGAATGATGTTGAAAATGATGCTGCTTTAATTTTAAATGGAGATAATACATACTGTATCACAGTTCTTGCATCAAATCTTTCTGATACTTCATTGGCCAGGGAGAAAATAAAAGAGATTTCTGAAGAAGTATATGAATATTTTAAAGAATAAAAGAAATAGAGTCAGCGAAGTGGAAAAAATCGCCTTGATATATCATGTTCCCTGAAAGCAAGCTCATATTACTGGTGAAGGTTCAGGCTACCGGAGACGGGGGAGCATAGACAAATACCTTATAATAAACATACCAGTAAAAAGGCATAGCCAGAGAAAGCTGGTGTCGCAAAACTACAGAGTCTAGGTCATTAGGGTATGACAGCCAGTTACAGAACAAAAAGGACACCCATAGGCGGTGCCTTTTTTGTTTAAAAAATGATGGAGGAAGGGAGGAATACAGCCGGTTTTATATTAGGCTGTTAAATTTATGAAAAAATTAGTATTTTATCAGAATCAAACCCCATTACATATGGGAACAGGAACAGAGATAGGATTTGTGGATCTGCCGATCCAACGTGAAAAAACAACGGGTTTTCCGAAAGGGGAAGTATCGGGAATCAAAGAAGCGTTTAGAAAGGAAAGCAGACATCAGGAATGGTTTGGTCTTGTACTTAGAAGGAAATTCACAGGGAGCAATTGTAGGAAAATATGAAAAGAATAATTGGGAATATGCGCAGTTAGAGCAGCCTTATGGGGATTCTGCATTGACAATCAGTTGTTTTTTTCAATTGGCAGGATATTGCGCAAAGGCACAGGAAGAGTTTTATTTTGATGAAAATAAGTGGTATACCTCAGATGAAAAGGGAAACCATATAGAATTACGTATTAAAGCATACAAATCACTTTTAGAGGAATATAAGCGAAATCCGGCACTTAGGAAATGCCTTATTTTAAATAACAAAGAAAAGGAAAAAGCAAACAATGTTCTTTCGGAGAGATTATAAATAATATAGAACTGGACGATGAACTAAGAAAGGCAATTATTGATTCAACTGTTGAAAAGAGTTTTCCTTTTGGCTATGCCCTGGAATTCATGACGGAAGTGGCTCTTTTAGAAACTGTGGAAGGCATGGAACCCGGGAAAAAATCGTGTTTTCAAAGTATAGGGTTTAATGTGGATGTCCGGCATAACAACGAGCAGGAGGTCCTTATCAATAGTATTTCCGGCAGCCGGAATTTCTGTCAATTAGATTTGATGCTTCTTCTTAAATCCGGACAGGCAGTCGTATTTGAATGTAAGTCAGGAAATATGGATTCAGTGAATGCTAAATCCAGAGAGTTTACCGCATATGCCCTGAGTGGTGTGTATGGAAAACCGGTATTGGTCGTTCCTCTGCTCAGTCAGGATATCTGCTTGTTGGACGAATTACCGCGTAATCTGGAGTTGATTTTTGAAGAATTTTCGGAAGCTTACAATCCTTACGGGAGAGAAGGTATATATCGTGACAAATGAATTAATGACTAAGGTATTCTTGGCAGCAGTACGATCGCCGCTTTTGTCATGTGCAGGGGAAGGGAGCGGTATTGCGGACATTTCATTGCAACGGGATAGTATTTGTGGGTTCCCTAAGATTGATGGGAGTGTCTGGAAAGGGGCCATTGCAAAAAAGCTGCAGTTTTCTTTGGAGGGAAATAAGCACGTATCCTTTTCTGATCTCAGACTGTTGTTTTTCCAGTACAATCAGGGGTGAATCTGTATACCATGATAACATGTCCATCCTGTTTGAATCGGTTTATTCAGGATATGGTCTGGTACGGCATCTTAAGTTCGGATTATGAGAAGTATTTGGATCAGCCGGGATATATTCCCGAAACAGGGAAGATTAAGAAGTGGAGATCTTCGGAAAACTTTGATGTTTTATTGGACATTCCATATGAGGTATGTGAACTGGAGAAGAGCAGACTTTTGAATCTTTTTGAGATTTTGGGATTTGATGAGGAGATTTTTGGAAGAGCCGGTTTGGTTACAGATGAGGAGTTTCTTTATTTTGTAAGGTATGGGACAGAACTGACAGCAAGAATCCATGTGGAGAAAGGCAGTTTATTTACAGAGGAATATTTGCCGGAAAATATAATTTTATATGGTGTGGCAGATAAATTTAAGGATTTGCTGTACCCGTTAAAACCCCCAATTCTGGTTGAAATGTTAAAAAACAACAGTTTTGACCTGCAGATTGGAAAAAATAGAACCTTGGGAAAAGGCAGAATTCATTTCCGTGAAATAATACCTGAAAACATAAGGGGTGAGATGAATGGATAAAAATATATTTGAAACATGGGCCAGGCAACGGGCAATGGAAGCATATATGCTTACTGAAAATATAGCGGATAATATCCGCAGGGGACAGAGAGAATCGATAGAAACCCCTGAAATAGTAAAAAACAGGGAGACTGAATTAAAGCATCTAAAGTCCGTGTGCCGCCAGCTTCCGGTTATGATTCATGAAAATGATTTTCTGATCACATTACTTTATTTACATAAAAAGAAAGAAAAGGGGGAGAACAAAGGAAATACACATAGCAACTTGAGTATAGAAAATCAGTTATTTCAAGGAATTGTCAGATGGCTGCAGATCTATGTGCAGGCATTGTGAGAAAAGGAAAAAACGGAAGGGGATTTTCTGCGTTTTCTGGCAGTCAGCTGCGGAGTTAGAGAAATACAAATTTTGATGAAGGAAGCGATTGCTTTTACTGTATGGATGAAGAGGTGTGCAGAAAAAATCTAAAAATCAAACAAATCTTGCCACTTCCAGCCACTTCAGCTATAATAAAACAAAATGTTTTCCCGGCCTCATCTGCCCCATGACCATCAATTCACTTACGGAGGTAATCAATGGATCAAAATATCCCTCAAATCACTCAGAGTATTTCAAAAGAACTAAAACGGAATATCATCCGCGTTATAGAAGAAATGCAGCTTGAAGCCATGCCCTCCTTTATGCTGCCGGAACAGTTCACAGCGCTTCTCTTGACGAAGCTGCGGAATGAAAAGCGTCATCCACATCAAATCTGGAGCATAGATATTCCTATATTTGAAACCGACAGGGCATGGTTTGAAGAAATAGAAGCTGAAGTGCGCAGATGTAGTGAATATTGTCCTCAGCTCCATTTTTGGCAGGGACTGCGCCTGATCGATTCTCCACAGATACTTTCATCTATATGGGGGCTGGTTGTAGCTGCTGTTCAGGAATATCCGGAGGTTTCGGCATATGATCTTCGGCATTTAAGCAGCATGATGGATTTTATGCTGGACCAGGTATACAGAAAGGGAGATAAAAATTTGTTTTTTACTCCAAATATAATCGTTCGTCTTATGGTAGATATAGTAAGGCCAAAGTCCGGTACATTCTGGGATCCGGCCTGCGGGAGCGGTGCTTTCCTGGCACAGGCATATGCATTTGCAAAGGGAAATGAAAGCCTTGAATTATATGGGAATGATGTCAAGGCCCATATGATAAATCTTGCGGAAATCCGTCTGCTGTTTAGCGGGACGGATTTCCGCAAGATACATCTGGAATGCAGGGATGCATTTATTCAGGATGAATACAGTGAATCGGCATACTGGAATGATACAAGGAAATATGATTTTATACTGTCGAATCCCCCTGTATCCAGTGTAAATACGGCGCAGGCAGAGAAAAGAGGCTATCTTGTCCCTACAAAGAAACTGCATCTCCAGTTTTTACAGTTGATCATGGAGCATTTGAACCCAAATGGAAAAGCAGCTGTCCTTGTGAATGAAAATGTACTGTTCAGAGGCGGTGATGAGAGAAATATAAGGGAAGTCTTGGTGGAACATTTAGGACTTAGAACCGTGATATCCCTCCCAAAAGGAGTATTCGCTCCTTATACCAATGCAAAATCCTCCATACTTTTTTTCGGTGGAAGAGCAACAGAGAGTACACCTGTTTTTTTCTATGAATTTGAAACCGCGGAATTTTTGAAGGATACACATGAAATACAGATACCGGATATCTCAGATGCTGTTGAAAAGGAGGCATCATGTCAGGAATTATATGAAAAGTGGTCAGCGTCTATGGGGCGGGGCGTTTATAATGATTTTGAAATCTATACCCCTGAAAACTGGCCCTATAAAAACTGCTGGTTTGCGGAAAGACAGCTTTTGAGAGAGCATGACTATAACCTGGTGGCGGATCACTACAGACCAAGAAAAACAGAGGAAAAAGCAGAGTATTTAAACATCGGAGAGCTGTTGGATGAAATTCACCAACTGGAGAATGAATCATGCCGGATTTTAGAGGAACTGGCAGAACTGAGAGATAAATATGAAAGATAAAGACATGTGGAAATATGTTAGATTAAAGGATGCCGCTCGGCTGATGCTCGGAAAAACACCTCCGAAAAAGAATACGGAAAATTTTATAGTAAACGGGAGAAATGAAGAGGGAATCCCCTGGGTAAAGATAGAGGACATGAAGCGCAGAAAAATCAGCTGTACAAGAGAATATCTTTCCCGGACAGGAGCGGAACTTGGTAAGATTATTCCCAGGGGAGCTGTACTGCTGTCTGTAAATGGAACCATCGGTAAAGCTGCTATAGCAGGATGCGAGCTGGAGACAAATCAGCAGATCATGGCAATCGTGTGTAAGGAAGAGAGTGGTATTTTGCCGGAATATTTGTACTACTATCTGTTGTTTGCCAGAAAAACATTACAGAGTATGGCTTATCAGACGGTTTTGGAAAGATTAAGCACAAATACATTGGAACAGATTCTGATTCCTGTAGCTCCTGTAGAAGTGCAGAAATCCTGGATTCGTCAATTGGAACTTGTTGAGGATTACATATGGAAAAAAGAAGATTTATTGTCTGAAGTAAATAAAGCCCGAAGTTCAGGATGGATATTGGAAATCAATCTGATGAGAGCAGATTATACATTAAAAAAACTGCAGGAGACTACAAGCCGGATTATAGAAACGGCAGAGAAACTTCTGAGAGCATTGTTGGAAGAAATGTTCCAGGAAGCGGACAGAGAAAAATATTTCCGTTACAGAGATCAGGTCTTTCAGGAGCAGCAGCCCTGGGAAAGACTGGACACAAAACGCCGTGGGTTTGTGCAGCTACAGTTATCAGACTTTCAGAAAAGGCTTTATCGGGAATTTTATAATGCGGGAAAACCGTCTGCAGTTCATGAAATATTGAAACATATGAAAGCGGAATATTCAGATTATCATATACAGGATGCAGTGACCTCTGTTGAAATTTTATTTCAATTAGGGCTATTGTCAAAAGAAACCTTCAAATTATATTATGACAGAAAAGATCCCGGGGAAGAGAATGAGGTAAAAGATGAGAACGGGGAGGCATTGGTAATAGATATCTGGAGCTGTGTTTCTTCTGCCCTATCAACCACATGAAATTAAAATGCAGAGGAAAATAAAGAGGAGTAGGGAATTATGAGATTGACCCATATACGCATATGCGGCTATAAACATCTGAAGAAAATAGAATTTAATATGTCGCAAAGCTCCGAAGAAGTGCCTGTGGATTTTTGTGTGGGTTTGAATGGAACTGGAAAATCCGCATTTTTAGAAGCGGTTGCTCTGATTTTTTCCAGAATAACACAAAATGAGCTGCCCGGATTTGATTTTGTACTTGGGTATTCTGTCTTTGAGAAGGGAAAAATTGTCCAGGTAGAGATAAGGCCTGAGAAAGAGTCAGGGAAGGGCCGTCTCCATATTACTGTAAATGGACAGGTATATTCTTCTTTTCTGGGAATTGAGCAGTATCTGCCTTACAAGATTATAACATATATTTCAGGTCCTAACAGCCAGATGAAACAGATGCTGCAAAAGGAAGCTGAAAATTCGATCATTAGTGATATATATGATGCCGGGACGCGGGAGGATGGAGAGCATGAGATTAAAGTCCTGCTGAATTACCTGAATCAGTTGCAGAAAAATCCCAGAATGTTGTATTTGAGCGAGGAGATGGCTTCTTTGATCTTTCTGGTGCTCTGTGCATGGAAACCGGGGCAGGATAATGGATATGCCATGTTTCGGGAGATGCTGTTGAAAAAACTGGGAGATAAATTCCGTCCTGTGGCTTTCAGTCTGGAGGCTGATGAAACCAGAATAGAAAGTGCTCTTTTTGAAGAACTGTTTTTGGAGGATGAAAAAGGAGAAAGTCAGCTTTATGACTGGAAGGTAAGTGATGGAGATACGATTAAAGCTGTTTATGAAATTTCGGGAGAAAGGGCGGAGTATTGTAATAAGGCCATATCACGTCGGTATTACAATCCTCTTCAGTTACTGCTGCTTCTTCTGCAGGCTAAGAATGCTTTGGCGCTGAAAGCGTGCCATGTGTTTTTCCATACAGAGACAGGAGCAGAATTACTGAATGAATGTGCCCTGAGTGACGGGGAACTGCTTTGGGTAGCCCGAATGGGGCTTGTATTGCTGTGCAGACAGGAGGAAACGGATAACTGCCTGTTTTTGTTTGATGAACCGGATATCCATTTAAATGAGAGTTGGAATGTAGATTTTGTGGCCAGCCTGCGGAAGTTTACACAATTAAATGGCAGGAGTATGCATCATGCTTTTTGGATTTCCACTCATTCCAGCCTGCTTCTCACAGATGCCCTGCCGGATCATGTATTTTTATTTGAAAGAGAGAAAGGAAATGTCTCTGCCAGAAAAATTCCGATATCCATGTTTGCTGCCAGCCGCAATGAAATATCAAAAACCATGTTTCAAAATGCTGCACAGATTGGAAACTATGCAGATAAAATATTGCAGGCCGCATTGCGAGAGGAAAATCCTGATAAACTGCTGCAGTATATTAATTGGTTAGGGGCCGGTATTGGACGTTTTCGGCTGATGGATAAATATTACAGTATAATGGAGAAACGAAATGTACCTGAAATTACAGAAGAGTTTTCTGAAGACGGAAATGGAGAAGATTAATCAAACCATTCTGAGTATTTTTGAGTGTATGGCAGATCATCGGAATCCGGATATCAATACATTGAAAACATTACTTAGTACAGACGAAAGCTGGGTGATCACATATTATCATTCTCAAAAGAGTCTGAAAAATGCAATGGACAGATTATTGGAGGAGCCTCAGTATGTGCGCAGGCAAATGTACAAGGTACTGAAACATGATATGGCGTTTGAAAAACATGCATCAGACAAAGATTTTGAATTTTGGGAAAAAGGGTTAAGCATTTCACAGCGAAATAAGATCAAAAGCCTGATGAATCATATTTATCAAAATATTTTTCAAAGAAATAAACTGTCTCTTTCTTTTGATAATTACAGGGATTCTTTATATAGTAATGATAGAAACACCATATGCCCTGTATGTCTGGGTCGTGTGAGAAATCTGCGGCGTTACGGGGAGGTCGACCATTACTTTCCAAAAAACCAATATCCTGCTCTGACTTTCCATCCTGTGAATTTGGCTGGTATATGCAGAGAGTGCAACAGCCCCAAGGTGAAAGGGAGCAAAGATCCATTAAAAAACGCGAATCTGGCAGAAGTTTATATTCCTTATCTGAGGGCAGCAGAAGAAGAATCCAGAATTGCTGTAATGGGCAGCGGAGGAGAGCGTGTGCTGGGTTTAAGACCTGTTTCAGACAATAAGCAGGCAGAGCAAAGAATCAAGAATTTTGATGATTTATTTGATTTAAGCTCACGCTGGACAATGCAGATGTATGACAAAATAAAAGAGGATTTTCTACTCACTGAGCACTGTAAGGATGAAGCAGAGGTGGAGGCAGACTTGGTGAAAATTGCAGGAGAAGAAAAAAGAAAGGCAGCTATGATGAAACAGTATGCTCTTGATGCAGCCTGCTCGGAATTTCTTGTCACAGAGGGAAAGCGCGCATTTATGGAGGAGTGGAAGAAAAGACAGGAAGAGAGGGAGAAGATGAGGAGTAAATAGAGAATAAGATGCAGAAAGACAGCGTCACCGGATTATAAATATCCGCTTAGACGCTATCTTTCAGTTGCACCTTTTCAAATTTAAATGTAAAATACTATAAAGATATCAGGAATAAATTATATCTAAGAGAGGAATCGCACATGAGCAATGCAGCGGAAACCGTTACTATAGACAACCTCTGGCAAGCAATTACATCCCACCAGGGAGAAACCTTCTACACAAAGAAAATGCTCCCCTTTACCTATACCATCAAAGGCGGCGAGATGTTCACAGACCGCAGAGAGCGCTCCATCACCAGGAGCACCTTTGAAAACGCATACAAAAAAATAAAAAATTCCCCTGACAAAATCACCGGCCCCAAAGCATTGAACATGTACGGCGCCCCATATGTGTGGGCAGTTTTGGCAAAGGTGACAGATATTTGCCAATCATAACCGATACACCCCTATGCCTTTAAAAATCATTTTACCATATAAAAATAAGCCAACAAACTCATAAGTGAGGTATTAAAAACCATGCCCGGCTACATCATCCACTTAACCGCAGCGAATTTTTTCCTAAATTCGCTGCCATTTTCACACCCGTTAAATCAGCCAAAAGCCAAAAACGCCTTCCTGGTCGGCAATTTACTGCCCGACACTGTAAAAGACAAATTCCAATCCCATTTCCGAAGCCCTGACACCTTGCAGGAAATTGTCCAATATCCCATACTGTCCAAATTTCTTGATAAATACCGTGACCTTCTCCCGGATCCAAGCGTCCAGGGTTATCTCTTCCATCTATACACAGACTATCGTTTTTTCACGGAATACATGCCCCGCATTGTGCGTTTTACAGACATTCAAGGCAGGTATACCACAAAGAAAGACGACATCGTCTGGGCTCAAATTCAGAAAACCAAGAAAAAAGTAAAGGCAGCAGACTTCTTCTCCGAAGACTATTATTACGGTGATTACACCCGCATGAACACATGGCTGGTCATCCATTACAGACTTCCTCTCCAGATGGATGTCAATGTAAAAAATCCCGGCATTTCTGAGGTAGTATATTCCGATATTTCAGAAATCCTGGAGGAACTGAAGTCCTATCTGCTGATGCCTCCGGAAGCGGCAGATGATCTTGCTGTTTTTAATAGGAAGGAACTTCTCAATTACATTTACTCCATTGCCAACCCAAAAGAATTAAAAAAAGTAATTGATTAATGATTTATGTAATGTTAATATAATAATGTTGTTTGAAATGGGAAAGAATAGAAATGATGGCAACACTTTCTTATTTTAAATATATACGAGAGGAATGGAAAGAAGATGAAAAAAGGATTAATTGCAGCAGCAATTATTGTATGCATCGGAATTACCGCCGGTACCGTATTTCTGGTACTTAATCGGGACAAGACAGCACCGGAGATAAAAGTTCCTGGGGACAATACGCTGACTTATGTGGCGGGGCAGGATAAGAAGCTTCTTCTGGAAGGCATCACGGCAGTGGATGACAAGGACGGGGATGTATCAGATACCCTTATGGTGGAATCCGTAAAACCAACTGCTGACGGAACCCAGGCTGAAGTAACCTATACGGCAATGGACAACAGCCGCAATGTGACAAAAAAGAAACTTATGGTAAATTATCAGGCTTCCGGTGAAGCAGCACCGGCGGACAGCGGCCAGGCTCCGGAAGGAACGGAGGAAGGCCAGGAAGCAGGAACAGAAGCGCCGGCTCCCGAAGGGGAAACAACAGGTGAAGGTACGGGAGAGGGCGAAGCTGCCCCGGCAGATCCGTCTGCCGACCCGGCTGCCCAAGAGCAGCCTCCTCAGGAAACTGCAGGCGGTGCAGAGGCAGCGGAGGCGGCGATTGCACAGCTTCCGGCCGGCAGCCCACAGTTTCGTCTGAATGAATATGAAGTGACGCTGCCTGTGGGAAGCAAGTTTGATTACAGTACATATATTCAGGATATCACCGACGATAAAGATGACAGAAGCACCCTTTTCAGACAGATTCAGCTGCAGAATCCGGTGGATACCAATACACCGGGAACCTATGAAGTAGTGTATTATGTTGTCGACAGCGATGGAAATCAGTCAAATACTGCCATTTTAAAGGTAAATATCCAGTAGACAAACAGAGGACTTTCCTTTATAATGGTGGGTGAATTTATGGTAAAGGTGGATAAGATTATTGATTATAGACACACACTGCCACATTTTGCCCGGTGTAGATGACGGAGCAAAAAATGCGGACGAAACACGCAGGATGCTGCGAATGGCGTTTAAGGACGGCATCGATGAAATTATTGCTACACCACATTTTAACTGCGACATGGACACGTCTGTGTTGGAGAAAAGGATGGGAGCCTATCTGCGTACCTGTAAGTACGCAAAGGAAATGAATCCAAAAGCCAGGATATATCTCGGAAACGAGCTGTATTACAGTGAGGGAGTGGTGGATGCCCTTGACAGAGGCGATGCGCTGACTCTGAATCAGACAAAGTATGTTTTGGTAGAATTTCCTGTTTATGCGGAATTCCGCTATATACGGCAGGCTGTGCAGAATCTGCAGTATGCCGGATATCTGCCTGTGATTGCTCATATTGAGCGCTATCAGGGCATGAAGAAAGAAGAACAGGTTGCAGAGCTGGCCGGAATGGGAGCCTGCATGCAGGTTAATGTTTCCAGCGTTATGGGTAAAGCAGGCTGGAGCACAAGATGGTATTTATTAAAATTAATGAGGCACGGACTCATTCATGTACTGGGCACAGATGCCCACGGTGCGACACACAGACGCCCGGAGATGAGAGATTGCCTTTCTTACATAGATAAAAAAATCGGAAAGACATACCGTGAGGAAATCAGCACAATAAATCCGTCAAGAATTATCAGAGGAGAATACATAAGTGGATAAGTTAGAAATCAAAGGAGAAATTTCATTATCAAGCCGGGAACGTGA
The DNA here is from genome assembly GCF_037000545.1 of Blautia sp. JLR.GB0024. Taxonomy (NCBI): domain Bacteria; kingdom Bacillati; phylum Bacillota; class Clostridia; order Lachnospirales; family Lachnospiraceae; genus Blautia; species Blautia sp. JLR.GB0024. Next base: position 60,136 of record NZ_JBANBF010000008.1, on the reverse strand, counting down.
GGTTTACCGTACCTTGAGAACCAACCTGGAATTTACGGGTGTGGAGAACCGGGTCATTGCAGTCACAAGCTGTACACCGAATGATGGAAAGAGTACAGTCGCTTACAATCTGGCGCTGGCTCTGGCAGAGAGCGGCAGGAATACACTGCTCATCGATGCGGATATGAGAAAATCCGTAATGGTTCACCGTTTGAAACTGGAAGGTGCTGTTAAGGGACTCAGCCATTATCTTTCCGGCCAGGCCGAATTGGGAGATGTGGTATATGGAACGAACAAGAGGAATCTTTTCCTGGTTCCAACGGGAATTTTCCCCAGCAACCCTACAGAGCTTTTGGGAAATGAGAGACTGCTGAAACTGCTCACAGGTCTGAAGAACACATTTGATTATATTATCATTGATACGCCACCTCTCGGAAGCGTTATCGATGCAGCGGTTATCGCTCAGGTGTGTGACGGATCCATTCTGGTTCTGGCAGCGGATAATTCCTCCAGGTCAGAGGCGAAAGGTGTGGTCGGACAGCTGAAGGCAGCTAACAGCAACCTTCTGGGTGTTGTTCTTAACAAGGTGGATGTACATACAGGAAGCTACTACGGCAAGAAGTATGGCGGGTATTATGGAAATAAATACGGCGGATACTATTAAAATCAACAAGACACCGTAAGAAAAATTTTGCAATGAAAGAGGAACAAAATGAATAATAAAGAATACGATGACGAAATGGAGATTGATTTAGGTGCCCTGTTCCATGTACTGATACGGAAATGGTGGCTGATCGCCATCTGTGCGATTATGGGCGGAGTGATCGCATTAGGCGGTACAGCGCTCCTTATCACGCCTAAGTATGAATCAAAAGCGCAGCTTTATATTTTAAATAAGACGACAAGTGTTACATCCCTGGCAGATATTCAGATTGGTAGTGAACTGACAGCCGACTTTGAGGTGATCGCCACCAGTAAGCCGGTTATTGATGCCGCTATTGAACGCATCAAAGAGGAAGAGGACAAAACATTTTCCAGAAAAGAGATACTGGATGTTCTGACTGTAGTAAATAAATCCGGTACACGAATTCTGGAAGTGAAAGCTATAGATGAGAATCCGGCAGATGCCTGTATCATCGCAAATGCAGTTGCCGAGGAAACAGCAGACAGAATGGCAAGTATTATGAAATCTGACCCGCCTACAACTGTGGAGAGCGCGGAGGTTTCAGAAAAACCTGTCAGCCCCAGCCTGCTGAAGAATACCGCTATCGGTATTTTGCTGGGTATCCTGCTTGTGTGCGGCGTGCTTACCGTGAGGTTTATCATTAACGACAATATCAAGACAGAAGAAGATGTTGAGAAATATCTTGGTCTTTCCACACTGGCGATCGTTCCCTATGTGAAGGGCAAGGATAAGAAGAAAGATGAGCTTCGCAAACTGAAAGAGGCAGACAATGGAAAAGAAAAGAAGAAGTAAATTATTCTGGGTATTTTTGATCATATTTCTGGCAGCCGTGGCTTTTGCTGTATACTACTATACCAGTCAGCAGAAGAAAGAAGAAGTATATGATAAGCTGAAAGAAAGTAATAAGACAGAAGAGACAAAGGATACAGAAGAACCGAAACAGGAGCCGGCAAAGGAAGCGGCAGCAGAGCCGGAGAAAGAGCCTGTGGAGATTCCCATTGATTTTGCAGAGCTGCAGAAAATGAACCCGGAAATCTATGCATGGATACGGATTCCCGGCACAGAAGTGGATTATCCTATTGTGCAGCGGCCCGAGGATGACGCCTACTATCTGGATCACACGATAGAGGGCGAAGAGGGACTGCCCGGATCTATTTACACGGAATCCCTCAACAAAAAAGATTTTACGGACAAGAATACAGTGATATACGGACATAATATGAAAGACTGTACCATGTTCGGCGGCCTGAAGGATTATAAGGACAGTGCTTATATGGATGAGCATTCAGAGGTGTATATTTATACACCGGAGCACATTTTTACCTATAAGATCTTTGCGGCGGTTACTTATGACAGCAGACATATTATGGTGGCTTTTGATTTTACCCAGGAAGAGCAGTTCCAGGCATATCTGGATTCACTCAGCCAGGTGAGAAATATGGCATCCTATATCAATACAGACATTCCGGTCACAACATCTGACCGAATTATTACAATGTCAACCTGCAATGGAAATAATGATCAGCGTTTTCTTGTAGAGGCGGTACTGATAGATGAAAAGTAAAGAAAAAAAGAGACTGGTTGTGATAGTTTCTGTACTGATCCTTCTGCTGCTGGCTCTGGTTGTGGTGATATATGTTGTGAAAAATAACAGCAGAGCAAAGACGGTTGCGGACAATATGGAGAAAAGCACAGGCGCATCCGTTTCCCAGGCCAGCGATGATACCATCACTTATAATGGCCAGAAATATGAGTATAATAAAAATCTTACAAATATTTTATTCATGGGTGTGGATAAAAAAGAAACGGTTACTCTGAAGGACACGCCGGGAGTAGCAGGACAGGCGGACTGTGTTATGATCATATCTCTGGATAAAGAGACACAGACAGCGCGTATTCTGCAGATATCCAGGGATTCCATGACAGATATTGATATCTATGACGCAAACGGCAATTATTATACTTCCGTAAATGCGCAGCTTGCCACCCAATATGCCTACGGCAATGGGGAGCAGAGCAGCTGCTGGGCCATGAAGAAGACGGTATCGGAGCTGCTTTTTGATTTGCCGATAGACGGCTATGTGTCGTTGAATATTGACGCGATCAGCACAATGAACGACGCAGTGGGCGGTGTGGAGATCACTATACCGGAAGATTATACGATGATTGACCCTGCGTTCGTAAAAGGTGAGACTGTGAAACTGACAGGAGAGCAGGCGGAGAAATATGTGCGTTACAGGGATACGGATGTACAGGGCAGCAATAATGGGCGTATGCAGCGCCAGGTGCAGTATATTCCGGCTCTGATCGCCTCCCTGAGAAATAAAGTCGGCGCGGCCGGAGATTATTATGAGGCATTTTATCCGGTGATCAAGCCGTATCTGGTGACAGACCTGAATGCTGACCAGATTAACGACTTAGCCCGCTATCAGCTTGGTGACAGCGAAACCCAGTATGTTCCGGGAGAAGCGGTTGCAGGCGCGGAACATGAAGAGTTTTATGTGAATGATGAAGAATTACAAAAAATGTTGATAGAAACGTTTTATACATTGCGAAAGTAGATGAAAAGATACCCGTAATCCCACTAATATCAAGGGATTGCGGGTATGTTCATTTTTGACAAAGTGTGAATCGGTTTTTTGAAATAACATCCGCACTTATCGGTGAAGGTCCTTTTAAAGCGGAAACGGACAGTTTTGCATCCACCGTTCATAATAAATTTGGGGGAAATGGTATGACTGAAATTTTCTGAAAATTATCATCGAATCAAAGGTCAGAGCGTCGTACTGCCTCTTCGGTCCAGGAGGGCGGCCTGCATAAATGCGGAAAAAACTAGAAGAAATTTCACTTGAATCCATATATATACCGCCTATGAACTGCCGGAACACAATATATCCCCGGCGAGGCGACAGCCGGTCCGAAACATGAGAAGTTTTATATAAATGATAAAAAATTAAAAAAAATATTGATAGAAATGTTTTACAAATTACGAAACTAGTGTTATAATAACTTCAAGCTTGTTAAATGTAATAAAGCAAGAAGAAACAAAAGGAGGATTTTATCATGAAGAAACTTATTGCTTTAGTGTGCGCAGCTGTTATGACTGTTAGCTCAGCCGTTGCAGTATTCGCACAGCCAAGTGTACAGGTTACAGGTGTTGTAACCAAAGCTCAGGCAGCTACAGATGCCAGCGGTAACGCAGTTACTGTTGAGATCAAGGCAGTTCCTGAGGAGTACAAAGAGGCCGTTGAGAACGTTAAGAAAGAGGAAACTCTGAAAGAGGTTCTTGGCGCTGACTTCAAAGAAGGTATGCAGGTTGTAGATGTGAAAGAAATTTCTGTTCCTGATGGAACAACATTCCCTGTAACCATCACATTTGAAGTAGCTGGTGTTACAGAAGGTTCTTCTGTTGCAGTTCTGCACTACAACGGAAGCGCTTGGGAGAAGGTAGAAGCAAAAGCTGGTGCTGGTACAATCACAGCAACCTTCACATCTCTGTCTCCAGTAGCATTTGTTGTTGACAAAGACGCAGCAGCAAAAGCATCCACATCACCTAAAACAGGCGAAACAAACGTTATGATGTGGACAGGTATCGTAGCTGTTATTGCAGTAGCTGGAATGGCTGTTACATACAAAAAAAGAAAAGAAGCATAATTTTTAATGCTTAGGAACCCGGGCGAAAGCCTGGGTTCTTTTTTTCTGAAAAAACCCTTGACAGTGACCTTACGTCACCCCTTATAGTAACCTTATCAGAGAAAAAGCAAAGGAGAATACCACATGAAAGTATTAGTAACAGGCGGTGCCGGTTTTATCGGAGGAAACTTTGTACATCACATGGTGAATAAATACCCGGATTATGAGATCGTAAACCTGGATTTGCTCACCTACGCCGGCAATCTGGAAACTTTGAAACCAGTGGAAGATAAACCGAATTACAAATTTGTCAAAGGTGATATTGCGGATGAACCGTTTATTATGGATCTGTTTGAGAAAGAAAAATTTGATATTGTAGTGAATTTCGCGGCAGAGAGCCATGTAGACCGTTCCATTGAAGACCCGGGCATTTTTGTGCAGACCAATGTTATGGGAACAAGAGTGCTGCTGGATGCCTCTAAAAAATATGGTGTAAAGCGTTACCATCAGGTATCCACCGATGAAGTTTACGGGGATCTGCCCCTTGACAGACCGGACCTGTTCTTCACAGAGGAAACACCGATTCACACTTCAAGCCCCTATTCCTCCTCAAAGGCCAGCGCCGATTTATTTGTACTTGCTTATTACAGAACCTTTGGACTGCCGGTGACCATTTCCAGATGTTCCAACAACTATGGTCCCTATCATTTTCCGGAAAAACTGATTCCGCTGATGATCAGCCGCGCCCTGGCAGATGAGGAGCTTCCGGTATACGGAAACGGTGAAAATGTGAGAGACTGGCTGCATGTGTCAGACCACTGCGAAGCGATTGATCTGATCATCCATAACGGAAGAGTCGGTGAGGTTTACAATGTGGGCGGACATAATGAGAGAACAAATCTTCAGGTTGTACAGACAATTCTCAAAGCCCTGAATAAACCGGAAAGTTTGATCAAATATGTCAAAGACCGTCCGGGACATGACATGAGATATGCCATTGACCCGACAAAACTGGAAACAGAGCTGGGATGGAAGCCGAAATATAACTTCGACACAGGAATTGCACAGACCATACAGTGGTATCTGGACAATGAGGACTGGTGGAAACATATTCTCAGCGGCGAATATTCCAACTATTTTGATAAAATGTACGGAGAGCGCCTGGCTTAAGCGCGCGGCAGGATAGAGGCAGACGGAAGGGAGGGATTTTGTGGCGCATTATTATACCACCGGGGAATTTGCCCGGATGGCTCATGTGACAATCCGAACCATACGGTATTATGATAAGAAAGGTCTTTTAAAGCCCAGTTTTGTCAATGAATCGGGATACCGCATGTATTCCGATGAAGATTTTCTGAGACTCCAGAAAATCCTCTCCCTGAAATATCTGGGATTTTCATTAAAAGAAATATCAAATATGACCATACATGATACCAGTTCCGATATTCTGGAATCCCTGAAGATGCAGATCGATTTGGTGCAGAAGAAGATTGAGAATATGAACCAGATGGAGCACGCCCTGCAGAATACCATGCAGATTGTTCAGCAGACAAACCAGATTGACTGGAATGAGATCCTCAATCTGATCCATCTGACCGATATGGAGAAGATGCTGGTGGAGCAGTATAAAAACGGAGCCAATTTAAATATCCGCATTTCCCTCCATGAACGGTATTCCTCCAACCCCCAAGGGTGGTTTGCTTGGCTCTGCGAACAGATCGATCTGGACCAGGTGAAAAATGTCCTGGAAGTGGGATGCGGCAACGGGCAGCTTTGGAAACACGCACCTGATGCGGTGCTGCAGGGAAAATATATCTGCCTGTCTGACGCTTCGGGCGGAATGGTGCATGATGCTGCAGTGAACATTGGAAACGAGAGAAAGAAGTATTTTGATTTCAGAGTTCTGGACTGTCAGAAGCTTCCATTTCCGGACGGGCACTTCCAGCGGGTGGTTGCCAATCATGTGCTTTTCTATGTACAGAACATAGCAAAAGCTCTGGAAGAGAACAGCCGTGTATTGAGTGAGGACGGCATCTTTTACTGCAGCACCTACGGGACGGGGCATATGCATGAGATCACAGAGCTGGTGAAGGAGTTTGATCCCAGGATATCTCTGTCAGAGGTGGCCCTCTATAAGCTGTTCGGGCTGGAAAACGGACAGAAGCTGTTGGAGCCGTATTTCTCCTCTGTGGAGAAACGTATGTACGATGACAGTCTGTGGGTAGATAAGCCGGAGCCGCTGCTTGATTATATTTTGTCCTGTCATGGGAATCAGAGTGAACTTCTCTATCCCAGACAAAGAGAGTTTAAGCAGTTTTTGGAGGAGAAGATCCAAAGAGACGGAGGCATCTCCATCAGTAAAGAAGCGGGGATTTTTATTTGCAGGAAATAAATCGTCTCTGCCGGGTATAACGGGCAGGGAAAAGAAAGGATGAAGGTTATGAGAGTTTTAGTGACAGGTGTAAAGGGACAGTTGGGACATGACGTAATGAACGAGCTGGCTAAGAGAGGCCATATAGGCGTTGGCGTGGATGTGGAAGAGATGGATATTACAGATCCCCAGGCATGCAGAAAAGTGATCGGGGAGGCGGATGTGGAAGCTGTTGTCCACTGTGCTGCCTACACGGCTGTGGATGCTGCAGAGGATAATGTGGAGGTCTGCCGCAAAGTCAATGCTTACGGTACAGAGAACATTGCGAAAGTATGCCGGGAGCTGGGTCTGAAAATGATGTATATCAGCACGGACTACGTGTTTGACGGGGAGGGCACAAGACCCTGGGAACCGGATGATGAGAGAGATCCGCTGAATGTGTACGGGCAGACCAAGTATGAGGGTGAAGTGGCAGTGACAGACCATGTGGAGAAATTCTTCATCGTGAGGATCGCCTGGGTCTTTGGCGTGAACGGCAAAAATTTTATCAAAACCATGCTGAATCTGGGCAAGAAACACACGGATATCAATGTGGTGGAAGATCAGATCGGTTCTCCGACCTATACTTATGATCTGGCTGTTCTGCTTGTGGATATGATCGAGACAGAAAAATACGGCTTTTATCATGCCACAAATGAAGGTCTCTGCAGTTGGTTTGAATTTGCTTCTGAAATCTTCCGTCAGGCGGGCATGAACGTAAATGTACATCCTGTAAGCTCTGAGGAGTTCCCGGCAAAGGCAAAAAGACCTCATAACAGCAGGATGAGCAAGGATAAACTGGAGGCAAACGGCTTTAACCGCCTTCCTGCATGGCAGGATGCCCTGGCGCGTTACCTGCAGACCGATGAGCTGCAGAAACTGCTCCACGAAAATTAAAAAATGCGGGATTCACGTGCTTTTTGACCGGAAAAAATATACTTGCGCAGCCGGGTCTGCGCAAGTAATGCGCTGCCTGTGCATAAGAGCAGCTGCCGGAAATCTAAAATACAGGAAGAAACAGAGGTACAGAGTATGAAGGGAATTATTTTAGCAGGCGGATCAGGAACAAGACTGTATCCACTGACCAAGGTGACATCAAAACAGCTTTTACCTATCTATGATAAACCTATGATCTATTATCCGCTGTCCGTACTTATGGAGGCGGGAATCAGAGAGATACTGATCATTTCCACACCGGAGGATACTCCCAGGTTTGAGGCTCTTTTGGGAGATGGGCATCAGTTTGGCATTGAACTGTCCTATGCGGTACAGCCAAGCCCGGACGGACTGGCACAGGCATTTGTCATCGGTGAGGATTTTATCGGAGATGACGGTGTTGCCATGATCCTGGGTGACAATATTTTCTACGGACACGGACTGAAAAAGAGACTGTGTGCAGCGGCAGCCCGTACAGAAGGAGCTACCGTGTTCGGTTATTATGTGGATGATCCGGAGCGGTTTGGAATCGTAGAGTTTGACAGTGAGGGCAAGGCGGTTTCCATTGAAGAGAAACCGGCACAGCCAAAGTCCAATTACTGTGTCACTGGCCTTTACTTCTATGACAATAAGGTGGTGGAGTATGCCAAGAATCTGAAGCCTTCCGCAAGGGGAGAGCTGGAGATCACGGATTTGAACAGGATCTATCTGGAGCAGAACGAGCTGAACGTGGAACTTCTGGGCCAGGGATTTACCTGGCTGGATACAGGAACACATGAGTCTCTGGTGGAGGCAACTAATTTCGTAAAGACCATGGAAGACCATCAGCACAGAAAAATTGCCTGCCTGGAGGAGATCGCTTACCACAATAAATGGATTTCCAGGGAAGAGGTCATAGAGGCCTATGAGGTTTTGAAAAAGAACGAGTACGGTGCCTATTTAAAAGATGTACTGGACGGAAAATACCTGGTATAGTAACCGCGCTGGCTGCCTCGGGATTTTCCGCGGGACAGTGGCGTGTGAACAGGAAATAGAAAGTATTCCAAGTGCCGCGGCGGTTTTTGCCATAGTCTGACAGAGTGGGAGTACATGGGTATGGGACAGTATACAGGCGAACTGATACATTATTTAATAAGAGATATCGCGGATGTGGGGAAATACTTTTTTGCAGGACTTGCCGCATTTTTTGCGGCTGGCCTGACGATTTCTCTGCTGACAAAAGTCCGGGGACAGAATGAGGGACAGCGCAGGCGCTTTTTAGGCGCGGCAGTTCTTGCGGGATATCTGTGTATGCTTCTGTTCATCACATTTTTGTCAAGAGAACCGGGCAGCAGGGACGGGATCGACTGGATGCCTTTCAGTACCCTTGGCAGCGGGCCGCGCGGGGATGCTTTTGTCCTGGAAAATGTCCTGCTGTTTGTTCCGTTTGGTGTATTGCTGCCCGTGGTCTCCGTGAAAATGAGGCGGGTTTGGAGTACATTATGTATGGGATGTGCAGTCAGTCTGTCCATTGAACTTTTCCAGTTCCTCACAAAAAGAGGATATGCCCAGACAGACGATGTGCTCACCAATGTGCTGGGGACGATTTTGGGGTATGCCGGTTATGCAGTATTTTGCCGCTGCAAGAAAAAAATACTTGCAATCTCGCAGCACTCATAGTATAATTATACTCGTTGTAAAAAAGAGATGGTCCTCTGCTGCACACTGCATTAAGAACATCCAGAGTATAAGGAGAAAAGATCATGAACGAAATCATCAAAAACATCGAAGCTGCTCAGATGAAAGCAGAAGTTCCGCAGTTTAATGTGGGAGATACCGTAAGAGTACACGGTAAGATCAAAGAGGGTAACCGCGAGAGAATCCAGATTTTTGAAGGCGTTGTGCTGAAAAAACAGGGTGGAAGCAATCGTGAGACCTTCACTGTAAGAAAGAATTCCAACGGAATCGGCGTTGAGAAAACATGGCCGCTGCATTCCCCCAATGTGGAGAAAGTGGAAGTGATCAGACGCGGTAAAGTAAGACGTGCAAAACTGAACTACTTAAGACAGCGCGTTGGTAAAGCAGCTAAGGTAAAAGAATTAGTAAAATAATAATGTTTAGAAAACAGGGACACATACTTATGTATATGTCCCTGTTTCTAAATGGATAAGAGGATGCTGCCATGAAGAAAAAAGAAAGTAAAGGACCGGAGTTTTCCAAAGACGGCCATGTGCGCCCTCTGCTCATATGGGTATTCGAGATCGCAGTGGTTCTTGTATTAGCTGCAGTGGTATCCATTTTTTTCTGCCAGACCATTGTCATGCAGGAGGGCGGCATGGAACCCACACTGGCTACGGGAGACAAGGTATTGATCAATAAAGTGTCATACAAGCTGGGCGAGCCGGAGAGGGGCGATATTGTGGCCTTTAAGAAGGACGCCAAGCAGCATTCCAGTATGCATGTAAAGCGCATCATCGGTCTGCCGGGTGAGACGGTGCAGATTAAGGACGGGCTGATCCTGATCAATGGGGAGACTTATATGGAGAAGAAGGATTTTCCAAAAATCAGCAATCCCGGACTGGCAGAGACACAGATCACACTGGGAAAAAACGAATATTTTGTACTTGGAGACAACCGGAACAACAGTGAGGACAGCCGTTTTGCCGAGGTGGAAAATGTAAAGCAGAAATATATTGTGGGCAAAATATGGCTGAGAGTTTCTCCTTTTGGAAAATTCGGCCTCATCAAGAGCTGACAGACAGAGAGGAACAATTATGAATTATCAATGGTATCCCGGGCATATGACGAAAGCAAAGCGCATGATGCAGGAGAATATAAAGCTGATCGATCTGATCATTGAGGTGGTGGATGCCAGAATCCCCGTTTCCAGCAGAAATCCCGATATCGACGAGCTGGGCAAAAATAAAGCCCGGCTGATTCTGCTGAACAAATCGGATCTGGCAGACGAGCGGCAGAATGAAAAGTGGACCCAGCACTTTACGGAGAAAGGGTTCTTTGTCGTGAAGGCAAATTCCAAAAGCGGGGCAGGCATCCGCCAGGTGCTTCCTGTGATCATGGAGGCCTGTAAGGAAAAAATAGAGAGAGACAGGAAAAGAGGCATTCAGAACCGTCCGGTCAGAGCTATGGTAGTGGGGATTCCCAATGTGGGGAAATCCACATTCATCAATTCCTTTGCCGGAAAAGCCTGTACAAAGACCGGCAATAAGCCGGGTGTGACAAAAGGAAAGCAGTGGATACGCATCAATAAAAATGTGGAGCTTCTGGATACACCGGGCATTCTCTGGCCAAAATTCGAGGACCAGAGCGTAGGCGCCAAGCTGGCTATGGTGGGCTCCATAAAAGATGAGATTCTGAATCTGGAGGAACTTTCCCTGGAGCTTCTGGGATATCTCCATAGAGATTATGAGGGTATTTTAAAAGAGCGCTATGACGTGGAGGAATCCGAGGACCGCCTGAAAATGCTGGAGGCCATTGCCGTAAACAGAAAGTGCCTGCAGAAAGGCAGCGAGCTGGATTATGGAAAAGCATCCAACATTCTGCTGGAGGAGTTCCGGAACGGAAAAATCGGCAGAATTACGCTGGAACAGGTGTGAAACCCGCAGCCGGCCATTAAATCCGTTTTACAGTGGGCCGGGTCAGCGCAGCAAATGCGCAGATCTGTCTGTACTGCTGCAGCGGGGTGTTATTGAAAAACAAAGGATGAGACAGAAGATGAAAAGTATTCAGGAAATCCGTACAGAATTTCAGAATGCAGCGGAAACAGAGCTGGATGATCTGTGCGCTCTTTATCTGGAGGATGAGCGGAAAGGTGTGCAGGCCCTGATCGGGAAGGCCAGAAAACAGCAGGAAAAGCTGGAGGCGGAGCGTGCACGTATTGAAAAAATGAAAGCCTATGAGTATCAGTATGAGCATCTGGGCTATGCCTGCGGCATCGACGAAGCCGGAAGAGGCCCTCTTGCAGGTCCTGTGGTTGCCGGAGCCGTGATCCTTCCAAAAGACTGCAGACTGCTCTATTTAAACGATTCCAAGCAGCTCTCCGAGAAGAGGCGGGAGGAGCTGTATGATGTGATCATGGAAGAGGCAGTCAGTGTTGGCGTGGGATATGCAGGGCCTGCCAGGATTGACGAGATCAATATTCTGCAGGCAACCTATGAAGCCATGCGGGAGGCGGTATCCAAACTCACAGTCCGGCCCCAGATCCTGTTAAATGATGCGGTGACCATACCGCAGATGGATATTCCCCAGGTTCCTATTATAAAGGGCGATGCCAAAAGTATTTCCATTGCCGCTGCCAGTATTATCGCCAAGGTGACCAGGGACCGGCTTATGAGGGAGTATGACAAGGTGATGCCGGAATACGGGTTTGCCTCCCATAAAGGATACGGAGCGGCGTCCCATATAGAGGCGATCAGGAAATACGGGCCATCTCCCATTCACCGTGCCACTTTTATCAGGAATTTTATAGACTGAGGATGACAAAATATGAAAAGATCCGCAAGAGAGACAGGAACGTGGTATGAAGAGAACGCTGCCCGGTATCTGGAGCAGCAGGGTTACAAGATTCTGGAGAAGAACTTCCGCTGCCGGCAGGGTGAGATCGATCTGATCGCCATGGACGGGGAGTACCTTTGTTTTATTGAGGTGAAATTCCGGGAGAACGCTGACTGCGGCGGTCCGTTTCTTGCAGTGGATAACAAAAAACAGCGCCGGATATGTCATACGGCGCTGTTTTATCTTATGGAAAGAGGACTGCCGGAGGACACAGCCTGCAGGTTTGATGTGGTGGGGATCACGCCGGATGAAACGGTGCTTATAAAGGATGCGTTTTTATACCACATATAAAGAAAAAAGGGAGGACACAGATATGGAAATTCATTGGAAATCCGAGACAGAAAATCATATGAAGATACATGAAACAAATGGTGTCACATACCTGACATTCCAGGCTTTTGAAGAGCTTCCGGGCATTGTGCATGGATTTTCCACCAGACTGGGCGGGGTGAGCCGGGGCGACTGCGCTTCCATGAACCTGAGTTTTTCCAGAGGCGACCGCGAGGAGGATGTGAGGGAAAATTACAGAAGGCTTGCCGCCGCGGTAGGATTTTCACCGGAACAGATTGTCTGCTCTGACCAGACACATACCACGAATGTACGTGTGGTCACAGAGGCGGACAGAGGCAAAGGGTTTGCCGCTGACCGGGACTACACGGATGTTGACGGGCTTGTGACAAATGTACCGGGACTGGTGCTTGCCACATTTTATGCGGATTGTGTCCCCCTGTATTTTGTGGACCCCGGGAAGCGGGTTATCGGCCTATCCCATTCCGGCTGGAAGGGAACAGTGGGCAGGATCGGTAAGGTGACTGTGGAGACCATGCAGAGGGAATACGGCTGCAGGCCGGAGGATATTCTGGCGGCTATAGGGCCTTCCATCTGTCAGGAATGCTATGAGGTGAGTGAGGACGTGGCAGAACAGTTTATGAGCGCGTTTCCGGCTTCAGAACACGGGAAGATACTGATAAACAAAGGTCATGGCAAGTATCTTCTGGATCTCTGGGCAGCCAATGCGCTGATCTTTGCTGAGTCGGGTATTCTTCCTGCTCATATTTCTTATCCGGGAATCTGTACCTGCTGTAATCCTGACTTTTTATTCTCCCACAGAGCCAGTAAGGGAAAAAGGGGGAATCTGGGAGCTTTCCTCGGATTGTGCGAAATCAATTGACTTAATGCATAAATTTCAGGGTTGTTTTTTTGTGAATATTACATAGTTGTTACAAAAAACGTAAAAAAGCTTTGCATTTAGTAATCTATGTGTTATAATTATGCTCGTAATAAAAAAGGAGCTTAGAATATGAGAAATAAAAAATGTACAAGCTTATTTTTGACATTCCTGATTGCAAGTCTTACCATAACTCCGGTATACGCGTCTGCAACACAGAAAAAGATTACAGAAGCGGAACAGCAGAAAACTGAGACACAGAGTAATTTGAACGCCTCACAGGATAAGATCAGCTCTCTGGAAGCCAAAAAAGGTGATCTGGAGGCATACCTTACGGAGTTAAACCAGCAGCTTACGGACCTGAGTAAGAACCTCTCAGATTTACAGGAAAAGTCAGATGCTAAGCAGGCAGAGTTACAACAGATCGAGAAAGAACTGGATGATGCGAAAGCCCGCAGGGAAGAGCAGTATGAGAGCATGAAGCTTCGGATTCAGTACATGTATGAGAACGGCAATGATTCCTACATGACTATGCTGACAGAGGCAAAGGACTTCACTGATTTCCTGAACAAGGCAGAGAACATTATGCAGCTTACAAAGTACGACCGGAAGATGCTGGACCTCTACAAAGAGACACAGCAGGAGATTGAAGACAAAGAAGCCGGTGTAAAAAAAGAGCAGGAAGCGCTTGAAGAACTGAAGCAGGAAAGTATGGACAAGCAGGCGGAGGTATCCGACCTGGTGAGAAATACAACCAAGCAGATCGATACATATAGTTCACAGATTGACAGTGAACAGAGCGCGGCAAAAGAGCTGCTGGAGAAAGTGAATTCCCAGGAAGCCGTGATTGACAGCTTGATGAAGCAGCAGAAGGATGAGGAAGCGGCAGCAGCGCTTGCAGCGCAGAAAGCAGCCCAGGAGGAAGCAGCAAGAAAGGCACAGCAGGAGGCCGCAGAACAGCAGGCAGCCGCACAGCAGAGTGCCTCACAGGAATCCTCTGAGAGCTATAATGATGTACAGGAAGAGACTTCTTCCGATACAGAGACATCACAGGAGATCACAGAACAGGAAGATACCTCCTCTGATGATTCTCAGGGAAAATATCTGGGCAGGTTCAGACTGACCGGATATTGTAACTGTGCCCTATGTCATGGACAGGGATACACAGCCAGCGGAACTGTTCCCCAGGCGGGAAGGACTGTTGCCATGAATGGTATTCCGTTTGGAACAAAGCTTCTGATCAATGGAGGCGTCTATGTAGTGGAAGACAGAGGAGTACCTTACGGTAATGTGGATATCTATCACGATACCCATGACCAGGCACTTTCCTTTGGTGTGGGATATGCAGATGTATATCAGTTAAATTAAAAAAGACCTCCGTACAGGCGTTTGGATACGCTGTGTACGGAGGATTTTTTTGCTTTTCGACGTGCCGAAAACCGTGTGCGGATTTATGAGAAACGGTTCAGCAGCATATTGATTTTCTTCGTTGTAGAGCGGACTTTTTCCACAGACAGGTCATGGTTCAGAATGTCCATAATACTTGCAAGATATTTGCTCATATCTGCTTCCAGATAATAAGGACGGTTTAAAAGGTCCGGATTTCTGTAGTTCAGGTTGGTGGTGATGACGCGGTAAATATACCCTTTTTCATAATATTCATCAAATTTTTCCAGGCCGTCAGTGAAGAGTCCGAATGTGGTACAGACAATGACACGCCTTGCTTTCCGGTCTTTTAACTGTTTTGCCACATCCAGCATGCTTTCCCCTGAGGAGATCATGTCGTCAATGACGATCACATCTTTTCCCTCCACGGAGTCACCTAAGAACTCATGGGCCACAATGGGGTTCTTGCCGTTTATGATGGTAGAGTAATCGCGGCGTTTGTAGAACATACCCATATCCACGCCGAGGATATTGGAAAAATACACAGCCCTCTGCATGGCGCCCTCATCCGGGCTGATGATCATCAGATGCTCATTGTCAATCCTGAAGTTGTCGATGGACGCGCACAGGGTTTTCAGGAACTGATAAGTGGGCATAAAGTTGTCAAAACCGGACAGGGGAATAGAATTCTGCACCCGCGGATCATGTGCGTCAAAGGTGATGATATTGGATACCCCCATCTGCACCAGCTCCTGCAGTGCCAGCGCGCAGTCCAGGGATTCCCTCTTGCTTCTCTTGTGCTGACGGCTTTCGTATAGGAAAGGCATGATCACGTTGATCCTGTGCGCTTTTCCCGTAGCAGTGGCGATGATCCTTTTTAAATCCTGGTAGTGGTCATCCGGAGACATGTGGTTGACATGTCCGCTGACTTTATAGGTCAGGCTGTGGTTGCATACATCTACCATAATAAAGAGGTCCGTGCCGCGCACGGATTCATTGATGATGCCCTTCGCTTCACCTGAGCCAAAGCGTGGACACTTGCAGTCAAGAAGAAAAGTATCTGCTGTGTAGCCGCGGAAATTAAGTCCGGACTGATTGTGAGAATCTAATTCCTTTCTGAATTGTACCAGATGGGAATCCACCTGCTGGGCCAGCTCTTTGCAGCTGTCCAGGGCTGCTATTTTAATAGGTGCCACCGGAATGGACTTCTCCAATAAACTGATATTGACCATAATGACCTCCGTTAGAGTTTTTTTGACATATAATTACACATTAAGTTATAACATCAGAAAGTGAGCAGCGTCAAGGAAATTATTGCTTTTTTTATGCTTTATTGGTATGATAATAAATAGCGGGTATAAAAAGACCCGTTTAGAAATGAGGAGAAATTGTGAAAAAATGCAGACATATCATCCGGGAAGTGGAAGCCGGAAGCATTGCCGAGGAGCTGGAACTGGCTCCGGGGGATGAGCTTTTGTCTATCAACGGACAGGAGATTGAGGATGTCTTTGACTACCACTATTTGATGAATGATGAGTATATAGAGGTTCTTGTGCAGAAAGCGGACGGTGAGCAATGGGAGCTGGAGGTGGAGAAGGATTACGAGGAAGACTTGGGAATCGTATTTGAGAACAGTCTCATGGACGAATACCGTTCCTGCAGCAATCATTGTGTCTTCTGCTTTATTGACCAGATGCCCCCGGGCATGAGAGAGACCCTCTATTTTAAAGATGATGATTCCCGTCTCTCCTTTTTACAGGGAAATTATGTGACGCTCACCAATATGAGCGACCATGATATTGACAGGATCATCCACTATCATCTGGGGCCTATCAACATTTCTTTCCATACGACCAACCCCGAGCTTCGCTGTAAAATGCTGCACAACCGTTTTGCCGGGGACATTTTCCCTAAAGTGCAGAGACTCTATGAGGCGGGAATTGAGATGAATGGCCAGATTGTGCTCTGCAAAGGGCTCAATGACGGCAAAGAGCTGGAGAGAAGTATTGAGGAGCTGGCAAAATACCTGCCCCACCTGAAAAGCGTTTCTGTTGTGCCTGTGGGGCTGAGCAAATACAGGGATGGACTGTATCCGCTTCAGTCCTTTGGAAAAGAAGATGCCGAAAATGTGATTTCCCTGATTGAAACATGGCAGAAACGGTTATATGAAGAATATGGATTACATTTTATCCACGCAAGTGATGAATGGTATCTGACTGCCGGGCGCAAGCTGCCCCCTGAAGAGAGGTATGACGGCTACCTGCAGCTTGAGAACGGTGTGGGTATGCTGCGCCTGCTGGAGAACGAAGTAGAGGAGGCTGTCGCTGGACTTTCCGGAGATGAGCGGGCGCTGGAGGTGTCCTTTGCCACCGGTTCCCTGGCGTATCCTTTTATCCGCAGATACGCGGACCGGATCGAAACACTTTATCCAAAGGTTAAGATCCACGGATACTGTATCCGCAACCATTTCTTCGGAGAGAAGATCACAGTGTCCGGTCTTCTGACCGGGCAGGATATCATAGCACAGCTTCAGGGCAGGCCTCTGGGAGAATACCTGCTTCTGCCCTGCAATCTGCTCAGGAGCGGGGAGAATGTATTTCTGGATGATGTAACCGTAGAGCAGGTGGAAGAACAGTTAAAAATTTCCGTAAAAATAGTGGAAGAGGACGGCGCCTCCCTGGTGTCAGCCCTTCTGGAAAAAGAGGCGGGAAGAGCACATAGAAGGAGACAGATGTATGAGCAAACCGATAGTAGCAATTGTTGGACGACCTAATGTGGGAAAGTCCACACTTTTTAACGCCCTGGCAGGAGAGAAGATATCCATTGTAAAGGATACGCCGGGGGTGACCAGAGACCGTATATACGCAGATGTGAACTGGCTGGATAAATCCTTTACGTTAATTGACACCGGTGGTATTGAGCCGGACAGCAGGGATATTATCCTGTCACAGATGCGGGAGCAGGCGCAGATCGCAATAGATACTGCAGATGTGATCATTTTCATTACAGATGTGCGCCAGGGTCTTGTGGATTCCGATGCCAAGGTGGCGGACATGCTCAGAAGAAGCGGTAAGCCCGTGATTCTGGTGGTGAATAAGGTAGATAATTTTGACAAGTTTATTATGGATACCTATGAGTTCTATAATCTGGGGATTGGGGAGCCGGTGCCGGTTTCTGCCACCGGAAAGCTGGGAATCGGTGATATGCTGGAAAAAGTGGTGGAGTACTTTGATGAGGACGCAGAAGACGGTGAGGAGGAAGATATTCCTAAGATCGCCGTGGTGGGAAAACCAAACGTGGGAAAATCCTCACTGATCAACAAGCTGATCGGGGAATCCCGTGTCATCGTATCCGATATTGCGGGAACCACCAGAGATGCCATTGATACAAAGGTGGAATGGAAGGATAAAGAGTATATTTTCATCGATACGGCAGGACTCAGAAGGAAGAGCAAGATCAAAGAGGAGCTGGAGCGCTACAGTATTATCCGTACCGTGACGGCTGTGGAGCGCGCGGATGTGGTAGTCATGATGATCGATGCCACAGAGGGCGTTACAGAGCAGGATGCCAAGATCGCAGGTATTGCCCATGAGAGAGGCAAGGGTATCATCATTGCAGTGAATAAGTGGGATGCCATCGAGAAAAATGATAAGACGATCTACAAGTTTACCAATAAAGTCAGAGAGGTTCTGTCCTACATGCCGTACGCGGAGATCATTTTTATTTCCGCTGAGACAGGGCAGAGGATACCAAAGCTTTTTGAGGCCATTGATATGGTATTGGAGAATCAGACACTGCGGGTGCAGACCGGTGTACTCAATGAGATCATGACAGAGGCCGTTGCCATGCAGCAGCCGCCTTCTGACAAGGGCAAACGCCTGAAGCTGTTTTACATTACCCAGGTGGCGGTTAAGCCTCCTACATTCGTTATTTTCGTCAATGACAAGGAACTGATGCATTTCTCCTACACCAGATATCTGGAGAATAAGATCAGAGATACCTTTGGATTTAAGGGAACCTCCCTGAAATTCATCATAAGGGAACGCAAAGAAAAGGAGTAGGATGACAAATGCTGGTACGAATTGTAAGTCTGCTGATTGGTTATGCGTTTGGTCTGTTCCAGACCTCTTATATTTACGGAAGAAAAAACGGAATTGATATCCGGGAACACGGAAGCGGGAATGCGGGGACTACCAATGCGCTCCGCACCCTGGGCAAGAAGGCAGGGGCGGTTACCCTTCTGGGGGACTGCCTCAAATGCGCCCTGGCGATCCTGGCCGTTTATCTGCTCTTCGGCAGGAGCCACCCGCAGCTTGTCAGGCTGCTGGAGCTGTACGCCGGAGCCGGATGTATCCTGGGACATAACTTTCCCTTCTATCTGCATTTTAAAGGAGGGAAAGGGATCGCAGCCTCTGTGGGGCTGGTGGCAGCTTTTGACTGGCGGTTGTTTTTGATTTGTGCCGTGGTATTTTTTACGGCCTTTTTCCTGAGCCACTATGTGTCTCTGGGATCTCTGCTGGGATACTTCTTCTTTGCTGTGGGCGTGATCGTCTCAGGGCAGATTGGCAGATATGATGTGGACCCGGGAGTGCTCCATGAGATGTACATACTGGCTCTGCTTCTGATGGCGCTGGCCTTCTGGCGGCACAGACAGAACATTGTGCGTTTGATCCGCGGCAATGAGAACAAGATTTATCTGGGGAAACATTAAGGAAATACAGTATGGAGGGATAGCATGGCAAAAGTAAGTGTGATTGGAGCAGGAAGCTGGGGAACCGCCCTGTCCATGCTGCTTTGCGGCAATGGGCATGACACAGTTCTGTGGTCTCACAGGGAGGAACAGGCGGAGGAGCTGCGAAGGACAAGGGAGCATAAAGCAAAGCTGCCCGGTGTCAGACTGCCGGAAAAGCTTCACATTACCAGCAGTCTGGAGGAGGCGCTGGCGGGAAAAGATGTGATCGTTCTGGCAGTGCCGTCCGTGGCGGTCCGCTCTACCGCAAGGAAGATGAATCCTTATATCCGTTACGGACAGCTTATTGTCAATGTGGCGAAGGGGATTGAGGAGCACACCCTCACAACCCTGACGGATATGATAGAGGAGGAAATCCCCAATTCCCAGGCATGCGTTCTCTCAGGACCCAGCCACGCGGAGGAAGTCAGCAGGAATCTGCCTACGACCTGCGTGGTGGGGGCAAAAAGAAAAGAAACTGCGGAATATCTGCAGAATATCTTTATGAGTCCCGCGTTCCGCGTGTATATCAGCCCGGACATGCTGGGGATAGAACTGGGCGGAGCCCTGAAAAATGTCATTGCCCTGGCAGCGGGAACCGCGGACGGCCTTGGATACGGGGACAACACGAAAGCGGCGCTGATCACCCGCGGAATGGCGGAGATCGCAAGACTGGGAATCGCCATGGGAGCACGTCCGGATACCTTTTACGGACTTTCCGGAATCGGCGACCTGATCGTTACCTGCGCCAGCGTCCACAGCCGTAACCGCAGGGCAGGATTTCTCATGGGGCAGGGGCGCTCCATGCAGGAGGCCATGGATGAGGTGAATATGGTGGTGGAAGGCGTTTTCTCCGCGAAAGCCGGAAGGGAACTGGCAGAAAAATACGGGGTGGAGATGCCGATCATCGAACAGGTGAACCGGGTGCTCTTTGAGGGCAAGACTCCGGCGGAGGCCGTATCTGACCTGATGGTGAGAGATAAGAAAATTGAATCCTGGGATGAAAGTTGGAAGTGAGGGCGCAGTATGCCCTCATTTCTTTTCTAAAGAATTCTTTAGGGAACGTTAAGAAAAGTTTTCGGATTTCCAAATTGACAATTTAATAATTGTGATGTATGGTTGTACTAATGATGTAGTACAATGATAAAAATTGCACTGCATGAAAGATGCAGGGGAGGATGTGTGTATGGAAAACAATACAGAAGTGAAAAGAGAAGAGTCGCCGCAGAATCTGATTCGGCTTTCCGGAATCTGCAAAATATATAATCCGGGCGAGAATGAGGTGCGTGCACTGGACCATGTGGACCTGCAGATCGATGAAGGGGAATTTGTTGCGATCATCGGACAGTCCGGCTCAGGAAAATCCACACTTATGAATATGCTGGGGTGTCTGGATGTGCCCACAGAGGGGTCCTACTGTCTCCACGGACAGGATGTATCTCATTTAAAGGATAACCAGCTTTCAGAGATACGCAACCGGGAGATTGGATTTATCTTCCAGGGATTTAATCTGATCGCCAATCTGAACGCACTGGAGAATGTGGAGCTGCCTCTTATTTACAGAGGTCTCGGCAGACAGAAGAGAAGGGAGCTTTCCCGGGATGCCCTGAAGATGGTAGGTCTGGAGAACCGTATGGACCACAAGCCCTCGGAGATGTCCGGCGGACAGCAGCAGAGGGTTGCCATAGCCAGAGCTATTGCCGCCAGGCCGCCTGTGATCCTGGCAGATGAGCCTACAGGTAACCTGGATTCCGCATCCAGCAAGGAAATCCTGCAGATTTTGAAGGAGCTGCACAAGGAAGGCAGGACAGTTATCCTGATCACCCATGATGACGGCATTGCCGCCCAGGCACGCCGTATTATCCGTATTATGGACGGAAAAATCGAATCAGACAGATTAAATGAGCATTACGAGGAAGGAGCACACCATGTTGAGAAAGAATAAAGAAAATCTTCCCGACACTGTGAAAACAGGAAAGAAAAAGAAAAAAGTGCCGCTGATCATCGGCGGTGTCGTTGTGGCTATTATTGCTGTGAGTTTTGCGGCATCAAAAATGACGCCGAAGGCTCTGCCCCAGGTACCGGTAAGCGCTGTCACCAAGGAAGATCTGACGGCAAAGGTGGATACCAGCGGTACTGTGGAGAGTCTCAGGACAAAAACATATTTTTCGCCCGTCAATGCCGCTATAGCCCAGTATCCTCTCAAGGTGGGGGAAGTGGTGAAGCCGGGAGACTCTCTGGTTGCTTTTGATGTGTCCACACTGGAACAGGATAACCAGAAGGCACAGCTCAATGTAAGCGCCACGGTAAACGGTTCCAAGGACAGTATGGCAAAGGCAGCCCAGACACAGCAGAAGGCCAATGAAGCAGCCGGTAAAGTCCCCACACTGCAGGCCAATGTGGACAGCTACCAGGAGTATGTGGCATCTCTGAAAACGGCCATTGCGGACAGGACAAGGGAACTGAGCGATTGGGCAAAGCAGACATCCACAGATGTCAGCGTGGCTCTGACCCAGGCACAGGCAGATCTGACCAAGCTGCAGCAGGACCTTGAAGCCCAGAAAGGCGAACAGCAGCAGATAAATGCCCAGGCAGAGGAGCTGCAGGCGTCTATTGCCGAGGCAAAGAAAAATAATCAGGATACCGCAGATCTGGAAAGACAAATGAAGGATTTAAAGGCCCAGGCGGAAAACATGGAGCCGGCGATGGATGATTTGACTTCACAGATCAATGACAAGAGTGATGAGGTGACACAGCTTCAGATTGATCAGATCGAAAGCCAGTCTGCTTCTGACCCGACAACCGATGCCCAGATTGTAGAGTGGCAGAATGAACTGGAGAGTGCCACCACAGAGCTCTCAGAGCTGCAGTCAGAACTTGCCGAACAGAAGAGTCTGGCAGACAGCGCGGATGGTGTACAGGTGACAGAAGCAGCCAAAGCGCAGATGCAGGCCACCAACAATATAGCCGAGCTGGAGGCAGCTACCCTGGAAGAACTGCTGGAAAAGGGGAAACAGGGACTTCAGGCTGAGTTTTCAGGAATCGTCTCCAAAGCAGACGCGTCGCAGGGCTCTGCAGCCACACAGGGCATGGAGCTTATTACCATTGCCAGCAACGAGGAGGTGGCAGTCAATGTGACCGTGTCAAAATACGATTATGACAAGCTGAAGGAAGGCCAGAAGGCATCCATCACCATAGCAGACCATACATACAAGGGAACTGTCTCACGTATCAGCAAGATGGCTACCACCAATGAAAAAGGCGCGCCGGTCATCTGGGCTGAGGTTAAGATCGACAATCCGGATGACAACATTTTCTTAGGCGTGGAGGCAAAGGTATCGATTGAGACCGGCAGTGCCAAGGGCGTTGTGAGTGTTCCTGCCAATGCGGTGAACACAGGAAAGGACAGTACCTTCTGCTATGTGGTCAAAGACGGCGTGATCGCCAGGCAGGAAGTGGAGACCGGAATTTCATCTTCTGAGTACACAGAGATCAAGAGCGGCCTGAAGCCGGGCGATTCCGTGATCACTGAGCTTCCGGACGGATTTACGGAGGGCATGAAGGTGGATGAGGCGGCTGCGGGCAGTACGTCCGGCGCGCAGACTGCAGATGTGGTAAAGGAGTAGCCTATGGCACAGTTAGCAGAATACTTGAAGATGGCTCTGCAGAATATCAGGGCAAACAAAGGCCGCTCCCTTCTGACCATGCTGGGAATCATTATAGGTATCTCCTCTGTTATCACCATTATGTCAGTGGGTTCCGGATTTCAGGGTGAGATGAACCGGCAGCTCAATTCCATTGCCGGAGGACAGATCTGCATTTATTCCAATGAAGAGGGGCTCAAGCGGGAGGAATATATGAACGCGGATGATTTCGCTGCGATCGAGCAGGAAATCCCCGGAGTGACAGGAACTTCCCCTATATTTTCCGATTCGGGTACGACCCAGTCCTCAAAGGGCCAGTTTGATCTGTCCGTTACAGGCGGAGGAACGGCCCAGCAGGAGATTTCCAAATGGAAAGTGGTAAGCGGACGCTATTTTAACCAGAGTGATATCGATACAGGAAATAAAGTCTGTGTGATCAGTAAAAAAGATGCCATTTCCCTTTTCGGCACAGATGATGTTCTGGGCATGAATCTGGAATTCAGTGTCTACCAGAGCACTGTGGACTTTACCATCATCGGAATCGTGGAGCAGGAGAATCTGGGAAATATGGTTTCCGTGGATTATGGGGATGTGAAAAGAATATCCGCGGATATTCCTTATACGGCCATGGAGAATTTCGGCTATGACACTTCTGTGACCAATTATCTGTACATCACCACAGACGGCAGTGCAGATACCGGTCAGGTGGCAAATGATGCCATTGCGCTGCTGAACCAGCGCCACTACAGTCAGGGAAAGAATTATTATGACATGGAGGACTTCAATGACCAGATGAAGCAGATCAACTCCATGCTGAACATGATCACAGGATTTATCGCCTTAGTAGCAGGAATCTCCCTGCTGGTAGGCGGCATCGGTGTCATGAATATTATGCTTGTGTCCGTGACGGAGAGAACAAGAGAGATTGGCATCAGGAAATCCCTGGGAGCCAGAACCTCCTCTGTTATGGTCCAGTTTTTGGCGGAATCTGCTATTATCGCCTGCATTGGCGGTGTGATCGGCATCATTATCGGTGTGCTGCTGGCCTATGCGGTCTGTTCCATACCTACCCTGGGATTCGCACCGGGAATCAAGGTGTCTACAATCCTGATCGCAACCCTGTTTTCATCAGGGATCGGTATCCTTTTCGGCGTATACCCTGCCAGAAAAGCAGCGAAGCTGAGTCCCATCGAAGCGCTCAGAAGAAATTAAAAGAAATGAACAAATGAGAAGAAAAAGTACCGCACAGAGTGATATCTAATACTCCTGCGGTACTTTTTGTATGGGGAAAAACCCCGGTATGTATGATGTTTTTGGATATCAGTCCTTATAGTAGGGAATCATATCCTCAGGGATACCGGCAGTGCGCTGGTGGGCATCCATAGCAGTAATGGCATCCATCTCCTCACGGGTCAGGGAAAAATCAAAGATTTCCGCATTTTCCCTGATGCGTTCTTTGTGTACGGACTTGGGAATGACGGATATTCCCTGCTGGACTGCCCAGCGAAGTCCGATCTGTGCGGTAGTCTTCTGGTATTTTCTTCCGATTTCCAGAAGAAGCTGGCTGTGCAGATAGGCGCCCCGGGCAAGAGGCGCATAGGCCTGTACCGCAATATTGTTCTCCCTGCAGTAGGACAGAAGCTCCGGCTGGTTGAACAGCGGATGGAATTCCACCTGATTGACTGCGGGTACCACGTCGGAGACTTTTTTCAGCATTTCCAGGTCATGTATGTGGAAGTTAGAGACGCCGATAGATTTCACACGCCCTTGTGTCTGGAGCTTTTCCAGAGCTTTCCAGGTGTCTGTATAACAGCCGGGCACAGGCCAGTGGATCAGATATAAATCCACATAATCAAGTCCCAGGCGCTCCAGACTTCTGTTGAAAGTATCTTCCACGTCGCCGATTCTCTGTGCGGTATTCCATATTTTCGTTGTAACGAATAATTCCTCTCTTGGTATGGTAAGAGCCTTGATTCCGCGCCCCACGCCGTCTTCGTTTTTATAAACAGAAGCGGTGTCAATGAGACGGTAGCCGGCATCTGCGGCATCTGCGATCGCTTGTTCCACCTCGTTCTCACCGACGGCTTTGTAGACACCCAGACCCAGAAGCGGCATCTGGCGGCCATCGTTCAGAATGATTTTTTCGTTGAAAGACATAACAGTCCCTCCTTTAAATATTACCTTATTTCAATCCATGCTCACTGTGTTATTTCTGCCGGATACTTAGACAGTTTACCATAGAAATGTGAAATATTTACTCCGAATTTATTAACTTTTTAATAAATCCGTGCTACTATTATAAGAAGTGCAAGCTAAAATGCAACGAAATGCCAAAATATGGCAGTGGAGGATATCGAATGAAATTTTTTCATATGGCGGATCTGCACCTGGGAAAAAAGCTGCTTGGGGAGCCGCTGTGGAAAGAACAGCAGTATATATTAAGCCGTGTTGTGGCCATGTCTGATGAGGAGAAGCCGGAAGCTGTTTTGCTGTGCGGGGATATTTACGATAAGTCCATTCCCTCCTCGGAGGCTGTGGGGCTGCTGGACTGGTTTCTGGAAGAATTGTCCGTCCGTGGGATACAGACATTTTTGATCAGCGGCAACCACGACGGAGCCCAGAGGCTTCAGTTTGCCAGCGGGATCTTAAAAAAAGAAGGGATTCATATTGCGGGTACGTTTAAAGGGGGGCCGGAACATATTGTGCTGAGTGATGCGTTCGGCCCGGTTCATGTGTGGATGCTTCCTTTTCTGCGGCCCGGTATGCTCCGCCCATTTGCGGAGGAAATTCCGGAAACTTATGAGGAGGCCGTGAAAACCGCACTGCATGGCGCGGTGCTTCACAGGGAAGAGCGGAACCTGCTTCTGGCACATCAGTTTGTCACGGCAGGAGGCAGAAAGCCGGAAATCTCCGATTCGGAACAGCGTTCCCTGGGCGGTATCGATCAGGTGGATGCCTCAGTCTTTGGAGCATTTGACTATGTGGCGCTGGGGCATATCCACAGACCGCAGAAAATGGGGGATGTAAAGATACGGTATGCAGGTTCTCCCCTGAAATATTCTTTTTCTGAATGGAATCAGACAAAGTCCGTGACTGTGGCAGAGCTCAGAGAGAAAGGAAATCTGTCCGTCAGGAAGCTTCCACTGGAACCAAAAACAGAGATGGCTGTCCTAAAGGATACCATGGAGGCCCTCGCTTCGGAAAAATACAGGAAATACAGAGAAGGATATTATCTGTCCATAGTCATGACCGATGAGGAGACTCTGGAGCATCCGATGGAGAGGCTTAGAAAAATATTTCCTGGTATGCTGGAATTTGCCGTCGAAAACCGCCGGAGCAGATTCGGTGGCATATCGGGCAGTGCAGAGCTGCAGTGTCTGAAAAAAACACCCCTTGATCTGTTCGGGGAATTTTATGAAAAACAGAATGGGATTCCCATGTCTGACACAGAACAGGAGCTGCTTGAAGAGGTGATCAAAAGCATGGAAGAGGTGGGAGTATGAGACCGATAGAGCTGGAGATGGAGGCCTTTGGGCCTTATGCGGGCAATACCTGTATCTCTTTTGAGAATTGTCAGAGAGCAGGGCTGTTTCTGATCTGCGGTGACACAGGAGCCGGCAAAACGACAATCTTCGACGGCATTGCCTTTGCGCTGTACGACGCAGCCAGCACGGAAGTCAGAAAGCCTGAAAATCTCCACAGCGATTATGTGGAGGAGAAGGCCATGAGTAAAGTGCGTCTGCTGTTTTCCCACAAAGGAGAGCAGTATCAGGTGACCAGGACGTTTAATTTGAACAGGAAGCATGAAGCGCTTCTGGAGTGCCCGGACAAAAGTGTGCTGACGGGAAGAAGGGCAGTGAACCAGAAGCTGCAGGATATTCTGGGGCTTGATTACAGGCAGTTTAAACAGGTTTCCATGATTGCCCAAGGTGAATTCATGAACCTTCTGCTGGCAAAAAGTGACATGAGAAGCGAGATTTTCCGGAAAGTATTCGACACGGAATTCTATAAAATCATCGCGGACCGTCTGAAAAGCATGAGTATGCAGCAGCGGGAGGAAGAAAGGCTGAGGGAAGAGCGCCGCAGGCAGGTCCTGGAGTCCTGGGATGCGCTGCATCCGGAATGTACACTGGGGGACAGGGAAAAAGAGGATATTTTCGCGGTTCTTGACAGCCGTATCCTTTCCTCCCGGGAAAAGGAAAAGAGCAGCCGGAAGGAGGAGCAGCGCCTGGAAAAAGAAAAAGACAGAGCCCTTAAAAATCTGGAACGGATACAAAAGGATAACGGAGAACTGAAGAACCTGGATGCCCTGAGGCGGGAGCTGGAAGGGACAAAAGTGCAGGCCGGACAGATCAGAGAGCTGGAAAAAAAGCTGTCTGAGGGGAAGAAGGCAAATCTTTATATCAAACCTCTTGCCGAGGACTGTGCAGCGAAAAAAAAGTTGGAAACTGACGAGGAAGTGCGTATAAAGGAACTGAAGTCTCAGACAAGGGAACTGGAACAGGAGAAAAAGGCACTGCTTATCCAGGCAGCCGCTGCGGAGAAAGAAGAGAAGCTCAGCGCAGAGATAGCAGCGCTGGAAGAACAGCTTTTGCTTTACGGGAAATGGCAGCAGGAGGCTGAGGTCCTTCTGAAACTGGAATCACGAAAGGAAGAACTGCTGGAAAGTGCAGAGAAGCAGATCACGGCACAGAAGGAGCAGGCAATCGCTTATGAAACCTACAGGGAGGAATTTTTCAGAAGTCAGGCAGGCCTGCTGGCCAGGGACCTGGAAGAAGGAAAACCCTGTCCCGTATGCGGCTCCAGGGTACATCCGGCAAAGGCTGCCTGTGAAAAACAGGAGCTGAGCGAGGCAGCGCTGAAAGAGATGGAGGCACAAAAGGAGAAGACATCTGCAGAACTGCAGAGGACCCTGACAGCCCTTGCGGAGAATGAGAAGGAATGGCAGACCAGAATGGAGCATCTGCGCAGGGAAGAGGTACTGGCAGGTAAAAAAAGCGGTGCTGCCATGCAAAAAAAAGCCTCCTCACTGATAAAAGAGACAAACGCGCGCCTGGAGAGAAAGAAGGCGAAAAGCCGCCCGGGTCTTCCGTCCCAAGAGGCGGTCAGGAAAAGACTGGAGGAGAATGCGCAGCGCCGGGCAGCCGCGGAAAGAGAGACACAGATCTGTGAAAAACGAGGAGCCAGGCTGGCAAAGGAAAGAAAAGAGGCAGAAGGAAAGCTGCTTCTGGAAGTAAAACAGCAGAAGTTTCCAAGCAGGGCAAAGGCCATGGAGGCATGTCTGGACAGAGAAGAGCTGGACCGTATGGAGAAAGAAACACAGGCATATGAAAATCATGTGAGGGACCTGCAGATCAGGATCAGGAGCCTGGCGCCTTCCCTGCGCGGAAAGAAACTGTGCCCGGAGGAGGAGGTACGGGAACAGATACAGCGGGCGGAACAGCAGCTGAAAATTGTGCGTAATAAACTCCGGGAGGAGTACAGTGCTCTTGAAAGGACAAAAGAGGTGCGCAGACAGCTTCAGGTATTGTTTGAGGAGAGCAGCAGGACAGAGAAGACCAGGCTGGCTCTGCAGGGCCTTTCTGACACTGCCTGCGGCAGCCTGAAGGGAAAGCCGAAGATATCCCTGGAGCGCTATGTGCAGTCCGCTTATTTCCGTATGATTACCCAGGAGGCCAACAGGCGGCTGGAACACATGTCTTCAGGCAGATACGAACTGCTCGTGCGGGAGGAAAAGGAAAATCTGCAGTCCAGGTCCGGCCTGGATCTGGATGTCTATGATTACCATACCGGCAAGGTGAGAAGCATCCGTTCCCTGTCCGGCGGAGAGAGCTTTCAGGCAGCGCTGAGCCTGGCCCTCGGTGTCTCCGGGGTCATCGGGCAGTTTGCGGGTGGCATCCGGGTGGAGACCGTGTTTGTTGACGAGGGTTTCGGCAGTCTGGATGAGCAGTCTTTGGAGACTGCGGTGGAGACTTTATCGGCTCTTTCCAGGGAGGACTGCCTGGTGGGAATCATCTCCCATGTGCCGGAGTTAAAAGAGCGTATAGAATGCAGGATAGAGGTGGAAAAAAACAGGGGCGGAAGTTCCGTGTTTTTCACCGCTTGAACCTCTAAAAAAACATAAGAATAACTTGATAAAAAAGCCGAAAGCATGTATAATGAATTTATTGATAAATTATTGTCATTTACTGCGCCCAAAAGCGGGAAAAGCAGTAGGGAAAGGATGGAAAAATGCATTTAATCAACGACGAAAATGGCAACATGGTTCCTCACGGACATGACCATGAGCATGACCATGTTCACAGCCATGAACACAGCCACGGCTGCAGCAGCTGTTCAGAGGGCGAATGTGGCGGAAATTGTACAGAGGAAGTGGTAGCACTTTTGAACTATATGCTTTCCCACAACGAGCATCACGCACAGGAGCTTGACCAGATGGCAGATAATCTGTCAAAGCTTGGCATGGAAGATGCAGCCAAGACCATCAAGGAAGGCGTTGCTGATTTCCAGAAAGGAAATATGCGTCTGGGCCTGGCACTGACACTGGTAAAAGAACATTTGAAGGAGGCGTAGGCTATGTGTCTTGCAACTGTACAGAGAAGCGATGACAACACGGTCATCTGCAGAAATGTGAGCAGAATCGACGTAGATGGTGAAAAGCTTATCATACGTGATATCATGGGCGAGGAGCGAACCATTATCGGTAAAATATTAATGGTGGACCTTGCAAACAGCCTTGTTAAGCTGGACTGCCAGTAAGCAGCAGAAAAAGTATGGAGGACTTTCTGCTGTGCCAACACACGATTTTAGGGCTTCGGCCTTAAAAATAAATAAACAAAGCGGAGGTAGTAACTATGAAATTATCTGAAGCAATGAAGAACAAAATGCTCCTTTCATTTGAGCTGTTCCCACCAAAGACAGACAAAGGTATGGAAAATCTGCCGGGAACGATCGAGCATCTTTGTAAGTACCAGCCGGAGTACATTTCCTGTACATACGGTGCGGGCGGAACCAATGTGGGCAAGAACATGGATGTATGTAAAATGATCAAAGACGCCGGAACCATCCCGGTAACACATTTTACATGTATCGGTAACACCGCAGAAGGAATCAAAGAACAGCTTCAGAATTACCTGGACAATGGCGTAGATCATATGCTGGCACTTCGCGGCGACCTTCCATTCGGATGGACAGGAACCGGCGGAGATTTCGCTTACGCAACAGATCTGGTAGCTTATGTCCGCAAAGAATTCGGCGATAAGATCGAAATCGCTGTAGCAGGTTCACCGGAAGGACATATCGCATGCCGCAGTCTTGAATCTGATATCGCTGTCCTGAAACAGAAACAGGATAACGGTGCTGACTACATCATGACTCAGCTTTGCTGGGATATGGAGCAGTTCAAACGCTGGCTGGATGCCATCCGTACTGCAGGCGTTACAATGCCGGTTGACGTTGGAATTATGCCGATTCTGGATCAGGCTGCTACAATCAATATGGCACTGTCACGTAATGGCTGTGTAATGCCGCGTAAACTTTGCGAGATCATCTCCAAAAACTGGATCTTCCCGAATCCGTTCGACAAAGATCCGTTCGACGCTGCTGTTGATGAAAAGAAAGCAGCATTCAAAGAGGCAGGTATCGAGTACACGATCAGACAGATCGATGAGTACCGCGCACTGGGCGTTAACGGTATCCATCTGTATGCTCTGAACAAATGGAAAGACGTATCTGAAATCATTGACAGATGCGGTCTTCGCACACTTGTTTAAAATGTATTAAAATCATATTTTAGGAGGTGCCCTTTTCATGGCACATGTAATTGCAATTGCCGGCAAAGGCGGCGTAGGCAAGACGACCCTGACAGGCCTGATCATCCAGTATCTGGCTGAAAAAGGCAGGGGACCGATTCTTGCAGTAGATGCAGATGCGAATTCAAACTTAAATGAAGTCCTGGGCATGGAGCTTGAGGCAACTCTGGGCGATATCCGTGAGGAAGTGGCCCGTGCGGAGATGTCAAAGGAAAATCCCATTCCGGCCGGAATGACAAAAGCTGATTATATGGAATTCAAGTTTGATGATGCATTGATTGAAAATGATGATTATGACCTGCTTGTCATGGGACGTACCCAGGGGAAAGGCTGCTACTGCTTCGTGAATGGACTTCTGCAGGCTCAGCTTGCAAAGCTGCAAAAGAATTATCCATATATCATCGTGGACAATGAAGCCGGTATGGAGCATATCAGCAGAGGCGTTCTTCCCAGTATGCAGACAGCGATTCTGGTCAGCGACTGCTCCAGAAGAGGTGTTCAGGCAGTGGGCAGGATCGCGGAACTGATAAAAGAATGTGACATGCACCCGAAGCAGGTTGGGCTTATCATCAACCGTGCGCCGGGCGGGGTACTCAATGCGGGCACAAAAGAGGAGATAGAGAAACAGGGCCTCACCCTTTTGGGAATCGTCCCGCAGGATGAAACTGTATATGACTTCGACTGCGACGGTACACCCATCGTGAAGCTTCCGGAAGATTCACCGGTGAGAAAAGCGATCAGGGATATCGTGGACAAGCTGGAGTTATAAAACCGGGGAAGCGGACCCGGATAAAAAAGCAAAAAGAGGCGAAAAACAAGGAGGATATTCATGAGTGAATTCAAATTAACCACAGTAGAAGAATTTGAAGCTGCTACTGCACGTCTCCTGGAAACAGGTGCAAAAGTCGGTGCTGACGCTTGGCAGTTCCGCGTAAAAAATCAGACACCCCATTGTAAATTTGGTGAAGAAGGCGTTTGCTGCCGTATCTGTACAATGGGACCGTGCCGTATTACAAAAAAAGCTCCGAGAGGAATCTGCGGATGTGATGTACACGGTATCGTAGGACGTAACTACCTGAAATTTACAGCAGGCGGTTCTGCAACACACTCTGACCATGGCCGTGAAATCTGCCATACCTTATATGAATCTGCAGCTGACGGCTGTTATAAGGTAAAAGATCCGGATAAACTGATCCGTATCGCAAAAGAGTGGGGAATCGAGACCGAAGGAAAAGATATCTATGATCTGGCACACGAAGTTGCTGAGACAGGTCTGATGGAATACGGTAAACCTTTCGGAACTCAGAGATTCTTAAAGAGAGCACCGGAATCACAGCAGGAACTGTGGGAAAAGAATGAACTTGCTCCAAGAGCAATCGACCGCGAGGTTTCCTGTTCCTTACATATGAGCCACATGGGATGTTCTTCCAAACCGGAAGCACTGGTAAAACAGGCGATCCGTGCAGGCTTAAGTGATGGATGGGGCGGTTCCATGATGGGAACAGAGTTCTCAGACGTACTGTTCGGAACACCGAAGCCGATTGAGACAGAAGCAAACTTGGGCGTTATGGTTGAGGAGAATGTCAATATCGTTGTTCACGGACATGATCCCAGTCTTTCTGAGATGATCTGTGAATTCGCAGATGATCCGGAAATGATTGCGTACGCAAAAGAGATGGGTGCAAAAGGCATCACCGTATCCGGCGTATGCTGTACCTCAAATGAAGTTGCAATGCGCCGTGGTATTCCTATGGCCGGTAACTTCCTGCAGCAGGAAAACGTTGTTCTGACAGGTGCTTGTGAAGCGATCGTCGTAGACGTACAGTGTATCTTCCCGGCACTTGGTCCTTTGAGCAAATGTTTCCACACAAAATTCATCACAACTTCTCCGATTGCTCAGATGCCGGATTCTGAATTTATCAGATTCGATGCTCACACAGCAGGCGAGAAAGCAAAATTAATCGTTAAGACAGCTATCGAGAACTACAAAAACAGAAAACCCGAACTGGTACATATTCCGCAGATGAAACAGAAAGCAACTGTTGGATATTCCACAGAAGCGATCGTAAAAGCTCTGGACGGCGTAACCAACTCACAGGTAGATGAGCTGGGAACCACAAAACCGTTATTAGAGTGTATCACCTCCGGTGTTCTCCGTGGTGCTGTTGCAATGGTTGGATGTAACAACCCGAAAGTTCGTCCTGACTTAGCTCATATTGAACTTATGAAAAAACTGGTTGCTAACGATATCATCATCATCGCTTCCGGATGTTCTGCACAGGCGGCTGCAAAAGCTGGTCTGATGGACAAGAGAGCGAAAGATGTCTGCGGCGCCGGACTTAAGAGAGTTTGTGAACTGGCTGACATTCCGCCGGTACTGCACATGGGCTCATGCGTAGATATCAGCCGTATGCTGGTTCTGGCAGCTACATTGGCAAAAGACGCAGGTCTGCACATTTCCCAGCTTCCAGTTGTTGGCTGTGCTCCTGAGTGGATGTCTGAAAAAGCAGTTTCCATCGGTAACTATGTAATTGGTTCCGGTATTGATACCTTCTTAGGTGTTGACCCGTACGCTGCAGGTTCCAGTGAAATGGTTGAAATCCTGACCAACGGAACAAGAGAATGGGTAGAGGCTGCATTTACAGTTGAAAAAGATATTGAAAAACTGGGCGATGCTATGATCGCAAGAATCGAAGAGAAGAGAGCTGCTCTTGGAATCTAATCTTTATCAGGAAAGGTGAATGACATGAAAATTGCAGTAACAGGAAAAGGCGGCGTTGGAAAGACTACTTTTGCTGCGACGCTGGCGCGTTTATATGCGGATGAGGGAAGAAAGGTGCTTGCTGCGGATGTGGATCCGGATGCGAATCTGGGGCTGGCACTTGGGTTTGATGATGAAACTCTGGATTCCATTGTTCCCATTACTAAGATGCGGAAGCTGGTGGAAGAACGTACCGGGGCCAATGAGGAAAATCAGTTCTACCGGATCAATCCAAAGGTGGACGATATCCCGGATACATATTCCAAAGAAGTGAACGGAGTCAAGCTGCTTGTGCTTGGTACTGTGGAAACCGGCGGCGGCGGTTGTGTATGCCCGGAGCACGTCATGCTCCGCAGGATCATCAATAACCTGGTGCTTCACAGAGATGATGTGGTGATCATGGATATGGAAGCCGGATTGGAGCACCTCGGCCGGGGTACTACCGAATCCATGGACCAGTTCATTGTGGTCATTGAACCGGGTGCCAGAAGCGTACAGACTTATAAGAACGTAAAAAGGCTGGCAAAGGACCTGGGCGTAAAACAGGTTCGTGTTGTAGCCAACAAGGTTCGGAACGAAGAGGATGAAGCGTTTGTGAAGGCGCATATACCGCAGGAAGATTTGCTGGGATTCATTCACTATAACACCGAAGTGATGGATGCGGACCGTCAGGGTAAGTCTCCATATGACTTCAGCAATACTGTAAAAGAGGAAATTACAAACATTAAAAACATAATCGACCAAGGATTATGAGAAGGTCAGGAGGAAGAGAACATTGACATTATTTGAAACCGTATTTAGTGGAAATGACGCTGTCTATGGATTAACAGAAGGCGCTATTAATGCTGCAATCGAACAGCACGGTGCTGACAAGGCTGTCAGCTTCCCGAACACCGCTTACTGCTTACCATGCTACTATGCAGTGACAGGCGTGAAGGTTAAAACTTTAGGAGAATTAAAAGAAGCTTTAGGTGTAGTGAAAACTCTGATGACAAGAGAGATGAGATTAAATGACGTATTTATGTCAGGTGTAGCGACCGCTCTCTGTGCAGAGTTCATCGAAGTTCTGAAATATATCGACGGCGCAGAGCCGTATACAGAGCCCTGCTACGGACATCTGGCAGATGCTGTGATCCGTGAGCTGGGTGTACCCCTTGTAACAGGCGATATCCCCGGTGTTGCTGTTATCCTGGGAAGCGCTCCTACAAAAGAGGAAGCAGTTGCCCTGGTTAAGAGCTATCAGGCACAGGGTATCCTGGTAACACTGGTCGGCGGTGTGATCGATCAGGTGGCAGAGGCAGGCATGAAGACAGGCGCAAACTTACGTGTTATCCCGCTGGGCAAAGACGTGACAAGCGTGATCCATGTAGTATCCGTTGCTTTAAGGGCAGCCCTTATCTTCGGAAACGTAACACCTGGTGATGCAGCAAACCTGATGAAATACACCTTTGAACGTGTACCGGCATTCGTTAACGCATTCGCTCCTCTGGACGATGTGATCGTTGCCTGCGGCGCAGGTGCCATCGCACTGGGCTTCCCTGTTATCACAAACCAGGAAGGCGTATCCACAGTACCGAAGAGCCTGATCTTACAGCCGGATGTTTCCAAATTCAACGCTACATCCCTGGAAGCACGCGATATCAAGATCAAGATCACCAATATCGACATTCCGGTTGCATTCGCATCCGCATTCGAGGGTGAGATCATCCGCCGCGGCGACATGCAGGTAGAGTTCGACGGTTCCCGTGTAGACTGTGCAGAGCTTGTTCAGTCAGCAGAGGCTACAGAGATCGAAGACCACAAGATCACTGTGATCGGACCGGAAGCAGATGAGATGGAGCTGGGCAGCAAGAACAGCATTGCTTATGTTGTAAAAGTTGCAGGCAAGAACATGCAGTCTGACTTTGAACCGGTTATCGAGCGTAAGTTCCATAACTACATCAACTGTATCGAAGGTGTATACCACACAGGACAGCGTGATATGCAGCGTATCCGTATCAGCAAGGATGCATTCAATGCAGGATTCCGCCTGAAACATATCGGTGAAGTTCTGTACGCATCTGTTAAGAATGAATTTGATGCTGTTGTTGACAAATGTGAAGTTGTGATCTACACAGATCCTGCAGAGTGTAAGAGGATCCGTCACGAAGTGGCAGTTCCTACCTTCAACAAACGTGATGACCGTCTGAAATCCCTGACCGATGAGTCTGTAGACGTATACTACAGCTGTATCCTGTGCCAGGCATTCTCCCCGTCACACGTATGTGTGGTAACACCGGAACGTCTGGGCCTGTGCGGTGCCGTTTCATGGCTGGATGCAAAGGCGACCAACGAGCTGGATCCAAACGGACCCTGCCAGGTTATCACAAAAGAAAAATGTATCGATGAGAGAATCGGTGAGTACGAGGATGTCAACGAAGCCGTACGCAAATTCTCCCAGGGTGCTCTGGAAGAGGTATCTCTGTACTCCATCATGGAAAAACCAATGACATCCTGCGGATGCTTTGAGTGTATCTGCGGTATCGAGCCGTTCTCCAACGGTGTAGTTATCACAAACCGTGAGTATGCAGGTATGACACCGCTTGGAATGACCTTCCCGGAACTGGCATCCATGACAGGCGGCGGTGTACAGACACCGGGCTTCATGGGCCATGGAAAACACTTCATCGGTTCCAAGAAGTTCATGAAGGCAGAGGGCGGTATCGAGAGGATCGTCTGGATGCCGAAAGAGCTGAAAGAATTTGTTGCTGAGAGACTGAACCAGACAGCAAAAGAATTATACGGTATCGACAACTTCACAGACATGGTTGGTGATGAGACCATCGCAACAGATCCGGAAGAATTAGTTGCATTCTTAACAGAAAAAGGACATCCGGCTCTTGGTCTGGATCCGATGATGTAAGATTTTGGAAGACAAAATCGCTTAATTGTAGTATCATGTAAACGGTGAATGCGCGTTTTACCGTATTCACCGTTTATAAAAAATATATTAAGGAGGCTAATGAGAAATGCCGTTTAATCAAAAACCACAGAAATTCAATGCAAACATTAACACAGTTGAAATTGGCTGCGGGGACAAAGCGATCAAATTAGGAGGGGAATGCACATTTCCTTTCTATACATTTGATGCTCCCACGGAAAATGCACCAAAAGTAGGCGTGGAAATTTCCGATATGGGACTTATCAACGTTCCGGGAATCCAGGAATATTATGCAGGTGCTGCCACAATGGCCGAGATCGCAAAAAAAGCGGAAGCAATGGAAGGTGCGGACTTCGTATGCTTACGTCTGGAAGGCGGGGATCCGAACGGCGCAGACAAATCTATTGAAGAACTGATCGCAGTTGTCAAAGAAGTCGGCGAAGCTGTTTCCTGTCCTTTAGTTGTTGAAGGTTGCAAGAATGTGGAAAAAGATTCTGAATTACTGCCGAAAGTGGCAGAAGCACTTCAGGGCAAGAACGTTTTAGTCCTTTCTGCAAGAGAAGAAGATTACAAAGCAGTTGGCGCAGCAGCAGGCCTTGCATACAACCAGAAGGTTGGAGCAGAATCCGCAGTAGATATCAACCTGGCAAAACAGCTTAACGTTGTTACAACCCAGTTAGGGGTAAAAGCTCAGGATATCGTAATGAACGTTGGTTCTGCAGCAGTAGGCTATGGTTTTGAGTACGTGGTATCCACAATGGACCGTATTAAAGGTGCAGCTCTTTCCCAGAATGATAACATGTTACAGATGCCTATCATCACTCCAGTTGCCGATGAGACATGGGGAGTAAAAGAGGCCATGGCTTCTGAGGAAGATATGCCGGAATGGGGACCGCTGGAAGAGAGAGGTATCAGTATGGAAGTACAGACAGCAGCAGCAGTTTTAGCTTCCGGTTCTGACGCTGTCATTCTGAGACATCCCAAATCTGTTGCAACAATCTCAAAAATGATTAAAGAATTAGTGTAATCGTAGAACAGGAGGATAAAAACAAATGGGATTATCAGGTATTCAAATTTTTAAACTGACACCAAAAAAGAACTGTAAAGAGTGCGGCTGCCCAACATGTATGGCTTTCTCCATGAAAGTGGCTCAGGGTGCTCTGGAAATTTCCAAATGCCCGCATATGTCTGAGGATGCTCTGGCTCAGTTATCTGAGGCAACAGCTCCGCCGATGAAGACCATCAAAGTCGGAAGCGGTGACAATGAATTTACTTTAGGCGGCGAGACTGTTTTATTCAGACATGAGAAAACATTCGTCAGCAAAACAAGATATGCGGTTTCACTGTGCACATGCATGGATGATGCAGCAATCGACGCGAAACTGGCAGCAATTCCGAAGGTAGACTACGAACGTATCAGCGAGAGAATGTTCGTTGAAATGATTTACGTGAACTACGAAGACGGCGCAGACAAAGACAGATACGTTGAAATCGTAAAGAAAGCAGCAGCTCTTGGCAGAACTCTGGTTCTGGGCTGTAAAGATGTAGAAGCTGCTAAAGCAGCTCTGGCTGTATGCAAAGACGGCAAACCGGTATTAAACGGTGCAGATGCTTCCAACTACGCTGAGATGAGCGCAGTTGCAACAGAGGCAGGTGTTGTACTTGGCGTTACAGGTGCAGACTTAAATGAATTATATGATACAGTTGCAGCTCTGGAAAAAGCAGGCAACAAGAACCTGATTCTGGATGTTGGAACAAAATCCGTAAAAGAAGCTTATGGCAACGCAGTACAGATTCGCCGTGCAGCTTTAAAAGATCAGGACAGAACTTTCGGTTATCCGACACTGGTAAATCTGGCAGTTCTGGCACATGGCGACAGAAATATGCAGCAGGCACTGGCTTCCCTGTTCACAATGAAATATGGTTCCATTGTGGTTATGGAGCAGCTTGATTATGCAGAAGCTCTGCCGTTATTTGGTCTGAGACAGAACGTATTCACAGACCCGCAGAAACCAATGAAAGTGGAACCGGGTATTTATGCATTAAATGGTGCAGACGAGAATTCTCTGTGTCTGACAACCGTAGACTTTGCTCTTACATATTTCGTGGTATCCGGAGAGCTGGAGCGTTCCGGTGTACCGTGTAACCTGATTATCAGTGATGCAGGCGGACTTTCCGTACTGACTGCATGGGCTGCAGGTAAATTATCTTCCACTTCTGTATCTAAATACATTCAGGAGAATGTTGAAGATAAAGTAAAATGCAGAAAACTGGTTATTCCGGGTAAAGTTGCCGTATTAAAGGGCGATATTGAAGCAAAACTTCCGGGTTGGGAAGTTATTGTTGCCCCGTTGGAAGCAGTACAGTTAGTTAAATTCTTAAAAGACCTGACTGCATAAAAGAGGAAAGACAGGCTGGCAGGGAGGATGCTTTTTAGGTATCTTCTCTGTTCGGCCAAAATGAATAATTTAAAAGGAGAACTATTATGGCAAAGTTTGTTACAATTGGTGAGAGAATTCACTGTATTTCCCCGTCTATCCGCAAAGCGATGGCAGAGCGTGATCCGGAACCAATCTTAAAACGTGCAAAAGAGCAGCTGGATGCAGGTGCAACTTATCTGGACGTTAATATCGGACCGGCAGAGAATGATGGAGAAGATTTAATGAAATGGGCTGTTCAGCTGATCCAGTCCAACTTCGACAATGTTCCTCTGGCACTGGATACTGCCAACAAAAAAGCAATCGAGGCAGGTATCTCCGTATACAACAGAAGCAAAGGAAAACCGATTGTAAACTCTGCTGATGCAGGCGGAAGAATCGAGAATATCGATCTGGCTGCAGCAAATGACGCTATCGTAATCGCTCTTTGCTCTGCAGAAGGTATTGCAGCAGACAATGATGAGCGTATGATGCACTGCCAGAACATGCTGGAAAGAGGTATGATGCTGGGTATGGAGCCTACAGACCTGTGGTTTGACCCGTTATTCCTGGTTGTTAAGGGAATGCAGGACAAACAGATGGAAGTTCTGGAAGCAATCAAAATGTTCAGCGATATGGGCCTGAATTCCACAGGCGGTCTGTCCAATAACTCCAACGGTATGCCGAAACATATTCGTCCGATTATGGATTCCGCAATGGTTGCAATGTGCATGATGCAGGGCTTAACCTCCGCAATCGTAAATCCATGTGATTTAAGACTGATGGAAACAATTAAATCCTGTGATGTTTTCAAAAACAACACATTATACGCTGACTCTTACCTGGAGATCTAATCACAGGCAGAGTCGTGTAATAAAAAGCGCCGGGGATATTTTTATCGCCGGCGCAGATAAAAATATACAGAAAGGCTAAATTCCTATGTTCAAAGTGACTTTTAAATTTGAAAACGGCGAAGACGTCACAACTTTCGCCCAGGAAGGAGAAATCCTTTTAGAAGTAGCGAGAAAAACGAATGTGGCTATCGATGCCCCCTGTTCCGGCAATGCTTCCTGTGGTAAATGCAAGGTGAAGCTGGTGGCAGGTGAAATGAATTCTCCAAAGACCCGTCACATCTCCGATGAAGAGTATGCAGAAGGTTGGAGACTGGCATGTGTGAGCAAGCTGACAGGTGATGTGGAGGTACAGGTACCCGACATTGCATCCGCTTACAGGAGCCGGATGAAAGTCGCAGATTTGAGTTCCAAAGAGGAGATTGCCATATTTGATCAGGCAAAATCCGATGTGGAAGCAGCAGGAATTACCTTGAAAAACAGTCTGGATATTATCCATGTGACTATGGATGAACCGACTCTGGACGATACCATGCCGGACAATGAACGTCTGATGCGTGCGATCAAAAGGGAAACCGGTGTAAAAAGAGTGCGTCTGCCTTATTCTGCACTGCGGAAGATTTCCGTTGTTTTCCGTGAAAATCATTTTGATGTACAGTGTATTGTGCGCAGGACAGCAAATGATATTTTTGTGTATGACGTTTACGGCAGAGATGAAAAAGTAGTAATCGGCGGTTTGGCTATTGATATCGGTACAACCACGGTATCTGCACTGCTGGTCAATATGCAGACAGGTGAGATCCTTGGGAAAGCTTCAGCCGGAAACGGTCAGATTCGCTATGGCGCGGATGTTATCAACCGTATTATCGAGTCTATGAAACCGGGCGGAAGCGAGAAGCTGCAGGATGCAGTGGTGAATGAGACGATCAATCCTATGATTGAGCAGATGTGCCGCTCCTGTGGATTCAGCCCCCTGCACATATACCGTATGTGCATTGCATCCAACACTACCATGAACCATCTGCTGACAGGAATGAATGGTGATCCAATCCGTATGGAACCATATATTCCTACCTTTTATAAAACAAATTCACTGTTTGCTTCTGATATCGGAATCAGAGTAAATCCGGATGCCCATATTATACTGGCACCGAATATCGGCAGTTATGTGGGCGGAGATATCACAGCAGGTACTTTGGTAAGTATGCTGTGGAATCGTCCTGAATTTTCTCTGTTTATTGATCTGGGTACCAACGGCGAGCTTGTATTCGGCAATTCTGATTTTATGATGAGCTGCGCCTGCTCTGCGGGACCTGCTTTTGAAGGCGGGGATATCAGCTGCGGTATGCGTGCGACGGACGGCGCAATCGAGGCATGTACCATTGATGCGGAAACGATGGAGCCCAGCTACTCTATTATCGGAGATGAGGGTGAGAAACCCATCGGTCTGTGTGGTTCCGGTATCATTGATGTGATCAGCGAATTGTTCCGAACCGGTATTATCAATCCGAAAGGAAAGTTTGTTCGGGAAGGAAAACGTGTCCGCCATGATGAGTATGGCATGGGCAGCTATGTGCTCGCATTCGAGGAAGAGTCGGGCACTGTCAAGGAAGTGGAGATCAATGAGGTGGATATTGATAACTTTATACGGGCAAAAGGTGCTATCTTCTCAGCCATCCGTACCATGCTTGTCTCTCTTGACTTTGATATCTCCATGATTGACGATGTTTATGTAGCCGGTGGAATCGGCAGCGGCATCAATATGAAAAATGCCGTGAGAATCGGTATGTTTCCGGATATTCCTCTGGAGAAATTCCATTACATTGGAAATTCTTCTTTGTCCGGCGCATATACCATGCTTCTGTCAAAGGAAGCAGAGCAGAAATGTTATGAGATCGCGTCCAATATGACGTACCTGGAACTTTCCACTGTACCGAGTTATATGGATGAGTTTGTAGCATGTTGTTTTATACCACATACGGATACGTCCCTGTTTCCGTCTGTAACAGAGCAGTAGAAGGTACGCTTGGCGGATCCGTTACTGCAGCGAATAAATAGACTGACTGAGGTGAAGAGATGAATTTTGAATACGCAAAGGACAGTAAAGAGCAGCGTCCTTATGAACATTATCTGAACGCATACAGAGAGATGGACCCGAAAGAAATCAGCGGGCGAACCGGTATTCCTTACGATGAGGAAAAAGGGCTTTTTACCGTGAAACTGATGGGAAGTACCTACCAGGTGTCTTTTCCGGATTATGAAATTCATCACGTGGAGGATTCCATTGGGGTATATCCGCTGGAGGACGCCATGAATGCCAAGATTCTCATTGTCCGCTTTTTGACAGAGAGAAGCGCAGCACCTGCATCAGGGAAATTTCTTACCTATCATGATGTTCCCTGGGGTGAGGTTTACTTCAGACAGTTCCAGGGCAGATGTCTGTTTCGGCTGGCATTTGGCTATGGAAATAAGCTTTCTGTGTTCCGTAAGATTATGGAACATTTGGGAGCAGAAAAATGTGCAGAGGGAGACTGTTCCTATAAACTGGAATTTATGGACAATCTGCATGTAAAGTTTATCTTGTGGGAAGGGGATGACGAATTTCAGCCTTCTGCACAGATATTGTTTTCTGATAATTTTGCTGTCACATTTGCCGCGGAGGATTTGGCGGTTGTGGGCGATATCAGTATCAACATGATGAAAGCATTAGAAAAAAAGTTGTCTTAAAAAAGATTGTTATAGTAGAGTAGGTATTACGCGTTAAGTGTCATGGGATGGGAAGTTGTCCATGAACGAAGGCAGCCAAAGGCTCCACGATGTAATATTGCGTCCGCTACTACATTAAAGGCAGATATGAATTCTTCTCTTTGGTGTAGTAAACTACTATGCCATAAGTACATAACGAGAAGGGACAGTTATGCTGTCCCCGGGAGACAACAGATGAAGGAGGATTTATATCTGATGAAAAAAGTGAATAATGTAAAAGTTTTGGCATTTACGGGTGTTCTGGTAGCAATGAGTATCATTCTGACCAGGCTGGTCGCAATCCCTATCGGTACCAGTATTCGGCTCACCGTAGGTCAGACGCCTGTATATCTCTGCGGCTTTTGGTTTGGCCCTTTGGTAGGGGGAATCTGCGGC
The DNA here is from genome assembly GCF_037000545.1 of Blautia sp. JLR.GB0024. Lineage (NCBI taxonomy): Bacteria > Bacillati > Bacillota > Clostridia > Lachnospirales > Lachnospiraceae > Blautia > Blautia sp. JLR.GB0024. The sequence continues at coordinate 17,114 of NZ_JBANBF010000008.1, read as the reverse complement.
TTTTTATCTGATTTCCTTGGGGCGATCCTACAGGGGTATGCACCGAATCCCATGATTTCTGTCACTGCTATTCTGGCTGGTGTGCTGCCGGGTCTGTTTCGTCATTTTTATACAAAGAAACTGGAAATCTGGCATGTGCTTGCAGTGATCGTTGTTCATGGAATCGTTGGTTCTCTTGGATTTACATGTCTGGGACTTCATATGTACTACGGAACGCCGTGGGTAGTTTTGTATGCCCAGAGACTGGTTCAGACACCGCTTCTGGTCGCACTGAATACGCTGCTGGTGTTCTTCCTCTATAAGAGTCCTCTGACAGCTATGGTAAATAAGAGCACCATGGTGAAAAATGGGCCTGTAAATGTGACTGACCATGCAAAATAATCCCCTAAAGGGATTTTATATAAAGCCGGAGAAATTCGGCAATGAAAGAAAGAGAGGTATGTGAGAGATGGGATTTTCAACTGTACCATGTAATGAATTTGTAGAAGTACTGGCATCAAAAGCACCGGTTCCGGGCGGCGGCGGAGCATCTGCTCTGGTTGGCGCTGTGGGAACAGCCCTTGGCAATATGGTGGGCAGCCTGACTGTGGGCAAGAAAAAGTATGCAGAAGTGGAAGACGAGATGTGGGAGCTGAAAAAGAAATGTGACGCCCTGCAGAAGGATTTCTTACGTCTGATCGAGAGAGATGCAGAGGTGTTTGAGCCCCTGTCAAAAGCATATGGTATGCCTCGTGCAACAGAGGAAGAGAAGGCTGAGAAAGCAAGAGTTATGGAAATCGTTTTAAAGGATGCCTGCTCTGTACCGATGGAAATTATGGAGAAGTGCTGTGAAGCGATTGAAGTGATCGTGGAATTTGCGGCAAAAGGTTCCACACTGGCGATCAGTGATGCGGGCGTTGGTGCAGCTTTCTGTAAAGCAGCTTTAAAGGGTGCCAGCCTGAATGTATATATTAACACAAAATCCATGGCTGACAGAGCTTATGCAGAAGAGCTGAATAAAAAAGCAGATGCAATGCTGGAGAAATATACGAAGATCGCTGACGAAACCTTTGACAGCGTACTTTCCAGACTGAAATAATTGTTTGATACCTTATGTGACAGAAGCTGTGGCATAAGTTGCTGAGAGGTTACTATTCACGGCCAATGTCCCGGGAGGTGTTTTGCGAAGCAAAATCCCGAGTTAGCCAGCGCCAAAATGCAATTTATTGCATTTTGTACCCTAAAGGGCAGAACTGTGCATGGCGAAGCGTGCTACTGTTCATAGAACTGCGCTTTTGGCAGGGCTGTGAATAGTAACCTGAGTGCCCAAAGGGCAGGATAAAAAGATGCAGGAGGATTCATAGAGAATGGCAAAAAGATTACTGGGTAAAGAAGTAACAGCAGCATTAAACGAGAGAATTAAAGCAGACGTGGCAGCACTGGAGGAAAAAGGTGTAAAACCAACTCTGTGCATAATCCGTGTAGGTGAAAATGAAAGTGATATTTCCTACGAGAGAGGTGCAACAAAACGCTGTGAAACACTTGGTGTTGCATGCGAGAAAATTCTGCTTCCGGCAGATGTAAGCCAGGAAGAACTTCTGGCAACGATTGACAAGGTGAATAAAGATGACAAGATCCATGGTGTACTTTTATTCCGTCCGCTGCCGAAACACCTGAACCAGTCCGTTATTGAAAATGCACTGGACCCGGCAAAAGATGTGGACTGCATGACCGATGGTTCCATGTCAGGTGTATTTACAGGTAAGAACGTAGGTTTCCCGCCCTGTACCCCTCAGGCTTGTATGGAAATCCTTGACTTTTACGGAATTGACTGCACAGGTAAAAAGGCAGTTGTTGTAGGCCGAAGCCTGGTAGTAGGAAAACCGGCAGCCATGATGCTGATCAAGAAAAACGCAACGGTTACTATCTGCCATACCAGAACTGTGGATATGCCTTCTGTAGTGAGAGAGGCAGATATCGTTATCGTTGCTGCAGGACGCGCAGGTGTTATCGACGATACCTATTTAAGTGCAGGACAGACAGTGATCGATGTTGGAATCAATGTGAACGCGGAAGGAAAACTCTGCGGAGATGTTGACTTTGAGAAAGCAGAGCCTGTTGTGGATGCTATTACTCCGGTTCCGGGCGGTGTTGGAAGTGTAACTACTTCTGTACTGGTTGGACATGTAGTGGAAGCTGCAAAACGTAAATTTGCGTAATACATAAATAAATAGTTAGTATACATGCCCCTGGAAATCCATATCTGTGGATATCCGGGGGCTTTGTTCTTGACTTTTCAGGCAGAAAGCAGTATGGTGCCCTATGATAACCTATGTGGTTATCTTTACAAAAACAGTAAAGGGTGATAGAAATGAGAAAGTTTAAAATTCGATGGCTGTTATTTATAGTTCTATTTTTCCTGGTCTATCTCGTAGCAGGAGCGGTGGGTCCGTTTGTCCATTATAAAAAGGTGTCAGAGGAGACAAAGAAGAACTTTTCCGTGTCAGAGTGCTACAGAGACCGCACAGGCGTGGACAGAGCGATGCTGCTGGAGACAAATAAGAGCGCATGGGATGAGAGAATCCGGCTGTTTCATCAGGCAAAGGAGCGAATTGTACTTTCCACATTTGACATGAGAGATGGAAAGAGCACAAGGGACTTGCTGGCTGTTCTGTATCACAGGGCAGAGGAGGGAATCAGAATACAAATTCTGGTAGACGGGGTGAGCGGTACCATCCGTCTGGAGGGGAATGAGCTTTTTTATGCTCTTTCTTCCCATCCGAATGTGGAGATAAAAATATATAATAAACTGAATCTGGCAATGCCCTGGAAAACCCAGGGAAGAATGCATGATAAATACGTCATTGTGGATGAAATGGCCTATATTCTGGGCGGCAGGAATACCTTTGACTACTTTATCGGCGATTATCCAAATAAAAATATGAGTTATGACAGGGAGGTACTGATTTATAACACGAATCCAAAGCAGCGGGGAGAGGATGAAAGTTCCCTGTATCAGGTGGAGGCGTATTTCAGCCGCATGTGGGATAAAAAAGAGTGCAGGCTGTTTCATGATCAGGAAAACCTGAGGGAGGACCATAAGGTTAAGAGCATGATTGACATGCTGACCAAAAGATATGAAAAACTGAAAAAGGAAAATCCGGATTTGTTCCGGGATTGTGATTACGGTGAGATGACCTGCGAAACAAACAAGGTGACTCTTCTTTCAAATCCAACGGGGATCTATGGAAAGAAGCCGGTATTGTTTTATGAACTTTCCGAACTTATGAAGCAGGCAAAAGAAAGAGTGATCATCCATACTCCGTATGTGGTTCTGAACGGTTACATGAAGAGAGAACTGACAGAGATCGCGGGGCAGGTACCGGACAGCAGAATGGTCATCAATTCTGTAGAAAACGGTGACAATTTTATGGCATCCAGCGATTATCTGTACAGGAAAAACGAGGTATTTAATACCGGTGTGCAGATTCTGGAATATGACGGCGGCGTATCTTATCACGGGAAATCTGTGGTGATTGATGAGGATATGTCTATTATCGGCTCCTATAATATGGACCTGCGCAGCACATATGTGGATACTGAGCTGATGCTGGCAGTACAGAGCAGGGAACTGACAGAGGAGTTGACCGGATATATGGAGGAGATGGAGAAGGACTGCAGGACCGTGACTGGACCTGATACCTATGAAGTACCTGAGAATATACAGGTGGAGGAGATCCCTTTCTGGAAAAAGGCTGCTATGCGTGTGGTCGGGCTGATCATGCAGCCATTTCGCAGTATGGTGTAGAGAATATCCGGGAAAAGTCAGGGGAGATTCCAATCTATGGTTTTCATGGAATCATCCCGGATGTATAATAGAACTATGAGAAGTGAATCGTGTGATGAATGCAGGGAGAGGAGTTGATATCATGTCAATACGTGGTGCTGTTATGGTCCCCCATCCGCCGCTTATCATTCCGGAGGTGGGAAGGGGACAGGAGAAAGGGATTTCAGCTACAACAGCGGCATATGAGAAGGCCGCGCAGCATGTGGCGAAGCTCTGTCCGGATACGGTTGTGGTGACGACACCGCACACTGTCATGTATGCGGATTATTTCCATATCTCACCGGGAAGAGGAGCATTCGGGGATTTCGGACAGTTCAGAGCAAAAGAGATCCGGATGGATGCAGAGTATGATTCAGAATTGCGCAGCTATCTGTGCAGACTTCTGGACAGGGATGGGTTTATGGCCGGAACCAGGGGGGAGCGCGACAGCAGGCTGGACCATGGGGCTATGATTCCCCTGTATTTTCTGAAGAAACAGAACGTCAGATGTAAGGTCCTTCGTATTGGACTGTCAGGACAGTCACTGGAAGCACATTATCGGCTGGGACAGTATATCAGCCGGGCCGCTGATGCGCTTCACAGAAATGTTGTCATGATCGCCAGCGGAGATTTATCCCATAAGCTTTTGGAGAGTGGTCCTTATGGGTACCAAAAGGAGGGGCCGGAGTATGATGAAAGAATCATGCAGGTAATGGGAACCGGAAATTTCGGGGATCTCTTGGAATTCGGGGAGGAGTTCTGTGAGAAAGCAGCAGAGTGTGGGCACCGGTCTTTTGTCATCATGGTCGGGGCTTTGGATGGAAAAGCTGTAAACGTAAAGCGTTTGTCTTATGAAGGTCCGTTTGGCGTAGGATATGGAATCTGTACATATGAGGTTTCAGGTACGGATGAGAAAAGGCATTTTCTCAGTCAGTATGAAGAGATACAGAGACGAAAGCTGGAGAGTATGAGAGCATCCGAGGATGCCTATGTGAAGTTGGCAAGAAAGTCCTTGGAGACTTATGTGAAAACAGGGAGAAAGACGGCGGTTTTGGAGAATCTTCCGGAAGAATTACGTTCCGGGCGTGCAGGTGTATTTGTCTCTCTGAAACTGCACGGAAGGCTGCGCGGATGCATTGGAACAATTTCACCTGTGACAGATTCCATAGCGGAGGAGATTGTGGAGAATGCCGTAAGCGCCGGCTGCCGTGATCCCAGATTTTCACCTGTCAGGGAGGAGGAGCTTGACAGACTCGTCTACAGTGTGGATGTTCTGGGGGAAACAGAAGAAATTGCATCACCGGAGGAGCTGGATGTAAAGGAGTACGGCGTGATTGTGTCTAAGGGGAGAAAGAGAGGTCTCCTTCTTCCGAATCTGGAGGGCGTGGATACCGTGGAAGAACAGATATCCATTGCCATGCAGAAAGCCGGTATCGATTATATGGAAGAGGGAATCAAGCTGGAAAGATTTCGGGTGACCAGACACAAGTGATAACAGGATGCGCATGAGTGCGGAGGAATCTTATGGGAAACGTATGTGGAGTTTGTATGCATCACTGCCGGCTGGAAGAGGGACAGACAGGACGCTGCAGGGCAAGGCGGAATGTGAAGGGCAGAATAGAATCTGTCAATTATGGAAGATGTACTGCGCTGGCGCTGGACCCTGTGGAGAAGAAACCGCTGCAGAGATTCTATCCCGGAAAAAAGGTCCTTTCTGTGGGCAGTTTTGGCTGTAACATGTCCTGTCCGTTTTGTCAGAATTTTGAGATTTCCATGGCCGGTGAACAGGAACTGGAATCTGTGCCCTTCAGCCCCAAGGAGCTGGCCAAGCAGGCAGAGGCGTTGAGAACGCGTGGAAATATAGGCATCGCTTTTACATATAATGAGCCTCTTGTGGGGTATGAATATGTGCGGGATACTGCCAGAGAAGTAAGAAAAAGAGGAATGAAGAATATCCTTGTCACCAATGGAGCATTTACAGAGGAGACAGAGGATGCTGTGCTGTCATATATTGATGCCATGAATATAGATCTGAAGGGGTTTACAGAATCGTATTACAAAAAATTGGGAGGGGACCTGGAAACCGTAAAAGCATTTATAGAAAAAGCCGTCAAAGTGTGTCATGTGGAACTTACCACACTGGTGGTGCCCGGAGAAAATGATTCTGTTTCTGAGATGCAGAATCTGGCCAAATGGACGGCATCCTTGAGCTGTGAGATTCCGCTGCATGTGACCAGGTTCTTTCCACGATGGAAGATGCAGGACCGGGAGGCAGCCGATGTTAGGAAGGTATATCGGCTGGCAGAAGAGGCAGGAAAGTATCTGAAGTATGTGTATACAGGAAACTGCTGATTGGGTGTCTTGGCGTGCGCAGGTTCATCACTGGAATTCAGGCATGTGTTTACGGTACCATATGGGCAGCATATTGCGTTGGCAGCGAGGGTTTTTGCGCTGTTCAATGCCGATAGTCTGAAAGAAGGATTTCCAGAGGCCCACATAGGGGTCAAAGCGGTCTTTGGAAGCTTCCATGTAGGAGAGTTCTTCATGTGTCACGGGAGTCAAAAAGTAGTCGCTGTCAGCAGGATGTACGACGGAAAGCATCCGTGTCTTGTCTACGATCATCCAGTGTTCTGAAGGCATACGGTCCTCAAAGTTGGGGGCAAGGAGTGTGAGGACATTACATTTGGGTTCAATGATGGAGAGCAGTACCTGGTTTTTCAGCCGGGAAAAGCGGACAAATTCCCGAAAGAGATGTGCTTCATTGGCTACTTTCCGGTCCAGCTCAAAAAGAGCGGATACGGCAGGATTACCGAACATCCGGGAGGTTTTTTCTCCGCAGACAAAACCAAGGATCATGTAGCGGTAGATAATATCCAGTTTGTCAGGATGGTCGGACATGGCAGCCCGGTAGATGTCATGATATGAATTTTCGGAAATTTTTTGCCTGACGGAGCGGATCACTTTTTGTACTTTCTCTTCGTCGGGGTCTACGTGGCGGTAGTCGCAGAAAAGTTCCGGGGACCAGATGGGTTCAATCTGGAGTTTTATGTTGTTGTGGCCCAGACGGGCGGACCAGGCGTCGTAGATGCAGGTCATCATGGATTCAAAGGTGTCTTGGCAGGTGAATATTACCATGTGGGGGCTCCTTTCAAATGATATGGGGACGGGAAACTCGCGGGGGAGAGGCCGGGGCGCCGTGTCTGCGGTGAGTTTCCCTGGGTATTGGCGGTTGAACGGTGTGAAAAGAAAAAACAAAAAAGACTATACTATAGCTGGCCGCTGAGGGTTTTTAGGGAATCCTCGGGGGCGGGGGTGGACAGGTGCAGGTCATCGAAGAGGGAGAGCTGGCGGTAGGTTTGGGGATGATCCAGGGACCAGGTGGTTTTTTGGTCGGTGGAGGTGAGCTGGCGGGTGATGAAATCCTCTTCAATGGGGGTGCGGTACAGCATTTTGCCGCTGCAGGTGATAAAGTATTGGGCGCGTTTCAGGACGACGCCCAGTTTTTTTAGGGCCGGGAAATCCAGGCGGGTGGTCTGGCGGGCCTGGACGATCCGATAGGCGGATTTGTTGCCCAGGCCGGGGACTTTCAGCAGATCCTCGTAGGATGCGGTCTGAATCTCTATGGGGAACAGCCCCAGGTGGCGCAGAGCCCAGTCGCACTTGGGATCCAAAAGGATGTTGAAGTTCGGACGGCTGGGGTCCAGAAGGTCCTCTGCGTGGAAGCCGTAAAAGCGCAGAAGCCAGTCCGCCTGGTACAGACGATGCTCTCTTAAAAGGGGAGGGGCCGTGTCCAGGGAGGGAAGGGCGGAGTCCTCGTTCAGAGGGACATAGGCGGAGAAAAAGACGCGCTTTAAGTCAAACTGCTGGTACAGGGACTGTGTTACCTGTAAAAGCTGGTAGTCGTTTTCCGGGGTGGCACCGATGATCATCTGTGTGCTCTGGCCTGCGGGGACAAAAGAACGGTTTTGGGCAGCAGGCAGAGAAGGTGTGTTTTGGCGGAAATAAAAGGACGGACTTCCGGCATCCGATGAGGGTACAGGATGGGCCGGGGAGGCAGAAGGGCCTGTACCGGCAGGGGTCTGAGGGCCGTTCAGAGCTTTGCTGCCGGAAGAGCCTGTGATGGTGTCCTGTTTTTCTTTTTTGTCTTTGAAGATGGAGTTGGAGAGGTAGCGGTTGGCACTGCTGCGCTCCATCTGGGCAGACTTGCCTATGGAGAGGCGGTAGTCTGTGATGCCGTGCTGTATTTGTTTTATGGGCTTTAAGATATTCTCATGACTTTTGCCGGGTGCCAGGGCATGAAGAGACTCTCTGGTGGGAAGTTCCATATTGACGCTCATGCGGTCAGCCAGATAGCCAATCTGCTCAATGATCTCAGGAGCGGCTCCGGGGACGGCTTTAGCATGAATATAGCCGCGGAAATGGTATTTGGTGCGCAGCAGATAAAGGCTTCGATACATAAGTTCCATGGTATAGGTCGGTGTTTTTACGACGCCGGAGCTTAAAAAGAGACCTTCTATATAGTTTCTTTTATAAAATTCTACGGTAAGGCTGCAGATCTCATCCGGGGTGAAAGTGGTGCGCACTTTGTCGTTGGAACGGCGGTTCAGACAGTATTTGCAGTCATAGATGCACTCATTGGATAATAGAATTTTTAACAGGGAGATACAGCGTCCGTCAGAGGCAAAGCTGTGGCAGATGCCTGCAGCTACGGAATTGCCCAGACTGCCCTTCTCACCGCGGCGGTCAGAGCCGCTGGAGGTACAGGCCACATCGTACTTGGCCGCATCAGATAAAATCTTTAGTTTTTCTTCCAGGGTAAGGGATGATGATAAGTACATATTGCTCAAATCCTTCCGAATGTATGTTCTGCTTACAGAATAGCACAGGGAAGAAAAAGTGTCAAGAACAAATGTTCGGTTCTATGGCATTTTATGAAAGAAAAGGAATATCTGAAGGGCTGGAAGCATATAATTTAGCAGTACGATAAGGGGGTATTTTCATGGATACATATAACATTTATAAAGACATACAAGCCCGCACCAGAGGAGAAATTTACATAGGGGTAGTGGGACCGGTGCGGACGGGAAAATCCACATTTGTCCGCCGTTTTATGGAGCTGGCAGCACTGCCTAACATGGAAGAGACAGCACAGAAAGAGGTGAGGGACCAGCTCCCTTTAAGCGGTTCCGGAAAATTGATCACCACCGTGGAGCCAAAATTTATTCCGAAAGAAGCCGCTAAGATAAAAATCGGTGATGATGTGACCGCGAAGATCCGTCTCATCGACTGTGTAGGGTATATGGTGCCGGATGCAGCGGGCAATATGGAGGACGGCAAGGAGCGTATGGTCAAGACTCCCTGGTTCGGATATGAAATACCTTTCCATCAGGCAGCGGAGACAGGCACAAAGAAAGTGATCGAGGAACATTCCAATATCGGTCTTGTTATCACATGTGACGGTTCTTTTGGAGAGATCCCCAGGAATAATTACATAGAGAGTGAGGAGAAAACCGTTGCGGAGCTGAAAAAAGCGGGAAAACCGTTTTTGATCCTGGTAAATTCCCAGAAGCCCTACAAGGAGGAGACACTTGCTCTGTGTGAGGAGCTGAAACAGAAGTATCAGGCAGGTGTTCTGAGCGTGAACTGTGAGCAGCTCCGCAGGGATGATGTGACCAGGATCATGGAAAAAGTATTGTATGAGTTCCCAATCGTACAGATGGAATTTTTCATACCGAAATGGGTGGAAATCCTTCCTACAGACCATTATCTGAAAGCAGAGCTGCTTAGCTGTATCCGGGAACTCATGGGAAAAATGAAATACGTGAAAGATGCCACCAGGGATAAAATGGTTCTGAAATCCCAGTATGTGCGAAATCTGGTACCGGAGGCCCTGGATCTTTCCACCGGCAGGGTGAGGATACGGGTGGACATGGATGAGAACTGGTACTATGCTGTCTTAAGTGAGATGACAGGGGTATCCATTTCCGACGAGTATGAGCTGATCCATACCATGCAGGAACTGGCTAAAATGAAGGAAGAATACGTGAAGGTGCGGGAAGCCATCTCCTCTGTGAGAGGAAAGGGCTACGGTGTAGTGACACCGGATAAATCGGAAATTAAGCTGGAAGAGCCCATGGTCATTAAACAGGGCAGCAAATACGGCGTGAAAATTAAATCCGTCAGTCCGTCCATCCATATGATACGGGCCAATATTGAGACAGAAATTGCCCCCATCGTGGGAAGCGAGGAACAGGCAAAAGACCTGATCGAATATATCAAGACCAGCGATGAGAGACAGGAGAGTATCTGGCAGACAAATATTTTCGGCAAGTCTATCGGACAGTTAGTTGAGGACGGCATTCACACAAAACTGGTCCAGATCAGCGATGAGAGCCAGGTAAAACTTCAGGATACCATGCAGAAAATTGTCAATGACAGCAAAGGCGGACTTGTCTGCATCATCATCTGACGGAAGTGCGCTTTTACATTGACTTTTCCCGGGGAAAATTATATAATTACAACAGTGATTATATGACCCGGAAACGTTACGGAAGCAGGTGGAATTCCTGTGCAAGTCCGTTACTGTAAAGCCAGATACGTGCGGTGCCGGAGAGGGGGACGTCTGCGGCAACCGGACAGTTCAAAACAACAGGATAAGTGTGTGTTTTTTATTCTGCTGTTACCCATAAGAAAAAGAATCCGTTGTCAGTTTTCTGGCAGCGGTTTTTCATTTATGAAAATAGAAAACCGCAGAGCGGGTTTTCTGAGATTTTAGCAAAAGATGCGGCTGATACCGGCCGATTCGGAGAAATGAACATATGACACATAAGACTGGTCTGGAAGACTATTACATTATCAGGAATAACAGGAAGATGCGTTTCGGTTACACCACCGGAACCTGTGCGGCTGCAGCTTCCGAAGCGGCTGCCCGGATGCTTTTGTCAGGAGAGGAGATCCGGGACATCTCCTTTATGACACCAAAAGGAATACTGCTGAATCTGGAGATTCTGCATATCGAAAAGGGGGAGGATTTTGTGTCCTGCGCTGTGCGCAAGGACGCGGGAGATGACCCGGATATGACAGACGGTCTGGAGATCTTTTCCCGGGTAAAGAAAACCGGTGAATCTAAAATAGTTCTGGACGGCGGCCCCGGCGTGGGACGCGTGACAAAGAAAGGTCTGGAACAGCCGGTGGGCAGTGCGGCAATCAACAAAGTACCCCGCAGTATGATTCTGAAAGCAGCGGAGGACATCTGTTCGGAATATGATCATGAGGGTGGTCTGGAAATCATTATAAGCGTTCCAAACGGGGAGGAGGCGGCGAAGAAGACCTTCAACCCAAGGCTGGGTATTCAGGGAGGTATTTCTATTCTGGGAACCTCCGGAATTGTGGAGCCCATGAGTGAGAGCGCGCTCATAAAAACCATAGAAGTGGAAATGCGGCAGCGTGTGGAAAACGGCAGCCGTTTTCTGCTGGTGACCCCCGGCAATTACGGCTCCGCATATCTGAAGGAGCATATGGACCTTCCCCTTGAGGGGGCCATGAAATGCAGCAACTACGTGGGTGAGACAATCGACATGGCAGTTTCCATGGGTGTGGAAGGCATTCTTTTTGTATCCCATATCGGAAAATTTGTAAAGGTGGCGGCAGGGATCATGAACACCCATTCCCGCTGTGCAGACGCCAGGGCTGAAGTACTGGCTGCCAATGCCATGCGCGCGGGAATATCCGCAGAGACGGCACTGGATATTCTGAACACCGTCACCACAGATGAAGCGCTGGTGCTGATTCAGAGAGAGGGAAAGCTGAAGGAGACCATGAAAGAGGTGACAGACAGGATTTCCTATTATCTGCATCACCGCGCTTATGACAGGATGAAGATGGGTGCCGTTATTTTTTCAAACGAATTCGGCTATCTCGGAGAGACAGAAAAAGCCGGGGAGCTGATGAGGCTGATAAAAGAAGAACAGCGGTAACCGCTCAGCCTTCCGCTGTCACAAAGAAAATACGTTATCAAAAGATAAAGGAGAAGGAAACAGATGAAAGGTAAATTGTTTGGATTAGGAGTGGGGCCGGGAGACCCGGAACTGCTTACACTCAAGGCGCTCCGCCTGATCAGGGAAAGCGAGGTCATCGCCGTACCCGGAAATAATGTTAAGGAGAGTGTGGCTTATAAAATTGTAAAAGGTGCCTATGACGGCCTGGATGAAAAAGAACTCATTCCAGTTGCCATGCCCATGACAAAGGACAAAAAGGTATTGGAGGCCAATCACGACAAGGCGGCAGACGATGTGGAAGCCCGGCTGAAAGAGGGGAAAAATGTGGCGTTTCTCACACTGGGGGACCCCACTGTGTACTCCACTTACCTCTATGTACATAAAAGGATCGTGGAGCGCGGATATGAGGCTGAGATCGTAAGCGGCATTACCTCCTTCTGCGCAGTGGCGGCCAGACTGAATATGGGACTTGTGGAGATGGCAGAGCCTCTTCATGTGATTCCGGCTACCTATAATGCGGATACCATGGATGACATTCTGAAGCTTCCGGGCACCAAGGTGCTGATGAAGACAGGTAAAAAACTGAAACAGGTGCGTGAGAGCATACTGGAAAGCGGACAGGCAGCAGTTATGATCGAGGACTGCGGTATGCCCACAGAAAAAATATATGAGTGCGCAGAGGACATACCGGAACAGTCCGGATATTATTCCCTGATTATTGCAAAAGAGAAGGAGACATTATGATACATTTTGTAGGAGCGGGGAGCGGTGCCCCTGATTTGATCACCCTGAGAGGAAAGAAATTTCTGGAGGAAGCAGATATCATCATTTATGCAGGTTCCCTGGTGAATCCGCAGCTTCTGGAGTACGCGAAGGAAGGCTGTGAGATTTTCAACAGTGCCAGGATGACACTGGAGGAGGTTCTGGATGTTATGCGCAGGGCCGAGAAGGAGAATAAAGTGACGGTGCGCCTTCATACAGGTGACCCCTGTCTGTACGGTGCCATCCGGGAGCAGATGGATGTGCTGGATAAGGAGAACATTGCCTATGATTACTGTCCGGGCGTAAGTTCCTTCTGCGGAGCGGCTGCAGCTCTGGATCTGGAATATACGCTGCCAAATGTGTCCCAGAGTGTGATCATCACAAGAATGGCAGGCAGAACGCCGGTGCCGGAAAAGGAGAGTATTGAGTCTTTTGCGGCGCACCATGCCACCATGGTGGTGTTTTTAAGCACAGGCCTTCTGGAAGAGCTTTCCAGGCGGCTGATCGAGGGCGGTTATACCGCAGATACACCGGCAGCAATCGTGTACAAGGCCACCTGGGAGGATGAGAAATCCTTTGTCTGCACAGTGGGAACTCTGGCGGAGACAGCCAGGGAGAACCAGATCACCAAGACAGCACTTATGATCATCGGCGATGTGGTGGCGCATAACGGATATGACCGTTCAAAATTATATGATCCCGGTTTTACAACAGAATTCAGAAAGGGTACGGATTCCATATGAAAGTTTCCATTATCAGCTTCAGCCGTGCGGGATACCGTTTGAGCGAGATGCTCTACTGGGTGATGAAAGAGCGCGGATATGAGGTAGAGTCCTATACAAAAAGTAAATATACAAAAAAAGTCATGGATGAGTCACAGCTTGAGGTGGACGACAGGTCCTTCCGCAATGTAAAGCAGTTTGCAAAGCCTGTTGACGCCTCCATAAAAGAATGGGCGGGCATGCGCTTCCGGGATTCCGATGCCATTGTGTTTGTGGGAGCCTGCGGAATCGCTGTGCGCAGCATTGCCCCCTTTGTGACCAGTAAGAAAATAGATCCGGCTGTCATTGTGGTAGATGAGCAGGGCGGTTTTGCCATTTCCCTGCTGTCAGGACATATCGGCGGTGCCAATGAACTCACGGAGGAGATCGCGGACATCATTCACGCCACACCGGTCATCACCACAGCGACGGATATCAATAAGAAATTTGCGGTGGATGTGTTTGCCAGGAAAAACGGATGCTATATTTCCGATATGGATCTGGCGAAGGAGATTTCCGCAGCGCTTGTGGATGGAAAGGAAGTGGGATTTGCCAGTGATTTTCCATGGATCGGGGATATCCCCTCAGAGCTTGTGCTGCTGGATGAGGAAAAAGAAAAACCGGAGATCGGTATCTATGTGACGGATAATTACCAGAAGCATCCTTTTGTCCATACCCTGTACCTGGTGCCAAGAGTGGTGACAGTAGGTGTGGGCTGCAGAAAGGATACCGAAAAAGAGACTGTGGAGCGTGTCATCCGCAGAGCCTGCGATGAGCTGCTGCTTCCCTCTGTATCTATGGAGCGGGTGGCAAGCATTGACCTGAAAAAGGATGAGGCGGGAATTATAGGGTACTGTCAGGACAGAAACCTGCCTTTTGTCACTTATACAAAGGAGGAGCTGGCACAGGTGGAAGGCACCTTTGCGGAGTCAAAATTTGTGGAAGAGGTGACAGGCGTGGACAATGTCTGTGAACGAAGCGCAGTACTGGGCAGCAGCCAGGACGACGTGAAGAGTATGTTGATCTTAAGAAAATATGCGGAGGACGGAGTGACCGTTGCTCTGGCCAGAAGGAAATGGAGTGTGCATTTTGAATAAATTATACGTGGTGGGTATCGGTCCCGGTGCCTATGAAAAGATGACAATTGAGGCTGCGGAAGCCCTGAAGAACAGTGATGTGATCATTGGATATACGGTATATGTGGATCTGGTAAAGGACCATTTTCCGGGAAAAGAGTTTCTCACAACGCCTATGAAAAAGGAAGTGGAGCGCTGTGTCATGGCTTTTGAGGAAGCCGTGAAGGGAAAGACCGTATCCATGATCTGCAGCGGTGATGCAGGTGTGTACGGTATGGCCGGCCTGATGTATGAGGTAGGCGTGGGATATCCCAGCGTGGAACTCACTATCATTCCGGGGGTTACGGCAGCCACCGGCGGGGCAGCAGTTCTCGGAGCGCCTTTGATCCATGATTTCTGTCTGATAAGCCTCAGCGACCTGCTGACTCCATGGGAGAAGATTGAGACCAGGCTGTTAGATGCGGCTCACGGGGATTTTGTAGTCTGCTTGTACAATCCGTCCAGTAAAAAGCGCCATGATTACCTGATGAAAGCCTGTGACCTGATGATGAAATACAAGTCAGAGGACACTGTCTGCGGAATTGTGGGCAATATCGGAAGAGATGGGGAAGAGATGAAAGTCATGACTCTGAAAGAGTTGAGGGAGACAAAAGTGGATATGTTTACCACAGTCTTCATCGGCAATTCCCAGACAAAGGAAATCGGCGGCAGGATGGTGACGCCGAGAGGCTATAAAAATGTGTAAGGTCCTTGTGTTTGCAGGCACCACGGAAGGCCGTAAGACTGCGGAATTTCTGGACAGCCAGTCCATACCCTCCCATATCTGTGTGGCTACGGAGTACGGGGAGGAGCTGCTGCCTAAAAGCGGGAATATGACGGTTTCCCATACGCGCCTTACAGAGGAGGATATGGAAAATCTTATGCGCAGCATACAGGCAGACCCGGTCATTGATGCCACCCATCCCTATGCGGCTGAGGTGACAAAGAACATCCGCACAGCCTGCGAGAAGACAGGATGCAGATATGTAAGGCTTCTCCGCAGCAGCAGGGAGAGTGATCAAAAAAATGACAGAGCCGTTTACGTCTCCAGTGTGGACGAGGCTGCCGAGTATCTGAAGGGCACCAAGGGAAACATTCTGGTGACAACCGGAAGCAAGGAAATCGCCAAATATACAGTCATTCCCGATTACAGAGAGCGGGTGTTTGCCCGGGTACTCTCCCTGGCAAATGTGGCGGCACAGTGCGCGGAACATGGATTTGAAGGGAAAAATCTAATCTGCATGCAGGGGCCGTTCTCGAAAGAGATGAACAGGGCTATGATAGAGCAGCTTAACTGTAAATACCTGGTCACAAAAATGTCAGGCGCCACCGGAGGGTATCAGGAAAAACTGGATGCAGCCCTGGAGACAGGCTGTACCCCTATCGTGGTGGGAAGACCTCTTGTGGAGGAAGGAATTTCCCTTGCTGCGTGCAGGAGGATGCTCTGCAAAAAGTTTTCCCTGCATCCGTCCCGGGAAATTTCTCTTGTGGGAATAGGTGTAGGCAGCGAAAAACTCATGACACTGGAGGCACAGCAGGTGCTGAAGGAGGCGGAACTCATCATCGGCGCCAGACGTATGGTGGAGGCAGCCGCTTATGAGGGGCAGGATACCTGCATGGAGTATGACAGTGATAAAATCTGCAGCTATATAGAGGAACATCCGGAATATGAGAAGACAGCCGTTGTATTGTCCGGGGACGTGGGTTTTTACAGCGGAGCAAGAAAACTTCTGGAAAAGCTTTCGGGACATCACGTGCGGGTGGTATGCGGAATCTCCTCCCTGGTGTATTTCATGGGAAAAATCGGCAGATCCTGGGATGACGCGTTTATCACAAGCGCCCACGGAAGAAATGCAAATCTGGCAGCAGCAGTCCGCACCCATGAGAAGGTTTTTGCAATTCTTGGCAGCAGGGACGGCGTGTCTGTGCTGGCAGGGAAACTGATGGATTACGGAATGGAGCATGTACGTCTGTTTGTGGGAGAGCAGCTTTCCTATGAACAGGAGAAGATCATTTCCGGTTATCCAAAAGATTTTATCTCTTATACCGGAGATGCTTTAAGCGTGGTATATGCGGAGAACAAAGCATTCGTGCCATATCCGGCCACCCATGGCATACGGGATGAAGAATTTGTAAGGGATAAAGTGCCCATGACAAAGGAGGAGGTGCGCACAGTATCTCTTGCCAAGCTGGGG
This sequence comes from Blautia sp. JLR.GB0024, assembly GCF_037000545.1. Classification (NCBI taxonomy): domain Bacteria; kingdom Bacillati; phylum Bacillota; class Clostridia; order Lachnospirales; family Lachnospiraceae; genus Blautia; species Blautia sp. JLR.GB0024. The sequence continues at coordinate 479 of NZ_JBANBF010000008.1, read as the reverse complement.
CTTCTCAGTGACTCTGTCTGCTGGGATGTGGGAGCAGGAACAGGTTCTGTCTCTGTGGAGATGGCGCTTCGGGCCGCCCGGGGAAGGGTTTACGCCATTGAGAAAAAATCCCTGGCTGCGGAACTGCTTCAGAAAAATAAAATGAAATTTGCAGCGGAGAATCTGATCGTTGTGGAGGGGGAGGCCCCGGAGGTGCTGGAAGATCTGGAAGCGCCTACTCATGCATTCATCGGCGGCTCATCCGGAAATATGAAAGCCATTATGGAACTGCTGCTGCGCAAAAATCCCAGGGTCAGAATCGTGATAAACTGCATTGCCATGGAGAGTGTGGCGGAGGCGCTGCGCTGCTTAAAGGAGCTGCCGGTCACAGATACGGATGTGGTGCAGCTCAGTGTGGGAAGGGCAAAAAAAGCAGGGCCTTACCATATGATGATGGGCGAGAATCCAATCACCATTATTTCCTGTACAGGAGACATCAG
>NZ_JBANBF010000007.1:0-285839 GCF_037000545.1 Blautia sp. JLR.GB0024 | reverse complement strand
AATCCTTAAACGGGACAATTGACGATATTTCGGTCACAGATTATTACCAATACCGCCGCGTAGGCCGCTATGTAGGATGTATGGATGTCCCTGAACTGACAACAGAAAAAGCCGCATTCCAACAGGATTAGCCTGTCAGAAGCGGCTTTTACAGTTCTATTTCTTTCTGTTTCTTATCACAATACCTGCTGCAGTCAGCAAAATGCCTGCTGTCCCCAGCCATATCTTATTTTCCAGATCACCGGTCATGAGAGAGAACAGATAAAATTTACCCAGATATTTCTGTCCTGCGCCGTAGCAGCAGATATAATAAAATACCGGTATCATATAGGCAATCACCAGATGGTCCGTGATCCCGTAAGTGAAGATGCCAAGGCCCCCCAGAAAGAGACAGTTCGCCATGGCGCACCAAAAATAAGTTCCAAAAGGAAAGGTGCACTCCCCCAGTTTCATCTGAAATAAGACCAGCAGGTTCAGCACTGCCAGAATGACAACTGCCTGCAGCAGGCGCAGAAGCTGGATGTTTCTCAGCGGATACTCCCTGCTCGCCAGCAGATCCCGGATATCCTTATTCTGCTCCGGCATAAAAAGCGGTGTCAGAAGCACGGTCCCCAGCAGGGAAAAGTACACATCCAGAATCTGGCCTGCCTGATACTGGTTCAGCGCCTCCATTCCCATGATCACCGGAGCCAGCAGACTAAGCAGAAGAGCTGCTGCCAAATGCCCCGCATAATGGTTTTTAAAGTGTTCTATTTCTATGGATAAAATTCTTTCCACGTCCGCCCAGCACTCCTTTCCGCTTCATGTGATAAATAAACACCGTACCTGCCATAAAAAGCAGAGCAAGCCCGGCATACAGAAGCCGGTTCCTGACCATCTGCCCGAACACGGACAGCCATACATCTGTGGCCTGGTCATTGTTAAACCTGGGTATCAGATTCCATCCTACCGTGCCGACAAGCTTGGTTCCGCCTGTGCTGATGCTCACCATCCAGAGGACCACCTGCACCAGTATGGCTGCAGGCCCTCCCACTGACTCAGACAGGAAGAATCCGCAGGCCAGTACAAAGGCGGTTTCCGGAAGAAGCCATCCCAGAATATATTTTCCAAAGGCCAGCACATCCACGGACACACCAAGCTGGTGTCCATAGTAGATACACTGCAGCATAGGTGTCAAAGACAGCAGAAACAGCGGCATGATCGTCAAGAACATGGCTGAAAAATACCGGGCCGCGATAATGGTCACAGAGGACGCTCTCCTGGCATAGATCACTTCCTGTGCCATGGAACGTTTGTCACGGAGTGTTCTGGTAACCGCCAGAAATACAGGGAGTAGTCCCAGGACAATGCCCATATAATCACAGAACAGCCTTGCCTTTCCTCTGGAAATACGGTCCGTGTACAGGCTGGCGTCATATACTTTTTTCGCATCCTCGTATGTGGCATACGTCTTGGCATTATTTTTCACATTATCAGAAGCGTAGCTGGAACCTCCTCCGATGATCTTATCCGCTTTTGTCATATATCTCAAAAACCTGTCATAGGACAGATCCTCTGCGGGCGGCAGAAGCGGCGGATTGATTCCTGCGATCTGTATATAAGAACCGTCCTCTGTCTGCGGCGCCTCCTCTGATGACTCACGTATGGCATCTGTGTAGCCTTCTTCCAGACCGGTACAGTCCATGAGAATCTGATGAATCTTCTCCTGTTTTTCTTTTGTCAGAACTACATTTTTATAAAATCCCACCGGATAAGCCGTGTAACTGTTCGCCTCATACTCTCCCGCAAGTAAGGCCAGCGTGGCTCCCATGATCTGCTGCTTATCAGAACTTGCTTTTATACCATAGCTCTCCTCCTGTCCCTTTAAAGGTTCCGAATAGGTGGTAAAGCTTCCCACCTGACTTACATAGAAGAACACGACTGCAGCCAGAAACAGGTAATAGATCAGGCTTTTTAACATCTGTCCGCATTCTTTGGCAAAGAGTTTAAAAAACATTATTTTCCCCTCCTCTCCTCCTGCATCAGATACATATAGGCATCCTCCACATTGGCATCGCATATCTGTGCATCAGCGAAAGGTTTTTCATCAGAGATCAGGCGGACATACGCATGATTTCCCTGCATCATTATACTGGTGACTGTATAATTGTTCCGGATACTCTCCAGTTCCATTCTGGACACCTGGGCGCTGTATATCCTGCCGCTGGCTTCCCCCAGAAGCTCTGTGACTGTCCCCTGGAAAAGCACGCACCCCCGGTTCAGAACGGCGATATCCTCACAGGTAGCCTCCACATCCCCTACAATATGTGTAGACAGGATGACCACCCTGTCCTTTGCCGTCTCACTGAGCAGATTGCGGAAACGCACCCGCTCCTCCGGGTCAAGTCCCGCAGTGGGTTCATCCACGATCAGCACTTTAGGATCATGAATCAGCGCCTGGGCAATGCCGAGTCTTCTTCGCATCCCGCCTGACATGGCGCGCACTTTTGTTTTTACATCATCTGTCAGATTCACCTGTTCAAGCAGAGACGGTATTCGATCCTTTCTCTGCTGCCTGGACAGCCCGGACAATACGCCGAGATAATCCATGGCCTCGTACACGGACATGTTTCCGTACATGGAAAAGTCCTGGGGCAGATACCCGATGATCCGCCGGATTTCCCTGTCATTGTTAATATCAATGCCGCATACGCGCACATCTCCTTCTGTCTTCTGCAGCAGAGTGGCTATGATTTTCATAAGCGTCGTCTTGCCGGCACCGTTAGGTCCCAGAAGGCCGAACATACCCTGGCGGATGGTAAGGTCCACATTTTTCAGAGCCTGCTTTTTCCCATAATTTTTACTCAGATTTTTGATCATGATCTTCGTATCCATACAATATCCCTACTTCCTTTCTTCTTGTCTGCGTCTTATCATAAAAGAGAAATCTCTATATTTTCCCTACATACAGGAAAATACTGCACAGACAATGGCACCTCCGTGAATGCTGTTGGCAAGCTCCAGCTCTCCCCCGTGCTTTTTGCAGAGCAGGGCACTGATGGACAAGCCTATGCCGAAATGGCTGCTGTCCTGACCGTCGTCCTCTGTCTTCTCCCTGTAATACGGGGAGACAGCCTTTGTAAGCTCCTCTTTTGAAAATCCTCTTCCGTCGTCCTTTACATACAGCCTGAGAGGTCCTTCCTCACGTTCTGCTTCCAGAAGCACTTCTATCTTCTTATCCGCATAACGGAGCGCATTGGACAAAAGATTCTCGGCCACTTCCAGCACAAAAAACTCATCTGCCAGCAGTTCTGCTGCGGGATTTCCCTTCAGCTTCACCTCAATCTCCATACCGCCGGTCTCTTCAAGCGCAGCTGCCGTCTCACGGGTCTTGTCGTAAAGTAGGGAAAGCGGTATCTTTTTTAACTGGGGAGCCCGCTCCTCCATACTGTGGATTTCCTTCATGGTTCCGCCGAAGTTTTTAAGCCGTCCAAGCTGTTCCTGCATGGTCTTAAGAATCTCTATGACCTTCTCCTTTGGCAGACGTCCATCCGGATAAAAGCGAAGCAGCAGGTCAACATAGCCCTGCATAACCGTCAGAGGCGTGCGCAGATCATGGGCAAACGCCGCATTGAGTGTTCTCTGATCTTCCGCCTGTTTCCAGAGATTCTCCTGATATGAGATGATTTTCAGACGCATGTCATCCAGGCATCTGCAGAGCTGCCCCATTTCATCTGCACTGTCATATCTGCAGGAATACCCCATATCATTTCTGGATATGTGCTGTGCTGCATTGGTCATGATGGTAATGGGCTTCTTCAATTTATTTCTGTAGTACAGCCTGGACACAAAGGCGATAGCCAGAACGGAATACAGCAGCACACATCCATACTGCAGAAGATTGATGATTTCAAGAAGGATGACATCCATTTTCGTCAGTTCTTTTTCCGGTACAAAATATTCCAAAGTAAAGACAGCATTCTGGTCTTTATTGAATACGTTCTCTGATGTCTTATGCCCATATGGTGTCTCGATGATCCGTTTCCATCCATTACAGGTCTGTATGGTCATGGCAGAAGCCAGGCAGATTGCCAGCACAGCCACAAAGATATAAAGGCGCAGAGACTTTCTCAGATTCAGGTTTCTGATCCTTGTTCTCAGATTCTCCAGGTATTCCTCTATCCAATCCATTGGTATCCCACTCCCCAAACGGTTTCTATATAGTCATGATTTGTATGTTTTTTCAGTTTCTGCCGGATTCTTCTGATATGCTCCATGATAATATTGCTGTCCCCCTCCCCGTCATAGCCTCGAACTGCTTCATATATGCGTTCTTTGCTGAAGACCTGCTTTTTATGCATGGACAAAAATTCTATCAGGTCAAACTCCATTTTGGTGAAGGAAATCTGTTCCCCGTCATAAAATACTTTTCTCTGCGAGTAGTTGATAACCAGTTTTCCCTGAAATCGAAGCTGTTCTCTGGATGCCATACGCTTCTCCCGCCGCAGGTGCGCCATGATCCTGGCATCCAGTTCATCCATGCTGAACGGTTTCATAATATAATCATCTCCGCCGATCATCAGGCCATTGACCCGGTCCTGTTCCTCCACCCTTGCTGTGAGGAAGAGAATGGGACAGCTCACGTAATCCCTGATCCTTCTGCACACCTCATAGCCGTCCATACCCGGCATATTGATATCCAGAAGGATCATGTCCGGCTGTATCTTCATTTTATCCAGAGCTTCCTCCCCGTCTGCTGCAGTATAAATCTCATATCCCTGCAGTTCAAAATAATCTCTCAGCATACAGCGGATATCCTTTTCATCATCCACGATCAAAATTTTCTCAGCCATATTTCCTCCCATCCTGTACTTATTGTCTGCCTGTATCTCATCCGGAACCGGTATGGTTACTGTTCCATGCATGCCCGGCAACACGCTTCGCGATGCACAGACAATGCATGCCCGGCAACACGTTTCGCGATACACAGATATTGTAATAAGGATAACAAAAAATTCTCTATAAAATCCCTACAAATTTTTCGCACTTTCTGCCGGACTAAAAAAGCTGCCGAACATTTCTGCTCTGCAGCTTTTTCATTTCTGGTTTATGCTTTTTTCTACGGTTCTGTCTGTTCATGAAGCGGGTCTACTTATAAAATGTCATACGATAACTTTTATCAAAAGTCTCCCCTTCTTTAAGGGTGATAACATCCTTTTTATCGGAAATATCTCCCGCAAAGCCATAATCATCGCAGCGTCCCATCCACGGCTCCAGGCAGATATAAGGTCCTCCCGGCATTGTCCAGATTCCGAAATTTGTAAATCCTTCACATTCCATAACTACATAAGGCGTCCCGTCAGGATAACCGATTCCCACCCATTCAACTTGGGTATCGTCAAAAATCAGGGCATCCCTGTCAAACATATGCTCTGTGATGGGGCATCTGTAATATCCATCCGCCTCCTCCAGATTCAGTGTATATTCTCTGGCAGCGTCTGCTGTACCGCTGTCACCGTATACCAGTTTGTACTTAAGTGCCGGTCCCTTTTGAAACAGAAGATAATAATCCGTCTGTCTGCTGCCCTCCCATATGGGAACCCGAAAACCGGGATGGCCGCCAATGGTAAAATACATGATTTCTCCGCTCGTATTCACCACTTTCCACTCTACCGAAAGCTGCCTTTCTTCCAGGCGGTGGGTGATATACAGTTCAAAATCAAAAGGAAAGTAACTTCTGGTCTCCTCATCTGAAACCAGTTTGTGGGTGAGAACCGATGCTGTTTTGCTGATGCATACAAATTCTCTGTCCCTGGCAAACCCGTGCTGGCTGGTGCGGAATTCCTTTCCGTTCAGACGATATGTATTGTCATGATGTTTTCCCACATTCGGAAAGAGAATGGGGGCATGGCGATTCCAGTAAGGAGGCTCTGCCTGCCAAAGTTCTTCTCTTTCATTTTCCTTATCATATACACTGACCAGTTCAGCGCCATGGTCTTCCACGGATACTTTCAGATATTCATTTTCTAAAACCTGTCTCATAAACTCTAAGCTCCTTTTTCCAGTTCTTTGCTTACAGTTTATCACAAACAGGACGGACCGTGCAATGTGATTTATGCCTGATATATTTCTTCGATCAGCCTGCTGCTGAATTTCTCCTGAAGCTCCAGGTCAAATAAGAGCTGCAGAAGACCAAACCGGTTTCTCAAATCCTTTGCATAATAGATGCTTCTCTTGAAAACATCTGCTGTCACCTTAATCTGATCGGGATAATACGGTGCATCCATGGACTTCAGAATATCCATGATGGTTTCAGCCTTTGGCAGTTCATCGATCAGTGCCTGGATCTTATCCAGATTCTCAAGATACGCCTCTCTTCTTCTTGCGACTTCCTCATCCTTATTTTTGCCGATGGACTGCTCCAGCTTCAGCACACCGGGTGCTGCCGGTCCGTAAGCTGCCTCGATTTCACCGCTCCAGGTATTGTAGTCAAAATGAGGAGCACTGTCCGGCACTGCATCTTTGCCAAGAACTCTCAGTTTTTCATACATTTTAATGGCTGCTACCGTTCCGATCCCTACTTTTGTACCGTGAAGGGGATCCGGCTGCTGATCCAGTAAAAACATCATTTCCCAGTAATGTGACATATGGTGCTCACTGCCGGACGCCGGCCTGGAATTGCCGATATAGCTCATGACAATACCGCTCAGAACAAGCCCTTCCATAATGGCTGCAACGGCCTCTTTGTCTCTTTCGGCCGCTTTTTTTGCATTGTCCACTACCTTCTGGATAGATTCTCTCACCATATCTGCCATTTCCGGACAATAATATTCCCCATTCATGATATGGGCAAGCTGCCAGTCTGTCAGGCATACATATTTTCCCAGGATATCGCCGGCACCTGCCGCGATCATGGATAAAGGTGCCTGAGCCAGAATATCCAGGTCTCCGATGATCACTTTGGCCGTATGTGCCTCATATGTGGTTTTCAGATGCTTTATAATAAGCGGTGATACATTGGATGCATAGCCGTCCATGGACGGTGCGGTACCCACAATATAATAATCCAGATTCATCTTGTAGCTGATAAAACGGCACAAATCATTAATCGTACCGGAGCCTACCCCAATGATCAAATCGCAGTCCCTGTCAATCTCTGTCAGAAAATAGGTAACTGCCTCCTCATCCGGCACAAGTTCCCTGTCCTGGAAGACGATTGTCTGATATGTATACGCGGTCTCATCCAGCACTGCGCAGACCTTATCCCCTGCCACCTTTTTTGTATTGATGTCACAGACAATGCAGAGTTTTTTATAATCGTGCCTGCCGAGAATTTCAGGCAGACGCTCAATTGCGTTCTCCTCAATGATAATATCTTCTATGCTGCACACATGGGTCTTCCCACAGGAACAGTGATAGGGCTTCTCCAGGTATTTTTTCCAATTTGTCTTTTCCATAATTTTGTTCTAATCCTTTCCGTCAGATTCTCTTTTTTGAAAGTCTGGTTCTATATTATTAGGGCTTTGGATAAAAAGTCATCCTTTACAGCCGGAACACAGACTGCAGGACACTTCATTTCTGTTTTTACTATAGCAGATTCCAACAGAATGTCAAACCGGGAATCAAATTATTAATTTATAGTATTATTAATATTTTAAATTATTAATGCCCATGGCTCTTCTTTCTTCTTCGCTGCTGTTTTCTGACAGTGAAAGATTGGAGATGATCCCCCGCAGCTCCTCTGCGATATTCTGCAGATTTACTTTGGAAAAATCCGTGGTGTCAATCTCCATAAGAGGACCCGGAAGCCGGAAATCCACCATGCCTCGCTCTGTGATTCCACGGATAAAGTCCTCCTGTGCGGGGACCGGATGGATAATACTCCCCGTTTCCCCTTCCGGTCTGGGGTAACAGTCATTGACAATATGGCCCATATGTCTGTCCGGGGAATCATTTCTTCTTGCCATTCTCTCATAAAGGACAGAGTCGTCACCAGAAAGGCGTACGGTCACTGCTTGACAGCCGTATCTGCTGAGCAGCTTTTGGATACCCGGCTTTGAGACATTTTCAAAATTATTCTCCAGTATGAAGGACTGCCGGGTCTTCATCATCTGTTCGGCAAAGTAATACATAATTTCCATCGCCCCGGTTCCCAGCGCCACTTTCTCTGCTCTGGAGTGAAATCCGATGGTATCGAACAAAATTTCTTTGATTTTATCCTTTGACAGCATAGGAATACACAAAGCCTCAGACAGGTACTCTGCCATGGTGCTTTTGCCGGATGCAGGAATCCCGGTCACTAATATACAATACATTTTCCTCCTCCTCATATCAGAGTGTATTTCTGTGAATCAGCCGATTTATAGCATGGCAATATCTACTTTCACCTTCAACTTTTCCGCCTGCATAACAAAATCCTCAGAAACCTGGTCATCCGTGATCAGAAGATCATAGGCTGTGATCGGACAGACTGAGTGGATAGACTTTCTTCCCAATTTCTCGGACGGATATACCCCTATATTCATGGAACTGTTTTTCATGATCAGTCTTCCAAGCTCCACACCGGCACTGTTGTGTATGGAAGCACCATTTTCGATGGACAGAGCTGTATGGGACAGAAACGCTTTGTCCAGACTTATATTTTTCATCATCTGCATTGTATAGTAATCATGGCAGTGTCCACGGTGAGACATCTCACCCCCAAGTAAAATCGTGGACACATTCAGATGTTTCCGCAGTTCATCGGCCACCGTCACGGAATTCGTCACAACTGTAAATGAAAACTCTGTGGGCAGACATTTTGCCATGTAATAGCCGACTGCAGAGGTAGTCAGATATATCACGTCATTTTCCGAAATATACTCCACCGCTTTTTTAGCTGCCGCCAGACATGCCTCATCCGTATCTGTATTCTCTTTGGGATTGTACTGCTCTTTTGGATACTTTCCCTTGGGACCGGCACTGATCGCCCCGCCATGCGTCCTCTTTAAAAGCCCTCTGCTTTCCAAAGAACGCAGATCCCTTCTGACACAGTCCGAAGATATTTGAAAACGTTCCTGTATTTCCGCCACTGTAATGTGACCGGACGTATTAACCATATCCACAATCAGCTTTTGCCGTTCTTCCATAAACATGCCTTACCGCTCCTTTCTGTGATTCTGCAGGCAGAAAACCATATCCGGCATATCTCTGCCATGTGGTACCTACATGTGATACCTGAATACATGCTTCGCATCCTGGGTAATTCTGACTGCAGACTGAAAATGAAGTAACTTTACTTTTATATAATACCGATTCCACTTGCTATTTTCTATAATTGCCTGTTATAATTGGCTCTGATTTATTGTTTATTTTTTGCTTTCTTGTTTGTATTTATTTTTTCTCATTTGTACTTGTTTGCATCTTATTTTGACGAATATATTCTCATACACATTTGTTTGTGCTATTTTGTCCTTATTTATGAATAAATACAAGAATATCATACGCCTAATCTCATTTGTTTTCAAGCACAAATAAGAAGCGCCCTAAATTCTTTCAAAATTTAAATTCATCTTTTTCATTTGTAAATCATCAATCACCAATTGATTCCCCTCACCGCAAATCACATCGCAGTATAAATAATTTGTTTCCATGCCCAAACAAATATGAATTCTCCAAAACAAAAAGCATCTTCCAACCCTACCCTTCTGCATTCATAAAATATAATGCAGAAAATCCGGTTTGGAAAATGCTCATTTATAATATAAGATATATTTCATGTACGAATCATTCATTACTATATGGATAGCCATTCTAACAACGGAATATTTTCAGGCAGTTACAGACATTTCTATACTTTCGGATAGGAACTGCTCCCTCTCACAACCAGCCTTGGTTCATATTCTATGTGATGGACCATATTCTCTTCACTGCTGCTCTTTTTCGTTTTTTGCTCCCCCATTTCCTGAATCAGGATCTCACAGGCATCCTCGCCCTTCTTCGACACATAATGTTCCACTGTCGTCAGATCAATTCCTCTAAATCCGGAAAAAAGAAGATTATCGCAGCCTATGATTGAAATATCTTCCGGTATTCTGTACTTTTCCTTCAGCAGTGCATCCCTGATACCGAGAGCGACCATATCGTTTGTTCCTGCAATAGCTGTAATCTGGGGCACCTGCTGAATCAGCTCCAGCGTCAGTTCATATCCGGTCCTGTACTCCATATCAATTTCCTGGAACATAATATCCATCTCTTTTGGAAGACTTCTCACATACACACCATCAGAACAGCCCGCATCTGCAAAAGCATCACAGAACCCTTTGATCCTCGCCCTCCTGGCAGACTGGCGCTCTGTCAAGGGTGTGGAAATAAAGCCAACCTTCCTATGCCCTAATCCCAGCAAATATTCGGCAAGCATACGTCCCATTTTTTCGCTGTTGAGCTCCACGGTATCTATCCCGGAAACCACATCCTTCTCACCAATCAGAACAACAGGTATTTTCTTTGCCACATGCTGCAGCGATTCCGGAAAAGTGGGGGCAAATGTATAGATAACCCCTGAAGGATTCAGCTTTTCTATTTTTTTCAGATATTTCTCCTCTGTCTGGTAATCCCTTCTGGTATTACACAAAAAAACATCAAATTTATTTTTCTGTGCCGTTTTTTCAATCCCCTGTATCAGAGAAAAATAGTAGGGGTTCGTAAAGTTCGGACAGACCACAAATATGGTACCGCGCATGCGTATTCTGGAGGTACGCGGCTTTTTCTCATTGGTATATCCCAGCTCTTTTGCTGCCTGTTCCACCTTCTTAATTGTCTCCCTGGAAAAAGAAACGTTATACTTCTGATTCAGAACCATAGATACCGTGGCCTGAGAAACCCCTGCTCTCTTTGCCACATCCGTTGATGTCACTTTCTTTCGATTCATAAACTTTCCTCTGTACTCGTCAGCTCTTTTTATACTGTGCTCTTTTCTGTGTCATACTTTGTCTGCATACCATAAACCCATCGTTTTCCATGGCTGCCGCCGCAGACTGCTCTCTACTTTGGTTTTTATATTATCACAAAAAAGCAGGCGTGACCAGAATCATATGTATATAAACTGATATTTTATTGTGTTATCTCAAAAATAAAAGTTATCTCTTTCCTGTTTTGATAAATTCGATCAGCTCCTCCACATCATCGAAATCATCATAGTCACCCTTTAAGCCCTCCCGGTGATAAACAATACCATTCTTTTCATTCTTCTCAAGACAATCAAGCAATCCCTCTTCCCCATATCGTTTCATAAACCGTGTAAATCCATACGGCTTGATTTTTTCCAATAACCCTTTCTTGCAATCCTCAGTACACACAAAGCAATGACTGATATTCTTATCAAATGAACACTTTCGGTTTTCACACCATTCTTTATCCGGACATTCACCGGAATTGCAGCCTGCGCAATTTACATTCTCAGAACACAAACAGCAGGCAAGTCCGCACCTTGCAATACCTAATTCTCTTTTCATTACATGTTCTCCCGCATATTTTCTGTAAGTCGTAACGGTTATGTCCCCCCCACAGTCACAAAACAAAATACAAGAAAAATCGCCTTTGGCGATGGGGTTTCGCCTGACTCCTAAATGTTTTCTTACGGTCAGCGCAGTAAATGCGCAGACTTACTGAATAGTCAAATAGTCATTGCTAGAGCGTGTTTGAAAATTCATTCCGACAATCTGCACGCCCCAGTTTGCTGAAAGCAATTTTCAAACACACTCTAGTCTTACTTTTGTTCGGCGGAATAATATGGAACGCACAGATAAGCCCCTTCATATATTACATCACTTTTCAGATGATTCATCTGCATGACTTCATCAATATATTCCTGCTGCGAGGCGTATTCTTCCGTCATATAATCCCCGGCAATATCCCACAGACTGGTACCTTTTTCAATCTGAATACTGGTATAATATTTGGTCCGGCTGCTGTCAGCGGTTCCCGCATTGGCTGTAGCGGCTGCCCTGACAGAAAAAAACAATGTTATCACCAAAGCCAAAAAACCAATCCCCAAAAGTTTTGCTCTGTCTGCCCTTTGTTTTCTTACTCTTCTCCTGTTTTCCCTCATAGTTTTCTCCTCCGTACATGCAAATATATGTTCGCGAACATGCGTTCTTTTTCTATAACCCATCATAATACAAGAACACATGTTTGTCAATAGGAATCGAACAAATATTCCGAATATCTGTTTGCATTTCATGCCGAAATATGTTATTATATTTTTAAATAACTGTGAGAGTATCAGACAATATCACATCGATCATAAACCCCACTCAAACAGAACCGGAGGTATCACTTATGTCATATGGAAAAATCAGTAAAAAACAATCCGAAATTTTAGAATATATGAAAAATGAAATCCTGAACCGCGGTTTCCCGCCGTCTGTACGCGAGATCTGCGAGGCAGTCAATTTAAAATCCACTTCCTCTGTCCACTCCCATCTGGAGACGCTGGAGAAAAACGGTTATATAAGAAGGGACCCCACCAAACCGCGGGCAATCGAAATTGTGGATGACAACTTCAATCTGGTGAGAAGAGAGACCGTAAATGTACCCATCATCGGAAAGGTTGCCGCAGGCGAACCGCTTCTGGCAGTACAGAACGTAGAAGGCTACTTCCCTATTCCGTCCGAATACATGCCCAACAAGCAGACTTTTATGCTGGTCGTACAGGGTGACAGCATGATCAATGCCGGAATATTCAGCGGGGATTATGTAGTGGTGGAGAAGCAGGAGAATGCCGAAAATGGCGATAAGGTTGTTGCACTTGTGGAGGATTCCGCAACGATCAAGACCTTCTACAAAGAAAAAGATCATATCCGTCTGCAGCCGGAAAATGATTTTATGGACCCCATTGTCATATCACCGGACCAGCAGTTTCAGGTTCTCGGCAAAGTGATCGGAGTATTCCGTTTTATGAAATAAAGGTTCAGAATCCGTACTATCTAAAGGATATACATATAGCAGAGTTATCAAATAAACAAAAAGTCCTGTTGGGTGATAATCGTTTTATAGGACAGCAAAAGCTGCCGTACAGAAATAACCATCTGTACGGCAGCCCCTTAAAATACCAAATTATCCAAAACACGAAACTTTTTTATTTATCCAGTTCTTCCTTTTCGATCAGGGAGCCATCTCTCCAGATTCTCTCCAAATCATAGAAAAGGCGGTTTTCCTCATCAAAAATATGAATCACCACATCCCTGTAATCCATGAGAATCCAGTTTGCGTTCTGGTATCCCTCAATCTGTTTTGGCTCAATCTGCGCTCTTCCAAGAATTTCTTCCACATTATCCGCCATGGCCTGCACCTGATTCCGGTTGCTGCCGCTGGCAATAATAAAATAATCTGCCAAAGTGGAGACTTTCTCTATATTAATGATCTTTACTTCCAGCGCTTTTTTGTCTTCCAGTGCTTCACACGCCATCCGTGCAATTTCCTTGCTGTTCATATATTTGCCTCCTTCTGTGTTTTTCTGTTATAAATTTCTTCATAATAGATAAATGCTTCTTTTGTAGCCGGGTCCAGTGTCTTCGGATTGCTCCCTAGATAATCCAGGGTATCTTTCAGCACCTCATACATGCACGCATCTAGATCCTCAAAGGCCAGCCTGCGCACTTTATCCAGATTGGGTGCCTTATCCCTGCCCGGTTCAATATAATCTGCCAGATAGATGATCTTTTCAAGCTGTGTCATCTCCGGCCTGCCTGTGGTATGCCAGCGGATAGCAGACAGAATCTCCTTATCCTCTACCTCATACTTTTTTCTTGCTATATAAACTCCCAGTTTCGAGTGAAGAAGAAAGGGTGCCTTCTCTTCTATCTCAGATACCGGAATATTCTTTTTTTCACACAGCTTCAGCTTCTTCTCATTTGGTATGCATTTCGCACAGTCATGAAGCAGGCCTGCTGTCTGCGCCTTTTCCAAATCACAGCCATGGGCCATAGCCAATGCTGCTGCTGTGTACATAACCCCAAGAGTATGCACATACCGTTCTTCATCAAGATGCTTTTTCAGCTTTTTTGAAAAGGCTTTCAAATCATAGTTCATCCGTATCACATTCCTCGTAAATATGGTTCTCCCTGATATATGCAATGACATTGTCAGGCACATAATACTTTATAGTCCTCTGCCCTGCTATCCAGGAGCGGAGCATAGCCGATGAAATGTCTATGTTCAGGGAATTCAGTTTGCGGAAGGTTCCGCTGTATTTTTCCTCCAGGAAACGAATCGCCTCATCCAGCCGTTCCTGACTGGTATGATTCCGGGTCGCCGCCACCACAGTACACGCTCTGCATATTCTGCCCGGTTCTCTCCATTTGTCAAAATCAAAGAGAGAGTCAGCCCCCAGAATAAAGAAATAATCTGTATCCGGGTGCTCAGCCTTCAGACGTTCCAGCGTTCTGTAAGTGTAGGTGAATCCATCCTCATTCATCTCCTCCAAAGAGAGGGAGAAGTGCGGATTGGAAGCGATCGCCCTTCTCACCATTTCACTGCGCTGTTCATCCGTTGCCCGGTGAAGACGATTCCTCTTGTGGGGAGGATTTCCTGCAGGCATAAAAAGTACCTGGTCTAAGTCAAACTGCTCATAGGCTGTCTCGCCCAAAATCAGATGTCCAATATGGATGGGATCAAAAGTCCCGCCCATGATGCCCACTCGTTTTCTTTTCTCGCACATGACTGTTCCTCTTATCAGGATATCCTATTATGGAAGAAATATTTTCTTCTTTTCTTTTTTTCCTTCTTTATATAAAACAATTTTCTTGCCAATCACCTGTACCACCTGGGATTTAGTCCTCTCAGCCAGCATTTCTGCAATCTGCCTCGGATCATCCATGCAGTTCTGGAGAACATTTATCTTGATCAGTTCTCTGGCCTCCAGCGCCTCAGCGACAGACGCCGTGTTTTCCGGTGTCAGGCTGGATTTCCCAATCTGCAGGATGGGGTCCATGGTCATTGCAAGACCTTTTAAATACGCCCTCTGTTTACTTGTCATGTTATCTCCTATTTGTAATAATCAAAATCAAAGCCGTACATCCGTACAGTGTCGCCTTCTTCAATTCCCGCTGCTTCCAGGTCAGCCAGAATACCACTCTCCCTAAGGAACTTCTGGAAGAAAGAAAATCCTTTCTCTGAATCCAGATTGGTATATCCCAGCATCTTCTCAATCTTCGGCCCTTCTATATAGAACAAGTGCTCGTCCTCTTCATCCTGTTTTACGGTATACGGAAGATTCTCTGTGATCAGCACATCTTCCGGGAAGAATTCCTGTTCAAATATAACCGGTTCTTTGTCAATCTTGTCCAGAAGACTCTTCACATAATAGAGAAGTTCCTTCAGACCTTTTCCTGTAGCTGCGGATATGGAAAACACTCGGATTCCCTGAGGTTCAAACTCCTGTCTGATGCGTTCAACCGGATCTTCGTCCTCGCTGTAGATCATATCTGTCTTGTTGGCAGCGATCACCTGGGGACGCTCCATGAGTTTTGGATCATAAGCTTCCAGTTCTTTGTTGATTTTATAAATATCATCTATGGGATCTCTTCCCTCTGTGGACGCTGCATCCACCAGATGGATCAGTACGCGGGTCCTCTCAATATGACGCAGGAACTGATGGCCAAGTCCCACACCTTCTGATGCACCCTCGATCAGACCCGGAATATCCGCAATGACAAATCCGTCACAGCCTTCCAGATCTACAACTCCCAGATGAGGATTGATAGTTGTAAAGTGATAGTTGGCTATCTGCGGCCTGGCATTGCTCACTCTTGTCAGCAGGGTGGATTTTCCAACGTTTGGAAATCCGATAAGTCCCACATCTGCTATCACTTTCAGTTCCAGCATCACCTCAAGCTCCTGGGACGGCTGTCCCGGCTGGGCATATTTGGGCACCTGCATGGTAGCTGTGGCATAGTTCATGTTTCCTTTGCCGCCTCTTCCGCCTTTTAACACTACTTGTCTTTTGTTTTCTCCGGACATGTCAGCAATGACTTTTCCGGAAGCTGCTTCCTTGATCACGGTTCCTTCCGGAACTTTCAAAATAATATCTTTTCCGTCGGCGCCATGACATCTCTTCTTGCCGCCTTCCTGTCCGTTCTCTGCCGCGTATTTTCGTTTATGCCGATAATCGGTCAAGGCATTCAGACCTTTATCCACTTCAAAGATAACGTCTCCGCCTCTGCCGCCGTTGCCGCCGTCAGGACCGCCGTTTGGAACATAAAGTTCTCTTCGGAAGCTCACATGGCCGTCACCGCCTTTTCCGGAACGGATTGTGATTTTTGCTCTGTCTGCAAACATAAAAACCTCTGACTTTCTAAATCTGCCTTAGCAGATATATTGCTAAAAAAAGCGGCTTCAAACCAGAACGATTTGAAGCCTCCCTTAATTCATGACAATAGAAAACCTGCAAGCGCAGATTCCATTGTTACTCTGCTGTTACCGGTACTACAGAAACCTGTTTTTTGTCTCTGCCTTTTCTCTCAAAACGAACAACACCATCTACTAATGCAAATAAAGTGTCGTCGCCGCCGCGTCCTACATTCACACCCGGATGAATTTTTGTTCCGCGCTGTCTGTAAAGGATATTTCCGGCTTTTACAAACTGTCCGTCTGCTCTCTTTGCGCCCAGTCTTTTGGATTCGGAATCTCTACCGTTCTTGGTAGAACCCACACCTTTTTTATGAGCGAAAAACTGAAGGTCCATTCTTAACATGTCCTTACACCTCCTCGAATATGACATCAATATATTGTCTGTTTTCTTCTTCGTCTTCCATTCTCTGCAATCCGAGAATGAGGGAATTCAGCAACAATGCTGCTTCTTTGGAAGGTTTTGCCTCCAGCCTGAATACGATACCGCCATTTTCTCTGTCTACATCCACTTTAAAAGCATCTTCTGTAAACTCTTCAATGGAATTCACCGCATTGATGACAAGAGCGGAAATAGCTGCACAGATGATATCCTCACCCTGCTTAGCATACCCGGCATGTCCACTGGTGTCAAAGCCTGTCACAACACCGTCACTGTCCTGATAAAACGTAATGTACGTCATAATTAAGCGTTGATTTTTTCAATCTTAACTTTGGTGTACTGCTGTCTGTGACCGTTTTTCTTGTGGTATCCGGTTTTCGGTTTATATTTGTAAACGATAACCTTTTTTGCTTTACCGTTTTCAACTACAGACGCGGTTACAGTAGCGCTTGCTACGTCTTCACCAACTTTTAACCCATCATTGTTTACGGCAAGGACCTGGTCAAATGTAACAGTTTCTCCAGCTTCTGCTCCAAGTTTTTCTACTCTGATAACATCGCCTTCGGCTACTTTGTACTGTTTACCACCTGTTGCAATAATTGCGTACATATGGCACCTCCTATTATCATTACTCGCCAAATTATGGTGGCTGACTATTTCACAGCGCTTCAAACCTCTTTGTGCGGCATACTCGCTTATAATAGCACAAGAATATCTGTTCGTCAATATATTCTTGAAAATTTTGTAAGAATTTTGTACAAAAAAGCCATCACCAAAGGAGGTTTGTACCGAACCGTTACAGGTATTTCAGAAAAACGGTGAAATTTTCCACCGGACTCTGCCTTATCATCTCCCACAGGGAGTCATCAAAGAAAATCCCATACAAAAATAACACGCCGCCTATCATTGCCGGTATCACGGAACAGATGGTGAGAAATACGATCCAGAATGTCTGATGTTCTTTTGGAAAATAAGGCACTTTTCTTCCTTTTTCCCTTCGTATCAGATAACCCGCCGTATAAATGGCAAATGGTGCCACGCAGCCGATCGCCACATAGATTCCCAGTGCTGCCATGGGGATACCTGCTTCCATGAGGTATTCCGCACCTGCCGCTGCATCATTTTCAGTCTGTCCAAAAGTAAGAAGCGTCGGCAGAAAATTATTTGCGAAATGAAACAGTGCCGGATAAACCATATTCTCTGTTTTAAGCATCAGCCAGGACAAGGCTCCGCCCAGCAGCGCAGTTGGCACAAAGCGCCATACACTGCCATGAAACAGGCCGAAAAGGATTCCCATGACCAGCACGATCAGCCATTCGCGTTTCAGGCTTTTCAGGCTGTGCAGAATCACGCCTCTGTGCATTGCCTCCTCACAGACAGCAGGCATTACAGCCGTTATGAATACAGAAAGCAGCAGCGGCACACTGGCGATCATATCATTCAGAGCGCTGCCGGTACCGAACATCTGCCTTGGAAACAGCCATGCGATCACCATGGTAGCCGGCAGAACCAGGGCGTAGACTCCTGCCCACAAAAGCAGTGTCCCGAAGACTTTGCTCCATGCCGGTTTTCTGACCGGAAAGACCTCTGCAAGATTCGCACCGCAAAGCACCGTGATTCCCACGGACAGCAAAAGCAGGTACAGCTCCGTCATTGCCAGCCCGTACATACCGAACTTCATCTGCATCCAGGCAATAATTGTATAGTAGGAAGCCATAACCAGTACAAACAGGAGTATTCCGTGTACAGGCTTCAGTTTTTTCTTCTGCAGGTTTCCGAAATCATCGTATCCGTTTTCCATCTAACACCGCCTCACGTAATGTATCTCCCTGATACATTAATTTCAGGGAAAAGAAAGGATGGTCCTCATCTAAAAGCTTGAAGAATATCTTGTCCCCCTCCCAAAGGTTCAGATTCAGCACTTCTTTTTTCTGTACCCATTCCAGAGTGCCCTCATTGCAGGCACACAGAGTGCCTTCATATCCATCTGCTGTGTAGAGACACATATATTCTGTGTCCGGTTCCCCTGTCAGGGGTTTGAAAATAAAGGTGACAATGCCTCTGAATTTGTAGGAAGTAAGCGTCAGGCCCGTTTCCTCTTTTACTTCCCGTAAAAGACAGTCCTCCGGACTTTCATCCTCCTCAAAATGTCCGCCCACACCAATCCATTTGTCTTTATTTACATCAGACTCTTTTTTAATCCGGTGCAGCATCAGATAGCTGTCGCCTTTCTCAATATAACACAGCGTTGTAAGCATGGATTTTACTTTCATAACTATGATTACCTTACACTTTCCTGATATTCTTCCCGAAGCTCTTCTGCCAGGGATTTCCTTATTTTTTTGCGGGTCACTTCCACAATATTCAGTTTCGTAATGTCCACCACATTCCCCTTGACCGGGTCCTGATTCAGGTATCTCTGCAGGGCCTGCAGCAGCTCATCTTTATCTTTTTGCTCTTTCAGATTAATGAAATCTATTAAGATCATTCCGGACAGATTGCGGAGACGGAGCTGCCTTGCGATCTCTTTGGCTGCCTCCAGATTAATTTTCCGGAAGGTCTCCTGGGAATCCTTTTTACTGGTATATTTTCCGGTGTTCACATCAACGGAGACAAATGCCTCTGTCTGCTGGATCACTAAAAACGCCCCTGATTTCAGCCACACTTTTTCAGAAACCGCCTCTTTGAGTACTGATTCCAGTGAATATAAGCGTGACAGAGGCAGAAGCTTATCCTCATAGAAACGCAGCTTATCAGCCGGCATTCCATAGTATTCCAGATAGCGTGAAACCTGGTCACAAAGCTCTCTGTCGTCTGTGACGATCTCATCCAGGTCCTGTTCATACACATTCTGCAAAACCTGCAGGTATTCCGGCAGATTTTCATGTATCAGGGAAAAACAGGTTCTTGTCAGGGCTTTTTCTTTTACCTGATGCAGGCATTTCATCAGCCGTTCCAGCTCGGACTGCAGTTCTTCCTCCGATGCGTTTCTGCTGTTAGTGCGCACAATGATACCGGCATCATCCGGCAGAATGGGACTGAGTATTTCCTTCAGCCTCTTTTTCTCCTCTGCGTTTAATTTCCCCGAGAACCCCGGCACAGCCTTAAGAGCGGTCACAACCAGATATCTTCCCGAGAAATTCAGATCACAGGTCACACAGGGAAGCTTTCCCCTGATGGGCTCTCTGCACACCTGCACCAGGAGTTCATCACCCGGCTTCAGCTTACCGTTTTTTTTCCGGTTGGTATAGATAGGGACTGCCTTTTCGTCCATAGAGTAATAACACATGATGCCATCCGCTATTTCTATGAAGGCCGCACGTATATTTTCAGCGATATTTTTTACTTTTCCCACATAAATATTGCCCAAAATATTCTTATGTTCAAACCGGCACAAGTCAAGCTGGCAGACACGCCCGTCCTGCACAAGGGCCGCCGCCAGCCGTTTTCTGCCGGAAATATCCATAGGCGTCAGAATCAGCTTACTCAATTTCCTCACCTAAATTTTCCAGCGGCACGAGATGCCGCTCCTCCTCTGTGCCGTTGTCGGCATAAAGTTCGCTTCTATGCACCATAAAGGCCCATTCATCGTAAGGCACACCTAAAAATGCACAGAAAGCTTCCATTACAAGCTCAGGCTTGGTGTTGTTGGAACTTCCCGCCGCCAGAGTCAGGTAAATGCTCCCCTCATTTTCTTCCATATGATATATAAAGGGGCGGATGTCCACTTCCTTTTCACTTTTCTTTGTCTTTTTCAAGATTGTGATGGATGGCTGGGCCGTAAATTTCGCAATTTTCTTCTTCCAGTCCTCTGACGGCTCTTTTCCCTCCCGAAAGGTGAGTACATAGTCAGCAGCAGCCACAAGAGACATGGCCTTTCCCGCCTTGCCTTCTTCTACCTGGCGGATGCTTAAAATGCGCATTCCCTCCACCATGGCATCATTCAGCCTTTTTACCATTTCTTCTGATGAAGAGGCACTCTTAAGCTCTAAATCAAAGTATTCACCTGTGCTGGTTATCCCCACACCCAGAGGTGAGGCAAAGGACATGATCATGTGAGGACTGTATCCTTCTGAAAATGCCGCATCCAGTCCTGCGCGTTTTACAGCTTTCTGGAAATACCGCATGATATCCAGATGACCGATAAATTTCATGGCCCCTTCTTTTGCAAATTTCACTCTAACCTTCAATGCAGACACCTCCTTTATAAGAAGCTGCTCCGCAGCCGGAACATTTTACCCGGCAGTTTGGTGTCACAACTCCCTCTTTTGCTCTCTCCCATTCTTTTAGAAGGAATTTTTTTGCCACCCCCGCGTGAATAAAGTCCCAGGGGAACAATTCATCAGCCGGACGCTCACGAAGCGTATAAAATTCCGGATCAATGCCCAGTTCTTCAAAGGCCTTCATCCAGATATCATAACGGAAATATTCGGACCATGCATCAAAAACAGCCCCGTTTTTGTAGGCCAGCTCCAGAACATCACAGATACGTCTGTCACCCCTTGCCAAAATCCCTTCCAGCACCGTGACATCTGCCTCATGGTAATTGTATTTGATACTCTTCTGGTTTAGCTGCGCACGGATCTCATCTTTCACAACTTTTGCTTTTGCCAGATACTCCTCTTTGCGGCACATGGAAGCCCACTGGAAAGGGGTAAACGGTTTCGGCACGAAAAAGGACGTACTGGCTACGATTTGGCATCTGCCCCGGCGCTGTTCTTTTGGTATTTCATAATATTTCTTGGCGACTTCTTCAGCAAGATGGGCAATGCCTTTCATATCCTCCTCTGTCTCCGTGGGGAGTCCCAGCATAAAATACAGCTTCACTCTGGTCCAGCCTCCCGCAAATGCTTCTGCCGCACCGTTTAAGATAACTTCCTCTGTCAGTCCTTTATTGATCACATCGCGCATACGCTGTGTTCCCGCCTCCGGGGCAAAAGTCAGACTGCTCTTCTTGATATCCTGAACCTTGCTCATAACATCCAGAGAAAAGGCGTCAATACGCAGGGAAGGAAGGGAGATGTTCACATTTCTTGCGGAACACTCCTGAATCAGATAATCTATCAATTCCGGCAGTTTGGAATAATCGCTGGAGCTTAGGGAACTCAGGGAAATTTCTTCATGCCCGGTACTTTCAAGCATAGCCTGGGCCGTCTTTTTCAGGAATTCCACATCGCGCTCCCTGGTCGGTCTGTAAATCATCCCTGCCTGGCAGAAACGACATCCCCGGATACATCCCCTCTGGATTTCCAGGGTAACACGGTCCTGTGTGGCCTTGATAAACGGCACCACCGGCTTTTCCGGATAACAGACATCTGAGAGGTTCATGACAACCTGTTTTTCAATTATCTCTTTGGCATGCGGATTATTGGGGGTAAAGGACGCAAGTGTCCCATCCTCATGGTACGACGCGTCATAAAATGCCGGAACATAAATACCCGGTATTTCGGCAGCGCGTTCTAAAAATTCTTTTTTGCTTTTTCCAACTTTTTTATATTCCTTATAGATGTCCAGAAATTCATCAAAAACCGTTTCGCCCTCACCGATATAGAACACATCAAAGAACTCGGCCAGCGGTTCCGGGTTATAGGTACAAGGACCTCCGCCTATGACGATGGGGTATTCTTCCCCTCTGTCTTTCGCGCGAAGGGGCATATGGCTCAGATCCAGAATCTGCAGAATGTTCGTATAACACATCTCGTACTGGATGGTTATACCGAGAAAATCAAAGTCTTTTATGGGATCCTGGGATTCCAGCGCAAATAACGGAATCTGCTTTTTGCGCATAACCGCGTCTAAATCCGGCCATGGAGAGTAGACACGTTCACACCATACATCCTCTCTTTTATTAAACATATCATATAATATCTGTATTCCCAGATGGGACATTCCGATTTCATACACATCCGGGAAGCACATGGCAAAACGTATGTCCACCTCATCTTTGTTCTTATTTACCGAGTTTACCTCATTACCAATGTAGCGGGCGGGTTTCTCGATTTTTAGTAATATTTCATCACTTAAAGCTAATTTTCTCATTATATCTCCTTGATATTTTTTTAAAATATACACAATATCAAACTATTCCTTCAGCCCACATCTCAACACAGGCCGACACAATTATAGCTCCATGCAGTATACTGTCCATATGAATGCTGCCTCACAAACACAATTTATATCACTGTGATGCATACTTGTTCAATTATACGCAGTTTGAGGAAGAACTTCAAGTAAAATTTGGTCTGTGCAGGCAAAACACCGGAATCATCAACAATCCGCAGGGAGATTACTTACCGGTGATTCCTCCCCCAAAGGGGGCACATTTTTTTTCGGAAATTGTCCTTTCAGATAACGGTAAAATGCCATCATATTCTCTGTCAGCACTTTATTATTTTTCTTAACAAAATTCACATCCCAGGTAAATCTGGCATCAGGGAACTTCTCATACCGAAGCCTGGCATCATCCGACCGAATCGTATGGCCCGGAACCACAAACAGAAGATTATTGTGCTGGGCAATCTCTTTCAGCGAATTAAAATCACTGGACGCAATCACTATCTCCGGCTCAAAGCCCGCATTCCTGCAGGCAGTGTCAAAATTATGGCGGATATGAAACTGCGTGCTGAACATGGCATATCTCTGCCCTTTCAAATTCTCCATGGTAATCTTTTCTTTTTCATACAATTCATGGGTACACGGAATACACAGATACACGCCCTCCTGAAACAACAGCTCCGATGAAAGCCTCTCCCTGTCCACCACTCCCGTCGTGATACAAAAATCATATTCATCCTTCTTCGCAAGACTTTCCAGATAGTAATCCGTATGGTCTGAATACTCGATCTTCACATGGGGATGCAGCCTTTCAAAATCCCCTATCAGCCGGTAAGGCAGCGAAGAAACCACCCCGAATGCCATACCCAGATAAATCGTTTCCTGCGGCATATCCTCAATCTGCGTGATATGGGAGCACACATAATTCTTCCTCTCCAGAATAATACGGCACTCATTCAGAAAATACGTCCCAAACCTTGTCGGCGACACACCGTTAATATCCCGGTTCAGAAGCACACAACCAAGCTCCTCCTCCACTTCCCGGATGGTCTTTGATATCCCCTGCTGCGAAATATGATACGCCGCAGATGTCTTATTAATGCTCTTATATTCACATACCGCTACGAATAACTCCATTTGCCTGAATGTCATGTCCTAATCTCCTGTCTAAATCAGAAAGAATGCCTCTAACGCTCTGCCGGAAAAGATATTGAGGCTCCCTTTACCACTACAACCTTTTCCTTGTAATAGTACAATGCTTTTTCTTCTTTTTCAATCGCGGAATTTGTTATATATTTAACTTATCAAACAAACGTAAACGAAACTAAGGAGGTTTCTCAATGAAAAACAAGTATTATCCGCATCTTGCCAGCCCAATCACCATCAACAACCTGACATTCAAGAACAGAATCCTGGGCGCTCCCATGTCTAATCCCGAATTAGACTCTGACTGTAATATGCGCAAGGAAGAAATCGCATTTCACGAGAACCGTGCCCGCGGCGGCCTGGCAGGCGTTGCCATCGGTCTTGGCATCGTGGATGCCATCGGACGTTCCCACACGAAGGAAGTCAAGCTCTACGATGTTATGTCGCTTCCCTCCCTGAAGGAAGCTGCTAACGCCATGCACCGCCATAACTGCAATGCCGTTATGGAACTTGCCCACGGCGGCAAATTCGCCAATGCCCGGGGCCATGGAAGCGCAGAAGGTGTCAATATCGGCCCCAACGACGAGATCAACGGAGAAGGACATCCGGTCCGCAGCATGACGGAAGAAGACATCTACAGAGTTGCCGACTGCTTTGGTCAGGCTGCCAAACTGGTAAAGGAAGCCGGATTCGATATGGTACTGATTCACGGCGGACACGGCTGGCTCCTTGGACAGTTCAGCTCCCCGGCTATGAACCACAGAACAGACAGATGGGGCGGCAGCCTGGAAAACCGTATGCGTTTTTCTCTTCTTGTCATTGAAAAAGTAAGGGAAGCCGTAGGTCCTGATTTCCCCATCGAATTCCGTATGAGCGGTGCCGAGTTTACCAAAGGCGGATACGGTATCGAAGAGGGAATCGAGATGGCAAAAGCCATAGACGGCAAAGTTGACATTATCCATGTATCCGCCGGCGTTCACGAAGACCCGGAAGTATTTGTGCGTACACATCCGTCCATGTTCATTGAGCACGGCTGCAACGTATATCTGGCCGCAGAGATCAAGAAGCACGTCAAGACACCGGTGGCTACCCTGGGCGGCCTCAACGACCCGGATATGATGGAGGAAATCATCGCCACAGGCAAAGCGGATATCATAGAGATTGCCCGTCAGTCCATCTGTGACCCCTACTTCCCGGAAAAAGCATTTTCCGGCAACAAAGACGACATCACCCGCTGCTGCCGCTGCTTCACCTGCTTCTACAACTACCTGACAAACAGAACCTTCTGCTGCGCTTTCAATCCGGTTGTCGGCAATGAGCTGGAACACAAACATGCCTTTCCGCCTACAACACCGAAGAAAGTCATCGTAGTGGGCGGCGGCCCCGGCGGTATGGAAGCAGCCATCACAGCCGCAGGACGGGGACATTCTGTCACTCTTTACGAGAAAAACAGCCGTCTCGGAGGACAGCTTCTCTCCGAGCAGTACATACCATTTAAACAGGATATGTATAATTTTGTCAAAGTACTGGAAGGCCGCCTTGCCAAATCAGGTGTGGATGTCCGCCTGAACACAGAGCTGACCGCAGAGCAGGCAGCCGCAGAAAATGCTGACGTTATCATCACTGCCATCGGTGCCAAACCCATTGTTCCGCCGATTCCGGGAATTGACAATGAAAAAGTTGTGGGGCTTACCGCTCTTCATCAGCCGGAACCGGCCCTTGGACAGAAGGTTGTCATCCTCGGCGGAGGACTTGTCGGTTCCGAATGCGCCATTTACCTGGACGGACTCGGCAAAGACGTAACGATCGTAGAAATGAAAGAGGACTGGGCAGCAGATTCCTATTTCATGCACAAAAATGCCATGAAGATTTATATGCGCGACAGCAACATCAAGATCCATGTGAATACCACTGCAAAGGCAATCACTGACAAAGGCCTTGTATGCCAGACTCCTGAGGGCGAGCTTGTTATCCCCGCAGATAATATCCTGCTGGCAGCCGGAATGAAAGCTGACCGCAAAGCTGCCGAAAGCTTTTACAATGCAGCACCGCGTGTATTTGAAACAGGTGACTGTATCAAGGCAGGACGTGTTGTGGAAGCTGTCACTACGGGTTATTACCGGGCAATTGATATTTAAAGACTCGATTTATGACTTAACTACTCCATATTGGAACATGAAAGGATTAACATTATGGAAAAAGGCAGCAACCGAAGGGTGAAAACCGCCATTTACCTGTGTGCCATCCTGATGATGGGGGCTATCGCTGTGGCAAGCAATATTGCAAGTATTGCCGCAGCCTTCCCCGAGGCAGGCCAGACAAAAGTTGTCGCATATCTGATTTCCGCGCCCTGTCTGGTGGTTATACTGGTCACATTGGTTACAGGAAAACTGATGGATTTTGTCCCGAAAAAGACATTGATGATTGCAGGCGTTCTCTTCTGGCTTGTGGGGGGAGTTCTGCCTTACTTTATGGACAGTCTGGGGCTGATCCTTGTCATGCGCCTTATCTTCGGCGTAGGCGTGGGAATCGTCCAG
This sequence comes from Blautia sp. JLR.GB0024, assembly GCF_037000545.1. Taxonomy (NCBI): domain Bacteria; kingdom Bacillati; phylum Bacillota; class Clostridia; order Lachnospirales; family Lachnospiraceae; genus Blautia; species Blautia sp. JLR.GB0024. The sequence continues at coordinate 259,355 of NZ_JBANBF010000007.1, read as the reverse complement.
TCCCTCTGTCCGGCACTGGTTATTGAGAATTTTGAAGACCCGGCCGAGAGGGCGAAAGTCATGGGGAATATGACCGCATTCCAGATGCTCGGTGCGATCTTCTTTTCATTGGTATCAGGCAACCTGGGCAGAATCAGCTGGAATATTGCGTTTTTAGTTCATCTCATCGCAATGGTATCCCTGATAGCCGCTGTCACCTGTATCCCCTACAAGCAGCCGGTTAAGACAAGTTCTTCCGGTGAAAAGGGAAAATTTCGGCCTACCGCTATGATGTGGGTATGGTGCGCGGCGTTCTTTGTCTATATGTCCGGTGCACAGACATATGCCAACTTTGCGTCCTCCCTCATCACGGAACAAGGTCTGGGTGACACGGTGGCAGCCGGTTATTCACTGGCATGTTTCGCCCTTGGCGGATTTGTTATGGGATTTATTTTCGGCAAAATTGCAGATATATTCAAGAAACTTACGCTTACCGTTGGCTGTGTGGTACTGTCATTATCCTTCCTGATCATGACATTTGCCGCTAACCTTCCCATGTCCTATCTGGGCGCGTTTATCTGCGGACTTGCCTTCTCCATCTGTATGCCGTGCATCTTAAACGGCGCAGGCGGAGCGGTTCCACAGGCTTCTTCCGGTATGGCAGTTTCCATTGCCACCTGCATGCAGAATGCAGGTATGACCGTGTGCCCGTACCTGGTGACAGCCGGCGGCGCAGCCTTTGCAGCTTCCGGGAAACTATCCGGAACACAGGGAGCCATGCTGTTCTCTATTATTATATTACTTGTACTGGCAGTGGCATTTACGGTGATTGGATTCGCCGGAAATAAGAAAACAATATAAAGTATAAAACAAGAATGGATCTTACACCAACTGCCGGAATCTTTCCTGGTCCGGCAGTTATTAACGAAAATTCTAACTCTTAATCCCGAAAAGCCGGGCTTTGTATTACGCGGTCCGTTTACAATTCTTCAATGAAATGATTTTCATACATATCCCAATATTTTTATATACAAAATCCTCATTGCCGTTAAAATTTAATTGGTACATTCTAAATATTACGGGAATATTTTTGGACTGCCACTGTTCTTCATACGAATAACAATATTTCATGCCTACTTTTTGCATAACCTTTCCGCTTCTCAGATTTTTCCTGTCATGAGTTGTCGTGATATAGGGAAGACCATCTTTTTTTACCTGCTCAACAACAGCTTTCGCCGCCTCTGACACAATTCCCTGATGCCAAAATTCCTTTCGGAGTCCATAACCAAAGTCGTGATGTTCTTCCATATCAACTTTAATATAACCGATCGGAAGGTTATCACTTTTAAGGCAAATGGCGTATGCGTATGCTTGTGGTAATTCATATTTTGCTGCGTATCTTTCATCGTAAAATTTTTTAGTTTCCTCAAGACTTTCATTTATAATTTCTTTCAGCGTATGTTGTGCGTTTTCGGCAGTTTCCCGGTGAATATATCCCCTTCGATATTGCATATCTCTTTCACAAAAATCTTCAAACCATCAGCCAGCATTATGGTATCCTCATACTCGTCTATCTTCTTTATATTCCCGGTTACCGTAATATAGGAGCCGCCGCTCTTTTTTTCGTCCGGCTTAAAATAAGTCACGGTTATCTGTGGTTGTCTGGGAAGCAGTATCTGTAACATTGCCATTTTTTCGTCCAAAACAGCCTTTGCATCCTCATCCAGCTCCATTCTTTCTTCTGTCCGTCTTGCCGTCTCCCAAATAGCGGCTTCATGTCCGCTGAGAGCTGCAAACGGAGCAAATTGCGCTGCCCTGTCATGTATCGGCATCTGAGGATGGTGGGATGAGATATGATGCGGCAGACTGATAATATCGTCATAAGCATGTGAATTTCTATTTAACATCATTTATCTCCCTTCTATGCCTTATGGCCGCCAATCTGCTTATTGCGTTCTACCGCTGTCGCTCCTTCTTCCAGGTTCATGCCTTTCAGAATTGCATTTTTCCCGTATTTCTTTTTAATACTCAGCAGCGCCTGCTGCATTTTCTTTTCCCGCTGAAGCTCCGCTTCTTCCTCTTCCTTCTTTTTTTTCAGTGCCTCATAATCAGTGAATAGGTCAAGCTGCTCATATTCTTCCTCTCCCATTTCTGCTGTTCCTTCTGCAGCCAAACGATTTGCAGAAATATACATTCTTCTTACTAACAGATTTCTGTCAACAATTCTGTCATACAGCTCAGTAACCGCATTCAGGAGCAGCTTTGCAGAAGACGTCTTTTTCTTTAGATTTATTGTGCCATGGGCATGTTTTGGAGCCTTCCGGCCATAGCGGTCTGCAGAAATTTCACCCTTATACATCTTTTTAATGTCAGGGTCTTTCAGATTCTCTATATCATAGGAAACAGTCAGCACAAGCTGGTCTGTCACAAGCTCTTTGTCAACCAGGTCAAGTGCCAGCTGGTCCGTCATCTCACGAACGACAAGCCTTGCCTTTTGAAATGCATATGGACACGGCAGCACCTGGCCGGAACCGATACTTTTTTCAGCCGGTTTATAATTTTTAATATCAGCGATCGTGCAGGGTTCCCATCCCCAGGCATGGTCGATCAATAATTCCGCATTAACTCCAAACAGCTTATACAGCAACTCTTCATTATGGTATTCATTTGGTTTTCCCATGGAGCAGCGCGCGATATCTCCCATGGTATACAGTCCATTTTGTTCCAGTTTTTTTGCATAACCCTTTCCGACTCTCCAAAAGTCTGTCAACGGCTGATGGTCCCAAAGTATTTTTCTGTAAGACATTTCATTCAGGCTTGCAATACGGACCCTTTCTTTGTCCGGGGGGATGTGCTTGGCAACAATATCCATGGCAACTTTCGCCAGATACATATTGGTTCCGATTCCCGCCGTTGCCGTTATACCGGTATTTTTAAGCACATCCTGCATGATACTTTTTGCAAGTTTACGGGGTGAAACGGCATATGTGCTCAAATAATTTGTAACATCCATAAAAACCTCATCAATCGAATAGACATGGATGTCCTCGGGGGCAATATATTTTAAATAAATATCATAAATACGTGTACTGTATTCCAGGTAGCAGGACATTCTCGGCGGAGCAATGATATAGTCCGCTGAAAGTTCCGGTGACGCATCTAATTCATTCGCATCATATGAGGAACCTGTGAAGGTGTGCCCGGGCGATGCACTTAAACGTCGGGCATTAACCTTTCGCATGGTCTGCACTACTTCAAATAATCTTGGCCGTCCGTGAATCCCATAGTTTTTTAGGGATGGTGACACAGCAAGGCATATGGTCTTTTCCGTGCGGCCTGCATCCGCTACAACAAGATTTGTGGTCAATGGGTCAAGCTGTCTTTCGCGGCATTCCACCGAAGCGTAAAAGGACTTAAGATCTATAGCTATATAAGTACGATTACCGGTCACATAAAATTCCTCCTTCATTTTCTGCCTCAGTGTTTCCATACTGATTACACAATGTATAAGGCATATCTGAATAGTTTTTTATATTATATAGCATAGTATATTTATTCACTTAAATCAAGGCTTTGTCGAATATATGTTCTCTCTTTATTAAAATACACGCATGGTTTTAACTCGGTTCACAGACCCATGACTCGTAAGCTTTCACACTGTCCCTCAGACGTTTCATTCCATCTTCCACCTGCTGCCTTGGACATGCCAGATTCATACGCAGGAAGCCACTCCCGTTCCGGTAATCGTTTCCGTCTGACAGGTATAAGCCGCTGTGGCTGCGGATAAAACGACAGAGTTCCCATGAATCTCCAGTTATAGACCTGCAGTCAATCCAGAGCAGATATGTTGCCCTGGCGGGAACGGCGGATACACCTTTAATCTCATTTTTTATGTACCCCTCTGCATACCTCCTGTTCTCCCACAGATATTCTCTCAGGGCATCCAGCCATTCACCGCCCCTGCCAAATGCCGCGATCGGGGCTATGGCTGCAAATACATTAGGCTCTGCCACTTCATCAGTATTCAGTCCTCGAACAACTTTATGCCTCAGATTGTCATTCGGAACAATCACAGCAGCCGTCTGAATCCCCGCCAGATTAAATGCCTTTGTAGGGGATACGCATGTGATGCTGTTATCCCGGCAGTTCTCCGATACAGAGGCAAACGATGTATAGTCATAACCAGGCTCTGTAATATCGCAGTGTATCTCATCCGATAAAACCGTCACGTGATATTTGACACATAAGTCCCCGATTCTCTGAAGTGTTTCTCTGTCCCAGATTTTTCCTACCGGATTATGGGGATTGCAAAAGAGCAGAAGGGTCGTCTGGGTATCCTGGAGTTTTTCTTCCAAATCTGTAAAATCAATCTGATAGGCATCTCCATCATATTTCAGTCGATTCTCCAGTACATTCCTGCCATTATTCACGATGGAATGAAAGAATATGTTATATACCGGAGTCATTACTATCACATTCTCCCCGACAGTCGTAATCTTACGGACAATACTGGATATAGCGGGTACGACACCGGTACAAAAAACCAGCCACTCTCTTCTGATTTCAAACTGATGCCGGTTTTTCCACCAATTCTTGTAAGCCTCGTACCACTCATCTGTCACTATCGTATATCCGAATACTCCCTGTCCGGCTCTTTCCATCATACTTGCCGTTATTTCCGGCGCTGTCTGAAAATCCATGTCAGCCACCCACATGGGAAGTTCATTTTCATTCACATCCCATTTCATGGATCCTGTATTTCTGCGGTCTATCTTTTCATCAAATAGAAATTTCATTTCTTCTCCTCCTGTTCCCCTGTCTCAAACATGACTTCTACGGTTCCGCTTGCCAGGGTGTCTGCAAAATTTCCTGCATCTTCGATATGGCCGATCCTGGTATAGCTGTAAGATGTGCTGAAGTCCTCAAAAAAAGACAAGGCAGTCAGAGCCAAAGAGCATAATGTCTCCTGTATGGATACTGCCAAACTCATATCCTCAGTGAAGAAAACTCCGAACCAGCACCACTGCCCCAAAAAGGATCAGGATCGTTCCAAATATCCGGTTCATGGCTGACAGATGATTGTTCCCGGCTTTTTTCTTTAATAAGGTAACCACACCGGAAAGCGTTCCCCACCAAATATAAGTTCCGATAAACACACCGCAAACCAATCCGATTCCATCCGCAGGTTCCATCCGTCCATCAATACCAAACCAGGAAAACGCAAACAGAAACGTAAGGATGGCTGCCGGGTTTGTGATTCCCACTGCAAAGGAAGCCGCGAACATCCGGAAACCTCCGGCGTTGTCCGGCATATCCTGGGATCCTGCGTTTATTTTCGTGAACATGCTGATGCCTATGCCCAGAATCAAACAGCTTCCGATCATGTTCATAACACTTTCATGCTGAAGCAGAAAAAATGCCCATCTGTTCCTTCCTCTCCATTCCTGTCTGTTCATCTGCCGGATTTTTTTTGCTAAACCGCCATCTTCTCCGAATCTTGGTCCATTATGCAGGTAATGACTGTTTTATCCGGATCTACTTTATCTTTTTCAATGATCAATTCCTTAATGTAATCCGCCCGGATGCTTCCTCCCGACGGATTCATGACGCTGTCAATCTTCCCGTTAATTTCTGCATCCACAGTAGAATACTCGAATGCAAGGGTGGTATTCAGCAGTCTACAGTTTTTCATGACAAGATTGTCGATATAGCACATTCCCTGCAGACTTTCTACCGTACAGTTGATCAGAGTCAGGTTCCTGGCATTCCAGCCCAGATATTCCCCTGAAATAAAGGAATCATATACAGTCACGTTTTCGCTGTTCCAGAAAGCATCTTTTGAAAGCAGTCTGGCATTATGGATTTCCATATTTTTAACCCCGTCAAAGGAATAATTACCAACTAACTGAAAATCCCGAAGCTTCATATTCCGGCTGTTCATGGCAAAGTAGTCACCCCTGGCTGTTACCTGCTCCATAATAACATCTTCACAGTTCCACAGAGTTTCTGCTGCATTGGGAAAATTCACATTTTGAAGGGTCACGCCATGACATCGTCGGAAATTCTTCGGTGCCTCAATAACTGCATTCTTTACCGTGATATTGTCTGTATACCAAACACCAGCGCGGCCCATCTCAAACCATGTACAGTCCTCAGCGGTAATATTCTTACAGTACCATAAGGGATACTTCCACTTGAACATGCTGCCGTAAAGTTCAATATCATGACTTTCCTTCAGCGGTGACTCCCCATCTGCAAATATGGTGTCGTATATTTTTAAATTCTCACCATTAAAAAGTGCACGTTCCCCTGTTAGATACTCCTGTCTGATTTCTTTCATTTCCTGTCTCTCCTTTTATTTTGAAATATTATCATTTTGTTTTTCTTCTACCGCGGCCACAAAGTCATCCGTTGCATCAAATGTCCCTATCCTGGTATATTCTCCCGTAATTTCAGCGTCCCGGTAAAACAATACAATACGGTTAGGGTCCGAGTAATAGACTTCCCCGGCCTTTTCCGATGTCACGGTTTCCGAATCGGAAGGGATATCCTATTCCTTATAAACTGAAATTGTAATGGTACCATTCAGTTTATCAATATCCTCTTTACCGGAGAGAATAGTTCCAAGCTCATACAGGCTGCTGTTCGGGTCACAGGGAGCATAGAACATCACTACATCTCCCCACGGTTCGTAGTAGGACAAAGATCCGGTTTCACCACCGCTTAACGGGGTACCCGATGTATCCAGCTTCTGCGGAGGATAAAAAGTCATTTCATTGCTGCTGAAAGGCTTCACTTCCATTGTCAGCGGCAGCTGTGCATACAATGCTTTGGCAGCCTGACTGTTGTTCAGTTTATAAATCATTTCATAATTCGCTGATTTTACAGATATTTTCATAGTATTGTTCTCCTCTTTGTCTGTTGGTCCGCTTTCATTCTGTTCCGTCTGCTGTATATCATTTTTTTCAACTGCTTTATGATTTTCCGGATTGTCCTGCTGTGCCGGATCCGCGGATGTGTTATACGGGATTCCCGTGCTGTTTGAATTCCCGCATCCGGTCATCCCAAGCAGCAGGAATATTACAGCGATTAAAATTATCATTCTTTTCATATCCATCCTCCTGATTCCGGCAGAGCAGACCTTTTCCGGGCATTTATAGTGGTGTACGGAATCGGCTCTGTGCTCTGCCTTGGCCGCCCGGTCAATACAAAAGGGGCGGAACCTGAGCTTCATCACGAAAATGCCAATTTTATAGAAATGTCCCATTGCAGACCTGCAGCACCTGTCCCCGGACTGCTTTTCCCATTTTGCTCGCAAGATATAAACAGGCATACGCCTGATCCATAGGGTCGCATTCCGGTCCCGGAAAATACACATAATGTCCGCTGTATTCCAGCATTTTTGCTCCGCCCGGCTGCTCACCAGCCCTGTTTGCCAGATGCGCCGGCGTAACCGTTGCCCCCGGAGCCACCGCATTGCATCTGATATTGGTATCTACCAGCCTCATGGCAACATTTTTTGTCAGGGTATTGAGTGCCCCTTTTGTGGACGTATTCCTTCTACTACCTGATCCAGTTTTTCTCTTCCTCTGGCAGTGAGCACAACACTGGCGCCTTCTTCGGCAAACAGTTCCGCCATAGACTGCCCCATTCCATAACTTGCCCCGGTAATCATTGCCACTTTTCCATCTAACATTTTTGCTTCCATAATATTCAAAGCTCCTTTTTTAATCTGCTGAATTCCTGTTTACAAGCTTCTTCCAAACGCTCTTAATTCGTCCAACTTCTCTTCGGATTTATTCTGCTTGTCAAATGCCGTAAAGATTCCCATATTTTCCAGATTCAGATAATCCAGAAATGAATTCTCATATTCATAGACTGCTCCGTCATAAACCTTGTCGCTGCCGGAGCTTAAAATCAGCGCCGCTTTTTTCAGGTTCTTTGGTTTATCTAAGGCATAGATGCGGTTAATGGCGCATTGCAGCTGTCCGGTAAAGCTGTGGTAATAAACAGGGGATGCCAGTACGATCATTTCAGCTTCTGATAAAAGGGGATAGATCTCCTGCATATCATCCTTCTGTATACAGACTCCGTTTCCTTTTGTATGGCAGTATTCACATGCCAGACATCCGGATATATGTTTGCTGCAGACCGGGATAACTGTGATATTGTGATGTTTCTCTGCCGCTCCTTCTAAGAAAGCCGAGACCAATGCGGCAGTATTCCCATTCTTTCTGGGGCTGCCGTTCAACACTAAGATATTCATAAATGCCCTTCTTTCTACTCACTCTATAAGCTGTTTATTTTTTCAGCTGGTAAACAAGGTAATCCAGACAGGAGATATGTTCTTCCTCTTTATGTACCTTGCTTAGAAGCTGCTTTCTGTGTTTTTCCAGTAAAAACAGCTGTTCACTCAAATTTTCCGAGTCATAGCATTTCATGAAATATTCAATCATATCTATACTGCATCCCGCATCTTTGAGATTTTGAACAACTGTTTCTCTGGTCTCAAGATTTATCATTCTACTATCGTCACCTTCTCTCTGATCTTTCAGGCAATATACGGCAACTTCTGTTCTCCATATCAGTATAATCTGTAAATAATAAAATAGCCAATACTTATATTATATTGATTGTTATAGTTAAAACCTATACTATTTTGTGTTAATGTATTATAAATCTAATTGTAAAGGAAATTTCCAGATGGAATTACGGATACTTCATGATTTTCTGGAGATAGCAAGAAAATAGAGTATTGTAAGGACAGCTGCATCGCTTCCTCTCCCAGCCAGCACTTTCAATACTTTCGACATAAATTAAAAATATGGAGGAGGAATTTGGCAAGCAGTTTCTGATATGGAGAACAAACGATTCACGAAAGGTCACTCTGACAGAAGAAGGAATGACCTTGTGCAAACAAGCAGATGAGATATTGAAGAAATATTAGAATTGGTCAAAAAGGCAGCAATTGAGATCACATTTTCATTCTTTTTCTGCATGGCAATAGCATGCAACACTATTCCTATATTAACTGCTGAAGTTTTTCCCGAATGTTGTCAGTTCCTTTTATACCTATCATAGGAACAGATATGTTCTCTTCCGAAAGCCGCTTAACAATTTTTTCTACAAATAACCCCATTCCATTGATTTCTGCATTATAGTCTGATGTTGTGTCTACACCACAATTTGGAGATCGGTTTGCCCCAATCATGCCGATAACTTCAAATCCGTATTTTTTATACTCCACAATTTGTTGTACTACAAGATCTGCCAGCCCTGCCAGTTTTATATTCAAGCTGTCATCTTTCATTGCTGAACGTATTCTTGTATTCTCTACCACTACCGGACTATCTGCTCCGTAGATATTTCCCCTGTCAAGTCCTAAACAGCAAAACTCCGGACAAGGCATTTGGACGATACCAACATCAGAATTTAAGAAAAAATCAATAACCTCTTTAAATGCTGCCGGATATACCGCCGTTCCATCGGAAATAGAATTTTGGTTTAAAAGGCAATGTGCAATAAAAACAACTTTTTTACTTCTCTTATCATGGAACATATTTTATCCTCACACTTTCAAATATTCAACCGGTTAACCTGAAAATCACTTCTATAGCTTCATGGCTCATACTTCTATTCCGCTGTAGGAGATACGCTTTCTATCAGAGATAGTTCTCTATCCTGCATTGCTCTACAACGCGTTTTCCCAACAATGTGATGGCCTGTCCGGGGCAGCGGTTGATGCAGCGATAGCACATTGTGCATTGATTACCCGACTTAGCTCTGCCATCCACCAGAGTAATGTTTTTCATGGGACACACTGCCGCGCATAGTCCGCAGCCGGTACATTTATGAGTATTTATTTTCAATTGATTTGTATAGTGCTTTGTCCGGTTATAAAAGTAAAGCCGTTGTCCAAATAGGCCTGCCAGATGATAAAAGGGTCCGATGCCCTCCTGAGGCGGAGTTCCATTTTTTGTTTTGTATGCGGCTTCAGCGGCCTTTTTTCCCGCATCTGCAACAAGATGCCTGTTTTTCTCAATTGAACGTTTGAGTGCTTTTTCGTCGCTGATACTGTCCGGCATTTTCAAATGCAGCCCACCAGTGATCACAGCACCGTGCTGATGTAACATACGTGCCAGCAAGCCGGCTCCGTCACCGCTGAACAGGCCCATTGTTGCAATGACAAAAACCCGCTTGTTCTTCCACAGCTGATGATGCTGATCCACAAAATCTTTCACGATTTTCGGAAGATTACTGAACTGTACGGGATAACTGAATACGAGATCCTCATGTTCTCTGATTTTTATGAGCAGTTCTTCATTTTCAATACTGAACGCCTCTGCTCCCGAATCATATTCCTGTAGAAACTTCTCAATACAATATTTCGAGTTTCCCGTTCCGCTAAAATATATTCCAATCATCTATTGCCCCTTTCACAATTTACCCCTTTTCGCTACACCTTATGTTCTATAATGCCGACAGCTCAAATGAACTTCCACATTTTCCTCATTGCTTTCCATCCTTCCCGAATTCCCGCTTTTATATCATGGTTTTCTATAAAGATCATAGCGGCTGTTTTCGGAATCAAACAATGTGAACCCACACGAAACTGTTATTGGCAGTGTTCCAAAATCTTCTTCGCTGCTGTCTTCGCATTTATAAGTCTGCTATGCACCTGTTCTCACGGATATTTAACTTTCTGATATTTTAGAAGGATCATCCAAATAAAACTCAATGTATCCGCAGGACGGGCATACTGCACAATGTACCTTACCCAGAGTTTCTTTAAAAATACCGGGCTTTGTTATTTTCAGTCCATATGCCGCGCCTTCCACTTTTACATCAAAATTCTCTTTTAGTTCAACCTCACATCTAATACATTTTCTCATCCTGCTGCCTCCACGATTTTCCTGTTCTGCAAGTTAATATTGTCTGACAATGCCTCCGTTTACTTTTCGACTGAAAGAAACGGGGGAAAGGTATCGGAACTCCGGCTGCGCTGCATTGTTTCTGTGTGCACATCAAAACATCTGCCATTGTATTCATAGTGCAGTTTTCCGTCTTCATTATAAAAACGATGTTCCGCTTGAAACGCCACAGGTTTGAAGCGCTCACCTTGTATGGGTTGATCCCGATACAGCACCTGATCTTCTGATAATTTCAGCACATTATCTTCAAGACGGACATCATAAATCCCACTTACCACAGCCTCTGCCGCCACACTTTTTCCTGAAGCTGAAACAAACCGAAAAAATCCGGTCACAGCATTCGTGCTCTTCCGTTCTGCCAATTCAAATCGGAACAAGGATACCGCACTAAAATCCTTTCGCAGTTCCTCCCGTTGGCCATCCTCTCCCATAAGCCATATTTTCTCATTTGATATGATAAACATATCCAACTGAAATCCACTTTGAGAATATTTCAGATTAGAAAAAGATATTTGATCCGAGTATACACCCTGCAGCGCACCGTTTTCCAATTTGTAAATCAGTTCCTCTGTAAACAGCGTTCTGCCATTCACATTCGCCTCAATAAAGTTAATAATTTCTTTCATTCTGAAATTCTCCTTCTCCAACCGGGGTATCTTGCCTCTGTTATCTCTTCCTTTTCCGGCATACTGCCCTTGATACGGCTAACTCTATGATAACATATACAGAGCTTATTTTCATCCGATTGCGTTACATTTACCAATGAATATTCTTACGGTTCTGCTGTCTGTTTTCCCCATGTTTAAACTGTATTGTGTTCCCACACCGGAAGATGACACAATATTCAATATAAAGTCAGCTAAATGGTTTTATTATATAAGTCTTGACTTTGTGCAACTAGTTGCATATAATGAATAGGTAACCAGTTGCATATCGGAGGCGTGTTTATGAACAGAACAGAAAAAGAAGAGTTTATAATCGGAAGTATTTCTTTGCTTTCAAATAAAATAACACTGTTTGGGGATTCTATATTCCCTGATATCACTTTCAAGCAATGGTTCTTGCTGATGATGATTTCTAAAATGGAACTCCAGGATAAGAATCTCAATAATATTGCTGAATTTGTAGGAACCACAAGACAAAATGTCAAAAAAATGCTGGTGCCATTGGAAAACAAGGGATATGTGATGATTGGAAAATCCAAGAAAGATGCGAGGGCTTTAAAAGTTGAACTGACAGAAAAAGCATATCAGTATTTTGCTGAAAATAATGAACCCACTGCTTGTGAAGCCAACCGATTATTTTCATCATTTTCAGTCAATGAAATTGACAGTTTCATTTATGCTCTTGAAAAATTACTCGGTTGTTTTGAAACTTATGGGAAGGACAGGTAAAGATATGGATAATACGAAACCAATCATTAAGTATTTAGATGTACTCATAATTCTGCTGCTGTTGATTGTAACAATTTTAGGTGTATGTTCTTTTCATACTTCATTTTCCTATGAGTTTGTGAATCAATATGGCCAGAAAGTACAAATGTGGGGAGCCGGTATCTATGCTCATGATTCTTATTTTAAAGCACCTATTTTTATTGGCTCTGATTTTACAATCCTGTTATTTGTTGTTCCGCTGTCAATTGTCACTTTTTTTAAAGCAAAGAAAAAACAGAGTATGGAATATGATATACGCAGTTTTGGAATTGTCAGTTTGCTGCTTTACTATTCTGCAAGTCTGGCCTTTGGTGTTACCTATAACCGTTTACATTTAATATATATCGCACTATTTGGTATGTGCTCTTTCAGCGTAAGTGTATTATTTGCAAAATTTCATGCAGCCGGTGTCCGGCAGGGAAAGGTCTGCTCATATCCTTTTACAAAAGGAATGAAGGTATTTTTACTGGCGGCAGGCATTTCACTGTTTGCTGCATGGCTTCCCGATATTATAATATCCATTGCAAAAGGAACATCGCTGGAATTGATTGAAGTATACACAACGGAAATCACATATGTACTCGATATGGGCATTATAAGTCCCTTAATATTCATTACATATTATTTAGTCAGACATGGAGATTTTATCGGATATGTTTTTCTCCGAATGATCTTTAAAATATGTATGTGTATTGGTATTATGCTCCCTGTTCAGACTTTTTTCCAACTGTCCGCAGGTATTTCAATACCCATACCGGCCTTAATAACGAAATGCCTTACCTTTGTTGTCATGGCTTTTTTTGCCGCTTACTTTGATTATCGTCTAAAACGGGAAACACAATATATTTCGTCAGCGGATAACTATAACGAAGGAAGGCATTAGCCGTATCTTAAGGATCTGACGCACCGGAGGATAGATTCCGGCCTGCAGTGTGGATTTTCCTCCCCGGCGGGAATAATGTGGTCAATAAAATACGATACCGCTTAATGTTTATTCTTTTTCCATTTTGCGTAACCGGCAGCGTTTTCTATATTCCGTTGGAAGCATCTGTGTCTGCTCTTTAAAAGCCTGCGTAAATTTCCCCTGATTCACATACCCTACCTGCCCGGCAATATCCGCCATGCTGTCATCCGTCTGAGAAAGCAGGAGCATGGCCTGGCGGATGCGGTACTCTTTCATATAAGCAGCTATGGGTTTCTCATACACAGCTTTGAAAATCTTTTTCAGGGTGGTGGTATTGATCAGATATTTTTTTGACAATTCCTCTATGGTAAATCGCTTTGATAAGTCAGCGGTTATAAAATCATGGATTTCCCGGATCAGAACCGTTAATTCTGACTGATAAGATGTCAGCCTGTTCACATGGGACGGTTTAAGCTGCTCCAGGTAAAGTAAAAGCTCCAGCATTTTGATCCTGTAGTAGGAAGGCAGCAACTTTTGGGGAACTTCAAAAAGGCAGGAAAAAATGCCGGAGATTTCAGGACTTGCAGGCAGGGACAGCGGTGTCTGCCCGGGACAGAGCTTTTTCAAAAGTGCCCTGCCATTCAGGCCGGCATCCTTGAGCAATTCCGGAACATGATCTTCCAGAACTTCCATATCAAACAGAACGGTAATCCCTTCATAACCTCCCAGGGGCAGAGTGATCGTGGAATCAGCACAGCAGTCCATTGTGTGGATTTCCAAATCACCGGCACCTAAAAAGACAGAAGAACCGTCCCTCATATCCCATCCGATCCTTCCTCTATGGCAATAATTCACCTCCAGAACATCAGAAAACAGCTCATGGTGCATGGTGAACCTTTCAGAATGAAAATGGATAACTGACAATTCAATCCCGGGAAGGACCTCTAAACTATCTTTCATAATCTCTCCTCTTTCCCTCGTATTCTCAGGCTCAATTCTACCATATGGTTTTTATTCCGTCACCTGATTTTTATGAGAAAAAATATAATATTAATCCAATCGGAAATACTTTTTACCCAAATGGAAGGATGACACCGGAATCAGTTGACCAAACAAAGCCGCTGAAATATAGTAGGAACATAAAGTTAGAAGACGCTAACATAAGGAGAAACGAAATGACTTTAAAAGAACTGAAGATTGGAAAAACAGCCATTATACATTCTGTCGGCGGAAGCGGGGCGCTGCGCCAGCATTTTCTGGATATGGGACTGATTCAGGGGACGGAGGTAACGGTTGTCAAATACGCACCTATGGGAGACCCCATCGAATTAAAGCTCCACGGATACGAACTGACCATCCGGCTTGATGACGCGGAAAAAATCCAGGTGGAAGAAATCCACCGCACTTCTGAAAAAGAAGAGGAAAAAATAAAGATCACGGAAGCACCCCATCCCGGATACGGAGAAGGCGGAAAATACCACGTAAAAGAGCAGGAAAATCCCCTTCCGGACAGTGAAATCCTTACCTTTGCGCTTGTGGGCAACCAAAACTGCGGCAAGACCACCTTGTTTAATCAGCTGACCGGCTCCAATCAGCATGTGGGAAATTTTCCCGGTGTTACCGTAGACCGAAAAGACGGGGTGATAAAAGGCCATAAAAACACACGGATCACAGACCTTCCGGGTATCTATTCCATGTCGCCTTACAGCAGCGAAGAAATTGTGACAAGGGAATTTCTGTTGAAAGACAGACCCAAAGGAATCATCAATATCGTGGATTCCACCAATATGGAGCGCAACCTGTATCTGACCATGCAGTTGATGGAATTAAACATGCCCATGGTCGTAGCGTTAAACATGATGGATGAACTGTTGGAGAACGGAGGTTCCGTGAAGGTCAATGATATGGAAGCATTTCTGGGTGTGCCGGTAGTGCCCATTTCCGCATCTAAGGGAGAAGGCATCGAAGAACTGGTAAAACATGCAGTCCATGTTGCCAAATATCAGGAAGCTCCTGCCAAAACAGATTTCTGCGCAGACACCGGAAGCGGCATTCACAGAGGACTCCACGCAGTGATGCATCTGATCGAAGACCACGCCAGGACCGAAAACATTCCCATACGTTTTGCAGCCAGCAAAATCATGGAAGGCGATAACCGGATTCTGGAGCAGCTTGATTTAAGCCAGAATGAAAAGGAAATGCTGGAACACATTGTGATCCAGACAGAGGAAGAGACAGGGATGGACCGCGCCTCGGCAGTGGCGGACATGCGTTTTGCCTATATTAACCGCGCCTGTGACACAGCAGTCATGAAACCAAAAGAAAGCAGGGAACGGCTGCGGAGCAAAAGAATGGACCGCATACTTACCGGAAAATACACAGGGATTCCCTCTTTTATCGGAATCATGGCTGTGGTCTTCTGGCTGACCTTCAATGTGATAGGCGCATGGCTTCAGGGTGCGCTGGAAGCGGTGATCACATGGATGACACAACTTGCAGACAGCGCCATGACGGCAGCACACGTAAATGAAGCTGTACACTCTCTTATCATTGACGGTATCTTCAGCGGTGTGGGAGGCGTGCTAAGCTTTCTTCCCATCATTGTGACTCTGTTTTTCTTTCTGTCCCTTCTGGAGGACAGCGGCTATATGGCAAGAGTTGCGTTTATTATGGATAAGCTTCTGCGTAAACTCGGCTTATCCGGCAGAAGTATCGTTCCCATGCTGATCGGATTCGGCTGTACGGTTCCCGGCGTGATGGCCAGCCGGACTCTGTCTTCAGAGAGAGACCGGAAGATGACCATTTTACTGACCCCGTTTATGAGCTGTACTGCAAAGCTTCCCATATATGCGTTTTTTACAGAGGCATTTTTCCCGGATCGGGCAGCGCTTGTAATGATCGGATTGTATGTGTTCGGGATTTTGACAGGCATACTGATGGCATTGCTTTTTAAGAGTACCATGTTCAGGGGAGAACCGGTTCCTTTTGTGATGGAGCTTCCCAATTACCGCATGCCGGGAGCAAAAAACGTGGGACAGCTGCTCTGGGAGAAAGCAAAGGATTTTCTTGAAAGGGCTTTTACCGTTATTTTTATTGCAACCATTATCATCTGGTTCCTGCAGAGCTTTGATATGAGTCTGAATATGGTCTCAGACTCCAAAGACAGTATTCTTGCTGCCATTGCCGGTGTGATCGCTCCTGTTTTTTCACCCCTTGGGTTTGGAGACTGGAGGATTTCCACAGCTCTGGTCAGTGGATTTATGGCAAAAGAAAGCGTTGTTTCTACACTGACCGTTCTTTTTGGCAGGACAGATATGCTGCTCGGCACACTGACAACCGCAGGCGCAGCTGCTCTTCTTGTCTTCTGTCTGTTGTATACGCCGTGCGTAGCGGCGGTTGCCTCCATCAAAAGGGAACTTGGCGGAAAATGGGCCTGTGCAGTTGTTGCCGGGCAATGCGTGATCGCCTGGATTGCGGCACTGCTTGTACATATAGCGGCCGGAATGTTTTAAAAACCGGCGGTAGTCGCAAATCAGAATAAACCTTTATAAAATAGCAAAAAGCTGCCGCTCTTTTTCGGAGAGCCCGGCAGCTTTTTGCATGTCATCTCATTGTCCGCCAAACGGTGTTTGAAATGGGGAAACGGTTAGCTTCTCTTACTCAATCTGCCAGTTCAGCGCAGCGCAGGCATAGATGGATGCCGCTATGGGAAGCGCTTTATCACTGAAGCAGACTTTTGGATTATGATGCGCATAGGATATAGCAGTCTCCTCCTGCTTTGCTCCCACCATAAAATAGGAGGAGGGTACTTTTTGTGCGTAGAATGCAAAATCCTCGGAGCCCATGGTATGAACATCGGGGAAAATTTTCAGCTCCGGAGACATTTCCTTAAACGCTTTGGCAAAATGTTCATTTTGTGATTCCTCACAGTTGAGGACCGGAACATCACTGAGCACTTCAATTTCAGCCCGGACACGGTAAGTGGCCGCTACCCCGCTGACAACTTCTTCAATGCGCCGGATCATCTGTACATGCGTTTTTTCATCAAATGTCCGGAGCGTACCCTGGAGGACTGCCTGCTCAGGAATCACATTCGCTGCATTTCCGGCGGTAAACTGTCCGATCGTCAGCGCCGCCTCTTCCGCAGGATCACACTCACGCGCCATCAATTCCTGCAGAGCCAGGTAAATGTGGACTCCTGCGTTGATAGGATCGATACCATTCTGCGGCATGGCTCCATGAGTTCCCTTTCCTGTCAGTATGATCTTAAATCCATAGACAGAAGCGTATTCCTGTGTTCCATATGCCACAACACCTGCCGGAAATTCGGAGGCTACATGGAGACCAACCGCTGCATCCACTTTAGGATTTTCCAATACACCGTCATGTATGGCTGCCTCTGCCCCGAGGAAAGTTTCTTCCGCAGGCTGGAATAAAAGCTTGATGCATCCTTTCAGTTCCCTCTCATGCACTTTCAGCAATTTTGCTGCTCCCAGAAGGGCTGCTGTGTGCAGATCATGACCGCAGGCATGCATATTCCCATTCTCTGAGGCGTAAGGCAGTCCTGTCTCCTCCTGCATAGGCAGCCCATCCATATCTGCCCGGAGCATCAGACACTGCTCTCCCTTTCCCAGACATCCCACAACACAATTTCCTTCTACTTTCGTCTCAAAAGGAATTTGAAATTCCGCCAGCTTTTTCTGAACAAAGGCACTGGTCTTTGGAAGTACAAGACCGATTTCCGGTATCTTATGCAGCTCATGTCTCCATTTTGTCAATTCCTCCTGTATTTCCATGGCCTCCTGAAAAATTTTTGTATTCATTTGCATTCTCCTCTTTTGGGTTTTAAAAGTTTATCTGTTATGTACGACTTTATAAAGTAGTATACAATAACCCGCTTAAAAAGCAAGCGCTTTTCAGCGTTCACTTTTACCTAACTAATTTTATCCATTTTCATTGACAAACTGGATAATTTTGGTATAATATAATAATAACAGTAACAATTATCATTTATCAAAGGAGGTTTCCATGAATCATTTACCAAAGAGTGTGCGTGTCCCCATCGAGCCGGATAACCCATCCATTATGCGTGACGAATCGCTGTGCATAAAATGCGGACAGTGCAAGAACATCTGCACAGATTATATAGGTGTTCATGATACCTACGAATTAGAAGATACGAACAACCGGGCAGTCTGTATCAACTGCGGTCAGTGCGCAAATGTCTGTCCTGTCTCCAGTATCACCGAAAAATATGAATACCAGGATGTAAGAAATGCAATCGCTGATCCGGATAAAATTGTCATTTTCAACACCTCCCCCTCCGTAAGAATCGCTTTAGGGGAAGAATTTGATCTGTCCGGCGGAAGTTTTGTACAGGGAAAAATGATCGCTTTACTGCGGAAATTGGGTGGTGATTATGTATTGGACACCAATTTTGCAGCCGACCTGACAATCATGGAGGAAGCCAGTGAGTTAATTGAGCGTGTTACAAAGAAGACTGCGCCTCTCCCCCAGTTCACAAGCTGCTGCCCTTCCTGGGTAAAATACGCAGAAACCTATCATCCGGATATCCTGGCACATATCTCTTCATCCAAGAGTCCTATCGGTATGCAGGGTCCCACAGTCAAAACTTATTTTGCGAAAAAAATGGGGCTGGACCCGGCAAAAATCGTCAATGTAGCTGTCACCCCCTGTACTGCCAAGAAATTCGAGATCCGCCGCGGGGAAATGAACGCAGCCTCCAAATATCTTGATATTGAGGATATGCGCGATATGGACTATGTGATCACCACCAGGGAACTGGCAAAATGGGCGAAGGAAGAAAACATTGATTTTGCGTCCCTGAAAGACTCAGACTACGATTCCTTTATGGGGGAGGCCTCCGGCGCAGGCGTCATATTCGGAAATACAGGAGGTGTCATGGAGGCTGCTCTGCGCACTGCCCATCAGTTCATTACAGGCAATCCCGCCCCTGCTGATTTTTATAATCTAAAACCCGTCCGCGGTATGGAATCCGTAAAAGAAGCAGAAGTGACCATCGGCCCGCTCAAATTAAAAGCTGTTGTCATCTTTGGCACAAAGGCAGCCACAGAATTCATCCGAAAATGGCGCAGCAGCGGACAAACCTATCATTTTATCGAAGTCATGACCTGTCCGGGCGGCTGCATCGGCGGCGGCGGCCAGCCAAAGGGAACGTTGTTAAAGGGAGACGAACTGCGCAAAGAACGGATTGCCGGATTATATAAGCGCGATGATGAGATGAAGCTGCGCAACAGCCATGACAATGCTGAAATCCAGCAATTGTATCGAGAATTTTACGGCCAGCCGCTCAGCAGGCTGGCAGAAGAAATGTTACATACAAACTATATAGACAGAAGCAAAGATCTGGGAGGAAAAACAATGGAGAAATATCGCTGTAAAATCTGTGGTTATATACATGAAGGACCATTAACAGAAGGCTTTACCTGCCCTGTGTGCAAACAGCCGGCAACCGCATTTGAAAAAATCGAAGAAAAACAGGCTTCATCCGAAAATCCTTATGCCGGAACGAAAACAGAGAAAAACCTGATGGAAGCTTTTGCCGGTGAAAGCCAGGCACGCAACAAATACACCTATTTTGCCAATATTGCAAGTCAGGAAGGCTATGACCAGTTATCGGAAATCTTCCTTAAAACGGCCCGCAATGAACAGGAGCATGCCCGGATCTGGTATCAGGAGCTGGGGCATCTGGGACACACCGCCCAGAATCTGCTGGCAGCAGCCGAAGGAGAAAACTATGAATGGACGGACATGTATGACCGCATGGCAAAAGACGCCGAAGAAGAAGGCTTCCCGGAATTGGCAGAACGATTCCGCAGAGTAGGCGCAATCGAGAAGTCCCATGAAGAGCGTTACCGTGCCCTTCTTAAAAATGTAGAGATGCAGCAGGTATTTGAAAAAGGGGAGGAAACCATGTGGGAATGCCGTATCTGCGGACATTTGGTTATGGGGAAAAAGGCACCTGAGGTATGCCCTGTCTGCAAGTATTCACAGAGTTATTTTGAAGTAAGGAAAGAAAACTATTAATATTGGCGCCTCCCCGTACTCCCGGGGAGGCGTCTTATCCTTAAATAAATGTGCGGTATTCTAATATCTCATATCAAACCCTTCCACAAGACGCCCGGCATATATCTTTCCTGCCTCCCTGAGTGCAGGCAGCATATAATCCTTATTGAAGCGAATCACCGGAACACGGTCATAAGCCCGCATTCCCATATGCTTGAGTGCTTCCTCCATATTGTGAAGGCATTCCACAGCCCCAAGCCCGGTTCCTCCTGCACAGGCAGCCAGGAAGCATCTCTTTTGGCTTAAATAGCCGTTATGCGCCGTTTCACATCTTCTGAGGCGGTCCACAAATGCTTTCATGACCTCTGTTGTATCATGCCAGTAAACGGCAGTGATCCACACAATACCGTCTGCCTCTGCCAGTTTTTTATAGGTTTCCTCAAAATCATCCTTTATAATGCAGACGCCTTTAGCCCGGCAGGCACCCCAGCCATTGCCGCAGGCGCGGCAGTGCTCCAGCTTCAGTCCATTTAAATAGATTTCCTCCACATCCGTACCGTTTTCCCGGATTCCCTCAATAAATGCATCCTTTGCCGACGCGGTCAGCCCGTCTGTATTTGCACTTGACCATACAACTGCTATGGACATATCTTATCCTCCTTATTCATTTTGCTTTCTCTACAAAGCAGTTCCCTTCTTTGGCACGAAGAATCGATCCATGGAAATGCCCTCGTGTGTCAGCAATGCTATTTTCTTATCTATTCCGCCGGCGTAACCCGTCAGGCTGCCGTTTGTGCCAACCACGCGATGGCAGGGTATGATAATGGAGATGGGGTTATGTCCCACAGCTCCGCCTACAGCCTGGGCAGACATCCGGTCCAGCCCCAGACTTTTTGCTACCTTCCCGGCTATTTTTCCGTATGTAGTGACCTCACCGTATGGGATTTCTGTGAGAAGCTCCCATACAGCTCTGCGAAATTCACTTCCGGCAGGCGCCAGATTTAATTCCCTGATCTGCGGTTTTTCTCCGGCAAAGTAACGGTCCAGCCAGTCTTTGGCCTGTACGAGAACTGCCAGATCATCGCATTGTTTCATTTCTTCTTTCACAGATGCCAGATAGTATTTTTGATTTTCTATCCAAAGACCAGTCAGTGCCTCGTCTTTCGCCGCTATCATGATCCGTCCCACCGGTGAGTTATATTCTGTTGTGTATATCATATTTTTGATTCCTTTCTTTACTTTCATTCTATATCCTTTTACCGTTCTGCGTCAAGAAATGAACACAGGAAAAGCTCATCTTTTCTGTATTCGGATAAGGAGCAGCAGCGAAAACAAAAATAGTATCGACAGGCTCAAAAAGCACCATAACCTGCCGCCGGATTCCGCACTTTCGCTCAGCCCAAATAAATACAGTGTATCTCCTTCGCTCAGAACATCCATTTTGCACAGTGCAAAATATCCGAGTGCCCACAAGTACCCAACAACCACATTCTGACATATCTGTGATACAAAAAGTCCGGAAATTCCCAGAAAACAGGAAAGCAGGATCACCACAGATACAAACCTCCAAAAAGGAAATTCACAATGGTTCAGCCACATCATGAAAGCGAATCCGGATACCATGGAGGAAACGAGAAAAAACGCAGACAGCAGACGGACAAAAACTGTCTTTTCATACGTCCATGGTTTAGACCAAATCAATTCCTTAATTCCCAGGCTGTATTCCCATCTCGTAACCGGAACAAACAGTATGATCCCAATAAGGGATACCGACTGTTCCAGACATTGGGCTGACTGTATGCTGTCCAGGTTTTTCACGCCTCTTATTACCGGAATGCAGAAAAGATACAGGAGTACAAGTATCACACTATTTTTGAACGCCAGTAAAAAATCTCTTTTTAAGAATCCCGTAATATCTCTGCCCTTGATACCCACGATTGCATTTCCCCTTTCTTTTTCTCTCGTAAATGACACAGGAAAGCAGTATAAAAATAAAAGTAAAAAATAGCATGATTCCTCTGTTCACCCACAGGGTTGTAAGGTTTTGCCTTATCAGTTCAGAACCACGCAGTGTATTATGGCGTATCATCAATGTAAAATACCCTGTATCTCCCCACAATCCGGTCATACCGGTATCCATAAACCACCATACGGTCTGGACCAAAACAGCAGTCGGGGCAGATGTAAGGATCGTCAAAAATGTTCCCAGCGATAGGACAACTGCCGCTGTGGGCAGCAGCCACCAGAGAATATATTTTACAAAAGCAAGCGCATCTATTGAAATCCCGGATTCCGAAAAGTATTGCAGGAGCGGCAGCAGGGATTCAAAGCTCAATAAGAATACAGGCAGCATACACGCTGTCAGCATAGCCAGAAACCTTGCCATGACAAGTTTGGCAGTACCGAACTGCCTGCTGTCAATCAGCTCATTCATTTTATTTCTTCTGTCCTTCATCCAGAACACAACAGCCACAAATACAGGATACAGCCCCAGAGACCGCGTTATATAATCACAAAATAATCTTGCAAAAGCTCTGCTGACTTTATCCTCATAAATCGTCTTACGGTACTCTTCTGCTGCTTCTTCATAATTCATTTCTGCCTGCCCATAATACGTCAAAAGCATATCCATGGAGTAATTAGAACCTCTGCCGATCATATCCTCCGCTTTTTTCATAAGCTCTTTAAATCTGTCATAGGATACCTGTGGAACAAAATGTTTTGTCTTATCCTCTGCCTCTTGTATACGTTCTTCTTTTTCCCCTGCCTCTATGGTTATGGTTCCGTTTTCATCCGGGTTATCTTCTTTAAAATGAACGATATTACCGTTTACATACGGGAAATAATCATCCGGAAGATTCCAAAGATTCTCTTCGTCAAGTCCTGTTATCTCACATAATATTTTTAATATTTCATCCTGTTCCGCGTCATCTAAGACAACTTCTTTATAGTACCCAAAAGGATACACCGCATAAGAATTTTCACGGTACTCCATCAGCAGATGGTCTGTTCCGCCAAGCATAACGGTATCCGGCACCTCCTTCCTCTTCCTGCCGAATGATCCTGCATTTTTATCCGGTTTTTCCAGAATGGAGCCTCCAGTGATCTGTGACTGGTAAGAGGTATCCTTATCTTTGGAGGCGAGAATTTCCTTATCTGTCGCATGATAAAAATTCTGATACCATCCGAAAACAAGCAGAAATAAAAACAGACCATACACAACACTAAAACAAATTCTCTTCAACTCTTTGAAGTACAGCATATCATTCTCCCTCCCCGCATTGTTTCAGCAGATACATGTAACTGTCTTCCACTGTCGGTTCACACAAAACATGTGTTACAGCGGGTATTGTGTCGGAAAGGAACCTGCACAGGATATCAGGACCATTCTGCTGCAGATGAATCACTTTATATTTCTTTTTAAAATCATTTATTTCCCCGGGCTTTATTTCCGTCAGATATACGTTTCCCTCTGAGAGCCTCCGCATTTCAGCAATACTTCCTTCAAACATGACTTTTCCATGGTCCAGTACCGCCGTTCGGGAGCAGGCCGCCTCAATGTCACCGGCAATGTGTGTTGACAGAAGTATGATTCTGTCCTTTGCAAGTTCGGAAAAAAGATTATAAAACCGTATGCGTTCTTCCGGGTCAAGACCTGCTGTCGGTTCATCGGCAATCAGTATTTCCGGTTCATTCAGCAGCGCCTGCGCAATGCCGAAGCGTCTTTTCATACCGCCGGAAAGGTTTTTAAACTTTTTATTTTTCTCTGATTCCAGGTTCACTTGTTTTAAAACCGTATCTATTCTCTGTCTCCGCACTGCTTTCGGTAATTCAGCTAAAATACCCAGATAATCCAGCGCAGCATAAACCTTCATGGATGGGTAAACAGAAAACTCCTGGGGCAGATATCCTACTATTTTTCTGATCTCTTTTTTATTTCGGATATCCATATCATTTATTGTCACCGCTCCTGCTGTAGGTTCTGAAATGGTGGCAAGAATGCGCATGAACGACGTTTTTCCGGCTCCGTTGCTCCCCAGCAGGCCATACATGCCTGCGGGAATCCTGAAAGAGACATCTCTTAAAACTTCCTGTCCGCCATATTTTTTGTATAAATGTTCGATTCTGATTTCCATAAAAAAACCTCCTTACGCTTTGTATAAGGAGATTTTTTCATAGAAAAGTCAATTTTTCGAAAAGTTCTATTGCTTTTTGATTTTAATTATGACACTGGCACCGTCCGGGGAATTTTTCAAATGTAAGCTGCCGCCCAGTTTCCCGCAGAGGATTTTGCATATTGACAGTCCCAGTCCAAAATGATCTGCATTTCTTTTGGAAGTGTAGAACAGAGAAGCGGCATGCTCCAGTTCATCCTGTGAAAAACCGTTTCCGTTATCCTCCATGACAAACGCGATCGCATCCTCATGCTCCGTGATGGTCAGCAGAATTCTGTCTCTTGTAAACCGTAAGGCATTATTGAACAGATTTTCCAGTACTTTAAACAGCATATTCTTATCTGTGTATATCACTTCCTGTTTTGCTTTATTATCCAGCACAAAAGTGATATTTCGCTGTTCAGCCATAAGTGAAAAATCTTTTTCCAGACATGACACCAGCTCCTTCATGCAGACAGAAGATTTTTCAATCTCTATTTCTTCTATTTTTTCAATGTCATGGATACAGCTTACATATCTTTCAAGGCGTTCTGTTGACTGCATCATGTTATGAAGCGTCATTTCTAATACTTCTTCGGTCAGCTGCTCTCTAAGCATGGTTTTAGAGAGATAATCCAGATATCCCTTGATTACCGTAATCGGTGTTCTCAGATCATGGGATACGGAAGCTGTCAGAGCCTTTCTGTCCTGCATCGCCTCCCACATCCTCTGATTATTTTTGTACAGCTCTTTTCTCATACTTTCAAAGGTACTGCACAGCATACCCAGTTCATCTTCCGCATGGTAATGCAATTCAAAATCCAGGTTTTGGTCAGCTATATGACTGATCCCCCGCTTCAGGATTTCTATGGGAACGCGCAGCTTTACCTGATAATAAAAAACGGCAACTGCCAGGGAACCGATGGCCACATACAACACCGGCAGTGCTGCCATGAGAAACGTTATTACATTATATCTCAATTGATTTTCCGCCGTCAGTTTTCCATATACATACTGATCCGGTTTTACGATATATTGCAGTGAATCACCTTCTTCCTTTTCGCCGGCTTCATACTGTATATCCGAATTTCTGATGGTGATGGGCCTGGTATTTAAAATTTTCTGATTCAAATTCAGCAGTAAAAAGATGGTCATAACAGATAAAGCCGCTACCAGAATAATACTGACGGCTGATATAGATAAAAGTGCTTTTTTTAATGACATTTTTTGTATCATTCCGTTTAATTTTTCCATCGGTACCCCACTCCCCAAACGGTATCAATATAAGTTTTATCGGTATATTCGGCAAACTTTATCCTGATCTTCCTGATATGTTCTTTGATAACACTGCAGTCACCCTCCGCGTTAAATCCCCATATATGTTCATAGATCCGTTCTTTATCAAATACCTGTCCCGCATTCCTGGATAGCAGCTTAATGATCTCAAATTCCTTATTTGACAGTTCTACAGGACTTCCCTTGATATAAATCTTTCTTTTACCGTAATCAATCATCATTTCTTCTGAGAACCTGCCCTGTGTTTTTGTGTGATATCTCTCCTCCCGCCGTAAGTGTGCTGTCATTCTTGCCAGCAGCTCATCCATGGAAAAAGGTTTTGTGATATAGTCATCACCGCCCGCAAGCAGACCGTTTACCTTATCCTGTTCGGTTATTCTCGCTGTCAGAAACAGAATGGGGCAGACAACAAATCCTCTGATCTTTGCACATAGATCCAGCCCGTTCATGCCGGCCATATTAATATCCAGAAGAATCATATCCGGCTCACAGGAAAGCTTTTCCAGTCCCTGATCTGCATTTGCCGCTGTATAGACTTTATATCCCTCTGACTGAAGCTGCAGCGCCAGCATATCTAAGATTGACTGCTCATCATCAATCAGTAATATTTTGTATGTTCTGCTCATATTTATCACATTCCTTTTCTTATAAATGATAACCTGACTTATAACACAGAAAAGTCAATTTTCAGTCAAAATAAAAAAGTTCCGTACTTGTTTTGCTATTACCTGTTGTGATACAATTGCTGTATAAAATTAAAGGGACAGGGATTCTGCATATGGAACTGTATACAGCAAACGAAACGGAATGGGAAAAAGTGAGGGATTTTTATTGGCAGCTGATTGATTCGATGGACTCTGCCTTATATAAACCGGGATGGAAAAAGGGGATTTATCCATCGGATGAACTTCTGATGCGCTCGATCCGCGGGAAAGAATTGTATGTACTTCTCTCCGGCAGCACTTATGCGGCTGCAATGATCTTAAATCATAAAAGTACAGAGGGATATGAAAAAATACAGTGGAGTATTTCCGCCAATCCCCGGGAAGTAACCGTAGTGCACGCACTGGGTGTACTTCCCGCTTTTCAGGGACAGGGCATCGCGAAATTCATGGTACGGGAAGCCATTCGGACTGCCGGGGAAAACGGCCAAAAAGCAGTCCGCTTAGACGTGCTCGGCACCAATATCCCTGCGCAGAAACTTTACAGCAGCATGGGATTTCAATATAGGGATACCATTCAGTTGTTTTATGAAGACACCGGATTGACGGACTACATGCTCTACGAATATCTGTTATAGGAAACTTTCGTATATCGGTTATTTTTATTCCAGCCTGCTCTTCACCTTCCGCTTTCTCCCGGTTACCAGCCTTTGCAGTTCCCGGTCAGCCCGGTTTGCATAGGCATGGGCCCTGGCCTGTATTAAAATCTTCCGCCCTTCCGGGTTTCTGGTATAAATAAGCTTATAACTTCCCATTGTCTTTTTCATACACTCTGAAAACAAAAGGGCATCTTCCCTTGACTTTGCAAAGATTTCCGGCACACAGAAATATTTCATCATTCCCACACCCGCGTGCCTTCTGTACAGCAGATAGCGCTGGTTATCCACTACACCAAAAAACTCTTCCACACAGTTTGAAAAAATATCTTTTTCCCGTACGCTTCCGCCCTTTAGATATACTTCATAAAACGCGCCGTTTAAGTCACTGGCTTCCACCCGCGACGCTGATAAAATCAGCCCTTTATACTCCAGGGACTTAAGCACCCCATTTCCAATGAGCTGTAAATATCGAAGCGGCGTCAGATATTTTATCCCTTTCCACACCAGAAAAATCATGCCTATTGAGAGAAACAGCATAGCAGCAAGATACAGGAGCAGGGAAAAAACATCTTTTTTGCCGGCACTTTCTCCCCATATATGGATGCCCTGGATAATAACCATAGAAGCTACATCCAGAAAGACCAGCCCCATAATATTGAAAAATACAGCTTTTGTCTTTAACCTTCCCTGTTCCACTTCCACTTCATCCATGACCTCCATACCGTCATACATCAAGATGGCATCCTTCCATTTCTGTCGCAGCCCCTCACGGTTCCCGGCCAGTTCCTCCATTTTTTGATTGATCACCAGAACTCGTTTCCTGTCAAAAGGACCTTGGATAATATCCAGACGCTCCATACCGTCCTCAATACTGGTCCCATCATAGCTGACCCCGATAAATCCCTTCATACGCCGTTTTAGTGTGGCAAAGTCCTCCGACAGCATTTCTTCATCGCATCCCAGCCTGCGCATTGCACGCACTTCTTTCTGGTTTTCAATGCAGACCAGATGCCAGATATTGCTTGTCTTTTCCGGATTGCCCTGCATCACACGAATCGCTCTTCCGCGCATTTGGTTGCTTAAAATATAGGAACCCACAAAACTGGCCAGAATCAGGGAATTGATTCCCGGGGAATCCCATCCTTCTCCCAGCAGTGACTTTGTGCCAATTAAAACCTGCACATATCCTGCTTCAAAAACCTGTGTGATCCATTTTGTCGTATCAGAGGTTCTGCCGCTGATATCTATCTGGGCATATCCCGTCGGATTGCCTTCCCGGTCTGCGAACTCCCTGGCAGACATACTGCAGTTTTCGGTGCTTCCCCGCAAAAGGGCCTCCAGGCAGGGAAGCGCTGTGACCGGAAGAATGATCATGCTGCCGCACAAAACCCCCAGTCTGCAGTCCGGTGCCGCTTCCCTGCGAAGCATCTCAAAAATGGGAACTACGCCGATACTTTTGACCTCCGCATCCGGGTTTCCAATGATTGTTTTAAATTCCTTCCGTATGTAATCGGTAAGTATCAGCATCCGCAGCTCTGATTTCATGGACCTGAATTCTGTTTTCACAACTGCCTTGATACTTTCCAGCTTTCCCAGACTGTTTGTGAGTAATTTCTGTATCCCACTGTTGAATACAAGACCGACTCTCTGCCGTACAAGGAACTGCTGCTTCTTCAGCTGTTTCGTAAGTGTTTCCCGGTAATACGCATCGCATACAAAACTGTCTTTGTCATCAAACAGCAGCTTCTGCAGTAATATTTCCATCCAGTGCACATCCATTTCCGGAAAATTCCTGACGCCTAAAAGCTTTTTCCATCTTGTATCAAAAGGAATCCGGGCTGCGGTATAAAAAATCAGCATTGCGGATACATACGGCGGTTCCTCCAGCATCGTTTCCGCATATGTATCATAATCCAGCATCTTCTGATGGGAAGCCATGATATTTAAAAATTCACGGTCTGCCATCAGGCTCTGAAGCAATGATTCCGCCTGGTTTCTGAAGTCCCTGACTTTTTCTTCCTCCTCACCGGTAGGAAAATTAAAATAGACATAATCCTGATGCGGGCATAGGCTCCCTTCCCGAACCAGTTCCGGAACAATGATCTCCTCATCAATCGGTCCGCAGAGCTGTATATACCGTTCCCACTGGGACGGCGTGGAATCATAGGGCGGTGTTGCCGTCAGAGATATGACCTTCACCCCGGCGTTTTCCATCTCATGCATAAAATGTTCCAGCGCAGCCCACCATTCGCTGCGCAGATGATGGCACTCATCCAGGCAAATCACCCGTATCCCGGCTGTCCTGACTGCCTCCAGCAGATCAAATCCGGAAAAATCCACAGACTGGCTGCCCCCCGCCGTATCTTCCTCCTGCAGCTCACCCTTATAACGGTTCATTCCGCTGTACAGGGTCTGATATGTTATGGAGGTCACCAATCCCGGAGACTTCAGATCATTTGACAGAATATTTCCGTGTTCCGCATCTTCTGTCAAAAACGCCTCCCGAATACGTTCCAGCCATTGTTCCCGGATAACAAGCCTGGGCGACAGGATAAGCGCCGGACACCCCAGTCTCCTTATAAGCTCAATACCAAGGGTTGTCTTCCCTGACCCCGGAGCCGCCACAATATGTATTTTTCCATCCTGAAGATATGTATCCGCATGTTTTAATACCCGTTCCTGGTAGGATCTCCAGGAACCTTTAAATTTGAAAATATTGTCATAAACATTCATATAATATATTTCTGCTCCTGCTTATTTTTCAGTTTTCTTCCTGTTTCTGGATTATGGCGTGTTCCTCCTCTTTGCCGTTCAAGATGCAGGGGAGCATAACTGAATGGATTCCTCTGATCAATGTATCATCTAAATCAAAACAAACCAGTTTTGTTTTCATAATATTCATCCTTTACCCGTATTTTTCCATACTCTGTCAAATATAAGCATATAGCATTTTTCCTATCAGTTCTTCCACTATATTAACAGCCTTTAGAAAAACTTATCATTTGTCTTTAACTGTAAATTCTAATGTGGATTCTGTCAAGTAATCCTATAAAGTATTACGGATAATGCAGTCTTGTAAAATACCTTGACAAATTTCCTCATTGTTGTATACTCAATATTGAGTATATGAATCGGAGGTAAAGAAACTGTGACAAAGTTACTGGTACTCGGCTTATTAGAGGAACGCCCTATGTCCGGCTACGATATTCAGCAAAAGATAAGCATGGCAGATGCTGAAAGATGGGGCGGTGTATTGGTTGGTTCCATATATCATGCGTTAAAAAAACTGGAACAGGATAACTATATTGAGATAGCTGATGTGGAATACACGGGCCACCGGCAAAAAGCTGTATATAAAATCACAGATAAGGGAACAGCTTATCTGCAATCCTTAATATTTGATGCACTGGGCGCTTCCTCTGTCCTATATCCTACAACACTGTACAGCGGATTATCTCTCATCGATAAAATCCCCCGCGAAAATGCCCGGCAGGCCCTGGAATCACAAAAAGAGAAGCTGCAAATGGAATACAGCGAACTGAAACAGGGGGAAAAGAGTAACGAAAATGCTAATGAACCGATTTCTCCAATCTCCAGGATCACTATAGAAAACATGTTTGCCATTATCCGCAGGCAGCAGCAGTTTATTGAAGAAATATTAAGGGTATTAGAGGATGAAAGTCAATGAAAAGCATACTGCTCCTATTGATGGGATGTATATTATTATTTGTACTCACGATCATTACAGGCAAAATCACTTTTGCCCATCAATATAAAATCCGTTCAAAAACAGGGATTCAAAGATCTGAATATATAACCATAGGCAAAATAAAACAGTACATACAAATCCGGGGACAGGATAGTTCCAATCCGGTTATTCTTATGCTGCACGGAGGGCCAGGCAATCCGATGGCATATTATTCCTATGATTGGCAGGCAGAGCTGGAACAGGATTATACCGTGATCCACTGGGACCAGCGGGGCTGTGGAAATACCTTTTATCAGAATAAAACAGCCGCAAAACCTACTCTGGATTTACTGCTGTCGGACTTAGATGAGCTTGTCGATCATATTCGTTTGGAGTTTCAAAAAGAAAAGGTTATCCTCATGGGGCACTCGTGGGGAACCTTTCCCGGTGCTATTTATGCGGGTCAGCACCCTGAAAAGGTATTGGCCTGTATTTCCGTCAGCCAAATGCTGGATTTTAAAAAATCAGAACAGGTATCCGCACAGGAAGCCGTCCACTTGGCTTATGCAGCGGGCCGCCCTCAGGATGCATATGAAATAGAAAAAATGCTTGAACCGATAATGAAGTGCCGAAAATTTGATAAACCGGAAGCAGCAAAACTGCTGAAATTCCGTCAGTTAAAAGAGAAGTATCTGCCTTCCCAATACAGCAGTAAAATGCTCATCCTACAGCTTTTTTCTCCGTATATGACCTTCCGAAATTTAAGATGGATGTTCAGTTTTGGCAGTCTCATTGCAGCAAACAGTGCGCTTTATGAGACACTTTTAGCGGACCAAAAATCAACCATGTACGATTATACACTGCAGTATGAAACTCCGGTTATCATCATTGCCGGTGACTGCGACTGGACAACACCTTATCCTATGGCAGTTAAATATTTTAATGCTATTTCCGCACCTTATAAGAAATTTATAACAATAAGGAACACCGGACATATTCCATTCATTGACAGGAAAAAAGAGTTTTCTGAAACGCTGTCAGATGCATTATGCCATGTCATACACCACCCATAGACAGCCTGCTTTTATTTTACCTCAATAGAACCTGCGCCTCCGCTTAAGATTTCCGATATATCCGATGGGGATAAAACAACTTTTTGCACCTCTTCATACAGATGCCGAAAGAATTATGTAGCGAGAACTACAGATAAACAAGACAGGAATCACCGAATCAATTAACAGTAGAAACGGTGATTCCTATCTTCTTTTTAAATATTATTGCCGTCTGATACACATTCAACAATAACATCTGTCTTTCATTAATATTAAATCTTTCTCAAGAAAATTTCGATATAATCTTTTATTTTTTGATCGATCATAGGCCAATCATATTCTTGTATTGGGAAGATATCGCTATCTTCCATAACTCTTTGTACTGGTATGGAAATTCCAGTATTCCATTCTTCGTCATATGGTACTACATTACATTGAATTGTGTCTAAAGCATTTGCGATTGTATCATTAACCATTGCTTTATAGCTTTTTAATGCCCAATCAGACCCACCACCATGCGAAATTATTCCCGCGGGCAGTCCATATAATTCAGACTTATATGTATTATCTTTCCACCAATGTAAAAAGGTGATCTGCTCCATTTTCTCCAGCACCATACTAAGTTTGGCAGGAATGGGAGCATAATGAGGTGAAATAAAAAAGATTCCGTCTGACCTGGTAATTTTATTGTAAATCTTATTGAAATCTGAATCAGCACTACATCTTTTACTACTAAAACATTTACCACATCCAATACACGGATGCAAAGTATAGTCTCTTAAATCGATTACTTCACATTGTATTTCTTTACAATTCAAAAATTCCGCTATTTTGTTGCATAGTAATAGTGACATGCTGTTCTTTTGGGAATGTTGAATATTGGTTGCTGATATACTTAGTATCTTCATTAGTAGAATCCCCTCTTTACATCTTTTTATTATTGGCCTTTACTCAGGCTTTTTATATATCAATATATCTGATATGTCGCAATCCAAAGCAAAACATATTCGACATAGAACACCGAAATCAATTCTTACCGCTTCGTTTTTGTAAAGTTTATTTAATTGCTTCCGTTCTAATTGTGCTTTAAAACATAATTTATTTTTACTTAAATTTCTCTTTTCGAGCATTTCATCAATCTTCACTTCAATACTTCCATAATTCTCCATATGAGCAATCTCCTAAAATAATTTCTGGAATTCGTCCTGAAGATACTCATATAATCCGAAAAACTCCATTCTTGAATTTCTGTTTCTATCTTTTACTATCTTTATTATACATTATCACACACAATCACTGCAATCCTATTCTTCCATCTACAACTGTCTGCTCAAAAATCGGATGGTTCAGGCGCAGCGTGCTGTGCCACACTGATAACCCGCTGTTGTCTCTTGGAGATAATTGCTGCCTAACGGCAGGTTTTCTCGAACTCTTTTGCAACATCTTCCAGGAGATTCCTGATCTGCAGATGCTGCGGACAGGCATCCTCACATTTTCCGCATTTTACGCAGTCAGATGCTTTTCCGTTTTTCTTTGTGTGGACGTTATTGTAATAATAATCCGCGTTCCAGTCATGATAGAGCTGTTTTGTATTCATGCAGGCAAACAAATCAGGGATAGATATATGTTTCGGACATCCATCTGTACAATACCGACAGGCAGTACAAGAGATCAGATTCATGGAGCGGAAAATATTCCGTACTTTATCCACTGCGTCCATTTCTTTCTGGGAAAGAGGCTGAAACTCTCTCATGTAACTGATGTTGTCTTCCAATTGGTCCAGGGTGCTCATACCGGAAAGCACCATCATCATACCGTCAAATCCGG
The DNA here is from genome assembly GCF_037000545.1 of Blautia sp. JLR.GB0024. Taxonomy (NCBI): domain Bacteria; kingdom Bacillati; phylum Bacillota; class Clostridia; order Lachnospirales; family Lachnospiraceae; genus Blautia; species Blautia sp. JLR.GB0024. The sequence continues at coordinate 225,723 of NZ_JBANBF010000007.1, read as the reverse complement.
CTGCATACCGGATTGCATAGCTGGCCGGACTGCCGCCCTTTAACTCATCCAATACGGCTCCGGCCTCATCCGGCAGATTGACAAGATTACCGCCCTTTACCGGCTCCATAACGATCACCGGCTTTCCATATTTGCGGCAGACCTCATAGCATTTCCGGCTCTGTACTGCAGGGTCATCGTAATCCAGGTAATTGAATTGTATCTGTACGACTTCAATCTGCGGGTATTCCGTCAGAATCTGTTCCAGCACATCTGCATGGTCGTGGAAGGATATGCCGAAATGGCGGATTTTTCCCTCTTTCTTTAGTTCCAATGCCGTTTCATACGCATGGCAGCGTTTGAATTTTGCAAAGTTTTCCGCACTCTGGGCATGCATCAGATAAAAATCAAAATATTCCACGCCGCACCACGCAAGCTGGTTTTCAAAAAACGGCCGGATCTCCTCTTCCTTTTCAAAGAAAAACGTCGTCAGTTTATTGGTAAGGATATAGCTGTCCCGGGGATGCCGGCTGGTCAGGCAGCTTTTTAGTGCCAATTCGCTTTTGCCTCCCAGATACCCGTGTGCCGTATCAAAATAGTTAAATCCGGCCTCCAAAAAAGTGTCCACCATCTCTGAAAACTGCCTTTGGTCCACCTCCCCGTCAATCATGGGAAGCCTCATACATCCGAAGCCAAAATTTTTCTTAATATTATACATCAGCAAATCCTCCTGTTTTTTAACATACTGCAAACTTGACATTCTGCATTTCCATTGATATCATTTGCATTGTACTCTCCGGTAGCTGCTACCGGTCAATAGCTTTTTTAAGTTTTCCTATTTTACGGAGGTTATCATGTATACAATGAAACAGGCCTGTGAGAAAACAGGCATGCATTATGAAACACTGAAATTCTATTGCAATGAGGGTCTGATTCCCAATGTAAAACGTGACAAGACAAATCGCCGTGTCTTTGATGCGCATGATATTGCATGGATCAAAAGCCTGACCTGTCTGAAGAAATGCGGTATGAGCCTGAAAGAAATGAAAGAATATCTCGCTCTGTGCCTCCAGGGGCAGTCTTCCATACCTAAGCGGAAAGTCATTCTGGAGCAAAAAAGAAAAGACCTGCTCCTCTCTATGCAGGAACTTCAGGATTCCATTGACTACATAGATTGGAAACAGACCTTTTATGATGATGTTATGTCGGGCAAAACCAAATACAACAGTAATTTGATTCCCGCTGAGAATTAAATCTGACAGATCAGGCAGTCCGGAGCAAAACCTTCACATGGGTTTTAAATTCTTTTCCAGCCTCTCAGTCATCCACGCCAGCCGTTTGACGCGTCCGGCCTCCGTCCTGGCATCCAGATATGCTCTGGTATAGGTCTTCTGCACTGACGGGGACATATTCAGGAAGTTTGCATATGCCTGTTCATTTCCTTTCAGCAGTTCCGCCACAGAGTCTATCTGCTCTTTACCTATAACCACTTTTGGGGCAGTGCCCTCCCACTGCCCGTTTTTCTTTGCTTCCTCAATCTTTGCTCTTCCGAAATCCGTCATCAAACCGCGTTTTTCAAGAGCCTCTGCCAGCGCCTTATTTTTTTCTGACCATTTGCTGCCGCTTCTGCGGGCAGAAAAGTATTTCACATAAGATTTCTCATCGACCCGTTTCATAAGGCCGTCAATCCAGCCGAAACAAAGAGCCTCTTCCAGTGCTTCTCCGGCTTTGACGGTTACCAGCTCCTTCGTTTTTCCGAAAAGCAGCCAGACGCCGCCGCTGGTCATACAATTGTTTTTCAGCCAATCCCTGAACTCCTCACGTGTCTTAAAAAGTATAGGTTCGCTCATAATGCAGTCTCGCTTTCTATAAGATACCACAGTTCCAACATCAAAAAGTCATACCGGCTTTTCCTGTATAGGACCGGGTTCTGAATTTCTAATATTCTTCATTGTATCATAGACGGTCTGCAAAATCTATACAAAGCACTGATGCATCCGCTTTATTCCCATTTAAAGTATCGAAAAGCTATCCCTGTACAGAGTACCGCGATCACGATCATAATGAGGACCGATACCGTCACATTTTCTGTGCCCTGCCCAAGAGATGCTGCTTTCAGTAATTTTATCCCCTGTGCAAGAGGCAGGATATTGGCTGCCTTCTGCATGGCTGCCGGCATAACTTCATAGGGAAGTGTTGCCCCGGAAAATATCAGCATGGGGAAGTAGAGAATACTGGCGATCACACCCGCTATTTTCGTATTCGGCGCTATGCCTCCCACCATCATGCCAATACTGAACATGGATACCAGCACCAGCAGGTAGCCTCCCAGAAAATGAAGCACTGACCCGTTAAACCGATACCCGAAAAAGAGCGCACCTGTAAGATACAGCAGCAAAAAAGAAACCACTGCATACAGGGTATAAATGACTACCTGCACAAACAGGATCATGGCCGGACTGACCGGGGTGACCTGATAGCGCTTCAGAATCTTTTTACTCCGGTAATCCGAGACCACCAAGGGCAGTCCCATTACCCCGCCGGCGCAAATAGATATAGTGGCAATGGCGCCAAAGGATTGTTCCAAAAAGGTATAGTCTGCCCCCGGATAGGCCGGCTTTTCTCCGTATATGATTCCCAGTATCACCAACACCACAACAGGGACACAGATGGCAAATATGAACATATCCATTCCCCGCAGTGATAATTTCAGTTCTGTCTTAAGCATGGTTCTAAATGTTTTCATTGGCCTGTTCCTCCTCGTCTGTATACCAAAGATAAGCGTCCTCAAATTTCTCATACGGGCTTTTTTCTATCGCCTCTGAAACTGTTCCATAGAAAACGATCTTTCCTCGTTTCAAAATACAGATACCGTCACATAAAGCTTCCACTTCATCCATGAAATGTGAAGTCAGAAAAATGGTCAGACCTTTTTCTTTCAGGTCAGAAAGTATTTTCCATACCTCCCGCCGTGCTTTTGCGTCCAGCCCGGTTGTCAGTTCGTCCAAAAAAACTACTTCCGGATCAGGTATCAGCGCAAGAACAATAAACAGACGCTGCTTCTGTCCTCCGGACAGATCTTTGACAGGGCTGTTCTTCTTATCCGCAATTCCAAACCGAGCAAGCAGTGCAAAGGGGTCAGCGGCTTCTTTGTATAATGAGGCAGTCACCCGGCACAGCTCTGCCACTGTGATCTGCTCCTGATAACTGCTCTCCTGGAACTGTACCCCTACCCTTTCAAAGAGTTTTTTCCGGTCCTTAAAAGGGTCTGCTCCCAGAATGCGAATCGTCCCTGTGTCGGCTTTTTTCGTTCCCAGGATACATTCGATCGTGGTGGATTTTCCTGCGCCGTTTGCTCCGAGCAGGCCAAATACCATTCCCCTGTCAACGGACAGACTTATGTTCTCCACTGCATGCAGCTTACCGTAGGATTTGGTGAGCTGTTCTACTTTGATTACTTCCTGCATATCTTTTACCTCCTTGTTTTATCAAGGACAAGGATATCACAGGAAAAAACATTGGTGGTTAAATGGAGGGTTCAGAAAATCTGATTTTCATTTCCGTGAGCTTCTCCATTATTTTTTCCGCATTTAACTCTGCCGCGGTGAGGGAGGTCACCAGTTTATCGCACACTGTAATGATCTCGGTATCCTCCTTCGGTGTATCCAGCGCTTTCTTGATATCTATCCCCGGATTTTTTGATACCTGCCCGAGCATGGTCAAAATAGCTTCCAGCGAATAGTTGGCACACCGAAGGGAACGGATAATCTTCAGGCGCTTGATATCTCCATCTGTATAAACGCGGTACCCGTTCTGCCTGCGTCTGACTGTCAATAGACCGTTCATCTCCCAATTTCTCAGGGTATCCATGGAAACATTTAAGTATTCGGACACTTCCTTCCGTTTCATGGTGTGCAGATTTTCTTCTGTTCTGCCGTCTAAAATCTGCTCAGCGATCTGGGTGGCCTCCTCCGCGTTGGCAATCTCCTGCCGAATCTGCAGCAGATATTCCCGTGTGAGTTCCAGTGCCTTCTCATAATCACCTGCCGCAGACACTTTTACCATCTGTACTATTTTCTTCCGCAGCCCGTTCTGCAGCACTTCGATCTGAAATGCGAGACGGGCAAGGCGGAACTGCTCTATGTGAAGCTCTGTAAATACTCTGTAGCCATTTGGAAGCCGTCCGGGTTTTGGAATCAGCCCCAGTTCTTCATACAAACGCACCGTATTGGGATGTACGCCGATGATTTCTGCGATTTCCGAAGTCCTGTATGTGTTCATTTTTTTATGCCTCCTTACAAAGACTACCGTAACATAGATATCAAGTCTGGTGTTATAGTGGAGGGTTATTTTATCACATACGCATGAGTTCTTCAACGACTTCTGTCAGATGCCCGAGATTTTCTATCATGGCATCCGTGTATTTGTCTATGCTCCCAAAGCTTTTTATGGCGTCCCTGGCCATCTGTTTTTCTTTTTTCCTGAATTGTTTTATCATGTTGTCAAAGGCTTTCTCCGTTTTCCAGTATTTGATCACCTCATCATGATGTTCTTCTTTGAATGCCTCCAGTGCAGCAAAATACCTGCTCATATCCAGATTTTCCTTCATAATTACATCCCGCCTTTCAAACATACACCGGTGTGTCTGTTTTTTTCTGATTATACTGTATCACGTAAGGTGAGAGTCAAGCACTCGAAGGAAACAAACGAAGTACGATTGTAATATATCGCGAAAGGAATACGCAAAGGGTATTGCTTCCTGTGCATTGCTGTTGGTATAATATAAAAATAAACAGTATTGGTAAAAGGAGACCAGCTATGAAAAGTCAACCCTAAATTAGCAAAAGATTATATTTATTTTCTGACCGGAAAAATGGCTAACTTTAATAGAGCTCCCATAGGGTGCTTTTTAAATATATATATGAACGGTCAGATATTAATCCAAATTAAACGAAACGTTGTCAGTGAGCATTTTATAAATGATGCGAACCAACTTCCCGGCACAATGACCTAAGGCATTGTAATGGGACTTTCCCTCTGAGATTTTCTGATCATAGTAATCTTTAAAGGTTTTGTTGTTTTTGACAACGTTATGTGCTGCATTTATCAAAGCGTAGCGAAGGGGACAAGACCCACGTTTGGACATCTTGGTATGGCTGGCGTTAAAGTTTCCAGACTGATAGACAGTCGGATCAAGACCAGCAAATGCAAGCACTTTTGATGGGCTGGAGAAGCGCATAATATCGCCAATCTCGCCCAGTATCATTCCGCCATTGATAAAACCAATGCCCGGAATGGTCATAATGATGGAAGCCAAAGAATTGACAATCAATTCCATTTCAGATTCAACGTCATGAACCTGGCTATCCAGTAACTCGATCAGTTCAATGGTCTGAGTTATCTGAGTAGATATAGAACTGTCGTTGCAACCGACAGACTTCTGTGCCAGAATCCTTAATTCAGTCGCTGTGTCTTTCTTGAAATGACCGTGGGAGGAAACCTCAAGCAAGTGTGACAGATGGGTCAGGTGCATAGAAGCAATGTCTTTGGTCGTAGGTGCTTCTTTAAGAACTGCATACACAGATTTCTGGTGGATGCCAGATTTGAAGAAATACTGCAGTTCAGGGAAAGCCTGATCAACATACGACATTAGTTGAATCTTGCCCTGGGTACGTTTCTTGATTAGTTTCATGCGGAAACGCCCCAATTCCTTTAAGTGCATGATTGAAAGATCATGCTGCGAAAAGAAACGGTGAGGATCCATCATTAAAGTTTTAGCAATTATGTAAGTATCTACCTTATCCGTTTTTGTTTTGCGAATGTTGTTCTTTCGCATTGCAGAGGTCTGGATAGGGTTTATGACACAGACCTTGTAGTTATGTTTGACAAGGAATTCAAAAAGGTTGTTGCCAAAGTGAGCCGTTGATTCAAGACCTATGATGAGGCTGTCAGGATCGAAAGAATCGAGCTTGTGAAGCAGCAGATGGAAGCCATCATAGTCATTTGTAAATTTGAACGGTTGAAGCATAATTTCACCATCTGAAGAAATGGCAGAGGCGAAATGGTTGAGTTTGGCAATATCAATGCCTACGTAAATCATAAGATCTCCTTTCTGAGTGTGATACTGTGACAATTCCACAGGTGTTTACCCTCATAGACTTGATTGAAATAAGTGCTCGGGAAGGAATTCCCTCGTGGCAATATCCAGCTTATAAATGATTCAGATAAAACCGTGGCAATACACTCCTTTAAGTAGTTGGACTACAGAAGAAAATCAAAAGTCCACAGCATCTGAATGTATTATGTCACATCACTAAAAGAAAGGAAAATGTGATGTTTTAGCTTCTATAAACATCATACAAGAAGGAAATGATTTATCTTGATAATGCGGCTACTACACTGCATAAACCCCCGGAGGTGGCAGAGGCAGTGCTGCAGGCTATGATGCATATGGGAAACAGCGGCAGGGGCGCCCATGAGGAGGCACTCACAGCTTCCAGAAGGATTTATGAAACCAGGGAGATCCTGGCAGGGATGTTTCACTGTCCGCAGGCTCAGAATGTTGTATTTACCCTAAACTCTACAGAGGCATTAAATACTGCAATACAGGGTTTGATCGGACCCGGAGAGCATGTTGTCACGACAGATTTGGAGCATAATTCTGTTCTCAGACCCCTCTATCGGCTGGAACAGGAAAAGGGTATCCGGCTTTCTTTTGCAGAATCAGACACAAGGGGATGTATTGACTATGACCGTTTGGAGCTTCTTGTAAAAGATAACGCAAAAGCTATCGTCTGTACACACGGCTCAAATCTTACAGGTAATTTAGTCGATATTGCCAGAGTCGGTAAAATCGCAGATACATACGGCGCACTTTTTATTTTGGACGCTTCCCAGACTGCAGGTGTGTTCCCCATTGACATGCAGGAAATGCACATTGATGTGTTGTGTTTTACCGGACATAAGAGTCTCTTCGGCCCTCAGGGGACAGGCGGACTGGCTGTGTGCGGTGACTTGGAGATCAGACCTTTAAAAGTGGGAGGAAGCGGAATCCGGACCTTTGACAGGATACATCCGAAAGAACTGCCGACAGGCCTTGAGGCGGGTACTCTGAACGGACATGGGATCGCCGGTTTAGGCGCCGGCGCCGCATTTATTGAAAAAACCGGGATGGACCGTATTTTCAGACATGAGCAGAGACTTACCCGAACCTTTTATGAGGGGGTAAAGGATATAGATGGCGTAACGATATACGGGGACTTTTCCACGTGGATGCGCGCTCCTATTGTAGCTCTGAATATTTGGGATTATGATTCGTCAGAAGTCAGTGATGAACTGTCCCAGGTCTATGATATTGCCACCAGGCCCGGAGCACACTGTGCCCCCAGACTGCATCAGGCACTGGGAACAGTCGAACAGGGCGCTGTACGGTTCAGTTTTTCCTATTACAACACAGAGGAGGAAGTGCAGGCAGCCATTGATGCTGTCAGAAAAATTGCTTCGGAATAAAATACAGTATTTGCCCAGAATCTGTCATAATAGCGATATATGACACCAGATTTCTTCAATCACAGGCGCAATGATGCCCACTTGCAGCAGACTTGTGATTGGCGACGCTCTCAATGTCCGGATGGTTTCCTGATAAACCCGTTCACTCGCAGGAAATATGCTTCAAATACAGGGTCAAGGCCATTAGCTTCCATTTTCACCTGTCCCTTTTTATCAGATATTCCATCAGCCCGCCTGCCAGGACTCCGACAGTATAACACACTAGATCACTCCATAAAAAACCAAACCCCAATACCAGACCGCCCAAAGTGGTATGGCGCAGTGCGTTGATCCAATCTGCCTGGTATAACTGAGAAAATTCTATGGCGTAGGAAAGCAGAAGCGCTGCGGCCATCACCTTTCCTGTGGACATTTTTACAAATAGAAATCCAATCCCCCAGAATACCATCAATGCCCAGAGAGTATCCCCCGCATAATCCCTGACAAATGCCGGTAGATAAGGACCGAATTTTCTTGATGAAAGGCCGAGTATCATGGTCACTATGATCCATATCAAATATATGATCCTGTTTCGTTCTGCTTCTTTATTTTCCTGCATTGCTCCACTCCTGCCGTTATTTTTCCGCGGTCAGAAGAAAAGACAGCGGTAATCCTTTTTTATCATATGCCTCAGTCAAGCCCACATCATAATCGAACTCCTCCAGCTTCAGCACGCGCATCCCTGCACAGCTTACCCCACTGATAATATCAGCCATTGTATGGGAAAAGCTGGTGAAGGTTTTGGATTCGTATGTCTCTGACATATATCCCATCCCTTCATTCTCTTTCCATGGCTCTTTTCTGAAATAAGAATACGCTGTTTTATTCAAATGTTTCTCGTCAAATTCCGGTTCCCCCGGCAATGGCAGCATGTTCATCACCGGATGAAAATCATGGACTAACAGGATTCCCCCTGTCTTTAAGCAGTCTGACACTTTCCGAAAAAGCGGTTTTAGGTCCTCAAACCACGTCAGCGCTCCAATGGTAAACAAAATAAAATCAAACTGACCGTTATATGTTTCAGGAATCTCCAGTATATTGCATGAGACAAAACGGCAGTTGTCCATGCCGGCCTTCTCCGCGGTGTCTCTTGCCTGCTCTATAATATTTTCCGCAATATCAAACCCCACCGCATTTTTGGCCCCAAGCTGCATCAGGGACAGCAGTTCCCGTCCGTTGTTGCAGCAAAACTGGGATATGGTTTTCTCTTTAAAATCTATTTGTTCCAGTTCTTTTATAACATCCGGACAGAAAAACGGCAGCCTCTCATGCATTAATTTTACATGGTTTTCCTCTCCCCAGCCGGGATGCCTGTGCTCAAAGGCTTCCTCCCATGCCGCTTTATTTCCGCTGATATAATTTACGGATGTATCCGCTCTATGTTTTTCCCGATGTGCTGTAATGATCGTCCAACTGCCGGCGTTAACCGTAATGACGCAGCCATCAGCGCTTACATACCAGTTCTTTCCTTTTCTGGTGATAACAGCATGGGGCGACCTTATTTTTTCTTTGCACCATGCTGTCACCTGATCCGTATCCAGGGCAAGATTCCTTCTGATCCGCATTGCCCCTAACTCTGTTGTATGCAGTTTATCCAGATGATCCGTCAGTCTGTTTCTTCTCTCATTTTCCATAGTCACTCCATATCTGCAAAACGCTGCGGACAGCTCTGCCGTTCGCTGATATTTCCCTGGCAGCCGGTTCCATACCCCGGCAGGCAGAGATATTCATGCAGGGCCCCGAAGGGCCCCACTTTCAAAGCTTCTCTATACAGCCGGACTGAATGGCCTGCAGATTCTGCATGATCCTTTCTTTCGGCCAGTCCCACCACCTTAAGTCAAGCAGTGCCTGAACGGTTTCCTCCGAGAAACGTTTTCGTATAGGTTTCGCAGGTATCCCCCCTACGATTGTATAGGGCGGAACGTCCTTTGTCACCACTGCCCTGGTCCCTATGATTGCCCCGTCACCGATAGTTACGCCGGCCATTACAACAGCCTCGTAACCAATCCACACATCACTGCCGATCACAATATCTCCCTTGTTGTCCCAGGAATCCGTTACATTCTTTTTATCCAGCTCCCACTCCTCAAAGAAAAGAGGAAACGGGTATGTGGACAACGAACGGAATGTGTGGTTAGCACTGTTAAACAAAAATTTTGCGCCGCAGGCAATGGAACAGAATTTCCCGATGATAAGCTTATCCCTGTTGATGGGATAATGGTATAATACGTTATTTTTCTCAAACAGCACCGGGTCATTGACAAAATCGTTATACATCGTGTATTCCCCAACCGTTATATTGGGATCATGGATCACGTTCTTTAAATAAATCGTCTGTTTATCGCCTGTTCTGGGATAAATTTCTTTCTCCGGAATAGTCATAAAAAATCCTCCTGTAATCACAATTTGGTTTATCAGCTATTCCGGCTGCTGCAATACAACGTTTCACCGCACCTCACCTCTTCTCTAGTCGTTCCAGCTATTGGCGTCCTTAGGCACTGCGGAAGCATAATATCCCAGTTTGTGAAACTGGAACCATTCCACTATCTTCTCCTCCGGTGCCGCTTCTAAAGCGAGCAGTACCTCTTTTGCAAACTCCAGCGCTGCTGTGCCGTTGGCGGTAACCACATTTTTATGGCTCACAGCTTGTTTTGCAATGTAATTAGCATCCCCTGTATATGCCTCACCTGCCCATTGTTTTAAGTCATTTAAATCATTGCTTGTGTGTTCAACGTGGTTCAAAAGGCCAATGGTTCCCAGAAAAGCTGATGCGTCACATATTGCACCAAGAACCTTTCCCTTTTCAAAGCACTGTTTTGCCAGAGGTGCGATTTTCCCGGCCTCTGCATTTCTCCAGGACATGCCTCCAACCAGAATGACAGCTTCATAATCCTCCGGCACTGAGTAGATATCATAATCCGGTACCACATGAAAACCGCCGATGGATGCCACCCTGTCTGTTGTCAGGGATACTGTCTTTGCCTCATATTTTCCCTGTCCCAGCATATAGAGCGCTGATGCCAGGTAGGCTGATTCCCAATCCGCATACTGCTCCAGTATTACAAATAAAATTGTTTTTTTCATCCTTCTTTTCCCTTCTCTGACTGCGCCTGTTCCTCATGAAACAAAAAGACGGCTTTTTTGAGCATATCCCACACCTCTTCTTTGGGTGCTGTGATTTGTCCTGTGGCAATATAAGAGGCCAGACCGTGTGTGTAGATTATCATATTATGAAAAAACTGGCTGGTCTTTTCTTCCGGTATCTGCAGATCAACTGTGATCTGCTGTATCATCTCTTTTTTCTCATCCGTATTTACAAGTTGTCTAAATCCGATTCCACGGTTTCCGCTTCCGCCGTTCATAAACAGATACTGGAAAAGATTAGGTTCATCAAATGCCATCTCTATGTAAGCCCTGCCCACATGAAAGAAGGCATCCATCCCCTGTTTCCCGCCTCTGTACATTTTCTCATTGGCATAGTTCAAAGCAAATTCTGCCAGCGCTCTGCGCAGTGTCTCCATATTGCCAAAATGCCAGGAAATGGGCTGTGTGGAACAGCCAATCTCCTCCGCAATACTTTTGATGTTCAAGCTGGAATACCCATCCCGGATCAGTTTCCTCAGGGCGGCTTTCAATATGGCTTCTTTTGGGATTTGTGTCCGCGGCAATATCTCACCTTCTCTAAAAATGTATTTATATAAATCCGTTTATGTTTCAATCTATTTTCATTATATCCCATCTTTCGGTTTTGTCAATCCATATAGGCCATACATCGTCTATGCCAAAAGAGGACTGCGCACACTTCTCAGTGCCACTGTCCTCTTTTAGCAGAAACTTTATGATAATTCTAATATCTAATCTTCTGTGCAGATAATCTTTACATCATATTTTGAAAGCATCTCGCCGCTTTTCACACATTCCCCTGTCAGCACATCTGTGTTTCCCACAAAGCAGGAGGGAATTTCAAAATCTTCATCCTTAAAATTGATCACAAAATAATATCTCTGTCCGTCTTTCTTCCTACAGGTGATCTCAAGACCTGTCTTCTCTTCCACAACCGGTTTAACGCTTACATCTTCTGCTGCCATGTCAAGGACCTTCGCAAGCCCCCGGCAGTCCATTTCTGTTCCGATGTAATATACGGATCCGTCCCCGAACAGATTCCTGGTCACTGCCGGGCTCTCTGCATAGAAATCTTTTCCGTAACGGCCGATGCATTCTGCCCCTCTCAGATGTATGATATCACATACCAATCTGCCGGGCACACTGACACCATCGTCAAAAATCACCGTATTTTCCTGCTCCGGTGCCAGGGCGTCAATCTCTTCCACCCACACTCCGGCCATTTTGCTCAGAACTCCGGGATAGCCGCCGAGATATACATTATCCGACTGGTCCACGATTCCGCTCATATATGTAGTGACCAGAACGCCGCCTTTGCTTACGAAATCCTCCAGGGCTTCCTGCATACCGGCTTTCACCATGTAAAGAACAGGCGCTACAACCATTTTATACCTGCTAAAATCCGCGTCAAAGGGTATCATATTGACAGGAATATTGCGCTCATAAAAATACCGGTAATACTGGTGGATCTGGTCTACATATGTCAGATCCACATTCGGTCCGCTGGTATATTCCAATGCCCAGTAGTTATCCCAGTCAAAGACAATGCCCACCTCTGCCTCATTGACGGAATCCAGTGTCCGGTCTCCCAGCATCTCCAGTTCCTGTCCGAGCTGCTGTACCTCTCTGAACACTCTCGTATCCTCTGTACCCACATGGGCAATGACTGCCCCGTGGAACTTTTCACATCCGCCAACGCTTCTGCGAAGCTGGAAAAACTGGATGGTATCCGCACCATGAGCAATGGTCTGATAACTCTGGGCCCGCATCTGTCCCGGCCTTTTCAGAGAATTATATGGCTGCCAGTTCTGCTGGCTCGGTGTCTGCTCCATCAGCATAAAAGATTCATCCTTCAGACCGCGCATGAGATCATGGCACATAGCGGTCTGACTCCACGGTGTGTCATAGCTGGGATAATTGTCCCAGGACACGACATCCATCTCTTTTGCCCATTTGAAATAGTCCAGCCCCTTGTAGGTTCCCATGAGATTCGTGGTGATCGGAGTCTCTTTATCATAACAGCGGACCGCATCCCGCTCCATCACATAATTACCCAGCATGCTGTCTGACATAAATCTGCGGTAATCCACAGAGATCCCCGCAAATGCCGTCTTATCGCTCCCCAGCCCTTCACTCAGCGCATTAGGCAGTACGATCTCATCCCAGTCATAAATGGTATGTCCCCAGAATTCCAGATTCCACGCTTTATTCAGAGCTTCTATGGTTCCATACTTTTTCCTCAGCCAGATGCGGAATGCCTTTTCACAATTCTCGCAGTAGCATTCGCCGCCGTATTCATTATTAATATGCCAGCACGCAATATGTTCATTGCTTCCGTATCTCTTTGCCAGTTCTTTTGCAAGCGCCTCCGCATACTTCTGATAGACCGGAGAATTCGGGCACGCATTGTGCCTCTGTCCGAATTTGTGATGCCTTCCCTCATAGTCTGTTCTTGCAACTTCAGGATACCGCTTCACCATCCATGCGGGAAGCGCAGCCGTGGATGTGGCAAGCACAATGTCATAATTCTCCCGGCTCAGCATCTCCACAATCTCGTCCAGTTCACTGAAGTCATAGACTTCCTCTGAGGGCTGGATCTTTGCCCAGGAAAATACATTGATGGTGGCGCTGTTGATCCGCGCATCCCTAAATATCCTCATATCCTCCTGCCAGATATCCTTTGGCCACTGGTTTGGATTATAATCCCCGCCGTATAAAATTCTTTTAAATTTACCTTTCATGTCACCTGTCTCCTTATTTCTGCTTGTAACAATTCAGACAAGCTGAACCGTTACTTCTGCTTTCTCTTACGGTTAGTTTAATTATATTATAGATAGACAAAGGATTGTGTAATATGTTAAGCTAAATAATATAACATTTTGAAACAGGTGAGAACAATGCCGATCCATTTTAGAAATACACCGGTCAGCGAACCGTTTACTTTTGATTCCATAGGAAACCACTGGGTACAGGAACACACTTCCCGTCCCAAGGGCTATCCGCTCTGCCACTATCTCCAGTCCGAAAAGGGAAGCGGCAGAATCACCATACAGGGAAAGGAATACCTTCTGCTGGAGGGAGAAGGTGTATTGATCACGCCGTTCATCCAGCATTCCTATGGAAAGGAGACAGAGGAATGGCTCACCCTGTTTGCCACCTTTACAGGGACTATTGAAAGCAGCATTCCCAGACTTTTAGGAAACAGGCCGTTTATCTTTATAGGAAAGGAGCAGGGTGCCGAGATAGCGTCTTTTATTTCCGGCATAGTAAAGAAATATGAGAACCCGCCCATGGATGTCAAAGCCTTATCTGCAGACTGCTATCGGCTCCTGATGTTTCTTGCAGACGGTATCTATACCCATGATCTACTGGAAGATTCCCTGTATCAGAGGTATGTGGCCCCGGTGATACGGGAAATCGAAACAAATTATCATTCCGAGCTGACCGTACAGAAACTCAGCCGCCAGGTATACATCTCGCCCCAGTACCTGTCACGGCTGTTCCACCGTTTTCTGGGATGCTCCGCTTATGAATACCTGACTATTTACAGGATCAACAAGGCAAAGGAGTATCTGCTCACAAATCCGCGTACGGAAGTGCAGGATATTGCGCATAAGGTGGGGTTTGCGGATGCGAGCCATTTTATCTCTATCTTCAGGAAAATAACCGGGGTCACGCCTTTGGGGTTTCGGAAGCTTAACTAGTTTTATGTGCGATACTCCCATATGTTCCTCACTGTTTCCAGGCTGATAGATTCTTTTTTACAAACTGTCAAAAACTCTGCGGCTTTTTCCCCATGATATCCTCAAAAACAGAGGTAACTTTTTTAGCTGTGCCCATGCGGGTCATTTTGTACAGCATTCCCATGACAGGGATCATGTGAACACTCTGCCGGTTCAGTTCATGGTATCGTCCCGCAAAATATCAGCCAGCTTATACCGCAGAACTTTTTTCCCGCCAATATAATAAGCCAGCGCCACAAAAGCAAAAACAGCGATTATAAATGCCAGCACAGGTATGAACGGAGCTTCTCTTATAAAAATCATGGGCTCCAGGTAACTTGCCTTCAGCATAAGCGCAGCCAGAAGGATGGTAAGAGGCAGGGTCACCAATACCGGGCGTCCGGCAATGATCAGAGCCTCAACACAGAACATCTTTTTTATCCCTCCGGGTGTCAGCCCCACGGACATATAACGGGCAAATTCCCGTCTTCGCTGGCGCACAAACCCCAGCGTATTGGAAAACACATTGCCGATTCCAATGAAAGCAAGCAGTACACAAAAGCCGCCAAAGATCAACATCATGCCATCTTTCATCTTATCATCGGAAAGCTTTTCCTGTATGCGGTTTTCGCTTACTATTGTATATCCGCTGCCCACAAGCCGGGTGACCTCCTTTTCCAATCTGTCCAGTTCATCCATCGCCGCATTTTCCCCGGCAAGTACCCGGATATAAAAATCTTCCTCTGCTCCGCCAATCGGCGTTTTTATCTGCTTCCACAGGGAAACCGGAAGGAAATGTACCAGTTCATAATAATCCAATGTACCGTACTCCTCCCGCAGAACAGGAACCTCCTGTGTATAGGTGATCACAGGGATCTTTGCTGCCATCTTATCATCTGCTGTACTTCTCAGGACAGTAATTCCCCGGTCTTCTTTCAGGTACGGAATGTAATCAGGATCGCGGAAATTGGGATTCCTGCTGTCCCGGATCCGATTCAAGATCACAGCGCCATCCAGTCTTGGTTCTGCACCAATCTGTTCACAATACGAAAGAAAACTGGCATCATCTAATATGACCACAGGCGCATGGATCATCCATCCGCTGTCTGTATCTGACACAAAGGTCTGATCTGCGTTTTCAAAACCGCCCGCAGCACGGAACTGCCCGCTTATTTCTTCCTCTGTGATCAACCGTTTTGCTTCCGCTTTCTGGTATACGGTACAGCTTCTCACATCCAAAAGCTCCTGCATTTGTTTTGTCCCGCCAAATGTATCCATCTCTGTATCCTTTACCGTGACCATCACATCCCAGACATTCTGGTATTTTTCAAAATACGTCATTCGCGTGCTGATATCAGTAAGGGTAAAGAAACACTGCATTAACGTAAAAGCCATAAAAGAAAAGGTCAAAGATAAAGTAGCAGTACGCCATGCTTTTTTCTGTGCCTTCAGCGCATTGGAGGCAAGTTCGCCCTCCAACCCGAAGAAAAAGGACAATAATCGTGAATTCTTCCGCTTGTACAGAGGAAGTTCACCGGTATTTTTGATGGCTTCCAGTGGTGTCAGCCGGCTCAGTTTTCTTGCAGGATACCAGGCCGAGAGCCAGACAGTAAAAACAGTAACAGCAAATGTACATATAAATACCAGAGGATGATATCCCCATTCTGCTTCATGGCGTCCTTCTGCCAGATTTCCCGCCATGATATTTGCCAGTTTCAATAGCCCCATTGCAATCATAATACCCAGTAAATTACCGGACACTACCGGTACTGCACACAATGCGGCAGCCTCCTGCAGCAGACAGGTCCGAATCTGTCCCGGTGTAGCTCCTATACTGGAAAATATACCAAACTGATGCACCCTGGCATTCATAGTCACAGCGAAGGAATTGTGTATGATCATGACCAGAGATATACAGGCCATAGCGGTTATCGCCAGAAAAAGCGGAAAGATCAGTCTGGGAGCAGTATCCTGCGGGTCCCGAATGAGATACATGGCCAAAAGGGAATGATGGCAGGAAACTGCCTCCGGCGGTACCTCTGCTAATTTGGCGATTTTTGGAAGATCTTCAAGAATCGTTCCCATATCTTCAAAATAAAGATCAACTGCAGCCTTCTCCCCTTCTGTCCCTTCCTGATTTATGACCACTTTTTCTATATTGGGAAAATTCTTCACAGCAGCCAGCGTATCCTCATCGAAACTCCCTTCTATACGCCCCTGCCAGCTTCCTTCCTCTATCTGAATCCTCTCGACCTCATATTTCCAAAGGTTATAAAACAGGCTGCAGAGCAGTGACAGAAACAACGCGGATATAAAAGCAGCCACCATGACGGAGATACCGGATGACCGGTTGTTTTTTATGTAACTCCTGGAATATTCTTTCCACATAACCTTTTACCCCCGCTTCCGGTCGCTGACAATGCGGCCATCTTCAATGGCAATGATACGGTCTGCTTCCAGTGCTATTTTTTCATCATGGGTAATCAGCAGAATCGTCTGTTCCAGATTCCGGTTGGATAATTTCAGCAGATCAATGATCTCCCTGGAGTTTTTCCGATCCAGACTTCCGGTTGGTTCATCAGCTAAAAGGATAGCCGGACGGTAAATCAACGCCCTTGCTATGGCCGTTCTCTGCTGCTGCCCGCCGGACAGCTGGCTGGGCAGGGCATCCAGTTTGTCCTGAATCCCCAGTGAGGTAATGACCTGTTTAAAATACTCCCTGTCCACAGTTCTTTTATCCAGCAAAAGCGGCATAAGAATATTCTTTTCGACCGTAAGCGTTGGAATCAGATTATAAAACTGATAGACCAGCCCCACTTTTCTCCGCCGGAAAATGGCGGCCTGCGTGGGATTCATGGAAGAGATATCCGTTCCCTCCACTATGACCTTCCCTTCTGTGGGCCGGTCCACACTGCCAAGAATATGCAGCAGAGTGGATTTTCCGGAACCGGAGGCCCCCACGATAGCTGCGAATTCTCCTTTTTCCACTGACAGATCAATCCCGTTAAGAGCCGCTGTCTGACTGCTGCCCTTGCCGTATATTTTCCTTACTCCAATACAATTTAACACTTCCAAAGTTCATCTCTCCCTTCTGTAAAATATGTCTGCGAACTGCGGGAAAGCAGTTGTATTGCCCCGCAGCTATATTATAACAAAGAAAGATGACATCTCAGTGACTGTAAAACCGGATTTCAAAACAAGCGCCTCCTGCCGGCAGATTCCTGGCTGAAAGGGTGCCGCCCTGCAGTTCAAATAAAGAGCAGGCGAGCGCCAGCCCGATTCCGATTCCGCCCTTAACGGCTCTCTTCCCCCGGTAAAACCGTTCAAAAAGATGGGGAATATCTTCCGGGGCAAACCCCTGCCCCTCATCCCAGATTAAAATTTCCGTATAAAGTGGATTTTTGGAATAATCACAGTGAATCCTGCCTCCCTCTGGAGAATGCTCCGCACAGTTTTTTATCAGATTCATCAAAGCCTCCATGGTCCATTCCATATCCCCCTGAAATTCCACGCATCCTTTGTCCGGAATGTCTGCCATGACCTTTTCCCTGCGCATCAGCTCTTCCAGATTTTCGACAGCCAGATTCAGTACAGTGTAAACATCCACAGGTGAATGCTCCAGCAGCAGTGCCCCGGAATCAATCTTAGACAGAGTCAGCAGGGATTCTTCCAGCCGGTTCAGACACTCTAACTGATTCTTGATAGGTTTTGTATAAGTATTCGGAGCTGTTTTCTCCATCAGCTGCAGGGATAGAAGTGCCGCTGTAAGCGGTGTTTTAAGCTGATGAGCAATGTTGGCCAGATTATCCGCAAAACGTTCTTTTGCTTTTAATGCATTTTCTCTTGTTACATACAAGCTGGTGACGGTTTTATAAATTTCATCCTGCAGATGAGAAAATTCATCTTCTATAGTTTGAACAATGGTCCCTGTTTTTCCCGCATTAACCTGTTCCAGATATTTCGTAAGCCCGGATACCCTCGCCTCAATGTGCTTTTTTGCAGACCGGGAGGACAGAAAAAATGCTGCCGATATTAAAACAGCAGCATTGACTGCAAATAATACACCGCAGCCTTTACTGCCGGAAAAATCCTCCTCCGTGTATCCGAACTGCTCCAGGAATACATTTCCGCCGGTTTTCCACTCTTCCTGTGACTGATATTCTTTCAGAGAAGAAAGTAAAAGCTCTTCTGCTCCCGGGTCATTTTCCAGTATGGTCTGGCAAAGCGCTGAAATACCCCTGTAAGAATCCCTCTCATACCGGCACTGCCACATATTGTTCAAAAACAGGATTCCTGCTGCGCAGACCACTATGGGGAGTATGGTCATCAGCATCTGTTTCTTTTGTTGTGTCATAGCGTATCCTCCATACGGTAGCCAAAACTCCTTATGGTTTTCAGACATGCAGGCTGATGCAGTTTTTCCCGTAAACGTTTTATGGTCACCGTCAGTGTGTTATCATTCACATAATTACCGTTGCTATCCCATACTTTTTCCAGAAGCTGTTTCCTTGTTACGGTCTTTCCTTTGTTTTCCATCAAAAGAAGAAGAATCTGGTATTCCGGCTGGCTTAAAACAAGTTCCTCGCCATCACAGAAAACAGACATCTTATCCATATCCAGTGTCAGGGAATCGCAATGATAACAGTTCACTTTCACCTGGCCTGTACGGCGCAGCAAAGCAAGGATACGCGAGTGCAGCACCTCCAGTTCAAAGGGTTTGACAACATAATCATCGGCACCTTTTTGAAATCCGCCAACCACGTCATGGGAATCGCCGCGGACAGTCAGGAAGATCACAGGCAGCCAGGGCCATCTCGCGCGGAGCCAGCCGCACAATTCGTTCCCCTGCCCATCCGGCATGTTCCAGTCTAAAAGGACCAGGTCCGGCTGCCTGCTTCTCAATGCCTGTTTCATGCCCGCAAGCATGGAAAAAACCGTTACCCGGAAGTTTTCCTGCTCAAGATATTCTTTTACCGCCTGTGCAACAGTCTCGTCATCTTCCGCGTAATACAGATCTATCATTTCTCTGCTCTCACTTTCATATTTCATTGGTATTATCTGACTGTTCAGCTAACTGAACTAGTTTTATGTAAGTGTATTTATTATACCAAAACGGGGTAGGAAATACTATGGGCTTCTTTATGCTCTGCTTTTCTCCTGCAAGTTCATGAGGCGCTCCGGCAGAAATGGTTCTGCAGATATAACAGCAAAAAGCCCCTAAAAACCCAGCAGAGCATGCCGGGTTAAGTCATGTGCAGTAACAGTGTGCATAGACTCTATTGGTTATGACGATTGGGGAATTCGTTCTGAGATGGATACATAGCTGATTCTTAAGCTGGCAAAAGACGGAAAAAGTAACGGGGCTCTGATCATTTACAAATCATATAAGGCGGATGCAAACCATCCGCCTTTCTGTCCCATCCTGCATTCTTTATTTTCGATTATCCTTTTTGTACGGTGTGCGGGTAACTACTGCGCGGACCATCATCTGACGGCAGCCCTCAGAACCGTACAGTACATAAACTTCGGTTCCTTCCTGAGTATAACGGATGTCAAGGTCTGCCAAGGAGATTACCTTTCTGAACTGGCAGCTGTATCCCCGGTTGGATACAAGACCTATCATTTCATGTTTCTTATTAAATGCCGGAATAAACTGAGGGATTGCACTTGAAAAATCAGAGGTATTTACTGGCAGCCCCATCTGTTCAAAAGGTTCCTCGTCTTCATCAAAAAGAGATGTGAAGATAGTTATACAGTCCTCTGTATTCCATTCCAGGGTCACACATTTTGTTTTCGGATCAGCCGCTTCCTCTAAAACAGCATCCTTACCCGGAAAATCCCGGGTTTTATCCACCAGATGTTCCCAGCCAAAGTCCACAGGAGAGCGATGGAGTGCTTCTGCGCCAGGAACAACCGCCGGAATAAAATCTACCCAGATAGTCGGAAAATACGCCTGCAGATGATTCAGCATCAGACTGCGCATTCCCAGCTGGCGAAGGCCAAATTCTTTTCCTGCTTCTGCCACCTCATGCCAGATGACAGAACCGTCCGCGCTGTCTCCAAACAGCTCATATCCAGTCTCTCCTGACATTCCACCGCGATATAAACGGACTTATATCATGGAAAGTCCGTGAGACGTGCTGCTTCGGATACCCTGATTTATGGCATAATTTCTGCTTAATCCGCAGGTCTTACGTCCCGCGCATCTTTAGTCTTGTATCTTTTTCATTTACGAAATATAATATTGCATAACAGCAGCACAAATCCCTACGCAGAAAGAACAGGTGGAAATTATGGACGAAAAGATCCTATTGGTAGATGACGAAAAAGATATCGCTGATTTGCTGGAAGAGGTGTTGATACAGGACGGTTTCCGAAACATCCGGAAGGCCTGTACCGGAATGGATGCGCTGGCAGTCTGCCGGGAATTTCAGCCCGATGTGATGATTCTGGACATTATGCTTCCGGACCTTGACGGACTGGAGGTTTGCAGGAAGATCCGGGAATTCTCCTATTGTTCCATCCTGTTCCTCTCCTCAAAGAACGATGAAATTGATAAAATATTAGGGCTCTCCTGCGGCGGTGATGACTATATCACCAAGCCCTTCAGCCCCCGGGAAGTGGTTTTCCGAATCAAGGCTCAGCTGCGCCGGCAGAAATATGCGGCCGGTCTCTCCTGCAGCACCGCTGTTCTGAGTGCGGGTCCTCTTACCATTGACAGGGAGAGCGGACGGGCATACAAATCCGGTGCGGAGCTCCCCTTGACAGGAAGGGAATTTCTTCTCCTCGCCTATTTTATGGAAAATACGGATAAAATTATCAGCAAAGAGCGTCTCTATGAACAGGTATGGGGGGAGTACAGCAGCATCTGTGACAATACCATTATGGTACACATCCGCCATCTGCGGGAAAAAATAGAGGATGCCCCTTCCAGACCCAGACAACTGATCACAGTGAAAGGCCTGGGATACAAGCTCAGGAAAAGGACTGATTAGATGAAAAAATCAGGATGCCGCACCATGTTTCATATGTATCTCATTTTTTTCCTGTCTCTGCTGGGAACCCTTCTTGCAGCGGCAGCGCTCATCTGCTGGCTTATCACCTTACGAAAACCCGACGGTACCTTTGTGCGGAGTGATTGGCCCGTGAAGTTTTCCGACAGCTTCCAGGAGCAGATCATTTTTAAAGAGGATGGCCCCGGGGTTAAGCAAAACGGCTTAGAACTTCTTCGGGAAAATGAAATCGGCATTCAGATTCTCGACTCCACCGGTTTTGAGCTTTTTCATTATCAAAAACCGAGTCAGGCTGAGCAATCCTACTCTGCTGCCAGCCTGCTTTCCATCTCCAAGACAGGCAGGCTCAAAAGCAGCAGCCTTACAGCAGTTATAAAAACCCTGTCACTTAAGGACAGAGAATACAGTTACATCCTTTTCTTTCCTGTGAAAGTTTCTAAAGTCACCATGTATTTGAACGGAGAGCATTTTACTGCCGGTAAGGCTGTGATCCTGCCGGTGACAGCCATACTCTTTCTCGTCCTCTCTATATCCGGCATGCTCTACGGCTTTCGGACCGCTGAGGCCGTGAAGCAGCTCACTGACTCCATCCGGGAGATCGCTGTGCGCAGCTATCTTCCCGTTCAGGGAAAGGGAACTTTTTTCGAGATTTATGACAGCCTGAACCGGATGGACCAAGAAATCAGGGAGAGCGACCGCCTGCAGGCTGAAACGGACCGGATGAGGGAGGAATGGATCGCCAATATCACCCACGATTTGAAAACACCCCTCTCACCGATAAAAGGTTATGCGGAACTGCTTCTGGACTCCGGCAGTATAAACCAAGAACAGTGCAGGCAGTATGCAGACATCATACTGAAAAACTCCGCCTACATGGAAACACTGATCAATGACCTGAAGCTCACTTATCAGCTGACAAACAATATGGTTCCCATGGACCCCCGGGAAGAAAATATTGTGCGCTTTTTAAAAGAGCTGGTGATCGATCTTCTCAACTCCCCGGAATATGAACAGCGCACGATCCGCTTTGAAGCTGCCGCGGAGACGATTCCCTATTCCTTTGACCGGACACTTTTCACAAGAGCATTCCAAAACCTGATTCTCAATGCTTTTGCCCACGGAACATCGGATACGGAAGCTGCCATTTCCGTCTCTGTCCCCGATTCCACACTGCAGATAACTGTAAGTGACAACGGAAAAGGGATGACCGCCGCGGAAACGAAACAGATCTTCCGGCGGTATTACCGTGGAACCTCCACAGACCAGAAAAGAGAAGGAACCGGGCTTGGCCTTGCCATAGCAAAAGATATTGTGGAACTCCACGGCGGAAGGATTTCCGTCTCCAGTTCTCCCGGCACGGGAACTGTATTTACGATCGCATTTCCTCTGCATTAAGGTTAATTAAGGTTATCTGCAACTCCCGTTAAGGTTGACAGTTTATCATGTATCTATGATAACTGTCAGCCTTTTTCATTAATACCGGGAGGTGAGAAAGTGAAATGGAAAAAGACCGCCGTATGCATCTGGAAACTACATACAACAATTCTAAACGCTCTGAAGGAATCAAAGGATTCCTCCGGCAGAAAGTAGGTGTATCTTGAAGATTATTATAAAATACATTCTGACAAATGTGAAAGAAAAAAAGATGAGGACAGGCGTTATGATCCTGTCCATACTCCTGTCGTCCACTCTGCTGTTTGTTTCCTTCTCCATTGGCGCTTCCTATGAAAGTGCCCAGCAAAAAATGGCACGGGGAATGGCGGGAAGCGCGGCGGTTTCCGTGTCCGCAAAAGAAGGTCTCATCCATACCGATGAGATTCCCGATCTTTTGTCCATTGACGCGAAAGCCGGTATACTAAAGGGCAGTGCTCTGTACCACGAAAACGGTTATTACGAGACCATTGACCTGGCAGCCGCCGAGCTTTCAGAACTTAAAAAGATCAATCCCCCGCGGCTCGCTGACGGGAAAGATATCTCGGATTTTTCCGGCAGCCGAATCATTCTGCCGGACCGATTCACCTCAAAATACGGCATTCAAAAAGGAGATGCCATAACCCTGCAGATAAACGGGGAATCCATAAAACTGGATGTAGCTGAGATTGCCGCCTATGACACCTTCTTCCTGCGGCATACAAGAGGGGCCACCGCGCTGCTTCCCCTCTCCTTTCTGCACAGCCTCCTGGGTTATACAGACGGATACAGTGAGATTCTCATTAAGCCCTCCCAGGGAGTTTCCGCAGAGACTTTGAAAAAAGATCTGGAAACAGCCCTGCCGGCTGAAACATACCTGATAACCGAAACGTTCAGCGAAGACCAGGTAACCGCCGATGCACGGCAAAAGTCCATGCCCTTTTTCCTCATCAGCTTTTTCTCGCTGACCATGAGTATATTCATCATTTACAGCAGCTACAAAGTGATAACCCTGGAACGACTCCCCATAATCGGAACCTTCCGCAGCATCGGGGCAGCAAAAAAAACCCTCACAGGCATTCTCATGCTGGAAAGCAGCCTGTACGGATGTATCGGCGGACTGCTCGGCATTCCGACAGGGATACTGGTCCTGAAATGCATTCTGCAGGGCATGAGCCGCTCCCTCTCACAAGGCATTGAGATTCCGGCTGTCATCACCCCTTTCAGCGTTATTTTCTCATTTGCTGTGGCTGTAAGCGCCTCTCTTTTATCTGCGTGGCTGCCCATACACCGGACAAGCCGCCTGCCTGTAAAAGAAGTGGTTCTGGGTATTACGGAGGAAAAGCAGATATCCGGACGCCTGACTGCCGCGGCCGGCATCCTGTTATTCCTGTTCTCTGTCATACTTCCAAGGACTGTCTCCGGAAATATGCTGTACCTCATGGGAGGCATATCCCTTCTGGGACTGATCGCGGCTGCCATTATCCTTATACCCCTGCTCACAGATCGGACTGCCGTGGTTTTGGAGCGTATTTACGGAATCATTCTGGGAAACGAAGGGAAACTGGCTGCCCGCAATATGCGCGGCAATAAAAATGTGATACAAAATATCACACTTCTGTTCATCAGCATTTCCGCTGTGATTGCCATATCCGTTGTGGGGGATTTTGTAACCACTTACGTCAGCGATGTATTCAGGGGCGCCGAACTTCAGGGATTTGCTGACGGGCATATGGAACCGGCATTTGTAGAACAGGTAAAAGGGATGGATGGGGTTGAAAAAGTGCTCCCGCTCCATATCCTGGATAACCGGCTGCAGGCAGAAGGTATCGCCCTGGGACGTGTGGAGGCGGCGGATGACCTGGACCTGTACAGCTCCATGCTTGCCATCCATTATACGAAAAATACAGAGCAGTCCCGGGCTGCCGCTGCTTTTGGGTCTGAACGCGTCATCCTTCTCAGCGAAGACTGTATGAAGCAGACCGGATTTTCAAAGGGAGATACCCTTGTTCTGTCAAACGGCACAAACCGGTATCATTATCTGGTGATCGGCAGTTTCAAATCAAGGGCTACCGATGCGGAGGCAGTCATTCCCTCTGTCTGCGCAGTTTCGGATTTTGGAGCTCAGGCATATGACTTTCTCGCCTACACTGCCGCTGACCCGGATGCAGTCATGGTACAGATCCGCAGTCTGTTTGGTGAAACGGCAAACTGGAGCCGGACGGTGAAGGAATTCAACACCGACGCCCTTTCCACTGTGGGCACCTTCTTACAGCCCATGCACAGCATGACTTATTTTATTTTACTGCTGGCCGCCGTAGGTATCATCAATAATCTGCTGATCAACTATATCCAAAAGCGGCGAATTACTGCCATGTATAAATCTGTAGGGTTAAGCAGCCGCCAGAATATAAAAATGACACTGACAGAAGGCTTTTCTTCCGGACTGATCGGTGCTGCCATAGCTGTCTTTGTCTCTTATCTTGAAATACAAACCATCTTTTTGGTAGCCGGCCCCAAAATCTCAATGGTTCCCAGACTAAATGCCGGCACTTTCTTTTTTTCCGCAGCAATGGGAATTGTAATCACACTGCTGGGCTCAGTTGTGCCCATCATCAAAAGCAGGCGGATGAAACTGGTGGAGGAGATCAAAAGTGAATAATATATTAACGGGAGGATATAACATGAAACATACAGTCAGCGAAACTGCCATTGAGGGCAGACATCTCATAAAAGAATTTCCCATGGGAAATGCGGTCACAAAAGTGCTGAGAGATATTTCCCTGCAGGTGACACGCGGTGAATTTGTTTCCATTATGGGACCATCCGGTTCCGGGAAAAGCACACTGCTCTATATTCTCGGCGGGCTGGACACGCCTACCAGCGGCCATGTATATCTGAACGGAACCGATATTTCAGGCTTTGATGATGAAAAGATGAGCCGGATACGAAGGCGGAAAATTGGATTTGTCTTTCAGTTCTACAATCTCATCCCCAATCTGAATGTGGAAGAGAACATTATGCTCCCCCTGCTTCTGGACGGCCAAAAGACAGCGAATCACCAAGAACAGCTCTCCCGGATTCTGGAGGTCACAGGTCTGACGGACCGGCGCAGGCATACGCCCCGGGAATTATCCGGAGGCCAGCAGCAGCGTGTGGCCATCGCCCGCGCTTTGATCGGAAACCCTGAAATCCTCTTTGCGGATGAACCCACAGGAAATCTGGACAGCAAAACCGGAGCGGAAATCATGGACCTGCTTCGTGATATCAACCGCAGAAGCGGGCAGACGATCCTTATGGTGACCCATTCGCCCGAAGCAGCCAAAAGCAGCAGCCGGATCATAACCGTACAGGACGGAATCCTTGTCTGACCGGAGGCTTATTCTGCTCTTGTCATAAAACAGCAAAAAAAGTCAGGATATTTATTTCTTATGCTGTTATAATGGATCATATGTCTAAATGAAAGTGAGGAACGATATGTCTCATAAGGATAAGATCATCATCCAGGGATTAAAGCAGAATAACTTAAAAAACGTATCTTTAGAAATACCAAAAGAAAAGATAGTTGTCTTTACCGGTGTTTCCGGTTCCGGCAAATCCAGCATTGTATTTGACACCATAGCCGCGGAAAGCCAAAGGCAGATGAATGAAACCTACACGGCATTTATCCGGGGCAGGCTGCCCAAATACAAAAAACCGCGAGTGGATTTTATAGACAATCTCACTGCCTCTGTTATCATAGACCAGACGAGGCTGGGCGGGAACGCGCGTTCCACAGTGGGTACCATCAGTGATATGTATTCTGCGCTGCGCCTGCTCTTTTCACGTATCGGAGAACCTTACGTGGGGACGGCATCTTATTTTTCCTTTAATGACCCCAACGGTATGTGCCCGGAATGTTCCGGTATCGGAAAGATCCTGGATCTGGACATGGACCAGGTATTGAATCCGGATAAGAGCTGGAATGAAAGTATGGTGGAACTGCCTGCCTTCCATTCCGGCAACTGGTACTGGAAGCAATACACACAGAGCGGATTGTTTGATCTTGATAAAAAGTGGGGGGATTATTCCGAAGAAGAGAAAAACCTGCTGCTGTACGGAGCATATGAAAAAGGCGGAACACAGGTAAACAAAAAGATAGAAGGCATCTACAACCACCTGAACCGTCTGCTCATCAAACGTGACCTGTCAAACTCCAGTGACCGCTCCCTCCTCCGTCTGAAGAGGCTGGTAAAAGAACGTGAATGCCCTGTCTGCCGTGGAAAGCGCCTGAATCCCGCAGCGCTTTCCTGCCGCATAAACGGGTACAGCATTGATGAAATGTGTGATATGGAATTTACCAGACTCTGCACCGTCCTGCAGGAGATCAAAGACCCCAGAGGCGAAACCATTGTCAATACCCTGACTGCTTCCCTGACACGCATGATTGAGATCGGACTTCCCTATTTGAGCATGAACCGGGAATCCACAACGCTCTCCGGCGGTGAGGCACAGCGTCTGAAGCTGGTGCGCTATATGGGAAGTTCTCTTACAGGCATGACCTACATTTTTGACGAGCCAAGCACCGGAATGCATCCGCGGGATGTCCACCGCATGACCAAACTTCTGCAGAGCCTGCGGAACAAAGGCAACACGGTCCTCGTGGTGGAGCACGACAAGGATGTGATCTCCATAGCCGATGAGGTCATTGATGTAGGCCCTCTGGCAGGCAGAAACGGCGGACAGATTCTCTACCAGGGCAGTTATGAAGGACTGCTCCGGTCAAAAACCCTGACGGGAAACGCCATGTCAGAATACATTCCCGTCAAACAAAATCCGAGAACAGCAAAAGAGTTCCTTCCCGTAAGGAACGCGGATATCCACAACCTGAAGCATGTATCTGTTGACATTCCAACCAATGTACTGACCGTGGTCACAGGCGTGGCCGGCTCCGGCAAATCCAGTCTTATCCGGGATGTATTCGCAAAGCAGTACGAAGACCGTGTGGTACTGGTGGACCAGTCTCCCATCACTGCCACGGGCCGCTCCGCTCCCGCCACTTTTTTGGGATTTTTTGACGATATCCGCAAACTGCTGGCTGCCGAAAACGGAGTAGATGCCGCCCTCTTCTCCTTTAACAGCAAGGGAGCCTGCCCTGCCTGCAAGGGCAAAGGTGTGGTTGTAACAGAACTGGTCTTCATGGACCCTGTCACCACTGTTTGCGAGGTCTGCGAGGGAAGCCGGTACAGCGACGAGGCATTGTCCTACCGCTTCAGGGGAAAGAACATACTGGACATTTTAAATATGACCGCTGAGGAGGCTGCAGAGTTCTTTTGGGACAACAAAAAAATCCATAAACAGCTCCGGGCCATGATAGAGGCAGGACTGTCCTATCTGACCCTCGGCCAGCCCCTGTCCACCCTCTCAGGAGGAGAACGTCAGAGGGTAAAGCTGGCAAAACACCTGGATAAAAAGGGAAACATCTATCTGCTGGACGAACCCACCACAGGTCTGCATGCCTCAGACGTGAAGAATATCATGAGACTTCTGGACAGCTTTGTAAAGCGCGGCAGCACAGTCATTGTGATCGAGCACAATCTGGACGTGATGAAACAGGCAGATTATATTATTGATGTGGGGCCTGACGGCGGAACAGGCGGAGGCCGAGTGGTATTTACCGGAACACCTCAGGAAATGGTCCAAAACGCCGATACCATCACCGCCAGATACCTCAGAAAATCTCTGGAACGTGGATAAAACAGTATGAAAACAGCCGCCATGGGGACATGTTTTACTTCCCCGCGGCGGCTTTCTTCCCTAAAGTGTTAAACGTCCATTTACATGGCTCTCAAAACTATACCCCAAATTTAACAGCTTTTCATCCTCTCCCGGCCGAGCCGCAAAGGTTATTCCCTGCGGTACGTTGTTCTTATCCGCACCAAACGGTACCGTCAATTCCGGATATCCGGCCGCTGCGGGGTATGTGGAAGCCGTACTGTTCAAAAAGGCGATTCCGTCCAGATTTTTTTCCCGGAACAGTGTGTCTAATACCTGATCTGCAGTCTGAATGGATTTGCTGATCTCATCATCCGTACCCGGAGCATTTTCCGCTTCTTCCAGCCAGTCCTGCCCGTATTTGATTCTTCTCTTTGGTTCTTCTTCATTGTATCTCAGCAAATCCTTTAAAGTCTTCATGGGAAGGCCATACTCTGCCGCGTAATCCTCATAATCTTTTCGGAAGGTAAGATGGATGAGATTAAAAACAGTAACCTTACCGGCATCTAATTCCACGTCAACAGTGTCTGCCCCCAGTTCCTGCAGTTTCTTTTTTAATTCTGACAGCATCCCGGCATCGTTATATTCATATGAGACAATGCCGATGGTTTTTCCTGACAAAGCATCTTTGTCAAAATCCTGGGATATCTGTGCACCTGTCGCCCCCTCGTAAGCGATGGCGGCATCCTTCACACTTTTTGCAATGGGCCCGGCTGTATCTATTTTCCTGATCAGCGGCAAGATTCCCTCCCCTGATATGCTGTCTCTGGTGGGCTTGAATCCTACCACTGAGTTAGCGGAGGACGGGGCCACAATCGAGCCATCCGTCTCTGTACCTACGGAAACCGGAACCAGATCCGCTGTAACCGCCACCGCGCTGCCGCTGCTTGAACCGGAGGGAGATATTTTCAGCGGCCCGAATGGATTGACCGTCTGCCCTTTATTTCCGCTGTATCCGGATGGCATAACACTGGATACATAGTTTGCAAACTCAGACAGATTGTTTTTCCCTAAAATAACCGCACCATTTTCCTTCAGCTTTCTTACCAGTTCGGCATCCTCAGACGGGCAGAAAGCGGAAAATGCCTCCGCTCCGGCACTGGTCGGCATGTCAGAAGTATTGATGTTATCCTTAAGCATGACAGGGATACCGTAAATTCCGGAGGTCTCTTTCCCTGTTTCCCTGATACCGGAGTCTCTTTTTACTGCCTCCTCCATAGCATGTTCATTGATGGATATGACCGAATTATACCCCTTTTCCTTTTGATCCAGCGTTTTTATACGGTATAAGCACACCGCTGTAAGCTCCTCATAGGTGATCTGCCCTTCTTTTACAGCCTTCTGGATCTCCTCAATACTTTTTCCTACCACATACTGCTCTTTTTCTCTGATCAGGGAATCCGTATCTATGGCCTGAAGCTGTCTGTCAATGGCTTCTATGACCTTATCATTGTTGTATGCGATCCATTCCTCACCGGGCGGCGCTGTCTTTTTTATATACAGAATGACCGCTCCCACCGCTAATATGAAAAACAGTAAAACCAAACGTATTGTTATTTTAAGCTTCTTACTCATTGTTTCCTCCATTTTTATTCAGGGTACCTTAATAAATCCATATTCTTATTATATACCTTCCGGGATTTAATACTCTTTCTTTTGGCACTCCAAATGAAGAAAACGTTTCTCAAATTCATTTTCCGGCACAGGCCTCCCATAATAATATCCCTGTGCATACTGACAGCCCATCTCTTCCAAGAGCAGAGATTCTTCTTTTGTCTCCACACCTTCCGCTATGACCAGAAGATGGAGCGTATGGGCCAAGTCAATGACCGCCTGCATGATCCGGTGTCTTCGACCGGCATCTGTCCCTGTGCGCAGAAATTTAAGATCCAGCTTCAACACGTCAACCGGCAGCTCTGACAGCATATTCAAGGACGAGTATCCGCTTCCGAAATCATCCATCTCAACCACAAATCCTGTTTTTCTGAGCTGTTCCACTACCAAAAGAAGCTGCCTGGAATCTGATATGTATGCGGATTCCGTTATCTCAAGATGAAGGTTTTTCGGCTCCAGGCCGTAATCCTTTACCAGTTCAGTAAAGAGGGACGGAAGGTCTCCATGATAGATGTCCATGCGTGAAACATTTACGGCCACAGGAATATCCGCTCCTCCCATCTGCCTCCACCGCTGCATGGCAGAGCAGACCTTATGCCAGACATACAGATCCAGGGAATAGATAAATCCATTCCTTTCAAAAACAGGCAAAAAGTCAGCCGGTGACAGCAGCCCCAGCTCCGGATGTTCCCATCGCACCAGAGCCTCAGCGCCAACTACTTCCTCTGTGTTTACTCTGACCTTTGGCTGCAGATGGATCTGAAATTGTCCCTGTTCAAGCGCCTCAACCATGGTATCTAAAATCTTCTGTTCAAAAAGCATTTTTTCCCGCATGGCATTATTGTAGAAGACTATCTTTTCCGCATACATTCCCTTAATGCTGCCTGCTGCGATAAATGCCCTGTCACACATTCTTTCCACAGGAATATCCCGCTCTTCAATCTGGTAAACGCCGATTTTTACAGTGAGGCGCATAGGCAGCGGATAAGTTTTCAAAAAACAGTTAAGACTGTGTTCCAGCCTTCCATACCCCCCTTCTTCACGGGGAACCAGCACCGCAAAAAGGTCTGCCCTTATCCTTGCAAACAGAGACTTTTCGTCCACTCTGATATCCAGTAAGCAGACGGAAAGATCGCTGAGGAGCTGGTTTCCCGCAGCCGTTCCGAATGCATCATTGATAATTTTAAACCGCTCTATATCTACTGCGATTATATCAAACGCCTGTCCCGGATTCTCCTCAAGCATTACCTGTGCCCGTTCATAAAATATCTTCTCCGTGAGAAGATTGGTAACCGGATCTCTTTTAAGGATCTCAATGGTGTTTTCCGCCCTGCGCATCTCCTCAAGCGTCTCTTTCAGCAGTACATTTGCTTTTGCAAGCGCTCTCTGGGAATTGATGAGCCGGTTGTTTACCTTTTGGATTTCAAAATATGACTCCCCGTAAGGTCCTGTTCCAAGAGAAGCCAATTCATCCAGGGCAGAAAGCTGCAGCTCTGCCATCCGGGGCAGCCAGTCTGCATTTTCCATATCGTATACAGACAGAAGTACCTGTTCCCTGACAGGCTTTACTGTGACAAACACAGATAGGTGCTCTTTTCCACGAAGCTGCCTGCGGGCAGAAACCATCTGTTCTGTATCCTGCTCCAAAAGCCTGTCCAGAACCTCCCTGTCCGCAAAAATCTCCCTTGCATCCTGTCCCGGCTCTGCCAGGCTTACAGGAATGCTGCGGATTACTTTCGTAATCTTCCAGTGCAAATCACATAATGCAAGATAACCAATCATATCTCATCTGCAAATGTATCATCCGCCCACCGCACAAGTTCCCTTGCATCCCGGGCATATACATCTATCCTCCAGTTCCCCTGTATTTTACTCAAACTCTGAAACGCATTGCCTCCCACTGCGATCTTCAGGTCAGGATAACATGCTTTCAGCCTGTCAACCATCTCCTGGCACTGAACCAAATACTGAGGCATAGTCACTGAAAACGCCGCCAGATCAGGCCTGTGGTCTTGTATCTGTTTCAGGACATAAGAAATATCTGCCCCCGCTCCCAGATAGATACTGTCCCATCCATTGTATTCAAAAAGATCCGCTGTCATGCGGGCTCCCATTTCATGCAGCTCACTTCCCACGCATGCTGCCAGTACCTTTTTCTTCTTCCGCCTCTGCCGAAAAATAACAGGATACAGCTGCGCTGACGCAAGCTGGGTGGTGGATGTACAATAATGTTCCATGTCCACGGAAATCTGATGGCTGTGCCATAGCTCTCCCACCCCTCTCATGGTTTCCCCCAGGATTTCCACCAGAATATCCTCAACAGGAATTCCGGTCTGTAAAAACTCCGCTGCCACAGCGACTGCACTTTTTGTATCTGACCGCATAAGCGCATCTAAGTACCGCTGCCGCTCTTTTTCGTATTTCCCGTACCTTAACGGCTCCGGAGATTTCTCTGTCACTTCGGCGTCTGCTGCAGCCCTCTTCCCGTACCCGATAAACCTTTTCAGTTTTTTAAGCCCTGCCCCGGCAAAAATCTGCTCCGCGCCGTTTTCGACTACTGAAAAGTGGCGCAGAAGAAGGGCACGCACTCTATGTTTCGGCATATCTGCCATAACAGGACAGAGAAGCTCATAAAACCACAAAACGTAGTCCTCAAATATCTTTTTGTCATCCAACTGCACAGATGCATACAGAAAATCCACAGTAAACCCGGTATATTCCCGAAAAAGCCTTTTCTCCGGCGCACAGTACCCTTCTGCCTCTAATGCGCCGCAGGGCTGACAGGCAGATACATATTCCGCCAGTTTCCCAAACTCCGGTTCTGATTCAAACTTTAATAATCCCATCTTCTCATCTACTTTACCACATAATTTGTAACAGATTCATTATAACAAATATTGACAGAAATTTACATCTTTTCTTTTATATTCCCTGTTGACTTTGCCCTTAGGGCAAGGTGTAACATAAGGGTGATCAGAAACACGCCGCAAGGAGGATATGCTTTGTTATCAATAGGTGAATTTTCATCCATCTGCAAGGTGTCTGCCAAGACACTCCGCTACTACGCGGAAATCGGATTGATCCATCCGGAAGAAATCGATCCGGAAAACGGATATCGGTATTATTCTATCAGCCAGCTGGAAACCATGCTCTTCATCAACCGTCTGAAATCCTACCGCTTTTCTCTGGATGAGATCAAATCCATTCTTCATTCCGAAGAACTGCCGGAGGAAGCTCTCTGCCTCGCGCTTATAAAAAAGGAGCAGGACATGAAAAAACAGCTCCTGGAATATGAAAAAACCCTGGAACAGATGAATCAGGATATAGAAAACCTAAAGCAGGGAAAATCCATTATGTCCTATCTGGATACCATTGAGATCCAGCTCACGGAGGTTCCCCAAATGTATCTTCTGTCTGTCCGGAAGATGGTACGGGAAGGCGAGTATCCACAGGAATATGCAAAATGCTACGGAAGATTATTCAAAGTGATCCGGGAGAATAAACTGACAGTCACCGCGCCCCCAATGGTACTGTTCCACAGTGAGGAATTCAGTCCCTTTGGCCTGGATACCGAATTTGCCATTCCGGTTAAAGAATATGTCACAGGGACAAGGGACCACACTCCCGGTCTCTGCCTAAAAACTGTCCTGCACGGTCCCTACTCCGCGCTGCCCTCTGTCTATGCAAAGCAGCGGAGATGGGCAGAGATGGAAGGATACGAGGGAAACGGCCCGCTCTGCGAAGTGTACATCACCGACCCCTCCCAGGTCTCATCGGAAAGCGAACTGACCACGGAAATTTATTATCCCGTTAAGAAAAAGGCATCACTTCACCCAAACAGTAAGGAGAAAAAATGAATCAGGAAAAGATTACAGAACTTGAAAAAACCATCTGCAGGGATTACAGCAATACTGCAGGCATCGTTGTTTTAAAAAACGGCAGAACAGAATATGAAAACTACTTTAACGGCTGCACATCCAACTGCCGCATTCATGTTTACTCAGTCACCAAAAGCATTCTGTCCATATTGATCGGAATCGCGCTGGACCGGGGATATATCAAAAGCATTCATCAGAAGGTATTGGATTTTTTCCCGGAATACACTGTGAAGAATACTATGGACTCCATCCGGAACATTACCCTTGAAAACCTGCTCACAATGACTGCACCCTACAAATACAAATTTGCCCCCTACCTAAAATATTTTACCAGCGATGACTGGGTGAAATTCAGCCTTGAGCAATTGGGCGGCAAAGGACAGATCGGTAAATTCCGTTATGCACCGCTCATCGGGCCGGACCTTTTATCCGGTATCCTCGCAAAGACCTCGGGCTGCTCTGTCTTTGCCTTTGCATCCGAACATTTATTCTCTCCTCTGGGAATCACTGTTGAAAAAAATATTATTTTTCACAGCAAAGAGGAACAGATGGCGTTCAACAGCGCCACGGATATAAGCGGCTGGGTCTCGGATGAAGCCGGCAACAACGCAGCGGGCTGGGGGCTTACCCTGTCACCGGCTGATATGGCAAAAATAGGACAATTATATTTAAACGGCGGCATGTGGGAGGGCCGGGAAATCGTATCCAAAAGCTGGATAGACGAGAGTACAAAAGAACACAGCCGATGGAAAAAACAGGATCTTCCCTATGGATATTTATGGTGGCTATGCGATGAGAATGCGAATACTTTTGCTGCCATGGGAGACGGGGGAAATACGATCTATGTGAACAAAGAGAAAAACTTGGTGGTTTCCATCGCCGCTCTTTTTACACCAAAGGCAAAAGACAGGATTGGATTGATCAAAGAATATATTGAGCCGGTTTTTGATACCGGTTCCCTGTAAAATGAACAATGCGGTATACAATAAGGCTGTCTATGATAAATTCCTTATCATAGACAGCCTTATTTACAACAGCTCTTATGTTCAGCTTCTGAGAAGCGCCCGCATAGACCACTCCACATGATCCGCCAGCGCCTTCTCAAGCGCGTCCTCTTCTTTTTTTTCAAGAAGACGCAAAATCCTCAGATGCTGGGCCGTACTTTCCTGCATATCATTTAATGCATAGAAGGACGATATCTGGAGCCTTTTAATATTGGCATTGATGTTTGCCATAATATTTTTTACATATTGATTGTCACACTTGTCAATGATCAAATCATGAAGAGCCCAGTCCATATCCGTGAACATCTTTTTGTCCACCCGGGCCCCTGACTCATCCAGTACCCGCAGCTTCTGGAAGATTTCTTCCATCTGCCGGATTTCCTCTTTTGTTATGTTATGGATGGCAGACTTGGATGCCAATATCTCAAGAGGCTTACGGACGGCGAACAAATCTTTCGTTCCTTTCTCCGATATCTCTGTCACATAGGCTCCAATGCCGTTTTTAATCACTACCAAATCTTCACTGGCCAGTATGCGCAGCGCTTCCCGGACAGGCGTCCGACTCATTTCCAGCTCTGCCGCAATCTGGGATTCACTGAGAATCTCCCCCGGCTTAATCGCACCACTGCATATGGAATCCTTTATCTTATCATAGGCAATCTCCGTACGATTTCTGGTACTTCCTTTCTTTACAAAATTACTGACTTCCATATTTTACCACCTGCTTTTAGACTAGGATTAGTTTAGCATCATTTATACTGCTCCGTCAAGCCGCATTCCTGACGCATTTTGTAAATCCCGGTCATTAACTGTGGAAATATGCCCGGCTCCACTTTGCAATCTCATCTTTGACAATCTCATCCACTTCCGGATAAATACTGCCGTCATCACCTCCGTATGTCAGACAGGGAATGAATCCTCCTCCAGGCACGTATTCCTCACAGGCCCTTCTTACCTCCCCCCTTATGATATCCTCCTTGTGATCCGGCACATCGATCACGGATGCATCCAGTCCGCCCATGAAAGCCATTTTCCCTCTGAGGCGTTTCTGCATTTTCGGAATATTATTCTCAGGAGTAACACCCTGCCATACATCCACACCGATCTCTGCCATATCTTCTGCGATCGTCTCACAGTAACAGTCCGCGTGGTGGATGACAAGTACCCCGTTTTCTCTGAGATAACCATATATTTTTCTGTATCTCTCTTTAAAAAATGCAACCCATGTATCCCGGCTTACAAAAAGACTTTTCTTAGAACCCCAATCATCATGAAAGAGAACGGCATCAGGCCTGCAGTTTTCTACCAACATCCGGCACCAGTTCAATTTAAAATCCAAAATGCAGTCCAGAAGTTCATGCATGGCCTCCGGTTCCTCCAGCATGGCAATAAAAACGTCTTCAAATCCCATTAACGCATGGGTCTGTTCAAACAAACCGGAGGCCATCATAGCTATAGAAAGCCTGCCTTCCCCGCGTATCTTCCGGGTATCTTCCACCGCTCTACTCCAGTCCATGGGAACCTTTCTGATATCCGGTACCTTCACATATTCCCTCCATCTGCAGATATCTTTACATACCTTTGTCTTATCATTGATCAGAGGCATGGAGCCCGGTTCGTCTTCCCCCCAGTATACGGTCACTCCCCATGGATTTACTTTCGTTTTTCCCCTCTCAGCTACAGACATATATGCTGTAACAGGATCCGATATAAAAGAGAATGCCTCCCATTCATTGATCAGGGCATCCGGCTTTCCATATCGGATCGTTTCCCACAAATTTTCTTTGACCTTCATCTCGGCCTCCTCATCTCACGACTTATTTTCCAGAACCAGGCAGGGATTTTTTTCCACTTCCCCCAGAAGCGCATGGGATACCATAATTTCTTCCAGCTCGATGGTATTTTTTATCTTTACGATTCTGAGATTCTCTTTATCCGCATTTCTCAGGATTTTTACTGCGATTTTCACCGCCTCTTCCTCATCCTCGGCAATGAGTGGGATTTTACAGTCGTCCACACATTTTACCGCAATCGCATTTGCATACATAGCTTCATAATCAAGCTGCTCAAAGACTTTCCGTGTGATGATATCAAATATCCCGAGACCGATTCCGTTACCATGGGAGGCCGGGGATATATCCAGAAGTATCATCTTGTCTATCCTTGGAACCGGCAGGACAAATTCTTTAAGAATATAACTTTTCCCAAGGATATTGGGGTCAAATCCGGCTCCTGATATGTCTTTTCCGATAGCCTCAACTATGAGGATATCAATCTTCGGAATCATCAGAACCGGCATATTTTTTCTTGCTTCCCTCACCAGCTCTTTTTCCCGTCTGATCAGAATCTCCGCCGGGACAGCTTCGATCCGACAAGTCTCATCATAGGCATTTTCCAAAACGGCAACCCCAAAAACAACCGGTGCCTTCTCCAATATCAAGGATGCTGCCTCTTTTATCACTTCCCCAAATATGGAAAAATCAGCCTCATGAATCTCCGTACATCCCCTGTGGTTACCCAGACCGATGACAAGCATTTTACAGAGGCCGCTCTGTATGTCGGACACAAAATCCGTATGCAGCTTCACTCTGTTGGCCGGAATGATCACGTCCGCTTCCAAAGAGGATTTGTCAAAATATACCTTTCTTCCGCCTGAAATCTCTCCCAGACATACCACCTCTGTAGTAGTGATGATCGGTACCTGCATGGCTTCCTCCGTAATCCCATAGCCATACAGAACTTCTCTCTGTCCCTCCTCGGTTCCCCCTCCATGGCTGCCCATGGCGGAGACAATATAGGGCTTTGCGCCAAGTATTTTCAGTTCCTCCAGAATCGTTTTTATGATCAGCGGCAAATTGCGGATACCACGGCTGCCTACAGCAACTGCTGCACGCATTCCCGGTTTTATTTTATCACGTATCTCTTCCCTTTGAAACTCCTTTTGCACTGCCGCCTTGATGTCCGGCAGAGTATCTCTGCCGAACACCTGGCGTACTTTGTAAAGAGGGGGGATTTTTATATCATAATCTTCAGGCAATAATAGCGGCATTTCCAACCTCGCTTTCCTTTAGGCTTCTCCTATCCCAGGAATCCCATTGTAAACCATGGCACATAGGTGATCAGCATCAATACCACCAGAAGCGATACCAGCAGACCGCCTATCCTCTTCATCATGGCATCCATGGGAACCCCCGAAACGGCAGTTGCCATAAAAAGATTGATGCCGTACGGCGGGGTAATGAATCCGATCGCCAGGTTCATGGTGAGCATTACACCAAATGTAATAGGGCTCATCCCAATCGCTTCTACGACCGGCAGAAGAATAGGGGCCAGAATGATTGTAGCCGGAATATTGTCAATCACACATCCCACGATCAAAAGCAGAATATTGATCATAAGCAGGATCACGAATTTATTATGACTGATTCCCAGGAACAGTTCCGTCAGTCTGTTAGGGATCTGCTCAATGGTAAGGAAATAGGAAAAAGCATTGGCAAACCCCATCATAAACAGGGTAATGCCGCAAAGATTCACGATTCCCAGAAATCCTTTATACAGGCCCTTCAGGTCCATTTCTTTATACACAAACATACTGACAAAGATACAGTAGACAACCGATACCACAGATGCCTCTGTGGGAGTAAAGATACCCTTGTAGATTCCACCCAGGATAATAACCGGCATCAGCAGTGCCCAGAACCCTTCCCTGAATGCCTTCCACACCTTCTTCAGTTCCGGGCGTTTTGCGTCACCTTTCCATCCATGTTTTTTGGAGGTGATGACACAGACGATAATCATGGCAATGCCCATCATGATGCCCGGCAAGATACCTGCTGTAAACAGGTCTTTGACAGATGCATTGACAGCCACACCGTAAATGACAAGAGGCACAGAGGGCGGAATGATAACGCCTACAGAACCCGCCGCTGCCGCTAATGCTGCTGAAAAGTCTTTGTCATATCCTTTTTTCTCCATCTCCGGTATCATGAAAGAGCCGATGGCAGAGGTTGTCGCAACGGCAGAACCGGAAACAGCGCCGAAAAACATGCAGGCAATCGTGGTCACAATAGAGAGACCTCCTGTCATCCAGCCGAGAAGGCTGTCGGCAAAGTTCACGATTCTTTTGGCAATTCCGCCTGTTGCCATAAGATTTCCGGCAAGCATAAAAAACGGAACAGCCAGAAGCGTAAAGGAATCTGTACCTGACAGGGAACTTTTAATAAATACCATAGGTGAGTAATCTGTACATAAAAGAAAACTCAGTAAACCCGAGATTCCGATGGCATGTCCCACCGGAACGCTTAAAAGAAGCAGGATAAAGAAACTGCCGAACAATACTGCTATTTCCATACTCTACTCCACCCCCTTTGCCTGTGATGTCTCCTGCACAGGAAGATGTCCGAAATGTGTGATTTCATATACCACCCTGCAGGCAAGACGGACTGCCACAGCCGCTGACCCAACCGGCAGTGAAATATACACGATCCATAACGGTATCTGCAGTCCTGTGGAAGTCATACTTGTAGAGATCACGGTCTTTAGATACTGAATCCCCTGCCATATGAGAAACAGGTAGAATACAAAGATCATAAGGTTAATGACAATCTCCAGTGCCTCTCTTGGTTTTTGCTTTAATTTATTACTGAATATTTCAATCCTGATGTGGTCATTGTTTTTTGCCCCCACGCTGGCGCCAAGCCAGATCTGCCAGATAAAAATATAGCGGACCAGCTCCTCGCTCCAGCTCAGGGAATTATTAAATATGTACCTCATAATGACCTGAATAAAAACAAGCGCCACCATCAGGATCAAGGAATAAACGAGAAAGTATTCTTCGATTTTATTCCATATGGTAACAAGAACTTTAGCCTTCTTCAAAAAACTTCCCCCTTTTGCTGCCGTCCGGTCTACTTGTTAAACTCCTGTGCAATGTCAAAAATTTCGTTCCCCAGTTTTTCTTTATATTCTTCATACATGGGCTCTACCGCTTCTTTGAATTTTTCACGGTTTTCATCTGTGATCTTTGTCACCTCCATGCCTGCATCCTCAAGCTGTTTCAGGTAGGATTCATACATTTCGAGGCTCTCTTTTGTGACAAGCTCAGACTGCTGTTTAATCCCTTCGTCAATAATTTTCTTATAGGCATCCGGCAGACCGTTGTACCACTCTTCGCTCATGGCAAGGCAGCCGATGGATATGGTATGTTCCAGATTGCTGTAATATTTCTGCACCTCATAATATTGTGAAGTATAAGTCAGTGACGGGTCATTGTCCTGTCCGTCCACGGTCTTGTTCTGAAGTGCTGTAAACAGCTCTGAGAAACTCATCGGTGTGGGATTTGCTCCCATAAGCGTAAAGGCTGTAATATATACAGGGCTCTCCATAACACGGATTTTAAGACCTTTCATATCATCCGGCGATTCTACCGGGCGCACACTGTTGCTTAACCCTCTGTAACCTCCAAAATAATAAGTATCGCCGATGCGGATTCCAGTGCCCTGCAGCATTTTGTCAAATTCATCACCCAGCTTACCTTCGTTCACTGCCTTTAATTCGGACTCATAGTCATCAAACAAAAACGGCATATCCAGAATACCAAATTTCTCATCATATGTGGTCAGTACAGAGATAGCAGGATTACAGACCTGGATCGTATTCATGGCACAGCCCTCCAGCATCTCCGTATCTCCTCCCAGCGCTCCGTTGGGATAATGGTCCACTTTAATCTTTCCCCCTGACGCTTTCTCCACATATTCTATAAACTTAGCTTCCCCGTCCGCCTGTGTGGTACCGCTTTCGGGTCCTATACTGGCAAACTTTATGGTGATAGGGTCCAGCCCGTCAAGCTCTGCATCCGCCTCCTGGCTCTCCTCCTGCCGGCCTTCTTCTTTTTGCTCCTGTTTTGTGTCAGATGCCCCCTCTTTCTTCTCATCACTGCCGGAGCTGCCGCATCCGTAGAGAGTGGTAACACAAAGTGCACAAGCCAATAAAACCGCTAATCTTTTCATTCTTTATCCTCCTTGCGCATCCCGCGCGGAAACATTAATCTAAGATTTCTATTACACCTGCATCGGCATTGATCCGAATGTGATCCCCTGATTTTACTGTTTCATAGAACGCTTCATCCACCTTATCCACCATGGGGATATCCATAATGATGGCGCTGGAAACAAGAACGGTTTCCGGGTATCTGATGATCATCCCTTTCGGCGCATTGTCCTTTTTGTTAAGCTGAAAAAGACCGTCTGCCTGAACTACGGAGCTGCCTTTACCACTTGGGAAGATCAAGATCTTTTTCGCTATACTCTGCCCTTCCAGTGCATGGGCCGGCTCAATGACTTTACCCGTGTCCGGCTCGATGAGATAAAACATGATATTATCACCTGATACCAAGGCTTCCCCTTCTACAATCCCCTCTGAAATTTTATGACATCTGAATTTCTTTTCCATCAGACCACCTCCCCGTTCAGTGCTGCATCAATACATGTGTCCAAATCACGTATAACGAAATTGATTCCTCTGCGTTTGGGATAATAAGCACACTTTGGTGATTCCGTAACGCCTGTCTTTCCCTGTAAATGTTTCCAGCAGGGCTGATCAGGACAGGAATCCGGTACGATATACCCACCGGCGTTCTCGATCACCTCTGTAATACCCATCCTGTCAGCCAATTCCTTTACATGATAGGATGTGAGAATCCACATCTCTTTTTTCAGTTTCTTTCCCTGTAATCTTCCGGCGATATGCTTCGCCTGTTCCAATGTAAAATGGGGACATCCGAACATTGCGAAATCAATTTCCCTGTTTCCTTCTGCTGAAATTTCCTCCAAAATCTCCTCTAAATCTTCATTGGTAATAGTCACTGTGCGCTCCGGTTCCTTTCCCCCAAAAGCCTGTTCCAAAGTCCGGGCTTCCGGTGTACAGCCGACAATATGGTACATGCCATAAGCACCGGAAGTATTGAGCTGGGCTCCCAGATTG
Organism: Blautia sp. JLR.GB0024; assembly: GCF_037000545.1. Classification (NCBI taxonomy): domain Bacteria; kingdom Bacillati; phylum Bacillota; class Clostridia; order Lachnospirales; family Lachnospiraceae; genus Blautia; species Blautia sp. JLR.GB0024. The sequence continues at coordinate 183,697 of NZ_JBANBF010000007.1, read as the reverse complement.
GTCAGTGCTTCCTTCCCTATGTGTTTCGGAAGCCCGGTAAATACGGGAATCCCGCTTCCAATCTTTCGTCCGCAGTATCCGAGAAGATGATACTCAAAATCAGATTTCATGTCTGCCTTAACTTCCACCAGAATATTTCCCTTTCTGTTCTCATCAAGAAGCAGGCCGTACTCCGGCACAAAGCCCGTGATGGCTGCGCATAACGCACTGTTTGCTCCTTCCCGGTTGCTTCTAGCTCCCCACACGGAATTCACATAGGGTGTCGCACTGGATTCCGAGAAAGCTACAATCTCTCCGAAATTAGGGACATTCGTTGCAACATAGGGAGTGCAGTTATATGTCAGAGTCGCACCTAACCCCTTGTATGCGTTATGTGTCCTCTGCATAAAATCAGCATCCTCCTCTGACACCATATTCCGCTCCTGAAAGAACGAAATACAGAACCCCGGGTTCACTGTCGGTGAGACTCTGCAGTATGCTCCCGCATTCAGCAGCTTCTCCGCGAACCACAAATCTGCGTCCTGATTGGACAGAGCTACATGTGCCCTTGTTATAGGCACCATCCGGGGCGCATCAAAGGATTCTCCGATTGCCACCTGGATTTTCATTGCGTATGCTGTACCTTCCCCATACTTACCGTCCAGCATATTCTGTTGTTCCTGCGTTAACTCCATAATATTCCTCCTCCCGCATATCACCTGTATACAGTTATTATATTTCTTGTATTCAATATTGTCAATCACTTTTCCGACGTTTTTCGACATTTTTTCGACGTGCTTATGATTTATGAAAACAAAAAGGACTGCCGTGGTGGTACGGCAGCCCTCTGGGCCATGATAAAAGTAACTGTTTTTCTATTTTACGGATAACTGCTTCAGCGTATCACCGGCAATACGGTAAACGGTCCAGTCTTCCATTGGCTCCGCTCCCAATGATAAATAGAAGTCGATGCTTGGTTTATTCCAGTCCAGGCACCACCATTCCAGGCGCCCGCAGCCTCTCTCCACTGCAATTTGAGCCAGTTTTTTCAATATGCCCTTTCCATATCCATTTCCCCGGTATTTTGGCTTTACATATAAATCTTCCAGATAAAGCCCCGCACGCCCCAAAAAGGTGGAAAAATTATGAAAGAACAGCGCAAATCCTATCTCTTCCTTATCTACCACTGCAAAAATCACTTCCGCTTTCTTTTTATCAAATATCCACTCCTCCAAAACCGCTTCTGTGGCGATCACCTCATGTTCCATCTTTTCATAAGCGGCAAGCTCTTTTATAAACTTCAGTATAAGAGCTGTGTCTTTTCTTTCCGCGTATCTGAACTTCAGATGTTTTTCCGACATGGTTACCCTTCCTCCCGAATTTTTTTCCACAACAGACTGTTGTTCTCAATGTATCCCTCTATTTTTCCGCTGTCTTTCAAATAAGATAAATAAGAACGGACTGTACTTCCTACCAGCACATACTGCTCATAGGTCATGGTAATCTGATAATCGGAAAAGAGCCTTTGCAGCAATGCTTCAAATGTGATTGGCTCCCGGCAGATCTCTGTGATATGATCTGCAATCTCCAGAACCTTCTTCCTGTTGCATTCTGCCAGCGGACGGATATCTTTTACAGGCTCTGCATGAGACGGAACAAATATCTCCGCCTGCATAGCCGCTACTCGTTCCAGTGTATTTAAGTACGCTTCCACATCATAAATAAAAGTGAGCTGATATTTCTCCAGAGCAGCTGCACTGCTTAGGCAGTCAGCGAGAAACACTGTCTGGTCCGGAGTTCTGAACCCTACCATATCAAGGAAATGCCCCGGCAGAGGAATCACTTCTATCTCCTTTGGAAAGCCGCTGTCTGTCAGCTCTTTCGCTTCGCTGGGAGCTGCCATCAAAAATTTATGCCTTAAATCCTGAAAGGGATATCCGCCATACAGAAGCGCCGGCTCCAGCTGCGGGTATTTTGTGAAGGCAGCCTCCATCCCATTTGCAAATATGTCACAGCCGTACTGCTGCTGAAGATAACGGTTGCCGCCGATATGGTCTGCATTGGAATGTGTGTTTAGGATAGCTTTCAATGACCAGCCGTTCTGCTCCAGAATTTTACGGATTTTTCTCCCTGCATCCTTGTCATTGCCGCTGTCGATCAGATAAACCTCCTGATCATTTGCCAGATAGATCCCGATTTTTGCCGGACTCTGGATATAATAACTCCGCTCTCCGATCTGTATCAGTTCATACATAATAAAATACCACTGTTACCGTTCACCCCGCATACACCAGCGCACTTTGCATTCCGGCAGCGGCATAGAGAACGGTAATACACTCCTTTCACTCATATTTCGGATAAAAAATCATGCTGTATATATTACATTTACGATCCTTAGGATTATATAAAATATAGCATACATATTTTCTGTCTGCAATAAAACAATCCCCTGAAGAACGCTGGTCATACTCCGGTCCGGATTTACTTTCTTCAGCGAAAATATGGTCCTGCTTTTGCATAAAGGCGGCATATAAAACAAAAGTCCCCCTCCCATCTTTCAAATTGGTTGTAAAAAATTAAGTTCAATTGGTGGTTGATGCCCCACCAATCCTTGTATATAATACAAATTGGACCAAACCAATTGGAGGAACCCATGCAAATTCAAATAGACAAATCAAAAAAGACACCTTTATACAGACAGATCACAGAACAAATTCAGGCCCAGATCATTTCCGGTGAGATCCCGGATGGCTTTCAGTTCCCATCGGAACGTCAGTTAGCGGATACACTGGGCGTGAACCGGACAACTGTACTGAACGCGTATAAAGAATTAAAAGCGGATGGTCTGCTGGCCTCCCATGTGGGAAGGGGCACCACAGCCGTCAGAGGAACTGACCAAAAAATCCGCAAAACGGATTCCCGCAGAGAACCCATGTGGGAGTATTTGTTCAGCGACTATCTAAAAAACCGCGACACCTTTGATGTCAACAAATATCTGGAAATGGCGAATCAAAAGGATGTCATATCCTTTGCCGCCGGTATTGCCTCTTTTGAAAATCCGCCTGTCCGGGCTTTCAAAGGAATTGAACATGAGCTGTTATCCAACCCGAAGGGAATGCTGGTCTCTCCTGTGACAGGTTTTTCATCCCTGCGCAAGGTCATGGCCTCATACATGCAGAAGCGCTCCTGTTTCTGCCATCCCTCCGAGATCATGCTCGTTTCCGGTGCCCAGGAAGGTATCGACCTTGCGGCACGTGCCTTTCTGAATCCCGGCGATATTGTGCTGATTGAAGAACCGTCCTTTTTCCCGGCGATTCAGAGCTTCCGTTCCATGGGTGCCAGGCTTATGGCAGTCCCCATGGAGCATGACGGAATGGATGTAAGGATTCTGGAACAGCTCTTAATGCGCTACCATCCGAAATTGATCTACACCATGCCCACTTATCATAACCCCTGCGGCGTGACCATGAGCACTGCCAAGAGAGTCCGGCTGCTGGAGCTGGCTGCCAAATATTCTGTGCCCGTTCTGGAGGATGACCCCTACAGTGAACTGAGTTTTGAAGGCCAGACCACAGCCCCCTTAAAATCCATGGACACCAACGGAAATGTGATTTATCTCAGTTCTTTTTCCAAAACCATCTATCCCGGGCTGCGTCTGGGCTGGATCTGTGCAGACAGGAAATTGATCCACCATTTTTCCGGTATCCGTCAGCTTATAGATTTACATTCCTGCTGCATTTCACAACAGATCGTGGAGCGTTTTATTGTCAATGGGGAGATGGCAAAGTATGTGGAATTCATACGAAAGGAATATAGGGATAGAAGGGATATGATGGTGGAGGCCCTGAACCGATATGCTCCCCGCGGGCTTTCCTGGAATATACCAAACGGCGGATACTATCTGTGGTGCAGACTTCCGGATGGCCTGTCAGCCGACCAGCTGGCTTCACAGGCTGCCAAAAACGGTGTTGCCATTCTGCCCGGCATGCCTGCATACCTGACCAAACAGAAAGGGGAAAGCTATATCCGGTTAAACTATACCTTTCCTCCCAGGGACAGGATCGTCCGCGGCGTAAAAATTTTATGTGATGTGATGAGGGAACTGATCACAGCCCACGCAGAGAGTGATCCCTTAACAGAAAACGAAATAAACCCAATATTATAATTATTTTTAAAGGAGTATTTCCATGGAATATAAATACGCAAGAAGAATGTCATATGTAACCGCTTCCGAGATCAGGGAGCTTTTAAAACTCACAGAACAGCCGGAAGTCATTTCATTTGCAGGAGGCCTGCCGGCTCCTGAACTGTTTCCCATTGAGGAGATCAAAGCTGCCAACAATTATGTGCTGGACCACAACGGAGAACACGCTCTGCAGTATGCGACCACAGAAGGATATCAGCCCCTCCGGGAGTGGATCGCCGCACGTATGAACGCACAGCTTGGCACTTCCTTCTGCCATGAAAACATACTGATCACGCACGGTTCCCAGCAGGCCCTGGATCTTTCGGGAAAGGTATTTTTGGATGAAGGAGATGTGGTACTGTGCGAAAGTCCTACATATCTTGCCGCCATCAGTGCGTTCAAGGCATATGGATGCAGCTTTGCGGAGGTTCCCACAGATGACAGCGGAATGATCATATCTGAACTGGAAAAAGCTTTGAAGGAAAACCCCACCGCAAAGCTGATCTATGTGGTCCCTGATTTCCAAAATCCCACAGGAAGGACCTGGAGTCTCAAGCGCAGACAGCAGCTTGCTGAAATCTCCGCAAAATACAATGTGGCAGTTGTAGAGGATAATCCCTATGGTGAGCTGAGATATGAAGGTGAATTCCTGCCCTCCATCAAATCCTTTGACCGAACAGGCAATGTCCTGTGCACCGGTACCTTTTCAAAAATCTTCTGCCCCGGTTATCGAATTGGATGGATTGCAGGAGAAAAAGAGGTCATCCGCAAATATGTCCTGGTAAAACAGGGTGTGGATTTACAGTGCAACACCATAGCCCAGATGGTCATCTCTGCCTATCTGGAAAAATATGATATTGACGCTCATATTGATAAAATACGTGAAGTATACCGGAAACGGCGCGACACAGCCATAGAAGCCATACACCGCGCTTTTCCCTCAGATATTAAATTCACCAGGCCCGAGGGCGGACTGTTTCTCTGGATTGAGCTGAATGAAAAAACAGACACTGTAAAGCTGCTCGAAAAATGTCTTGAACACAACGTGGCCTTTGTCCCCGGAAACTCCTTTTTCCCCAACACGAAAAAGCGCAATACCCTTCGGATAAACTTTTCTAATATGCCGGAGGACAAAATATCTGATGGAATTATGCGTATGGGCAAAGCTCTAAAAGAATTCACTGAATAGAAAAAGAGTTCAGACTTGTAAAATGCATCCGATATCGGTTATGATCCACCGATATCGGATTTTTATAATCGGATTTTTATGCGGCACCGTTTATTCTCTGCCAACTAAGACAGCCGTTTTCCCCGCTTCTGTCAGTATAACCGTACCTCGTTCCACTATGGGACGCGTATCCGGGATTCCCTTATATTTAGAGTAAAATGTCCGGAAAATATCTCCCTGTTCCAGAAAGTGATATATGTATAACCGGTTCCGCTCTGAAAAATCAGCTTTTAAAAGCCCCAGTTGAAACAAATAATTCAGATTATCCCCTGACTCCTTTATCTCCTCCTCCGTCTCCATTCCGCTGGACATATAAAAAACATTTTTATATTCCTGCACATGTATATGGCTTGTCTCATACAAGACTACAAGGCGAAATACCGGCAGCCATTTCGTTTCCTGAAGCTGGGTAAGTAAAAAAGCCTGCTGTCTTGAAAGGAAGGCTTCCCTGCAGATGTAATTGCAATTCCAGTAAGCGAAGTCATCAGATTTATAGCGGCAAATAAAATCATCGTTTTTCATTATATCATTCCTGTATTCTGCCATATTCCAATTACACCCCATTTCTGAATAAGCCATGCATTTTCATTCATTTTCTTGTATTAATTATAACATTATATTTTCCGATGTCCATAAAATTATTGCAGAAATCATATTTTTTCTCACAAAAACATTGTTTTTGTGTATTTTAATAAATATTCAATTTTACTGTCTTTCTTTAGGAAAACTTTAGATTTATATGATGCGGTTTTTTAAGAAATCAGGATATGCTTTCATAATGGGGGTGAGGATATGAAAAAAATTATAATCGTTTTTTTCACACTGTTATGTACTTTTGCTTTGACATCCTGTACTGGCTCGGCTTATGAAGGCAGCAGACTCGGAAATGAGAATCATCTCATTATGGAATACCGCATATTCAATACTACGGATTCACAGCCGCTGAAACTTGAAAAAGGGGATGTCATTGACGCCGAAATCGTGTGTGATTCCGGCAGGCTTTCTGTCAAAATACAAAAAGATGATGAAACACCCATATATGAAAAAGAAAAGATTGATCTCTCCACTACGTTTCAGGTTCCTATTGAAGAAAGCGGAACTTATAACATAACGATAACGGGAGAAAAGGCTAAGGGAAGTGTATGTTTTAAACGGGTCAAAGGATAACTTGGACAGGCACACCATTGATGGATAAATTGGTGTGCCTGTTTTTGTTCTGTGTCTGATTTACGCAATTGTATAACTAACCCCAGGATTTCCATCCTCAGTTCAGAAGTTTTTTACGTTCTCTGTGCCGCATATAAATAATCCCCGTAATATCTGCTAAAAACCATCCGATGGGTATCGCCCACCAGATTCCCACAACACCGACTGCTTCTATCGGTGCCAGTATATAAGCCAGAATCACTCTGGTACCCAGGGAAATGATGGTTAAAACCAGGGACATCTCAGGAATATTTATTCCCCTGTAATAACCGTACAATAAAAACAAAATGCCGATGCCTATGTAGAATGCGCCCTCAATCCGCAGATATCCCGCACCGATCTGTATGATTTCCGTATCAGAGGGGGATACAAAAAACAACATAAGATTTTTTGCAAGCAAAAATACCAATACAGAAATCACCCCGCAAAACAGTGCTGAAACAACAAATGCCTGTCTTGTTCCTTTCCGGATCCTGTTTTCTTTTCCGGCACCGTGATTTTGGGAAATAAACAGGGAAAAGGCATTGCCGAATTCCTGTGCAGGCATATAGGCAAAAGAATCAATCTTGACTGCGGCTGTAAAGGCAGCCATAACGGCAACGCCAAAGCTGTTTACCAGCCCCTGAATCATGAGGATACCCAGATTCATTACAGACTGCTGTATAGATGCTGCAAATGAAAATCTTGTTATTTCCTGCATAGATTCCCTGGTCAGGAATATCCGGTTCTTTCCAAACAGCCGGAGCCTGAATACGGGTTCCTTGATCCACACATAGATGGATATACCAACCCCGGATATAGCCTGGGATATGACAGTGGCCTGCGCAGCACCGCCGATACCCCAGCCAAAAGTTACAACAAAAATAATATCAAGCACAACATTCAGAACGGATGTTGTTCCCAAAAAGACCAGCGGTATCACAGAATTTCCGATAGACCTCAAAAGATAGGCATAATAATTATATAAGAACACAAAAAATATTCCGGCAAATATTATTTTTACATACTCATGTGACATCTCTAATATTTCTGCCGGTATCTGCAGTATCCGTAAAATCTGATTTATAAATACAAACACCAGAACATTTATGACTACCGTAACTCCGCCTATCAGCAGAAAAGATCCCTGCACACATACTTCCATCTTTTCTTTATCCTGTTTTCCGAAATAAAAGGAAACCAGAGAACCGCTGCCCATACATAATCCGATCAGGATAGAAGTCAGAAATGTCATAAGTGTATAGGCCGCCCCCACAGATGCCATGGCATCGGCTCCTACAAATCTGCCCACGATCAGCGTATCCGCTATATTGTAAAATTGCTGCAGGAGATTTCCTATAATCATGGGGCCTGCAAATATGAGCATGGTTTTAATAATATTTCCTGTTGTCAGATCCTTCTTCATTGTTACATCATATTCCTTTTCTCATTTATTCTTAACTTTTATATCATAACGCAGGAAGGAATATTTGTATACTTTATCTTGCATTTTAATGTCCTGATTCAGCAAATTCTCGTAACGATTCAGCTTTTCTGAACGGTTATAAATTCTCATTTTCCAGTCCATACTCTTTATATAACTTTTCTCTGTATTCTGTATCAAAAGAAGCCCTCTGTAAATCATCTATTCTGTTATCATGAAAAAGAAGCTGTATTAGCCTTGTTAATTTTTCTTCTCCAAAATTTCTGCCTCTTCGTTCCCCTTCAATGATTCCTTCCCGTACTCCTTCCATACGCATCTGCTGAAACGCTGTACACATATTTATCCCTCCTTCTTCTGTTCGTATGACCTCTGCATTTTCTTTGATCAATGGAATATCCAAAAAATTCCCGACCAGCCTGCCCCTTTTCCACTCTAAGTTTTTGTAATGCTCCTGGTTTTTCTTAAGGAATTCTTCCATGGCATCTTTATCTTTTGCCACCCGCAACAGCTCGAAGACTTCCTGCAGACCGGTTCTAAAGTTCCCGGGATTGACATTTCCGCTGTACACCAGATTCAGCGGATAATTTGGAATGTAATGTTTCCAGGGTTCCAATACCTTGGGAAATTCCAGCATATCATGAAGGCACATAGGGCCGTCCCACAACTGATCTTCTCCGTAGAATAATCCCAGTGTTATTATGGGGCGCAGCTTGTCTTCCTTTTTTAATCCTGACAGAAATTCCGCGCCGGGTGACAAATCCCTGCTGCTTCTGTGCTTTTTCTCCAGGTTTTGTATTTGTTTCGTGTAATCAACCGCATCGTAGAGCATATGTCTGACCGGCATTCCATAATGAACCTTTCGCTGCCCTTCAACAGCAAGCTCAATACCGAGAATGCTCTCTTCCAGTCCGCTTCCTTTTTGTACATCGCGCAGCTTTTTGATCACTGCCGGCTGTCCGTCTTTCCCCGGTACTTTCATTTGTTTTTTCTCATTCATTTCTTCCAGATATTCAGGTTTGATCACCTGCTCTCCCTGAAAGACTGCACCGTTAAACAAATCCGCAAATACTTCATTATCTGACAGACAGTTGTAAACATCTTCATCCTTTGCATTTAATACTGATGCAGCTAACCTTTGTTTTTCCATCCGGCCTCCTTCAGGAAAGCAGACAGTTTTTGTGCTGATATGACACAGCGAAAATCATGCAGTTTTTTTCTTTTATTATACAATATATAACATTGCATTTCAATTCTGTTTTTCCTATCTGCCTTCCATATGTTTCACACTGAACTTTTGGCTGAAACGCCATTGATAAATAGAAACTTGTATTTAGAAATGTATATGTAACTGTTCAGTTAAGTCGGCCCATTTGCTTCGCTGACCGAGCATAAGAGTACCAGCAACAGGTATTCACTGAATCGTTACATGTAAACAACAAATGCAGACTTATTATATTCTTATTTTCCGGCGGATGCAATGACTTTATAAAAGTTTTATGTTTTTTGAATCTGTCCTCTGCCGTCCCTATACCACTGTATTTCCAGGTGTTTTCAGGCTGAAGGTGTGGAAATATCTGGGCAGACAAAAAGTCCGCCCCGGAAGGTTCCTGCAGAAAATGTACCGTTCCTGCCCTTCCGGGGCGTTCAAAATCATCCAAAGGACTGCTCTGTTCTATCGATGATCTCATCTTGCAGCGCTTTGCTTAAATTGCGGAAATGGTCGCTGTATCCAGCCACACGCACGATCAAATCCTTGTATTCCTCGGGACGTGCCTGCGCGTCTAAAAGTGTCTGGCGGTCAATCACATTAAACTGAATGTGGTGCCCGTCCAGGTTAAAATATGTCCGGACCAGATTTGCCATCTGTATCAGTCCGTTTTCACCGGATACCACCTGAGGCGTAAACTTCTGGTTCAGCAGAGTTCCCCCTGTATTCAGATGATCCATCTTGGAGCAGGATTTCACTACCGCTGTAGGGCCGTGCACATCTGCCCCTTTCTCCGGGGATATCCCTTCGGATACAGGCTTATGGGCCAGACGTCCGTTGGGGCTTGCCATCATCACTTCCCCGAAATAGACATGACAGGTGGTTGGCAGCATATTGATGCGGTACTTTCCGCCTTTCATATTCGGCCGTCCGGTCACGCTCTCATAGTAGAATGAAAATACATCCTTCATAATATCATCTGCATAGTCATCGTCATTGCCGTATTTCGGCGTCTTATTGCTGACAAGATTCCAGATTCGCCCATGTCCCTCAAAATTGTCATTCAGCGCCTGCATCAGCTCAGACATGGTAAATTTCTGTTTGTCAAAAACATTGTATTTTATGGCAGCAAGACTGTCTGTAATGGTTCCGATTCCCACGCCCTGCAGATAGTTGGTGTTATATCTGGCTCCCCCGGCATTGTAGTCCTTTCCCTTGGCAATACAGTCATTGGTGATCACGGAGAGAAACGGTACCGGCATATAGCGGGCATAAATCCCCTCAATGACATGATTGCCGCGCATTTTGATATCCAGGAAATACAAAATCTGCTTTTTATAGGCTTCAAAAAGCTCCTCATAAGATTTAAAATCCTCCGCTTTTCCAAGCGCCAGGCCAAGCGGTTCCCCGGCGGCCGGGTCATATCCGTTGTGAAGGGTGATCTCAAGGATTTTGGGCAGATTAAAATAACCGGTCAGAATATATGCCTCGTTTCCAAAAGCGCCCGTCTCCACACATCCACTGGTGCCGCCTTTTCTTGCATCTGCAATGGATTTCCCTGCGTTTAAAAGCTCCTGAATTATACTCTCTGTGTTGTAAAAAGCAGGCTGTCCCCATCCCTTTCTGGATATCTCGCAGGCTTTTATGAGAAACTCCTGAGGAGTCTTTTTACTGATCTGCACATTTGAGCTGGGCTGCAGAAGTTTCATTTCATCCATACACTCCAGGATCAGATAGCTCACCTCATTGACACCGTCATGTCCCTCCGGTGTCACTCCGCCGGTATTGATGTTGGCAAAGTCTGTGTATGTGCCGCTTTCCTTCAGTGTAATCCCCACCTTTGGAGGTGCCGGCTGATTGTTGAATTTTACCCACAGACACTCCAGCAGTTCTTTTGCCTGCTCCCGGTTAAGAATCCCTTCCTTGACATCGTGTCTGTAAAAAGATATCAGATGCTGATCCAGTCTTCCGGGGCTGTAGGCATCCCACGGGTTTAACTCACTTGTCACAGCCAGATGCACAAACCAATACATCTGAAGTGCCTGCCAGTATGTCTCCGGCTTATGTGCCGGCACAACCTTGCAGTTTTCGGCAATCTGCAGAAGTTCCTCTCTGCGTACCGGATTTTCTTCTTTTTGGGCAAGCTTAAGGGCATAGTCATGATACCGTTTTCCCAGAAGGATCACCGCATCACAAGCAATATCCATGGCACGAAGCTCATTCTCTTTATCCAGCGCCTCCGGGTCCCGGCTGTAGTCCAGATGTCCAAGCGCTTCCCGTATCTTCTCCTTATAGTCCAGAATCCCCCGCTTATAAATGTTTTCGGAACCCACGGTATGCCCCGGACCTCTCTGTTCCATAAATTCAGTAAAAATACCACATCTATAGGCTTTCTTCCACTCCGGAGTCATTTTTTCCAGTATCCGGTGCCGGATGGAACGTCTCTCCCAGAAAGGGATCATTTCCTTTTCCTGAAACCCATAGTCCTCTTCACGTACCTTAAAGCTGATCAGCTCCCTGTCATTCATCACATGGAGATCCTGTACTGTATGGCAACATAATTCCGGAAAGGTCGGTGCTGCCTGCGGCCCGTTTCCCTTCTCTCCCACCAACAGCTCGCCTTCCCCTATGTACAGCGTCTTCTCGGCAAAATAGTGTTTTAAAACCAGTGCCCGTAATTCCGGTACAGATACAGTGCCCTCATATCTGCGGTATACTTCGGTTTCTATTTTTGCCCGCTCCATATCTATATGCGCTTCTGTCTCCAGGCTTTCCCTGCGAAGCCTGCGGATTCTCTCGTTCATTCCCCGTTCCATCTGTATCAACCTCCTATCCTGGCCTGAAATCCCCGTTTCAGACACATATCCAACAGCTCCTGCATGCGGTCCTTAGAAGGAGTCGTAAAATCTCTGCCCCTGTATTCCTGTCCCAGCCTTGAATATTTTCCACTCCCTGTGTTGTGATAGGGAAGCAGGTGAATCCATTTTTGCCCTATGGAATGGGCATCAAGAAAGTCCAGTGTCTCTTTCATGTTCCTGTCCGTATCATTGACACCGCCCACAACCGGAATCCGTATCCAGACAGCGGCTCCGCTTTTTGACAGTTTTACGAGATTATCCAGGATCCTCTCATTTCCCGCTCCTGTCATTTTCTCGTGCAGACCGGAGTCCATGAGCTTTATATCGTATAAAAAAGTATCCGTATAAGGAATCACACTCTCTATATTTTCCCATGGGACATAACCGCAGGTATCCACATTCACACGTATTCCCCGCTCTGTCAGACCGCGCATGAGCTGTTCCAGAAATTCCTTATCCCGGGCCAGTACCTCTCCTCCCGAGAGGGTGACCCCGCCATGGGACTGCTCGTAAAAAGGCTGGTCTTTTAATGCCTCCCTAACCAGCTCCTCGACCGTATATTCTCTGCCTGCAAATTCCCTGGCATTTTGCAGACAGTATTCTTCACACGTATGGCATACACTGCACTTTTCTGGATCCGTCACCGGTCTTGGCCCCTCCATGGAAACAGCGCCGCCGGGACAGGCCGCGGCACACTCCCCGCATCCTGTACATTTTTCCTGATTCCACATAAACTGCTGACGGTACTCCTGTGTCTCCGGGTTGTGACACCAGACACAGGAAAGCGGACATCCCTTAAAAAATATGGTAGTTCGTATTCCTTCCCCATCATGAATAGAATACTTCTGTATGTCCGTCACCAATTGCGCTTTCATCTAAACTGTACCTCTCTTTATGTACTATAGCCTGAAAAACAGTCTATAAAAAGCATTATATTACCTCAGTGCACTAAAGTCAACGGATGTGCTTTCACATTTCACATAGAAACATTACCACCGAGAAACAGTGCTTTACAACCTCTATATATAGCGTTATAATATATCTAATAGATATATATGAGAGGAGACTATTATGCTGGAATCCATTGCACTCGGCATGCTGCTGGAAAAGGACCTGACAGGCTATGATATAAAAAAGTTCATAGAAAACGGAATCGGTGTCTTCTATAAGGCAAGTTTCGGAAGCCTGTACCCCGCATTAAAAAGATTAACGGAAAAGGGATATCTGACAACCAGGGATAAACCGCAGGGCAGCAGAAAGAAAATTTTTTACCACATAACAGAGGAGGGACGGAAACAATTTTTCCACTGGCTCTCCTCCCCCATGGATATTTTTGAAGGCACCAATACCCATTTGGCAAAGGTTTACTTCTTCGACCATCTGGAGGCTGAAATTCGCAGTCAGCAGCTACTGGAATATGAGATCAATAACAGAAATTATCTGAAAAAGCTCAGGGAGCTGGAAAAAGGATTTACGGAACTGGATAACAAAGAATGCTTTTATTATAAACTCTCCACTCTTTATTACGGAATCTGCATTACGGAGGAAACCATCCGCTGGTGTCGTCATATCCGTATGCAGAAACCGCTGACAGATCTGTTGGAAAGGGAAAGGTAATACTATGATAACAAAATCCCCAAGCGGGGCGCTGAGCCCTTACTACTATAAAGGCGGCAGCTTTCATGGTATTCATTATGGAAGTTATTTTGATGATTCCGAAGGTCTGCTGTCCATGATAGGCAGAGAAGAGGCATTTATATTAAAATCCCCTCAAAAGCGCCGCATATTAATTGATTTATATGAGACTGACTTGACAAAGGAACTGACAGAAACGCTTGCAGAACATATTGAAAAAATAAGGCCCCGAATTGTTAAGCTGGCAATTACCACGGAGAAAAGAAGTCTGAGGAAACTACAGAAAGCCTTGCATAAAAAGGCTGCGTTAAATAGCGGACAGCTTTATTTCTGTACCGATATGGAGGAGGCCAAGACCTGGTTGGTACATGACTGACCAGTCTAAGTGTACATCGAATCGTGACATACAGCCTGTCAAAAGCAATTCTTATTTTCATGCAGGTCTTGCTATGACAGGCAGGACACAATATCCAATACTTCTTTTCCATTTTTAAACTATGCCTTTATCTTTCCATTTTCCTCCTATAAACCGGCATATTCCAAATAATGCCGTGCAGCTCCAAGTAAATGCCGTTGTCCACCAAATCCCCCATTGACCTATAAATGAGATGTTCGTCAATAAGAAAACAAATACTAAACGGCAGACAATTTCAACGATTCCATTTACCATTGAATAAGCAGAATCTCCTGCACCATTTAAGAGATAGCGCAGTATCTGTCCCATGCCGAGTGCCAAAAAAAATGTACTGGTAATGTGAATCCCTTTCACAGCATTATCAATAATACACGTATCTGATACAAAAATATTCATGACTATTCTCCCAAAGCCCCGGAATACCAAAACAAGAATAAGAGAATATACCAAACAGATTTTCAAAGCAGCAACCAATCCCTGTCTGATCCTTTCTGTATTTCCTGCCCCGATATTCTGCCCTGTATAAGTTGCTATTGCTGTGCCCAATGCAGTAAATGGCTGCTGGATTAAACTTTCTATCTGGCTTGTCGCCCTAAAAGCCCCTATCATACTCGTTCCATATCCATTTATTACCCACTGCAAAATCGTTGTTGATAAGTAAATAAACGAGTACTGGAATCCCATTGGTATGCATATCCTAAAGATTTGCTTTGCCATAGCTTTATCAAACTTTGCCTTCTTTAATGCCGTTTCAAAACAAGAATATTTTCTTATGGCATAAATAAAACATAAAATCCCTGCTATTCCTTGCGCCAACAATGAGGCGATTGCTGTCCCCTCAACACCCGTATGAAATATCAAGATAAATACCAAATCAAATGCAATATTCAATATACTGCAAACCACAAAAAAAATAATTGGTGTTTTCGCATCACCTAACGAACGTAATACGTTAAACGGTATGTAATATAAGATTACAACCACCAGACCGCCTAGTGATATTGACATATAATTGATGGAATCTTCCAACAAAGAAGCAGGCGTATTCAGCAATAAAAGAATCGGTTTTGTGACCAGCAATGCTAAAATGGAAATCATCAAGGTACTAAGTATTGTTATCATTGTGCCATTTCTGATTGCCAAAGCCGTCCCCTCTTCATCCTTTGCCCCATAAAATTGCGAAACAACAATTCCTGAACCAATCGCAATTCCAAGACAGAGAGATGTAAACACCATAGATACAGAACCCGTTGCACCTACGGATGAAAATGCGTCTGCACCTATCAGATGCCCTACAATTATCCTGTCCGCAATAATAAATGACTGTTGAAATATTGTTCCAAACATAAGTGGAATGGCAAAACATAAAAGTAATTTTAAAGGACTTCCTTTTGTCATATTTGTTTGTGTACTCAATTCTATGACTCCTTTCGTAGGGTCAAACACGGTATTAAGTAATCACCTTGCCTTTCGTATCTGCCGTCCATTTTCTCAAATTGTGAATCAGAGAATAAAAACAATTGCGGACAGCCAACGTTTTTTTATCTTCTGAATTATACTATGGCAATAAAAGAGCCGCTAAATCCTGTAATGTAGCTGCTATATATGTAATGTCTTTGATTCCGTATTTTTGAATCACATATGCAAACACCTCCCATTTTTGGGCGGTGTTTGCAATCTTAATTCTTTTTTGTCCTCATGTTCCATCTAAATCAAATAATAATATTTCATAATTTGTTTTATCAATCTATTTCTGCCTTCACAGGTACAGGTTATTCTATCGCTGCCGGAATCACCCAAACCTCCATATAATAGATTCCATCCATATTTTTGAAATATTTCTCAGCGGAAAACGGCTGGGTCACCAGCTTATGGTTCGGAAGCCAGGTGCCGAAGAGGTATTTTCCCGCCTGATACAGTGCTTTTGTCACAAGCTCTTCAAAGCTTTCCGCTTCAATGCCGCAGACAACGTATTCTCCCGGCGGCAGTACCTCTTTTACCATTCCTTCCGGTATCTCCTTTTGGCTTGCCAGCCCTCCTGCAAAATAGGTAAACTCTCCCCTCTGCGGATCAGGCCTGTAGGACATTCCCAATTCCACATCCGGATTCAGATACTCCGCAAACCTCTCTTTTTCCTTGTGGTATTGCTTCCAAAGCTGTCCCGGTATATCTACTCCTGTACTCTCGCCTGCCGGGATCTGGTCTTCTATCTTCACTTTTGTCTCAAACCCCAAATATGTCTCCGGTTCATTGAGTGTTTTTCTGTTGATCTCCAGAACAATATTTCCTGCAAGCAGCGGAACTCCTTCGTCGATCATGGTATAACTCATGGATATCTCAGGTTTTAGAAAAGTATTCAAAAGCGGACGCCTATCTCTGTATTCCTCCGGCGTCAGTCCGTAGGTGGATTTGAATGCTCTGGTGAAATTGGCATGGCTGGAAAACCCGTAATCCAGGGCAATGTCCAGTATCCTCTGTTGGTCTTTTTCCAGTTCTGCGATCACCAGGGACAGGCGGCGCAGTTTTACATATTCCTGGACCGTTCTGTTTACCAGACGCTTAAAAAGTCTCTGAAAATAAAAGGGAGACAGCCCTGCTATCTCGGACAGGCGTTCTGCACTGATGTCCTCCTTAATATGCGCTTCTATATAGTCTACTGTATTTTGTATGGCTTCCCATGCGTGCATTTTTGTGCACCTCCTTTATTTGATATGGGTATTTTACCAAATAAATTCCCTGCCGGCTTTTCACCCAGTGCTCATTTCTTCTGGTATTCCTCGTGTTATACATAAATCTATATACAGCATATCCCATTGACTATTTATTGCAAGGCCTGTTTTCATCTTCTTTCATTTTTTCGCTGTTAACAGTTATTCCGGTCATAATGGTAACTTCCCGGCTGTTGTTCCAAACCGTACCTAAAAACATAAACAGCCTGACAAAGTTCCTTTATTCACAAGAGTATAAAATGCTGTGGAGCATTCATATGTTAGAGTTAAGACCGTCCCGGACGGCAGCGGAAAACAAAACTGCTGACCGCCGGAGAAAAAAAGGTAAGATTCTTTATGAATAAAATCTCAAAAAAACTCCTGCAGATTATCGCTGATTTTACCGATGAATTCCGCGGTGCGTTCAATATCCGTGAAAACGGGGAATGTGCGGGCCGCCGTTCCACTCCGAATATACGCATTGAGACAAAAGAAGGTGCTCCCGGTCTCGTAATACATATAAGCTCCGAAGCACAGAAAGAGACGGTTTATATCCCTGCCTGCGTAACCCACGGAGGGGTTGATGATCTTGTCTACAATGATTTTTATGTAGGCGCAGGGGCTGATGTCACCATCATAGCCGGATGCGGCGTCCACACAGGCAGCGGGGAAACGGCGCGGCATAACGGAATCCACAGTTTCTTTCTGGAAAAGGGCGCACACGTTCTCTACAAAGAGAGGCATATGGGCACAGGACCGGAAAACGGCAAAAAACACATAGACTCTGTTACGGATGCTGTCCTGTTGGAAGACTCCTTTCTGGAAATTGACACCAAACAGATCGGAGGTGTGGACAGCACGCTGAGAAAGACAACAGCCCGGCTGGCCGCAAGGGCCAGACTGACCGTTCATGAAAGGATCCTGACAGAAAAGGAAGAGACTGCCAAAACATATTTTACAGTCTCCATGGATGGAGAAGATTCCGCTGTTGACCTCATCTCACGCTCTGTGGCAAAAGGCGCCTCACGCCAGGAATACCACTCCCGCATCATGGGAAACTGCCGCTGCAGCGGACATTCCGAATGTGACGCGATCCTGGCTGACCGGGGCACGGTAAATGCTGCCCCGGAGTTGTTCGCAGGCTGTATGGACGCTGCACTGATTCACGAAGCAGCCATCGGCAAAATCGCCGGGGAACAGATCATAAAGCTTCGTACCCTGGGCCTTACAGAGGCGGAGGCAGAGGAAAAGATCATAGAGGGATTCTTACGTGCATGACAGCGCCCTCACGGCTGCTGCAATATTTTTGCTATTTTATCGAATTCTTTTCAGACTATTGACAAAACAGAAATATGTGATATATTTGTATCAGTTACAAATATATCACATACAAACAGGGAGGTGCAGAATATGCTGAGTGTACGAAAAGAGGAACTGCTGACCAACGGGCTGGTGGGACTTGCAGGTATTTTATTTTCTGTGCTCAATTTTTTTGCCGATAAAGATTCACTGGCATGTATTTCATTTGCTGTTATCGTATTCCTATATGCCGGCGCATATTATTACCGGCGTAAAGTAAAAAATGAGCCATGGGACGAGTTAACGGTTGAAAATTACGCGAAGGCCAGACGGCTCACATTGCTATTTGTGGAATTGACTTTGCTGATCTGGACGGTCCTCTGCATCATCGGGCATCTGCGGGTGACGATCAGTGCCAGCCATATTCTCTTTTATTACGGATCGATCAAACTGGTACAGACGGGAGCATTTCTGTATTTTGACTCTCACATCACAGAGTAGAAAGACTGACTTATGAAAAAGAAACTGACAACAACCATCCGGGAATACCGCATGCAAAACAATATGAGCCAGCAGGAACTGGCTGACCTCACAGGTGTACGGCGTGAGACCATTATCCGGCTGGAAAAAGGCGCGTATAATCCATCCCTTCAGTTAGCCATGGACATCTCCCATGTCTTTCACACTACTGTGGAAGAACTATTCACCTTCACAGCCGAACAAGAGGATAAGGAAAAGCATTAATTTGCCCAGTCTGCCGGATATGTCACATAGATAAAACGGGCGCTTTTGGGGACAGAAAACTGTATTTTGGAACCTTTCGGAATCAGAATGATCTCCCCAGGGCCTGCGGTCACCTGCATTTTATCCTTTATGATAGTGAGCGAGCCTTCTATGACATAATCAATCTCATCATAGTCCAGAGTCCAGTCAAATGTGGTCTTCTCCATTTCCATGATTCCGCATCCAAGCCGCGGACTCTCTGACAGGGTAAACAGATCATGTGTGTATACCCTGTCATTCCTGTTTCCGGTATCCAGCCGGTCTGTCTCTGTCACATGGATCTTCGGAACTTCCATCTTGATGACGCCTGCAGTCTCCTGTCTGTGTACGTCATTTTTCGGACAGCCGGAAGTTCCTATTTTCTCTGTCAGTATCTGTGTAATGATCTGTTCAATAGCTTCTCTGCTGATTTCCATTTCTTCACCTGTCTTTCCGTAACAGTTCAGACAAGCTGAACTATTACGTTTTTCCTTCTTATGCTTCTTTTGAAATCTTTTTATTCCGTACCAGAATCAACGCGGCAAATACTGCCGTGATTCCGCCCACCAGTTTTCCCACGATCATGGGGAAGATCATATCCTGGTTAAATCCTGCCGTAAATCCCAGATGGTCTCCGAATACAAAGGCTGCTGACACTGCAAAAGCCACATTCAGCACTTTTCCTCTGTCATCCATATCCTTCATCATACCGAACATGGGGATACTGTTTGCAAGACTGGCTACCAGTCCTGCCGCTGCCACCTCATTCATGCCTAAAACTTTTCCCAGTCCCATAAGGGGCTTTTTAAATACCTTTGTGATCACATATACCAGCGGAAATGCGCCGGCCAGGACAATGGCAATATCCGCTACCACCTCGAATCCCTCGCCAATGGGATTCATGCCCGGAATCAGGACAATACCGGTAAGCTGTTCTATGATACCCACGCCGAGTCCGAGGGTGATCACTGCCACTACAAACTTTCCAAAATACGTGAATCCCTTTACCATAGCACTCTCAAATTTCCACAGGCCAAGGGCAATGAGCACTGCAAAAATAATGATGGGAATCAGATTTTTGAGTACCATAGTGAACGAATACCCTGCTGCCAGACCGCCTGCCAGAGAACCGATGGGTATGGTGATGACACCGGCAAGAACACCTGTTGCCAGATATTTCCGGTCCTCCTCCCTGATGATCCCGAGAGCTACCGGAATGGTGAATACAATGGTCGGCCCCAACATGGCTCCCACAATAAGTCCACCGAAATTGCCAGCATCCTCATTTAATGCCAGTGCCTGTGCCAGGGGCGCGCCGCCCATATCGTTCGCCAGAATAGAACCTGCAAACATGGCCGGGTCAGCCCCCAAAAGACCGAACACAGGCACAATGACAGGCTTTAAAAGATTGGCGATCACCGGAGCCAGGGCAATGATTCCCACCATGGAGATTGACAGCGCTCCGATTGCCATGATTCCCTCTTCAAACTTTTCTCCCAGTCCAAAACGGCTGCCGAATATTCTGTCCAGCGCACCTAGGGCCGCAAATATTACCATAATGTAAATAATTATCTCATTGATGCTCAACCGTCATCCCTCCTCATGTATATCCAGTCCGCGGTACATGTGCGGACCTACTTAATCGCTACATCCAGAGTATCTATGATCCCCACAATAGCTGCATCCACCGGTGTTTTTCCATTTCCCACAACCATCCTTGCGGAATTTCCCCGGCAGACCAGGACCATATCCCCAACCCCGGCTCCGATGACATCCGCGGCGACCAGCAGGGATTCCTTTTCCTGTCTGTACCGTTTCATCACATCAATTACCAGGAGCTTCTGTCCGCTGATAGCCTCGTCTTTTTTCGTGGCCCAAACACTTCCGATTACTGTTCCGATTTCCATTCCTATACCTCACTGCTGTCTTCTGACTGTCAGATTATGATTGGAAATATAGTCCTTCGCCAGAGGTGTTATGATCGTCTTTCTGCCGATCAATACGGTTCTGTAACCAGTCCCGCGCATTTTTCCCAGGTCGGATTCCCCAAGCAGCTTAAGGCCGGTCAAATCAAAGGCTGTACTGTCATCTGCCGGTGCACAATCTTTTTTCCAAACCCGCACTGCAAGTTCTGCTGCCTCCTGTACGCCCGAGACGATCTCACCGCCGAAGCGCCTGATCTCCTCCTCATATTCCTGATATTTCTGATATAAGGCCTTGTAGGAAGACTCCCGGTATCTCCGGTATTCCAGACCTTTTTCCAGGATATAGACCTTCCTGCCGCTTAGCAGGGCCTCCAGAATACACTGTGCCTCCGGCTGTCCGGGAATCCCAAGAGCAGTATAAGCCAGTAAACCCATGGAGACTTGTGCTGCCACAATGAAATCATATGTCCCTGCTTCCTGAAGAGTTTGGATCTCTGCAAAGGATCTCAAAATGTTTTCCTCTGCCGGCTCAAGCGCCCCAAGTACCAGAACTTTTCCGGTGTGGGAGCATCCGCAGGTTTCCTCCTGCATTCTGTCCATACGGGCCTTAACTTCCTCTATGATATCATCAATCAGACTGTCCGTCACTTCCGACTTACCTATATTCACCGCACAACCTCCTTTCCCCGGTTTTACCGTACAATGCGGCAGAAGGTACCTTTTTCAAATCCACAGGCGTTTGCCTCATCATAGTCAATGTGCACATAGGTCTGGAATTCGCTGCTCACCCGGGCAATGGTATCCTCAAAGATCACCGGACGGCTTCCGTAAACTTTGATCTTCAATGCTTCCTTATCTTTTACATGAAGCCTTGCTGCGTCCTCCGGTGTGATGTGCATGTGGCGTTTGGCTATGATCACGCCTTTATCTGTGACGATCTGTCTGTCGCCGTTTGTGATGGTGATTCCCGGCGTGCCTGCAATATCACCGCTTAACCGCACAGGGGGGCGTATGCCGAGCACAAGGGAATCTGTCATGGAAATCTCTGCCTGGGTCTCCTTCCTCTCCGGTCCCAGGATGACCACATTGTGAATGGTCCCTTTTGGCCCGGTCAGGGAAACTCTCTCCTTACATACATACTGTCCCGGCTGGGACAGATCCCTTACTTTTGTAAGCCGGTATCCTCTGCCGAACAGACGCTCCACATCTTCCCTGCACAGATGCACATGTCTGCCGGAGGCCTCCACCTCCACCATCATCCTGTCCTTCAGTTCCCTGACAACAGCCTCTACTACTGCCTCTACCTCAACATTCATAAGTTCCTCCATATTTACCAGTCAAAAACTTGAACATCATGATCCAGAATAGGGAGGAGAGCCTGTTCAGGACACGTATGATATCTTCCCGCTCCACATCCCCGGTCTCTGTCTTAAAAGCCCGGTAGGCAGTCAGCTCTGTCTCTCTGGCCTTTGTCCTCAGCCTGTTTAAATATGCCACGATCTCACTGTGGCAGTACGTGGGCAGAAAATGTTTCATCCCGTAATACCGGCTGGGGTGGTGAGAATGGGCACGCATGGCGTCCGTGTCCAGCCCCTGCATGGTGATCTCACCCACAGGCTCCCCGGATACCTCACAGCGCAGAAGCCAGCGGATGGTTTTGATGATCTCCTCCAGGTCCTCTGTGAGCGTGTGGAGATGCTGCTTTTCCGTGATCGTCTGTAAAACGATGATCTCTGCCTCCAGGGAGTCAATGGCTCCCCGGAAGGCAATTCTTGGGTGGTCTTTATACACCAGATAGTCTCCGCGCAGATTGGTCATGTGTTCCGGTTTTTCCTGTTTTTTCTCCAGTGTTTCCTGAATCGCCTCCGCCACGATACGGCGGATTTTTTCCTGTTCTTCCATTCTGCCGCTCCTTTATACCGGAGAGTTCTCGTCTGTGTAGGAAGCTCCGGTTCCTTTTTCAAGCTGGTGGGGCAGAATCACATCCACTTCTGTGTGAGGGCGGGGGATCACGTGTACGGACACCAGCTCTCCCACACGCTCTGCTGCAGATGCACCTGCATCGGTCGCTGCCTTGACTGCGCCCACATCGCCGCGCACCATAACTGTGACTAATCCGGCACCGATGCTCTCTTTTCCAACCAGAGCCACATTGGCTGCCTTGACCATGGCATCCGCTGCTTCAATTGCTCCCACAAGACCTTTTGTTTCAATCATTCCTAATGCATTTGTATTTGCCATAATGATTACCTCCAAATCTTTTCCATTTTCCAAAGCTGTTCTTTCTCTGTTAGTATTCTACATTTAGCTGAATTCATTCAGACGAATTCTTTTACGATTTTATCTACAATGGTATTTATGAGTTCCTGGCTTATCCGGCCGCTGCAGGATGATGTTGTGCTGTTCTGTGCTGTCTCGCTTTCCCTGCGGATCTCTTCCAGTTCTTTTGTGCCGAATGCCACACGTTTGATATTGATCAGATCCAGCGGACCGATGTTGTTGGAGGAGGAACTTCCTCCCACCGCACCGCATCCAAGTGTCAGGGCCGGGAACAGACCTGTGGTTGCTCCGATGCCGCCAAGAGCTCCGGGCGTGTTGACCAGAAAACGGGATGCCGGAATCTGCAGCGCGAATTTTCTCACCAGCGCCTCATCCTCCGCATGCATGGAAAAAGTGTGTCCCGCACCTTCCATATGAAGGATCTCAATGCTTCTCTCCAGGACTCTGTCCGTATTTTCTTCCACAAAAAGTCCCAGGATGGGGGCCAGTTTTTCCCTGGAGTAAGGTGCATCTGCTCCCACCTTTGTCTCTCTTCCCACCAGCACTCTGGCAGATGACGGAACACCGCAGAGCCCCGCGTACTCCGCGATCTGGGCACATGTCTTTCCCACGATCATGGGGTTCATGGTGCCGTTTGCCCGCAGAATGAATCTGCCAAGCTGTCTGGACTGTTCCTGTGTCAGCACAAAGGCGCCCTGGGCCTTCAGCTCCTCCACCACCTTTTCCTCCATGCTTCGCTCCACAATAATGGACTGCTCAGAAGCACAGATGGTTCCGTTGTCAAAGGTTTTGGAATCCAGGATCTGCTTCACAGCCCGCTTTACATCAGCACTCCTGTCAATAAATGCAGGGCCGTTGCCTGCCCCCACGCCGATAGCGGGTGTTCCTGAGGAATAGGCGGATTTTACCATGGCGCCTCCTCCCGTTGCCAGGATGAGGGCTGTTCTGTCGTTTTTCATCAGGGCTTGTGTTGCCTCCATGGTTGGCACACTGATCGCCGATATGGCTCCTTTGGGGCATCCTGCCTGGCATGCCGCTTTGGAGATGACCTGCACGGTTTCCAGTATGCATTTCTTTGCGCCCGGATGTGGGGAAAATACAATGGCATTGCCGCCCTTTAAGGCGATCATGGCCTTGTAAATGACTGTGGATGTGGGGTTAGTGGAGGGGACGATTCCCGCGATCACCCCCACAGGTGTGCCGATATCCCACACCTTTCTCTCCCTGTCCTCATGGAGAATTCCCACTGTCTTTTCATTCTTCACAGCATCGTAAACCACTCTGGCTGCAAACATGTTTTTGATCACCTTATCCTGCCATCTGCCGAAACCGGTCTCCTGCTGGGCCGCTTTTGCAAGCGGTACCGCGTGGGCGGCTCCGGCATCGCTGATGGCTTTTACGATGCGGTCAATCTGTGTCTGGTCCATACGTGACAGTTCCTGCTGGGCCTTTTCTGCCTCTATGAGCAGGTTCCTTGTCTCCTGCACGGAAATCAGGTCTTTATCCTTTAATTCCATTGTTCACTCTCCTTTTCCCTTATTCAAAATCTTTTGGATAGTCTGCCACTGCCTGTACTGCCTGGGCAAACGCAGAGCAGGCTGCCTTGCATGCGGACTGGCTTCCTGTAAGAAGGCCTCCGCCAAAATTCGTCTCTGAGGGCGGGCCGTAAAAAGATACCATTGACACGTCCGCAGCTTTCATGGCAGCGTCCAGGCCATAGACTGCCTCCAGAGGCGGTGCGATCAGATAGGCCAGGGCCTCACCTTCCGGTATCCCTGCTGTCTTTGACAGGTAGGAACCTGTCCGGGATACGGTGTGGGCGTAGTAGACAATGGAATCATCCTCATTGGCGCTTACAAAGCAGGGGCCGGATTCCATAAAATTCCGTATGGAATTCAGTCCGCTCCGTATCTCTGCCGGACTCGGGCCGCCTATGATACCAATGACCTCACCTGCCAGCTTCGTGGACGCATTGGCCGCACCGGCATACATGGATCTCGCGTAGACGACCTCCACATCTGCATCTTTTGTGGCTTCATCAAGGGCAGTGTAGAGCACATCGTCCGTATCCGCTGTTACGATTCCAAGGCTTTTATGCCTTGGCCCCAGCTCCAGCGCTTTTGCCAAATCCTCACTGACATTGGAAATCATGCGGATTCCCAGTATCGCGGGACGCAGTTCATCATGTTTCATAGTATTCCTCCAATAGCTCTGTGTTTTATTTCAAGTCGATTCCCGATGCCTTTTTCTCCAGCATTTTTACAATCAGTTCCGCCGCATGGGCACCTGCCTCCACAGCAGTGGTCCCACCCTTGTGGATATTACTGATCACGGTACGCTTTGCCTCCGCAAGGCCGTGCCTTGGTTTGTATGCAATATAAGCGGACATGGATTCCGCGGTCACAAGGCCCGGGCGTTCTCCCACCAGCATACAGATAACATCCGCATCCGTCACTTCACCCACAGCGTCCATGGCTCCCACCCTGGCGTATTTGATAAAGAGCACAGGGGGGAGCGTGATCTGGTGCATCTGCAGACCCTGGCGTATAGCGGGGATCATATCCTCCACATTTGCCTCAATGGCGGAGGAGGAAAGGCCGTCCCCCACGATCACAAGCACTTTCGGATGACTGCCGCAGGTCTTGCGGATGACTTCAAGCTCATCTGCGGGAAAGCGCCTTCCCAGGTCAGGGCGGGTCAGATATTCATCTTTATCCTTACAAAGTGTCTTTACAAAGACAAAACCGCATTTTTTAATAAAATCCTCCGACACGTCACTGAACACCGCATCCTGTGCCGCCGCATGGTCTGCCCGGACGCGAAGCATGGTGGCGGTCCGGTATCTGGCACCTGCTTTGCCGATTCCCAGTCTGGCCGGGGTCTTTGCTTTCATGTCCAGATATCCCTCCGCATCCGCAGGATTTTTTACAAGAAGCTGCCGCCGCAGGTCTGTCTTTGTGATGTCCTCCAGGCATTCTCCGGATTCGGCGGGTATCTCCTTCTTTTTCAGCGCTTCCGCAGTGGTCTGTATCACCTCGGAACGCTTAGGCTCAGGGGCCGTGGAAGTATTTAACATCTGATCCAGAATTTTCTCCACCATGGATCTAATTTCCTCATCTCTCACTTGATATGTCCTCCTTCTAATTCCTTATACATGCTGCCTCTATCCGCTAAAACAGGGTGGAGGCATCTCCCGCCCTGGCGGTCAGATGTCCTCTGTCATCCACATATCCCATTTTCATCAGCCAGTTGTGGAATGGTTTGATGGCTGTCAGGCCGAAGATCTCACGCAGAGCTGCTGTCTCATGAAACCCTGTTGTCTGATAGTTCAGCATCACATCATCTCCGTGAGGAATTCCCATAAAGTAATTACAGCCCGCAGCTGTCAGCAGGACAGACAGATCCTCTATGGTATTCTGGTCTGCTTTCATATGGTTGGTATAGCAGGCATCACATCCCATGGGAATACCCGAGAGTTTCCCCATGAAATGGTCCTCCAGACCGGCGCGGTTCACCTGCCGCCCGTCATACAGGTATTCCGGGCCGATGAATCCCACAACCGTATTGACCAGAAACGGTGAAAAATGGCGGGCAAATCCATAACACCTTGCCTCCATGGTCACCTGGTCTGTCTCATGATGCGCTTCTGATGACAGCTCTGATCCCTGGCCTGTCTCAAAGTACATGACATTTGGTCCCTGGGCAGTTCCCTTTGTCAGCGCAAGCTGCCGCGCCTCCTCAATGGTTGCCGCATTGAATCCAAAGGCCGTATTCCCCATTTCAGAGCCTGCAATGGACTGAAAGATCAGGTCCGCCGGAGCGCCTTTTCTGATGGCCTCCATCTGAGTTGTCACATGTGCCAGAACACAGGTCTGCGTGGGAATCTGATGTTTCTGTTTCACTTCCTCAAACCTGTGCAGGACCCTGGCAACACTCTCAGCGGAGTCATCCACAGGGTTTAATCCCAGAAGGGCATCCCCGGCTCCATAGGTAAGGCCCTCCAGAAGGGAGGCCATAATACCATCCGGGTCATCAGTGGGATGGTTTGGCTGAAGACGTGAGGACAGAGTCCCCTCCTCTCCGATGGTGGTATTGCAGTGTGCTGTGACACGAATTTTTCTGGCTCCGTATACCAGATCCAGATTGGACATGATCTTTGCCACGGCTGCCACCATCTCTGAGGTGAGCCCTCTTGATACCCGGCGGATCATCTCCCCTGTTGTCTCCTCATCCAGAATCCATTCACGGAGGTCAGAGACCGTCATTCCCTTAATTTCCCTGTAAATAGATTCATTGATATCATCCTGGATGATTCTGGTCACCTCGTCCGTCTCATAAGGCACTGCCGGATGGTTTCTCAAGTCTTCCAGAGTTATCTGGGACAGCACGATTTTGGCTGCCACCCGCTCCTCCGCTGACTCTGCCGCAAGGCCGGCCAGTTTATCTCCGGATTTTTCTTCATTGGCTTTTGCCATCACTTCTTTTAATGACTGAAAAGCATACACATGTCCAAATAATTTTGTTTTTAAAATCATGGCTTTTTCCTTTCGTTGGCATTGATTTGTTACAATTCAGCAGGTCTGCGCATTTACTGCGCTGACCGTAAGAAAAAGTTCAGCAGCCGGGCAAAAATCCCATCGCCAAAGGCGATTTTACATGGATTTTTGATCGTAACTGTGAGGGCACTGAACAGTTACATTTATTTACTAAAAACAAGGGTTTTGACCACCACCGGCAGTACACATCCTTCTGCAATGGGCTTTCCGATATCGATATATTCGCCCTCTGCCAGATGGATGCCGTCCAGGCAGATAACCTCTCTTTTCCATTCCAGAAGGTGATACATGGTCTGTCCCAGGACTTTTGCCATATCATTTTCCACCACTACGATCAACGGCAGTCCCGCGCGGAGCAAGGGTTCCATGCCGTCCAGAAGGGCTTCTGCATATTCCTGTACCCTTAAAAAGCTCGGATTATCCTCTCCGGTAAAGGCAACGGCTGTCTGCTGTATGCTGCCCTCCACGGTGAACCACTCCAGCTTTTTCCTGATGGCATCCCCCATGGCTGCAGGTTCGCTCTCCTCCTCACTGAGTTTCAGAACGGGAAGATTCTTTATCGGAAACACTTCCTTTGTGTAGGTAATGGTGCTGCCGCTTATTTCCGTAGTATGGCTTCCCGCTCCCACCACTGTGGCGCGTATAGTCTCTGCGCTTTCGATCACCTGCAGATTCCGAAACAGTGCAGACTCCCGTATGGTCCTCCCCAGCAGCACACCTATATCCCCGAATAGAAAAGGGTCCGTAAATTTTTCGGGATGATAAACCACATCCGCCACGCCGCCTGAGAAACTGATGCAGGAAATCTCCTGTGACAGATGGATTCCCTGGTTCGTGATCATCTTTTCATAATAAGGATTGTCTCTGCGCAGTCCCACACTCTGCTCCAGTACCTCTGTCATCTGCACAAGCAGCGGTTTGAGAAGCGCCTCATCTGCAATGGTTCCGACGCTGATCTCCCAGCCCTCAGACTCAATGATCTTCTGTATCTTCGGCGCAATATAAGTGATCCGTCCGGTCTCTCTGTCCAGTTTTACAAGCCTTCCTCCGATATCCAGACAGCCTGTATCCACAGTGTCGCCCCGACAAAATACCGCCAGATTGCTGGTCCCCCCGCCGATATCTATATTGACGGCTGTGAGATGGTGCTCTTTGGAATATAGATCCGTACCGGCACCTTTTCCGGAGATGACACTCTCCAGATCCGGCCCTGCTGTGGCCACTACAAAATCCCCTGCAAATCCGCTCAGGGCGTGAATAACCTCCCTGGCATTTTCTTTTCCGGCCGTCTCACCTGTGATGATGACAGCGCCTGTGTCAATCTCATCCTTTTGGATACCTGCCTTCTCATATTCCCGCTCTATGATTTCCCGTACTTTACCAAAATCGATCCTGGTCTGGTCAAGGAGGGGTGTAAAATAAATATCGCTTTTGTACTGAATCTCTTTTCTGGTGATCACCATCCGGGGAACTGTATAACTGGTCGCCATGTTCTCCACTGTCAGCCTGGAAAAAATAAGCTGCGTGGTACTGGTACCAAGATCAATTCCCACACTCAAAAGTTCTTCTTTCATTTTTTCCCCCTTTCCCGGTTCAGAAATTCAGACAGCTCGGCAATTCCTGTCCCCTTTGGTGTATCTACTCGAAAGATCCGGCTTACGCCTGCCTCTTTTAACTGCGTCTGGGCCCTCTTCACCTGTTCCGGGCCAGCCTCATGTATCTTCGTTATAATACCGATCACCTTTTTCCCGAAAATGCCGGCAAACCCGGGAGGAATCGCCCGGTATTCCGATGTAGGGTCAGCCACCAGGGCGATGATGCCCGCGTCCACTGCACTCATGATCAGAGCATTGTAAAAATGGCGGTTCTCCAGGTACTCACCCGGTGTGTCTATGGATTCCCCGTACCGTTCCACAGCCTGGGTCTTTTTATAGCGGATCTCTTCTTCGTTTAACTTCTGGCACAGGGTTGTCTTGCCGCAGCCGCTCTGTCCTATAAATATCACTTTCTTCATGTTCTCGTCACCGGCGCCTTTGCAAATCCCAGATGTTCTTCCATGGTTTCCAGAATCTCCTTCACTGCAGCCTCCACTGAACTGATGTCACCGGTAAACACCAACGCGCCGCTGAACCTGTCGATAAACCCCAGGGTGATGTCAGAAGCTTTAGTGGCTATATCAGCCGCTATGATCGCCCCCTCACTGGGTGTTATGGTCAGAATGCCGATGGCGTCCATCTGCTCCGGCTCCAGTCCCAGTTTCACATAGATCGCCGGGTCGGGACCGGCTATGACATGGGCCAGTGTAATCTGTTTTCCCGGGACAAATTCCTGTATGATCCTCTGTTTTTCTTTCACTTCCATATCTGAGCCCTCCTTGCCCGGACGGTATCAGCGGATTCCCTGATAAGCGCGTTTCAAAAGTTCCAGAATATCCTCCCGGAATACATCTCTGGGGTTTGTCCTGATACAGGCATCCGCCAGCGCTCCCTGTGCTACAGCATCCTTCTGTTTCTGGTATTCCTCAGGCAAAATGCCGCAGTCCTTAAATCCAAAAGGCATTTTCATCTGTTCCTGCATTTTCCGGATCTCCCTGACCAGGTTCTTCACCCCGGCCCGCACATTGCCGCCGCCGATTCCCGCAAGCTGGGCGATCGCCGCATATTTTTCGGCTGCCCGGGTATATGCACGGGGATTGAATTCCTTCATATCCGCGTTAAATTCCACCACATAGGGGAGCAGAACCGCATTGGTCCTGCCGTGGGGCACTTTGAACTTTCCTCCGATGTTGTGGGCAATGGCGTGGTTCACTCCCAGGGACGTTCTGTCAAAGGCCAGTCCTGCCATACAGGATGCATTGTGCATCTCCTCCCTGGCTCTGAAATCCTCCTGGCTGGTATAGGAACGGATCAGGTACCGCAGAACCGTCACAGCTGCTTTCTCCGCCAGGGCATCTGTAAAGGCATTGGCTTTTGTGGAGACGTAAGCTTCCAGCGCGTGTGTCAGCACATCCATGCCCGTGTCCGCCACCACGGTTTTGGGAACACTTTTTACAAGGCTGGCATCCAGGATCGCCGTATCCGGAAGAAGAGACTGGTCCACCAGGGGATATTTGATTCCCTTTTCCCTGTCTGTGATCACGGCAAAGGATGTGACCTCCGAGCCGGTTCCGCTGGTGGTGGGAACCGCAATAAATTCCATATCCGGCAGATTTCCAATCTGTCTGGAAAAATGCATGATGGCCTTGGCCTCATCAATGGCAGATCCTCCGCCCAGGGCAATGAGGGTATCCGGTCTGTGTTTTATCACCTCTTTGACACCTTCGATCACCAGTTCCAGGGGCGGGTCAGGAACCACATTGCTGAAGATCGTACAGCGGTCTTTTTCCAGATATCCGGTGATACGCTCCACAAGGCCGGACTCCACCATAAAAGGATCTGTGACAATAAATATCCCGGCACCCTGCAGTTTTTTTAAATATTCCAATGCATTTTTTCCAAAATATATGGATGTTTTTATCCCGAACTCTTCCATAATCTCTCGTCCTTTCGATTCCATTCCTCGTTTAGCTTGTGTTCGAAAATTACCTGCCGCAAGATATGTGCGGCACAATTTGCAGGCAGTCCTGCGGGCATGCATTTTCAAACATCCTCTTGCTATCTTTTGTGTATTCTGCCCAGATTATGCAAAAAATCATGTTGGTAGACAAATGGTAATTTATGTTTTATTCCTGTCTGCCATATGGCTGTCCGCACGTTTTTTCCAGAATATCAGGCACCTGCTCCGGCTTAACTTTGGAAAACAGTTTCCCGTCAATGAGAAGATTCGGCGATGTCCCGCAGTTTCTCAGGCAGCCGCGCACATGCAGATATACATTTCCGTCAGCAGACAGACCTTCCTTTTTAATGCCCAGCGCTTTTCTCACAGCCTGGGAAACGGCTGCTCCGCCCTTATTTCTGCATCTTATCCCCGTGCAGACCGTGACGGTATGCTCATACGGTGTTTCTTTTAGATCAGAGTACATACGCACCAGATACTGAATCACAGAAACCTTTATGCCTGCCGCCTGTGCTGCCCTCTCCTGGAGTTTCGGACTGATTCCGCCGCAGGCTTCCTGCAGTTCCCTTAACATTGCAGCCACTGTTTCCTGCTCTTTTTTATCTTTCCTGCCGCTGTAATAGGAAAGAATCTCATTGATACTTTCTTCTCTGTCCATGATAAACTCCGTTCCGATTTTTATATTTTCTGCTGGGTTATACTTACATTTTCTGCAGATTTCCTGTGGTTATGCAGATATCTCATATCTCTTGGCACATGTACGTTCAATACAAAAAACGCACCCGACAAAAGAAAAGACTTGTGATGCCGGGCTGTAGAAGCCGCCGCAGCACAGTGGTATACTTTTTATATCATGAATCAATGTCTGTTCCCTATGGGAAAGGAGGAAATACCTATGGCGGATTATGAAAAACTTTATGAGGAAAGAAAAAAACGCGTGGAAACTGCCGTCTTAAACCAGGAGCCGGACAGGGTTCCGAATACCCTTTTAGTCGGCACCTACCCTCTTCACAAGGCCGGAATCACTATGGCTGAGAGTATGGTTGACCATGAAAAAGCCTGCCGTGCCATGCTGGCTTTTTATGAAAAATACTCTTACACAGATACGGGAAGCATCAGTAATTTCACCCCCGCAGCTAAAGTTCTGGAAAATCTGGGCATGAAAAATGCCCGCTGGCCCGGAGACCCCAAGGGCCTGGACGAGAACAATACCTATCAGTTCATTGAATATCCAACGCTGGAAGACGGGGAATACGATGAATTCTTCCGGGATCCGGCAGGCTTCTGGCTGACCAAACATCTGCCCCGCACCATGGAAATCTTTGAACCGCTTTCTGACCTGGATTACTATGATATGATTGTGGGCGGTGCTCAGCATATGCTGACCTCACCGCAGGCCATCCCTGTCTACAAACGCCTGCTGGCTGCTGCGGAGGAAGCCCAGAAAATGAACGCTGTGATACAGGAGTACGACAAAAAGCTCCGCGCCCTTGGCTATTATTCCATTATGGGCGGAGGCTCTGCAACGGCCTTTGATATGCTTGGGGATACACTCAGGGGAACCTTTGGCATGATGCCGGATTTGATCGAAGAGCGGGACAATGTAAAGCATGCACTGGATATCTTCGCAGACCTGCATATCAAACAGAGTCTGGGATTCTGCCAGGCAACCGGCAGCCGCTACGCATGGGTTATGCTGCACAAGGGCTTTGATAATTTCATCAGTGAGGAGGATTACAGGGAACTGTACTGGCCTTATCTGCAGAAATGGATCCTTGCGCTGATCGAACACAATATCACACCGGTTGTGTACACAGAGGGTGCCTATAATACCAGGCTGAAATACCTGAAGGAAGTGCCGAAGAATAAAGTGGTATACCACTTTGAGAACGTAGACCTGAAGCTTGCAAAAAAAGAACTGGGAGACACGGCCTGCCTTATGGGCGGATTCCCGGTATACTCAGTGCGGTACGGCACGCCTGAGAGAATCCGGGAAGAAGTGAAACAGCATCTGGAGATCATGGCACCGGGAGGTGGTTATCTTTTCACCACCGGATATTCCCTGGAGGACTGTCCCCAGGAAAATATGGAAGCGCTTTTGGAAGCTGTTGACATGTACGGAAAATACTAAAAAAAGTGCGGCGCCCCGGATGTTTTCCCGGGACGCCGCACTTATCTGTTTCTTTTTTAATCCAAAACTTTTTTCCTGAATGCGCGGACGGATATCAGGTAAATGATGCTGAATAACAGCAGTATGGCTGCCGCGCTGAACACATTGATCCGAAGCAGATCTTCTTTCATAACCGTTCCCACTGCGTGGATAGAAAAATAGGAAGTCAGGACCATGAGAACAAAAGGACAGTAATAAGTAAAGCGAATCTCATTTTTCATGGATTTATAAAGTGTGGATCTCTGGATTCCTATTTTCTGCAATACCCTGTAGCGCTCCATATCCTCCGCAGCTTCATTGTTTAATTTGATGAAGATAATACTTCCGCAGGCCAGGATCAGGGTTGCGAACATGAATACACAGAGGGAATACATGACACGGACCCAAGCCCCTTCTTTATCCTCCGTACGAATCAGATTCACACCCACAAAACGGTCCGGATCCTCTTTCGCAAGAGACCTGAGATAGGGAACCGAGGCATCCAGATTTTCGGGGTCCTCAAATTTATAGTTGTACAGATACAGAACTTCCCCCAGTAGCTGCAGCTTTTTATACTGTGTGTCATTCACCACATATACACTCATCCCATTCTGCAGATCCCCCAGATATGGCACATTGCTCTCTGCGATCTGCTGAAATACCTGATCCCCTATGGTAACCGGCTCATTGTCTTCCGGAACAAAACTCATGAGCATAATATGGGTCAGATGAACACACTCATTGTCCCCAAGCGATCCACTCTCATAGGGAAGTCCGGCTTCTTCGGCGGCAGCTTTTACGGCCGATTCTGAAGTAATGGCATAATTGGCACTCTTGTATTTCGAATGCAGCTTATCCGGATCAAGCGATAAAAGGGGAATGCTGCTTCTGTATTTTACTTTATTCTCCTTCTCAATCTCTTTTTGTATCTCATCTGCGTCCACTTCCGTTTTCGTTACCACCTGACAGGTATATGTGGTCCTGAAATGCTCTGACCTTTCATATCTCTGCTTCAGGGCTATGGAGGTTCCAAGCACTGTAACGGAGCAGATCATGAGCACGGTCACGATAGCATAGGTCCTGTAGTTCCGCTTCAGACGGAAGGCCAGGTTGTTCACCCAAAGATTTCTCTGCTTCTGATAGAGATATTGTTTATTCTCCGTAAGCTTTCTGATCAGCCATGGAATCAGGCCGCCGTAGATAAAATAAGTGCCTGCTATGACCAGGATCACCGCAGCCAGGGCATAGGCAAGACTGTCAATATCACCTGTCCTGACGGCACAGTAATATCCTGCCCCAAGTACGCTGACGCCAAGCATGATCTTAATGGCTGTCAGAAATGCCGGTTCCGCTTTCATCTCTTTTTGTTTTGCACCGGAAAGCATATCCAGCACGCTGCTTCTGACAAGAGAGACATACCCCTTTACCACCATCAGCCCGTAAATCGCCATGAAAACACACGCGGTTATCAGAACCGGCTTCAGGGAAAAGGAAAATTTTATATCCACGCTGATCTCCGAAATGCGCAGCAGCACCATCTGGAACAGCTTTGAAAAAACTACTCCCGCCGCCAGGCCTGCTGCCAGGGAAAAGAGGCCGGAAAATAAAGCTTCCAAAGCGTACATTTTTCCGATTCTTTTGTTGTCCAGTCCCATGAAAATGTAGATGCCGATTTCCTTTTTCCTCTGGTTTAAAAACACATTGGTGGCATACCAGATAAAGAAAAACAAAAATACGCCAAAGACAACAGACAGCGCATGCACGATCAAATCTATATAGTCTTTATTGTAATTGTTCAGCACTTCCATGGAATCCGAATACAGGACACACTGAAAATTGAAAAAGATAAACACAGAGAAGGCCAGCGCCAGAACCAATGACATATAATTTCTCAGATTCCGTTTAAAATTGGACATTGTAAGCCGGATCAGACTCATTCCCTCTCACCTCCCATGGATGCCAGGAGCTTCAGAATCTCATCGTAAAATAACTTTCTGTCCTCCTTATTATTCAGTCTGCACTGGATCTGCCCGTCGCTTAAAAAGTATACCTGCTTTGCATAGCTGGCTGTGTAGGCATCATGCGTCACCATAAGAATCGTGGCTTTTCCTTTCTCATTGGCTGCCTTCAGGCTCAAAAGCAGATCCCGGCTGGAACGGGAATCCAGAGCTCCTGTGGGCTCATCGGCAAAGAGGATCCGAGGTTCTGTGATCAGTGCCCTGGCACTGGCTCCGCGCTGTTTCTGTCCTCCGGAAAGCTGGTAAGGGTATTTGTTCAGATGCGCAGACAGCCCGAACATATCTGCCATTTTATCCACCTTCTCCAGAATTTCCCGGCTCTTCTTACCGTTCAGGGAAAGAGGAAGGGCTATGTTGTCCTGAAGGGTCATATTGTCCAGAAGATTGTATTCCTGGAAAATGAATCCGATCTTATCCCTGCGGATCACGGAGAGCTGTCGGTTTCCCACCCTTGTCACATCCTCCCCGTCCAAAATGATCTGCCCCCGGGAGGGCTTGTCAAGCGTGGACAGCAGGTTTAAAAGGGTGGATTTACCGGCTCCGCTTGGCCCCATGATGGCAATAAAATCATGTTCATAAATATCCATGGTGACATCTTTCAGGACTACCGACTCATATCCTTTGCGTCCATAGGTCTTTGTCAGATTTTTGATCTCCACAATTTTTTTCATTTCCTTAACTCCTTTTACGGCAAATTCAACTGTTTTCTTTACAGTTTAAGTGTAGCAAAACAGGAGCGGGAAATCCTTACATCTTTCTAACACCTTCCGCCTGTTTCTAACATTTCTGCAAGGTTTGGTGTGGCTTATCCAGGAAAAAATAATCTGCGTGATCTTGAAATGTAAATGTAAATCTTGTATTGTTTTCCCCGGAGGAAGCCTTGACTCCAATACCCAGCCTGTCTGCAGTCTGCTTTACAAAGTACAGGCCCATTCCCGTGGATCGGTAGCCGCCGTTTCTCTGACAGCTTCCGATATAGCCTTTATCAAATATATAGGGCAGTTCCGCCTGGGCTATGCCGGTACCGTTGTCCTCAACCCAAAACTCTGTTCCGCATGCAGAAGAAATGTCAGCTCCGAAGGTGAGTGTGGGGTTTTCTCCCCGGTATTTCACCGCGTTGCCGATGATCTGGTCCAGCATATAGACCAGCCATCTGCGGTCGCTGTAAACAGCCTCGTCTTTTAAATGCATCTCTATGGCAAAATGATCGCGTATCAGAAAATAGGACTGGTTTTTTACAGCCTCCGCTGCCGCTTCCCTTAAACTGACCTTTTCCAGCTTCACGTCATTTTCCGGCTTTTTCAGCTTACTGCTCATCATCATGGTATTCAGATACTGCTGTATCCGCTCCAGGGAATCCTGCATTTCTTCCTGCAGTGCCCTGTCCTTATTTCTCTCATTCATAAGCCGCAGGGCAGATAGAGGCAGCTTCACTTCATGGGCCCACAGGGTAATATAGTCGCTCAGTTCCAGGATCTCATTATACAGATTTTGTATTTTTTCCTCATCTTCCTCTTTCTCCCGGTACCATATTTCATACTGACGGCGGCCCAGCAGCTTTCTCATCTCCTCTTTTGAAATCTCTTTCTCCTCTGTGAGTGTTCTGCAGATCCTGCTCTGTTTTCTGTAGTCCAGTGCCAGAAGAAACAGCGCCAGCGCGCCCGCTGCTGCATCCAGGTAATACAAATCCCCCGGATTGACTCGGGTAGCGCAGATGAAACCGAAATACAAATTGACAAACAGCAGTGATATCAAAAAAAGCAGTATGGCATGGCCCCGATCAGCCAGATACTTTTTCATATGATATAATATCCCCTTCCTTTTTTCGTGCCTATGATCTCTTTCCCGCCGGATATATCCCGAAGCTTGCTTCTGAGCCTTGACACCAGAACAGTCAGGGAGGCGTCCGTGACAAATTCATCCGTATTCCATAGATGCTGCATCAGCTTTTCTCTCTCCACTACTTTTCCTCTGCATTCTACCAGGGCACTCATGATTTTATTCTCCGACTTGGTCAGCTCCACCGACTGTTCCCCATAGGTAAAGATCCCCTCCGCGCTGTCATAATATCCTCCGTCCGTCAGATATTCCCTGTCATTTTTCCGGTATTCATAGGCACGCCTCAGCATGGAACGGATTTTCACAAGCAGCAGCTCCGAATCAAAGGGTTTTTCCATGTAATCATCCCCGCCGGATGCCATAGCCATGATCTTATCCGCGTTTAACTCACGGCTGGATAAAAAAAGGATGGGCACATTGGACATGGTTCTGATTCTTTCACACCAGTAAAAGCCGTCATGATAAGGCAGATTAATGTCCAGAAGAACAAAATCCGGCTTGATGCGCATGAACTCCTCATCCACATGGTCAAAAGTTCTTATATATTCTGTATCAAACTCCCATTTTCTGCAGAGGAGGCAAATTTCTCTGGCAAGGGACAATTCGTCTTCCACAATCATGATCTTCATAATATTCTGCTCCTTTTCTCTGTCTTGTGTATCGGTTTTGATCCTTGTTTGGTGCTATCATTATAACTTATTTTTTTTCTATCTCCCAGCGTTTCCGGGAATCTTACAGAAATGTTAGATACAAGGTAAAATAAAAAAACAGGGGCAGGCTTTGTTTTGCCTGCTCCCCTGTATTCTCTGTCTTCCTTATATCTGATTTTATTTTTCCTTTACAGCCCTAATTTCTCCACAATCCCTTTCAGGGCTGCCCGCACCGGAGAATCTGCCGGAAGCTGTATCGTCGGCTTTCCGTCACAGTCAAAGCGGTATACCATGTCATCATGGGGAACAACTCCTAAAAGATTCAGGTTCTGCTTTTCAATTTCTTCCATGGTTCCTGCGTCTAATCTGCCCTCCGGCGCACGGTTTACGATCAGTCCCATTTTCTGTGGTTTGAAATTCAGTTCCTCCACCAGACGGGCGATTCTCCCTGCCGCCTGTACCCCTCTTCTGGAACAGTCGCTTACCAGGATGGCTGTCTGCATGGTGGGCAGAATGCCGCGGCTGATGTGCTCCATGCCCGCCTCATTGTCCACTACAATGTAGGGATAATGGCTCTGGAGTCTCTGTATCTGTGTCTGCACCAGGCCATTCACGAAACAGTAGCATCCCTGTCCCTGGGTACGCCCCATTACCATAAGGTCATAATCATCCTCTTCCGTGATGGCATCCGCCAGCCTCATTTCCAGATAATCCTGCTTTGTCACACCTGCAGGAATCTGATATCTGCTGTCAATGCCCGCACGCTCTATTTCCTCACGCAGTTCGCCCAATGTAATCTCTGTCTCAACTCCCAGAACTTCATTTAAATTGGAATTCGCATCTGCGTCCACTGCCAGAACCGGCTTCTTCCCGCTCTCGCATAAATACTGAATCAGCAGACCGCATAAAGTTGTCTTGCCTACGCCGCCTTTTCCGGCCACTGCTATAACATGTCCCATATATTTACCTCCAAATTTCTGAACAACCTGTTGATTTCTTTCTATAATTGATTATAATTGTAATTATGAAAATTACAATCATCAATTTTTTCAATCTGTTCATTTTATCAACAGATTAAAAAAATTGTTGATATGAATCGTTTAAGGAGGAAACATATGGAGACCAAAGAAAGAAAAGAAGACCGCCGCACCAAATACACCCGGCAGGCAATCAAAGATACCTTCCTTGCCCTGCTGGAGAAAAAAACCTTTTCAAAAATCACCGTCACGGAGATCTGTAAGCTGACTGAGATCAACAGGGGAACCTTTTATCTGCATTATTATGATATGGACGATGTATTGGATGATATCCTGACAGAAATGCTGAAGGACACCAAAAGCCTGGAGGAACATCTCATGTGCCCCGGCCGCGCTGCCTCCAACTGCACTTTTCCCTTCTGCCACAAGGTACACAATACTCCCAGGTATCAGGTACTATTTCTGGACGATATTATTTCCTCCAGGATCATTGACAAAATAGCAGATGTGTATAAGGAAGGCTATGTCACCTGGCTGATGTCTCACAGCCTGCTCACATTTGAACAGGCTGAGGCTGTATTTTATTTCCAGATGAACGGATGCCTGACGATCAATAAACTGACGATCCGCAACCAGTGTGGAGACTGGAAGAAGATTCAAAAGACCATTGATTCTTTTATCAAAGCCGGATTGGAGAGTTTTCTTATTCATGATGGGCGGGATGAGATGCCGTGATTGTCTGCATCTAACCGTCTCATACGCTCCTCCTTCAGAACAGCATACAGCTCCGCATTCACTGCCTCTATGTATGGTCCTGTAAAAAAGATTCCCAGCACGCCAAAGGTCAGAATAGTCAGTACCCGCCATCCAAGAAAGGATAAGTCCAGAAGAAATGCCCTCCACTTCTGTCCGCGCATCATATCCTCACTGGTATGCAGAATCTCCTCAAACCCGGCATCCGGGTTTTCCGCCAGAATGTAAGGGGCCATGCGGAATGCATAGGATTGTATGATTCCCGGTACCAGAAGCATCAGATACCAGAAAAACAGTTCCAGATGCACCAGGAACATCCCCTTCATATACTTCTTATAATTTCCATCAAAAAAGCCGGAAAATACCAGGCCTGCCCCTGCCTTTTCCTTTCTGTTCCTGATAAAAAATGCAGCTCCGCCCACTTCTATTATGGCAAAAATAAAAACATAGAGAATATCACGGATAATGGTCTTTATGATAGTTCCGCTGAATTTCCAGGGAATCAGGAAGTCTGTCCAGAGAATCGACACCAGGTTATACTTCTTCCCATGGAGCAAAAACGGTCCGCTAATATCTGTCATCATGACAGCGAGAACCAGTGAAACCGCCACAGCAGGCCAATAATTCCGCTTTAGTTTTTCCCTTCCTCTTCTTTTCAGTTCTGCCCTTTTCCACATAAAACCATCTCCTTTCCCTGCCAAATACCGTTCCTCATGTGTCCTGCCCATAACTCTGTTTCTGTATGATCAGTATATCATATCTGCTGCCCACACTTCTATATTCTTTGCGACCGATATAAAAAACAGCCCCCCAAAAAGGAGGGCCGAAAAACCTTCAACCAGGCTTAGGAACATTTTAAACTTCCATAATGACAGGAAGTATAACAGGACTTCTCTTGATCTTTTTCCATAAATAATCATCCAGGCTGTCTCTGATCTCTGTCTTTATCTGTCCCCATTCCCTGTGATTCTGTTTTTCACATTTTTCAATGGCTTTTGATGCCACTTTCTTCAGTTCGCGCATAAGCTCTTCGGATTCTCTTACATAGACAAATCCTCTGGAAATAATATCCGGACCTGACATAAGCTTGCCTGTTTTCCGCTCCAAAGCCAGTGACACAATGATGACACCGTTTTCCGAAAGGCTCTGCCTGTCCCTGAGTACAATATTTCCCACATCTCCCACGCCCAGGCCGTCCACATAGATACCTCTTGCGGTGACTTTTGACACTACCTTTCCGGTCTCTTCGGAGAGTTCCAGCACGTCACCTGCCTCCAGTATAAATACATGGTCATCATCCATCCCCAATTCCTTTGCCAGATTGCCGCCGGCTATGAGATGGCGGTACTCTCCATGCACCGGAATGGCATATTCGGGCTTCAGCAGGGAATAAATCAGCTTGATTTCCTCCTGACAGGCATGACCTGACACATGGGTGTCCTGGAAAATAACATTTGCGCCTTTCCTTGCCAGTTCATTGACGATTCTGGAGACAGCTTTCTCATTTCCCGGTATGGGAGTTGAACTGAATATGATTGCGTCCTTTGGTTTGATGACTACCTTTTTATGTGTCGAATCCGCCATTCTCGACAATGCGGCCATTTCCTCTCCCTGGCTTCCTGTTGTGATGAATACCAGTTTTTCATCGGGATAACGGTTCATTTCATTTACGGATATCAGAGTTTTTTCAGGAATCGTCACATATCCCAGTTCTTCCGCTATCTTGATGACCGTCTCCATACTTCTGCCCTGCAGGATCACTTTTCTTCCGTATTTATAAGCGGTATTCATGATCTGCTGGACTCGGTCCACATTGGATGCAAAGGTGGCCACAATAATTCTGTTTGTCTTGTTTTCTGCAAAAAGCGTATCAAAAGTCTTTGCAACCTTTGTCTCAGACGGAGTGAATCCGGGACGGATGGCATTGGTACTGTCGCACATGACTGCCAGCACGCCTTTCTTCCCCAGAGCTCCCATTCTCTGCAGGTCAATAGCCTCTCCGAACAGAGGGGTATAATCCACTTTAAAATCCCCTGTGTGGAAAACAATCCCTGCGGGTGTATGGATTGCCAGAGCGGATGCCCCCGCTATGCTGTGGTTTGTTCTGATAAATTCGATTCGCATCTCGCCAAGATTGATCTGGCCTCCCTGTTTCACTACTCTGCGTTTCGTCTTTTTCAGCAGTTTTGCTTCCTCCAGCTTATGCTCTATGAGTCCCATTGTCAGCATGGTGGCATAGACCGGCACATTGATCTGCGGAAGGATATAGGGCAGCGCACCGATATGGTCTTCATGTCCGTGGGTGATCACAAACCCTTTCACCTTCTCCTTATTCTCAATCAGATAAGACACATCGGGAATGACCTTGTCAATACCCAGCATCTCATCATCCGGAAAGGATATTCCGCAATCGATCACAATGATCGTGTCATGATATTCAACTGCAGTAATATTCATACCGATTTTGTCCAGTCCCCCAAGTGGGATGATTTTAACCTTGTCGT
The DNA here is from genome assembly GCF_037000545.1 of Blautia sp. JLR.GB0024. NCBI lineage: Bacteria > Bacillati > Bacillota > Clostridia > Lachnospirales > Lachnospiraceae > Blautia > Blautia sp. JLR.GB0024. The sequence goes on along the minus strand of NZ_JBANBF010000007.1, from coordinate 141,585 downwards.
TTTGTTTTTTTGTTGTTTTATTCAAATTTTACCTCTTTCTTCATGCAGTCCCCAAATTACTTAAAATAGAATCCTGCCCATATGACCTTCACGCCAAAGCGCAGCCACCTACGGTCAGGAAGTTCGGAGAATTTTCCCATGTAACAAAAAACAGCCGAACCTGTCATCAAAGACAGATAGGGCTGTTACCTGTATACTTCAATTTCTTTCTTCACGGACACATACTTTTCATTCAGTATACACCATAAGTTGAAAAAATACAACTTTTTTATATTTCTCTTTTATCCAAATCCCAGGCAACCCCTTCCAGAAAAGGTACCAGAAAATTTTTGCTTCTCTTTAAAAAGCATTCCGGGTTCAGTTCCTCATACTTAAAATGTTTCCTGCCGCCGTTCTGTCCCCGCATCCAGAAGCGGTACATCTCCCGGTAGGGCATATAGTAGAGTTCATCCCTGTGGGTGAAAAAAAGGATCAAAAACGCGATTCCCTGCTGTTTCTCAAAATCCCCCATGAATTCCACCTGATGGGCATGGATATTCTGCAGGGGAAAGTTATCTGTATTGCACTCTTTTGCGTCAAAACATATGGGAATTCCCTGAACCACGCCGATATAATCCACTGTACTCTTCTTCTCAAAATAAGCCAGCGTAATATGCCTGCTCTCCTTGTCTATGCGGACCGGTGTAATGGGGGTGGGGACTTTTTGTATCAGGGCCAGATTCTTTTCCCTGTAGCGCGCGCAGGTCTCGTTGATAAACTCCTCCAGTGCGGAACCGCGCAGACCTCTGGAATTCCAGGTCGCCATCTCCATTCCTCCTCTTTCTTTTGTCTTCTATGATGTCTCTTTTCCTGCTGTTCTTTTTATTTTTCCCTGCACTTTATTTTATCAGCTTCGGTGACGGGAAGTAGCGAAGGACAGCCTTACCCAGAATTTTTTCTTTTTTCACAAAGGTATTGGTCCAGAAGCGGGAATCCTTTGAGCGGTTCCTGTTGTCACCCAGCATAAAATAGCTGCCCTCCGGAACCACCTCCGGTCCCCAGTTTCCCTGGGGCGGCTCCGGTGTAAAGCTGTCATCCAGTGGGGTTTCGGCGCCGTCGATATATACCTTTCCGTCCCTGATCTCCACCGTCTCCCCGGGCAGTCCGATGACACGCTTAATGAAAAGCTGTGTCTCATCGTCAGGGTATTTGAAAATCACAATGTCAAAACGCTGTGGGTCTTTATTTATGTATGCCAGTCGGTTTCCGAAGATCCGGTCTCCCGTCATGATCGTGTCTTCCATGGATTCTGACGGAATCTTGGCATTGATCAAAAGCACATTGTTGACGATGAAAACCACAACAACCACAAAAATAATCATTTTTATATATTCCCAGAGCTCCTCCATGATAGAGGGCCCGTTATATTGTTTGCTCATTACAGTTTCTCCCCTTTGATGACTTTTTTAAATAACGCAGGCAGTTCTGCCGTCAGCTTCAGTCCCGACAGGTAACTAAGCTCTCCCTCGAAAGACGGCATCTCAATCCTCCATGCATGAAGCAGCTGAGAGGTAACCCGGTATTTCTTCCTGTACGCTTCGTTGACTTCTCTGCTGCCGTATTTTGCGTCTCCGATGATGGGATGCCCAATGCTTGCCAGGTGACTTCTAATCTGATGGGTACGCCCTGTCAGAAGCTCCACCTCCAACAGCGTGCAGTCTCCTGTCCCGGAATAAGACAGAGGCCGCATACGCGTCTCAATAGGGAGGGCATCCTTTTTCGGTTCCCTTGTCACAGTGACTTTATTGGTCCGCTCATTCTTCCACAGATAACCTTTTATATAGGACGGATGCTCCACGCGCCCTGCCGCAAGCGCAAGATAATATTTGTGCAGGCTTCTGTCCTTAAATGCCCCGGACAATGTCTGCAGGCCGGCCATGGTTTTGCCCGCTGCCACAATGCCGCTGGTGTTGCGGTCCAGACGGTTGCAGACAGACGGATGAAAAGTCAGCAGATTTTCTCTTGTCAGTGCACCCTTTTCCAGCAGATATCCTGTCAGATATTCCACCAGGGATATGTCTTTCTTATCCGCCTTCTGGGACAGCATTCCCACAGGTTTGTTGATAAACAACACATGGTCATCCTCATAGATAACATCCAAAGAGCAGGTATGAGCCTCTGTCTGAGTCCCCATGAATTTTTCCAGTGTCTCCTCCGCCAGAAAAAGACGGACACAGTCCTCTGCCTGCAGCTTCTCACTGCCGTCAGCCTTTCTGCCGTTCAGAGTAATGTTCTTCTTTCGGAGCATTTTATATAGGAAGCTTTTCGGTGCCTCCTTCAGATATTTTGCAAGATATTTATCCAAACGCTGTCCGCTCTCCCCTGCTTTGACTGTCAGTTCTCTCATGTATTCCTCCTGTCTGTAAGCCTTGTTTCGCGGTATTCTAGAGCGTGTTTGAAAATTGCTTTCGGCAAGCTGTGCGTCACAGTTTGTGGGAGATTTGACCCCGATGAAGGAGGCGTAGCGGGCTACGCTGACTGAATTGGGGGCAAATCTCCCGCAAAGTGGGGCGTGCAGATTGTCGGAATGAATTTTCAAACAGGCTCTAGAGAGAAATCGCGTAAATAGTATGCAGGATCAGTTCATTTCTGGTCAAATCCGGATATTTCTCATCCGGTGTAAAACGGATATCCTTTTCCAGGGATTCATGATGCTCCCACATGGATTCCAGACGGTTTAAATAATCCGGCAGCTTCCGGAAAATCTTTACATTCACATAGTATCCATTCTGTCTGAGGATGGACTGAATATGCTTCTCCACAAAAGGTATGTCGGATTTTTCACGGCTGGTATATCCCACCACCGTATTGCCGCATACAGCCACTGAGTCCAGAAAGGTCTGTTTTTCATAGGCAGATATCACCAGCTCATATCCCAGAGCCAGGCCATGTCTGTGCTTTTCAATCTGCCGGTAATCCTTCTCGGACATTGGTTTCTGCATAAACATCATGATCATGCCCACTGCAAATTTACAGGCAGGCAGACAGGCCACAACAGCCACTACCGTAAAAACCGTATTTCTGTTTCCCTTGATGATAAGACCGGTAAAAAAAACTGTAAGCGGGGCTATAAAGGCCAGAATGGTATACATCGTTCTCTTTTTCTTCTGGGAAGAGATATATCCGAAATCACCTTTTCTGATTTTCTTCTTTTTTTCCATTGAAAATCCGTCTCCTCATTTGTGTCATTGTATGTCATTTGTAACTATTCACGGCCAATGTTCCGGGAGGTGTTTTGCGAAGCAAAATCCCGAGTTAGCCAGCGCCACAATGCAATTTATTGCATTGTGTGTGCATCGCGAAGCGTGTTACTGTTCACAGAACTGCGCTTTTTGCAGGGCTGTGAATAGTAACTGTCATTTAGAAATAACTTCTACAATTTTTAATAATACCCTATGTGGAACAATTTTGCAAAGGATAAAAAAACATTTCATAGAAAATCCATAAATGGAGATTTCTTTTTTTCTCGCTGCATCCAAAATCGCCTGGTTTACCACTGCCTCCGGGCGGGCAATAAATCTACGCTTATAGGAAGGCATGCGTTTCTTTCCACCGATATGCTCGAGAAATTCCGTATCTACCGGCCCCGGGCAGACAATCGTCACCGCAATGTAGCCGCGCAGCTCCCGGAAAAGAGCCCGGGAAAAGCTGAGGACATACGCTTTTGTGGCCGCGTACACGGCAAATTCCGGCTGGGGGATAAAAGCGGCAGCGGATGCCACCATGACAATATGGCTCTTCTGCCTCATATACGGCAGAAAAAGCCTGGTAATCTCCGTCAGGGCCCTGCAGTTCAGATCTATCATTCCGGTACAGTCCCCGGCTGAGGTTACCTCCACACTCCTGTGCACTCCGCAGCCCGCTGCATTTACCAGATATTTTACATAGGGTTTGTATTCCCTCAGCATTTCTTTCAGCTTTCCGATGCTTTTGGGATCCGTAATATCCATGGGAATCACACGGACCTTGATACCGATTTCCTTTCCAAGTTCTTCCAGAGCCTCACTTCTTCTGGCAATGGCCCAGATCTCATCCAGCCAGCCGTAATGGCTGGCGATCTGGCGCACAAACTCTTTCCCCATACCTGAGGAAGCACCGGTTATGACTGCTATTTTCAAACGATCACCTACTCTTCTTTTTGTGGATATTTCTTATGGTTTTCTTTTTCTGTGTATTTCTGCGGTCTTTCATTTTGCTGCCGCGTTCGGCTTCCTTCCTCTTTGTATCACTGCCATTTCCTGTACGGATAAGACATTTTCTGTCTGTCCCAATCAGGTCAGTCCTTCCCGCCGTTATAAGGGCCTCTTTTACAAGTTCCCGGTTCGCGGGGTTCTTATACTGGATGAGGGCCCGCTGCATGGCTTTTTCATGGGGATTTTTCGGTATATATACCGGCTCCATGGTTCTCGGGTCCAGGCCGGTATAATACATACAGGTGGACATAGTGGAGGGTGTGGGGTAGAAATCCTGCACCTGTTCCGGCGTAAATCCCATATCACGCACATATTCCGCAAGCTTGACAGCCTCCTTCATGGTACATCCCGGATGGGAAGACATGAAATATGGCACTGCATACTGTTTTTTACCGGTGCGCGCATTGGCCTTTTCAAAATCTTTCAGAAATTTTTCATACACCGCATGTTCCGGCTTGCCCATATAGGTAAGCACCTGGTCGGAAACGTGCTCCGGCGCCACCCGAAGCTGGCCGCTCACATGATACTGCGCAAGCTTCTCCAGAAATTCCCTGTCCTTGTCTGCCTCCACATAATCAAAGCGGATCCCGGAACGGATGAAAACTTTCTTCACCCCTGGAATCTCCCGGAGTTTTGCCAGAAGCTCCAGGTAGTCCCTGTGATCTGCCTCCAGATTTTTGCATGGTTTCGGATACAGGCACTGACGGTTTTTGCAGACACCCTTTGTCATCTGCTTTTTGCAGGCTGGCTGGCGGAAATCCGCGGTAGGACCGCCCACATCGTGGATATACCCCTTAAAATCTTTCTCCTCTGTACACATGACAGCCTCATCCAGAATGGATGCGTGGCTTCTTACCTGTACGATCCTTCCCTGATGAAAGGTAAGGGCACAGAAATTACAGCCTCCGAAACATCCCCGGTTGCTGGTGAGGCTGAATTTGATTTCTTCAATTGCTGGTATCTTCCCCATTTTCTCATACATGGGATGATAGGTACGGGTGTAAGGCAGACCATACACCTCATCCATCTCCTGTGTTGTGAGTGGTTTGGAGGGCGGGTTCTGCACCAGATACCCCTGTTTTTCATATGGTTCTGCCAAAACCTTTCCGGTAAAAGGGTCCATATTCTCATACTGAATGCGGAAACTCTCGGCATAGGCTTTCTTGTCCCTGCAAAGCTCCTCATAGGAGGGCAGGATCACGCCTCCCGGCAGTTCCATAGTACGATATACCGTACCGGGTATATCATGGATATCACGGATGGACATCCCCTCATTCAAAGCTCTGGCAATGGCAAGGATACTCTTCTCCCCCATACCGTAGGAGATCATATCTGCCCCGCTGTCCAGAAGCACGGAGCGCTTCAGGGAGTCAGACCAATAGTCGTAATGGGCAAATCTTCTGAGGGATGCTTCAATACCGCCAATGATCATGGGTGTGTGTTTATAAATCCTGCGGATCAGATTGCCGTACACAATGACTGCCCGGTCAGGGCGAAGCCCCATTTTCCCTCCGGGAGAATAGGCGTCTGTACTCCGGTGCTTTTTTGATACGGTATAGTGATTCACCATGGAATCCATATTGCCTGCTGACACAAGAAAGGCCAGACGCGGTTCCCCGAACACAGTGATGCTTTTCTCATCTTTCCAGTCAGGCTGTGCAATGATCCCCACACTGTATCCGTAAGATTCCAGAAGCCTGGTAATGATAGCCGTACCGAAAGAGGGGTGGTCCACATAGGCATCCCCGCTCACATAAACAAAATCCGGCTGTGTGATTCCCCTCTGTTCCATCTCCTGCCTTGTCACCGGCAAAAATCCCGTTGTCATAAAAGCACCTCATATGTGTGATTCATCACCTGAAAATAATCATCAATATAATAATCTGCCAAATCTTTCTTCTTATCTGCCTGCTGTGCACTGAAGGCGTCCTCCACGGCACAGACCTTCATACCGGCATTTTTCCCGGCCAGGATTCCCATGGGGACATCCTCAAACACAAGACACTCCTCCGGCTTTTTATGTAAGCCCGCCGCTGTCTTCAAGTACACATCCGGGGCCGGTTTGCCTGCCGGCACGTCACAGCAGGTGGTAATGTCCGTAAAGTATTCTTCTATGGAATGGGCTTTCAGCACCATCCGGATCAGCTCGATACTGTTGCTGGAACAGATGGCCGCAGGAATTTTTCGCTCTTTTAAATAGCCCAAAAACTCACGCGCCCCTTTCTTCAGGGGAATCTCATGGCAGTATTTGTGTTCTGCCATGGTCACCCAGGTACTTTTGATGGCTTCCAGGGAATCCGGAAGGGCAAAGCGTTCTTTAAAATATGCCGCGGTCTCCGTGAACCCCATTCCCTCCAGCTCCTGCTGGAACTCTTCCAGGTTCTCCGGCACTTCCAGCCCTTTCATGGCCAGAAATTCCTCGTCCACAGCCTTCCACATCCACATGGAATCCACCAGGGTTCCATCCAAATCAAATAATACTGCATTGATATTTTCAAGCATTTTTCTTTAACCTTTCTATCTCTTCCTCTGAAAGTTTCCGGTATTGTCCGGGTTGTAACGTTTCATCCAAAATAAGGCTTCCCATGGAAAGCCTTTTTAAGTATAACACCTCATTGCCCACGGCTGCAAACATTCGCTTCACCTGGTGGAATTTCCCTTCTCTGATGGTGATGAAGCACTGTCTGCCCTCCGGCTCATACTCTGTGATCTCTGCAGGCATGGTAAGATTTTTTTCACCGATATCCACACCTTCACACAGCTTTTTGCAGTCCTCCTTTGAAAGTTCGTCCCTCAGGCGCACAAAATATGTCTTGTCCACATGCTTTTTCGGGGAGAGCAGCCTGTGAGCCAGCGCCCCGTCATTGGTGATAAGAAGCAGCCCCTCTGTATCCCTGTCAAGCCTGCCTACGGGAAACAGATCTTTCCTCTTTTTGGAAGGTATGCAGTCCAGCACGGTTTTGTCCCTGCTGTCCTCTGTAGCAGAGACCACGCCCTGGGGTTTATTGAGCATATAATACTCAAAATCTTCATATACTACGCGCTCTCCGGAAGACAAAATCTCATCTGTCTCCGGGTCCACTTTCAGCTCCGGCTTTGTGGCGGTCTCACCGTTTATGGTGACCTGTTTGGCTTTCAGAAGCTTCTTTACCTCACTTCTGGTACCAAGGCCCATATCCGCCAGATATTTATCTAATCGAATCTTTCCCATTACTGCCATCTCCATCCGGCATAGTATTTATTTTTCAGGATTCCGCCTGCCAGCTTGCCGAATCCCAGAGGATAGTCCCTGACACATATAAGCTGCCATCCCTTCTGCTTTTCCACCGGCAGATCCGATACATCCAGAGTTTCCCCTTTCAGATATTTGACTGTGCGCACATCCTCAGGCTCCAGCCGGATACAGGAGACAAATTCCTCCGGCTTTAAAGCCATGGCCAGTGCCTGTGAAGGCTCAAATCTGTTTTTCTTCACATCACCCAGATAGAGTCCTGTGCGCAGGAAGCGCAGCTTCGGCACTTCCACCCTGCCCGGGAGCAGGTAAAGTCTGTCCCTGTCCAGTTTTAAGTTCTCCCTGTCTATGGGATATGACAGAAGCGATAAGAACTCCTCCGCACAGTCCGGCAGTTTGGGTGCTTTTCTTTTCCCGGTCCGCAGATTTTCCTGCCCCGGTCTGCTGTCCTCTCCGCTTTTTTCAAGCAGAGCCAGAAAATGTCCTTCGCCCGGCATTCTGTGAGGGAAAATCCTAACACATTTTTCAAGTCCGGCGCCTTTTGCAAATCCTTCATAGGGAAGGATTTCCTTCAGACGCATATCCGGCATCTCCTGCAGCAGATATTCAATCACTTCCTCGTCCTCTTTCCTTGAAAATGTGCAGGTGGAATACAAAAGCATTCCTCCCCCGCGCAGCATGCGGGCACCCTGGAGGATGAGCTTTTTCTGTACAGGCACATAAGCCTCAGGTCCTCTCTCCTTCCAGTATTCCATCATTCTGGGTTCCCGGTGGAACATTCCCTCCCCGGAACAGGGAGCGTCTATGAGTACCTTGTCAAAAAAGCCTGTAAAATTCCGCTCCAGAACCTCCGGGTCCTCGCTTGTCACATAGACATTGGGAATGCCTGCCATCTCCAGATTCTTAAGCAGAGCCTTTGCCCGGCTGCTGCTGATGTCGTTGGCCAGAAGCATTCCTTGTCCCATAAGCCGTCCGCCCAGCTCCGTGGCTTTACCGCCCGGAGCCGCGCACAGATCCAGTACGCAGTCTCCCGGTTCTACAGGAAGCCTGCTGGCCGGTGTCATAGCGCTTGGCTCCTGCAGATAATACAATCCGGCAAAATAATACGGATGCCTGGATGCCCGCTCCTCCTCCTTCAGAAAATACCCGTTTGGTATCCAGGGTATCTTCTCCATGGAAAAGGGGGTGATGGCTTCAAATTCTTCGCAGGTAATCTTTGCTGTGTTGACACGGAGTCCCTGCATGACCGGCAGGTCAAGGCTCTTTTTATAGGCCTCCAGCTCCGTGCCCAGCAATTCTTTCATCTCTTGTTCATAATCACTCGGCAGATTCATTGTCTCGTCCTTTTTACATAATTTCTTCTGTAGCTACTGCCTGGGCCCGATAGCCCTCAGCGATAATATCCAGCTCCCGGTGGAACCGTTCCAGTCTGGATAAATCCTTAGTCTCATAAATCCGGTAAAACTCATCCTGTATTTTTGCCACTTCCCTCTTGTTGGAATAGTGGTATAGATTCTCAATATTATTCAGAATCCCTGACACCAGATTAGACTGGTGCAGCATGGAATTCTGGGCATCCATAACCTCATTCCGGACAGAAGACATTTCCTCGTCCAGAAGCAGTATGGACTGGGCTGCATGATTTAACCGCGCCTTTAAGTGAGGCGGCATATTTCCCTTATACTTATATTGCAGGGAATGTTCGATGGTAGCCCAGAAATTCATGGCAAGTGTCCGGATCTGGATCTCAGCCCTGATGTCTTTCGGGCCATCCAGAGTCTCCACATGATACAGAACGATCATATGATAGCTTCTGTAGCCGCTCTCCTTCATGTGTGTGAGATAATCCTTCTCCTCCACCACCTGCATATCCCGGCGCTTTCTTATGATTTCTGCCACTTTTTCAATATCTTCATAAAACTGGCAGATCACCCGGATGCCGGCAATATCTTCCACCTTCTCCTCCAGGTCTGCCCAGGATATATTTTTTCTCTGCATTTTTTCCAGAATACTGTTGATCGTTTTGACTCTTCCGCTGACTTGTTCAATGGGGGAGTACAGGTCCTTTTCTTTGTGCTCCTTCTTCAGATGGTTGAATTTGATAACCAGCTCTTTGACAGCAAGTTCATACGGAATCAGCAGTTCACGCCATAAATGTATCTCCATAAGACATTACTCCTTACCAGTGCGCCTGTTTTTCTATCCCTTATCATTGCCGCGTCTGCTGCGGCACAATCTGCGGGGTGCCCAAGTGGGTATCCGGAGCCGCGCGCTTTGTTTTCCCTATAACGGCCCGGTTTTCGCGTAAGGTATTTTAAGTATAGCATATTTCTATAACTCTCACCATAGAAATTCAGTAACTTATCTCCTTTGTATGATCCTTCAGGTATACAAGCACAGGGTACGGGTTCAGGGCATATTCCTCATCCTGACCGTATCTTGTGTATAATCCCATATGTAAATGGGGTGCAAACTTTCCGCAGGTCCCCTCCTCACCATATCCGCTGTCACCTAAAAATCCCAGAAGCTCTCCCGCCTTCACAGCTTCCCCCTCCAAAAATTCTCTGCCGTAACCGCTCAGATGGGCATAGTAAAAATAGCCGCCTTTCGGACTTCGGATTCCAATCCTCCAGCCGCCCAAAGGGAGCCATCCCACTTTCTCCACGGTTCCGTCCGTGATGCTGATGACAGGGTAATACCCGGAAAGCATTGCTTTACCGAAAATGTCGCAGCCTTCATGTTTCCGCTTTCCTCCATAATTCCGCTCCTCCATCCAGGTATCCGTAAAGGAAAACGGATCTTCCCTTTCCTGAGGGCGGACCGCAAGGGGAAAATACTCCATATCCTGCCAGAAAGGCAGATATAGCCGCATTTCTCTTGGAGACATTCCCGCGTTCTCCATCTCCTCCACAGGAATACCGGCCTCACGCAGGATATCCAGGGAAACATGTTCTTTCAGGGAACTGATGGCAAAAACATCCGCAAACACCAAAATCAGAAAAAACAGTATCCATTTCCGCACAAAAATTCCCCCATCTGACATAAAATTCGGCTGTGCCTGTACCAGAGCCTGTAAAGATCGGCTCTTACCCGTACATATCATTTTATGAACAGACAGGGGAAAATATTCCAATTATTTATGACAATAGAAAATTCGCAGAGCGTGCTTTCTATTATTTCAATCTTTTCAATACTTCCAGCAGATACTCATAGACCCTTGCTGTGGAGGAGATGGAAAGTGTCTCCTCAGAAGTATGGATATCCTTCATATTCGGTCCGATGGAGATACAGTCAAGCCCCGGGATCTTCTCATAGAACAGGCCGCATTCCAGACCTGCATGGATCACCTGGACAGCAGGCTCCTCCTTATACATTTCTTTATATACCTGTACCATCAGCGGACGCAGGACAGAATCCTGGCGGTACTCCCATGACGGATAATCTCCTTCCACATGGTACTCACCTCCCAGAAATTCAGTCAGGTACTGAATCTTTCCTGCCAGCGCCTTCTTGGCAGAACCTGCGGAGCTTCTCACGCTGGTGGAGCAGGCCAGGCACTCACTTCCCAGTCTTGTAACCCCCACATTGCAGGAAGTCTCCACAAGCCCGTCAATGAAACCGCACATTTTCTGAATACCATTGGGATAATTCATAAGGAAGAAGATTACTTTTTCCTGGCTTACAGGATGAAGCACCTGTTCCGTCTGCTCACCCCGGCACACAGCCGTCACTGTGATACCCTCATCTGTACCTGTATACTCTTTTCTCAGCATCTGTGTAAACTCTGCCGCATAGCTCACCAGCTTTTCCCCGTCTTCCTGTTCTGTCAGCACGGATGCCTCTGCCTGGCGCGGAATGGCATTGTCCTTTTGTCCGCCGCTCAAAGATATCAGCCCAAACTCTCCGAACTCTCTGAATTCATGGAGAAATCTGGCCAGAAGCAGTGTGGCATTTGCCCGGATCTTATCAATCTCCGCTCCGGAATGCCCTCCCAGAAGTCCATCCACCTTGATATCATAGCGGATTCCTGTTCTCTCCTGATAATTAACAGGCAGCTCGCTGATACTAGTCATACCGCCTGCACAGCCTGCCCAGAGGATTCCCTCCTCCTCGGAGTCCAGATTGATCAGGTATTTTCCCTTTAACGGGGCAGTATCCAGTGCGGATGCGCCCAGAAGTCCGATTTCCTCATCCACGGTAAACACAGCCTCAATGGCCGGATGCTGCAGTTTATCATCCTCCAGAATGGCCAGCTCATAGGCCACGGCAATGCCGTCATCCCCGCCCAGAGTCGTACCGTCCGCATGTATAATATCGCCCTCCACAAAAAGTGTGAGCGGATCCTTCGTAAAATCATGTGTACTGCCCGGAAGCTTCTCGCACACCATATCCACATGCCCCTGCAGAATCACTCCCGGTGCATTCTCATATCCGCTGGCTGCATCCTTAAAAATGATCACATTCCCTCTCTCGTCCTGTATATAGCGAAGGCTGTGTTCTTTGGCGAAAGCCGCAAGATAATCACTGATCTGCTGTGTATTGCCGGAACCATGAGGAATTTTTGTGATCTCCTCAAAATAATGGAACACTCTTTCCGGTTTCAGATTTTCTAATACTGACATATTGATTCCTCCTGTAATTTTATTCCTCTGCTGTCTTCTATTTTGTCACATTCTCCCCCGCTTGGCAAGGGGATGGGGGATTTTTACCTGTTTTAGTTTGGTGGCTCACGGACGGGGCGGCGGGGGGAAGCTGTCTGTGTCCGCTCGAGGTTCCGGAAGCAGTGAGCTAACCGATAACTGCGGCTAAGACGCTCAGCAGAGGCTTCGCGCCTAAGTCTCCGTAATCGGTGGATCTCACAGCCTCCTCCACTTAGCCTCGCTGACACAGACAGCTTCTCCCCGCCACCCCTGCTCCTTTTCTCCGGAAGTCTAAAACATATAAACTTTTTAAATTAATAAAAAACATTAAAAAAATCACTTACATACGCTGTAAGTCCTTCAAAACACATCCCGCGGCCTGTGAAAACCAGGAAGTGTATGGGAGGAGGGCAGGGGAGGGAATTCCTGTGAACGATGTCTCAGTGGAGCGCCGGGGAGATCCACCTGCCCCAGTTACTTAATGAAGAGGCCATTGCCGATGAATTTAGTAAATGGGAGCAGGTTAGCTCCCCGGCAGCGGAACGCTTCGTTCACAGGAAATCCCTCCCCTGCCCTCCTCCCATACACTTCCGTCCGCATTCATCCTCCCACCCCCGCATATAATTTAAAAAACCACCAGGAGCTCCCCCCCTATGAAACGTTTTCTATTCCTACTCCCCTTCCTAATTATGCTATCTTTTCTCCTCCTATTCCCGGACACCTCATTTACCTGTGCAGCTTCCGGCCTGATGCTGTGGTTTGAGACCCTGCTGCCTTCTCTGCTGCCCTTCATGATCATTTCAAACCTGCTGATCCGGACCGACCTGCTGAAAAAATGGATCCGCATACCGTCAGGCCTGTGGCACCGCTTTTTTGCCCTTACCTGTGACGGCGCCTACGCACTGCTTCTGGGATTTGTCTGCGGCTATCCCATGGGCGCCAAGGTGACGGCTGACCTCTACCGGGAAAACAGGATTTCCAAAAAAGAGGCAGAATACCTTCTCACCTTTGCCAATCACCCTGGCCCGTCCTTTCTCTCATCCTATGTCTGCCTGCAGGCGCTGGGACAGAAAGCACTGATTCTTCCCACCTACTGCATCATTTATCTTGCCAACTACCTGTGCTGCCTTCTCTTCCGAAAGAAAGCAGACCACAGCGCCATTGCCGCTGACACCTGCCCCCCGGCAGGAAATGAAAAAGAGATATCCATCCAATCCCCACTGGGAGAAATTCTGGATACCTCTATTATGAACGGATTTGAGTCCATCACAAAACTGGGAGGATATATCATCCTCTTTTCTGTCTTCCAGGGTGTCATCAAAAAAGTATTTACACCTCTCGGGCCGGTTATGTATGTCATGTGCGGTGTCACGGAAATGACCACCGGAATCACTGCCCTGGCAGGCACCGGCTGGAGTCTTACTTTTTTATACCCCATGCTGCTGGGGATCACCGCCTTCGGCGGCATCTGCGTTGCAGCCCAGACAAAGTCCATGCTTGCGGGAACAGACCTGTCCTTCGGGCCTTATGTATGGGCAAAGCTTACAAACTTTCTGCTCACAGGCCTTCTGGCATTCTTATTCGTCGAAATCATCTAAATCATCATCATCCAGGGAAACGCCCTCAGTCTCCGGTGCAGCCTCCTGTACCGGCGCAACGCCTCCTAACTGAGGCTGCAGTTCGCTTCTGTTTCTGTTGATCACATCCAGAGAAGCCTGCAGGGAACGTACGAACTCATTGTATTTGGAACCGGCATCCTCAAGAGTATTCGCCATGATCTGACCCATGTTAGCCATCATTTCATCGGTATAGGAAATTGCACTGAGGCGCAGATTGTTGGCATCGTTTGTTGCCGCGTCAATGATATCCTGTGCCTGACGGTTAGCAGTATTCACAGTCTCATTGGCCTGCGCGTATGCCTGCTGCATCACCTCAGACTCTTTTACCATCTCCTGTACCTGCACTTTTGTCTCAGCGATGATAGCGTCTGCCTTAGCCTGGGCATCAGCCAGGATGGCATCCTTATTGCTGATGATCTTCTGGTATCTCTTGATTTCATCCGGAGTCTTCATACGCAGTTCACGAAGCAGTTCTTCTAATTCTTCCTTGTTCACTACGATTTTCGTGGTGGACAATGGCTGATATTTGCAGCTCTCTACATATTCTTCAATTTCTTCGATAATCTGTTCAATTCTGCTACTCATAATCATTCTCCTTATTGTATTCTTACTTTTTTTCCTTCTGTGCGAATTTCTCTCTCACTTTTTCAACGACGTATTCCGGAGCGAACTTGGAAATATCCGCGCCGAAATAGGCGGCTTCTTTTACAGTGGTGGAACTCAGATAAGCGTACTCCAGGCTGGTAGTCAGAAACATGGTATCCACATCTCTGGCAAGCACCCGGTTGGTCTGCGCCATCTGCAGTTCATATTCAAAATCGGTAATTGCCCGCAGACCGCGGATAATCACCTTGGCATCACAGCTTCTGGCAAAATTCACCGACAAGCCTGAAAAGGATGTTATCTTCAGGTTCGGGATATCTGCCGTCACTTTCTTTAATATATTAACACGTTCTTCCACAGAAAACAACGGACTTTTTTCAGAATTCATCAAAACTCCAACAATTACCTCATCAAAAAGTTCCGCTGCTCTCCTTATCACGTCCAGATGTCCAAAAGTTGCCGGGTCAAAACTGCCCGGATAAATTGCTCTCACCATTGCTCGTATCTCATGCCTTTCTCAGGAAAATGTGCCGGTTCGTCTTGTATCTCTTGTCTTTTACCATTGTGAAGCCATACTCTTCCAGATAATCAAAAGGTGTCTCTAAGGAGGCTTCCACCACAATCAGGGTGTCCTCATCCACATAGGATGCTTTGGAAAGCACCGAAAGCACCTGTTTTTCCAGTTCCCTGTTATAGGGAGGGTCCATGAAAATACAGCCGAAGGGCTCACTGCCCTCCAGAACACCCAGGGCGGAAAATACGTCCTGGCAGTAAAGTTCTGCGCTGTCAGCAAGCCGGGTAAATTTCAGATTTTCCCGGATACACTCTGCCGCTTTTTTATTTTTTTCTATAAAGACACACGAATATGCCCCTCTGCTCAATGCTTCAATCCCGATGGCACCGCTGCCTGAAAATATATCCAGGAACCGGCAGTCACACAGATACGGCTGCAGCATATTGAACAGCGTTTCCTTGATTCTGTCGGTGGTCGGCCGGGTGTCCGTACCGGGGATTGTCTTGAGGGGCATACTCTTTGCACTTCCTGCAATCACTCTCATCTTGTTGTAATTCCTTTTCTCTACTTATTCATACGCCAGTCCAGATCCCCCTGGTCAAGTCCCAGTATCAGGGATTCCGCTGTAGCGATGTTTGTAGCGATAGGGATATTGTACTGGTCACAGCACCGTGATATCTGGTAGACATCCGGTTCTTTCTGATCGATCATAGCCGGGTTATAGAAAAAGATCACCATATCTATATCACCGCGTTCTATCATCTCCGTAAACTGCTTATCGCCGCCCATGCTTCCCGGAAGGAATTTATGCACATGCAGATTGGTCACTTCTTCAATCCTTCTGCCTGTGGTTCCGGTGGCATAGACCTGGTGTTTTGCCAGAATATTCTTATAAGCAATACAAAAATCTTCAATCAGAGGTTTTTTACTGTTGTGCGCTATAATACCAACATTCATATTCTATCATCCTCATTTTCTTTTATCAGAACAATTATAGCAAATATAACAACTAACTGCAATTATTATTTTAAATTTTATACATATTTTACAGAATTATACAAATCCCCTTACGCAAATTAAATGTTTTATTCACCGAATCACTATTGTAATACAATTCACAAAATTTGTCAAAACTTGAAAGAACTTCTAGGTGTAAAAAAAGTAATAAATCACATACTACCATTGTAACAAAAAAACAAAACATTTAAGGAGGAAGAAAAACATGTCTAACACAAATTCTTCTAACAGCGCAGCAGTACCCGAAGCAAAGAGTGCATTAAACCGTTTCAAATATGAGGTAGCCAACGAGTTAGGTGTACCGCTTACAGACGGTTACAACGGAAACCTGACTTCCAAACAGAACGGTTCCGTTGGTGGTTATATGGTTAAGAAAATGATCGAAGCACAGGAAAGACAGATGTCAAGCGGATCTACTCAGCTTTAATCTTCGTCCTGCCTGAGAAACATACTTTCTCAGAAAAAAGTTGAATGATCACTCATTCAAAAAAGAGGGCGCTTCTTCCGCATGAAGGAGCTCCCTCTTTTCCTTTTACATAAAACCCGTTGAAAATAAGTTCTTATAAATCCACTTTATTTCCGCCTTCTTTGTATTCATTGTTGATCACATAGTAAGCGGCGTTCTCTTCCGGTTTGATGTAAATCTGCATTTCTTTGATGTCGCTCTCTTTTTTTCCGGTCTCGTCCATCCATGCTTTTTTTACACTGTTTTCAATATCTTCAACCTTGTATTCGTTGCCCAGGCACTGAACATAAACAAATTTCTTTGCTTCCGCAGCTTTTGCGGCAGGTTTTACGGCTGCTTTTTTCTCAGCTACGGCTTTCTTTGCAGCGGCACGTTTTACAGGCTGTTTTTTCTCTGGTGTTTTTGCAGCTTTTACTGGTTCTGCAGCTTTTGCTGCCTCTGTCTTCTTCTCTTCGGTCGTTGTCTTCACAGCCTCTGTCGCAGCTGCTTTTGTCGTTGATTTCTTAATAGGCATAATAAATCTCCTCCTTTTACATACCCTTTGAAATTTCGATTTTCCCGTTAATCATATACCTTTTCCGGGAAAATTTCAAGTTTTTTACTCTACACTTTTCATGGACTCCACCATATCCACCTTTTTCAGACGGAAATGCATGAAGAAATTTACCACTGCTGAAAAGAATAAAGTGATCAGGATACTGTACACAAAACTGATGATTTCTATGTCTCTGCCGAACATCATAATATCTGTCTCGGCAGTCAGAATCACGAACCGATGCAGGATTTTTCCGAAGAAAATTCCCAGAAAACAACCAATCAAAGTCAGGCACACATTCTCCCTGAGCACGTATCTGGATACCTCCATATCATAAAAACCCAGAACCTTCAGGGTTGCCAGCTCCCTGATACGCTCACTGATATTAATATTATTCAGATTGTACAGAACAACAAATGCCAGAAGACCCGCGGCGATGACCAGCACATAGATGACCGTATCCAGGCTTTTCAGCATATTGGCGATCCTGTCCGCTGTCTTTGTAATAAATGAGACCTCAGATACCTGATCATAGGCCATATATTTCTCCTGCATGCTGTCTTCAAATGCGCTGTCCGTGGAAGTATTGATTGTGAGATAGTCCACAAATTCCGGCGTTTCCCCGAATACTTTGCCGTACAGCTCAGGAGAGATGTAGATGTAATGGAGGAAATAGTTCTCCGTGATATGGGAAACCTTCACCTCAAAATGATCTGTCTCCTCCTCCTTCAGAACCACAGTGTCGCCCTCCTTCACATCCAGCAGCTTTGCCAGCTTCTCTGATATGATGATCCCGTCATCGGAAAGCTCGTAATGCTCCTTCGTCGTACGGCTGCGCAGGTCGGCATATTTTTTAAATTCCTTTGCATTCTCAGGCACCATCACATAGGCGCTTTTGGTCACATCCTCTTTCTCATTTTCGATATCCATGGAGGTCTTGTAAACTGCCATAAAGGATTTGATATCCTTATCCTTTTCCATGGCGTCCATCACTTCCTCTTTTTCCTCCGGTGTGGTTTTATCCTCTAATACAATCTCTGCGTGGTAGGACAACAGGTCATTGTACTGGATCGTACCGATGGAGCGGACCGAATCCTTCACGCCGAATCCCACCAGCAAAAGTCCCATACAGCCGCCGATGCCCAGAACCGTCATGAAAAACCGCTTTTTATACCGGAACAGGTTCCGGACCGTGGACTTGTTGGTAAAGCTCAGGTGGTTCCAAATGATTCCCACACGTTCCAGCAGCACTCTTTTCCCCGACTTCGGAGCCGCGGGACGCATCAGGGTTGCCGGTGTGGACATCAGTTCCTTATAACAGGCGATTCCGGCTGCCGCGGTAGTACAGGCAATGGCCAGCAGAGTGGAGGATATGGAATATCCCGCGTGCAGCGGTGCCACCGCCTCAGGAAGATTGTTGTAGAGGATACCATAGGCATTGATGATGACAGGGGGCAGTATCTTCTGCCCTGCCACCAGTCCCGCCAGACTGCCTATGAGGGATGCCAAAAGCGCGTAACACAGATACTTTGCCGCGATGGAGAGTTTGCTGTATCCAAGTGCTTTCAGCGTTCCGATCTGGGTTCTCTCCTCCTCCACCATTCTTGTCATGGTGGTAAGGCATATCAGGGCTGCGACCAGGAAAAAGATCGCCGGAAATACGTCTCCTATGGCCTTTATCCTGTCTGCATCCTGCTCGTATTCCACATAAGTCTGTATGAAATCACGGTTGAGAATATACCATTTTGGCACCTCCAGATCATCCAGATCCTTCTGCCCATCTGCTACCTTCTGCCTGGCATCTGCAATCTTCTCATCCGCATCCGCCTTCTTTTCCTCATATTCCCTGCGTCCGTCCGCAAGCTTCTTCCGGTTCTTTTCAATCTCAGACTCCCCGTCCGCGATCTCCTTCTCCCCGTCCGCAAGCTGGGCCTTTCCATCCTCAAGCTCTTTTCTTGACTGCGCGATCTGAGCCTTTGCGTCCGCAAGCTCCTGCTCTTTGGATTCCAGAAGCTCCCTGGCCTCATCAAGCTGATTTTCTCCATCCGCAAGCTGAGCTGCCCCGTCCTCTATCTGGGCCTTTCCCGCTGCAAGTTCTGCTTCCTTTTCCGTAAGCAGTACCTCTGCCTGGGCAATCTGGTCCTCTCCGTCTGCAAGCTCTGCCTCCTTTTCTGCCAGGGTTTCCGCCTGGGCATCAAGTTGGTCGAGCTGCTTTTTCAGCTCCTCCAGTGCAGCCGGCAGGGTCTGCTGCTGCTCTTTTAACTGAGGTAAGGCATTGTCCATTTGGGCTTTCTGCTCCTCTAACTGCTGCAGGGTATTCTGAAGATCCGCAAGCTGTCCTGAGGCCGCAGAGATACCTGCCTCAATCTGGGCTTCCTGCTCTCTGGCCTCATTTAACTGCTCCTCCAACTGCTGTCGGATATCCTCTGCCTCAGGGGGAACAGCGGCAAGCTGCTCTTCCAACTGGGCGATTCCTGCCTGAACAACCGCCTGCTTCTGTTCCAGATCCGCGATCCCTGCTTCCGCCTGATGAATGCCGTCCGTAACCTTTGCTATGCCGTCCCGGACAGCCGGGAGTCCGGCCTCTATCTCCTGAATCTTCTGCTCTACCTGAGCAATGCCTGCCTCCGTCTGGGCAATGCCGTCTGTAAGCTGCTGTCTGCCCTGGGCGATCTGGGCTTTGCCTTCCTCCAACTGGCTGCGTCCGTCAGAAAGAGCTGCCTTCTGTGTGTCAAGCTCCTGCCATCCCTCTGCGATCTGATTCTCGCCGTCCGCTGTCTGGGCTTCTGCCTCCTCCAGCTCCCGGCTCTTCTCCTCCAGTGTGGAGGCATTTTCATAGTAGGTATTCCAGCCGTCTGCAAGCTGGTTCTCCCCGTCTGCGGCCTGTGCTTCCCCATCCGCAAGCTGAGCCTCCCCGTCAGTCAGTTTATCCCTGGCTGTCTGCAGCTCTTTTTTGGCATCGTCAAGCTTTTGCTGGGCGTCCGCAAGTTCTTTTTCCCCGTCATCCAATTCCTTTTTGGCATCCTCCAGCTTCTGCTGGTTCTCCTCTATCTCTGCGGATGCATCATCCAGCTTTTCCTGTCCCTCCCGATAGACAGACTCGTAGCGGATATCACAGCGTCCGTCCGCTATGGCATCCAGATGGTCCTCCACCTCTTTTACGGTATCCTCGTACTTATCTGAACCTGATAAAAGCTCTTTTGCTCCCGCCACCCGTATCACAGCCTCTGTATAGACCTCCAGGGAAAAGCTTTCTGCCGGAATGACCAGAAAACTGCTCAGCTCGCCGTTTCCTATTTTGCTGGTGCCCCTGTCCAGGCTGAGATAATAGGCAGTCGTTCCACTTCCCACAATCTTGTATTCTGTGACAGCAAGCGTATCTGCTATGTCATCATCTGTACCGGATTTCACAGAGATCGTATCTCCGATTTTATATCCGGAAAGACTCAAGAACCGTTCATCCGCAAGGCATTCATCCTTTTTTTCGGGCATACGGCCCTGCTTTACTGTTATCTTATTGATATCCTCATAGGCTGACATCATGCGCACAACAAGCTGTGCTTCTTCCGTACTGCACAGCACATCCGCGCTGTAGCCGCCCCGCACGGACTCCACACCCTTTATATCCCGAATCGCATCTATGTCCTTCTCCGTCAGGCCCAGGTCACTCAGCACGCGGATATCCATGAAATTGCTCTTGTCATACAGAAGGTCTGCCGACATATTCATATCCGGAGCCGCTGCCCTTACACCGGCAAAAAAGGCCACGCCCAGTGCCGCAATAAGCATTATGGACAGAAACCGGTTCCTTGTCTTTTTTATCTCCATAAAAAAATCTTTTGCTAACGCATTCTTCTTCATGCTGTCACACCTTTTTCTCTATAGTCCCGGCAGCTCCAGCCGTTCCTTCGCATAATCCAGAAGACGTTCTCTGAGCCTTCTGTGTTGTTCCAGTGACAGATCCGGGTCCAGCTTGAGGATCGCGCCTCCCGCCTCACTGGCCTCCTTCAGCACCTGTGCATCCTGGTAAATGTCAGCCAGCGCAAATTCCATATCCCCGCTCTGCCGGATTCCGAACAGATCCCCGGGTCCCCGAAGCCGCAGATCCTCCCCTGCGATCTCAAAGCCGTCATTGGATTTTACCAGGATCTCCAGACGCTCCTTTGTCTCCCGGGCATCCTGCCCCTGCATAAAGATACAGTACGACTGATGTTCTCCTCGTCCTACGCGTCCCCTGAGCTGGTGAAGCTGGGCCAGGCCAAACCGCTCCGCATTCTCCACCATCATGACAGTGGCATTTGGAACATTTACGCCGACCTCAACCACTGTGGTGGAGACCAGTATCTGTATCTCATTGGATGCAAAAGCACTCATGATCTTATTTTTTTCGGCAGGCTTCATTCTTCCGTGAAGAGGTTCCACCCTGATCTGCGGAGGCATGATATCTCGCAGGCGCTGTGTATAATCCAGTACATTTTCCGCTTCCAGACCCTCGCTCTCCTCCACCATGGGGCAGATGACATAGACCTGTCTTCCTGCCTGAATCTCCCGCTCCATAAAAGCATATGCTTTCGGACGGTAAGAAATATCCACCACACAGTTTTTTATGGGCAGCCTTCTGGCCGGAAGCTCGTCAATCACGGAGATATCCAAATCCCCGTACAAAATGATCGCCAGGGTCCTTGGTATGGGTGTGGCACTCATGACAAGAACGTGTGGCTTCTCCCCCTTTTTAGAGAGATCATCCCTCTGGCTGACCCCGAAGCGGTGCTGTTCATCGGTGACCACCAGGGCCAGATTCTCATACTGCACCTTCTCCTGGATCAGGGCATGGGTACCCACAACCATTCTGGTTTGTCCTGAGGATATCTTCTCATAGATCAGCCGCTTTTCCTTCGCAGTACAGGAACCTGTCAGCAGCACCGGTTCATAAGCAAGCCCCTGCTCCTCCAGCAGCTTCTTCAGCGCCTCAAAATGCTGGGCTGCCAGAACCTCTGTGGGGACCATAAGGGCAGACTGGTAACCGTTTACGGCTGCCAGTATCATGGATAAGAACGCGATAATGGTCTTGCCGCTTCCCACATCCCCCTGCACCAGCCTTGACATAAGGGAATGGCCTGTCATATCCCGCTCTATCTCTCCCCAGACACGCCTCTGGGCATTGGTCAGGGGATAGGGAAGGTTTTCTATGACATTCTCTGTCTCCCAGACCGGCTTTATGTTAAAATGGCTGACTGCGTCCTGGGTCTTCTCTTTCATCATGCGCACAGCCAGTATAAAAAACAAAAATTCATCAAAAACAAGTCTTCTCCTGCCAAGAAGCATATTCTTTTTATCTCTGGGAAAATGAATTTCCGATATTGCAAAATTATACTCTGCCAGATGATAGTGGCTGCGGAAATCCTCAGGCAGATATTCCTGCACAATCTCCTTCTCCTCCAATGCCTGATGCATGGTCTTGACTACCAGCTTGTTGGTCAGTCCCTTTGTCAGGCCGTATATGGGGTTCAGGGTGTGCAGCATTTCCCCGTACTTTTCGGGGGTAAACACTTCCGGGTGCTCCATGGTAAGGCGGCCCTTCTTCTCTGTGACCATTCCACGAAATATGTAGCAGCTTCCCGAGGCTATGGTGTTTCTTAAAAAGGGCATGTTATACCATGTCAGGGAAAGGCTTTGTCCCTCCTCTTTCAGAGCTGCCGTCACCACAGTGAGCCTGCCTGTACTGCGCACCCCCACTTTTCCGGCTATCCTTCCGGCCACAGCAGCTTTTTTGCCCGGCTTTAGCTCTGCCAGGCTTACCGGCTGCGCGTATTCCTCGTAATCTCTGGGATAGTACCTAAGCAGGTCGCCTACGCTTCGTATCCCAAGTTTTGCAAATAATTTTTCTGTCTTCTCTCCAATCCCCTTGATGGAACGGATCGCATCTGCTTCTCTCATCTTTGTAACTCCATCTCCGGCTCACACGCTGTCTTTCTTTTTGTGTAAAGAAGAGGTGTTTCAGCAGGCAAAGCCGCGTCCACACCTCTTATTTTTCAATCCCGCAGGTTATTCCACGGATACCACATAATAATAGATCGGCTGACCGCCGTCGTTTACTTCCACATCAAAATCCGGGTAGCGCTCCTCCAGCTTCTCACCCAGGCGCTGTGCATCCTCTGCACTCACATCAGACCCATAGTATACACTGATGATCTCCGTGTCCTCATCCACCATAGCGTCAATGGTCTCCATGGTAATGCCTTCCACGCCCTCGCCCACAGCTAAAATACCATGGTCACCGATTCCCATAATGTTGCCCTGGCGAATCTCCTTATCATCGATCTTCGTATCCCTCACCGCATAAGTGACCTGACCGGTCTTCACATTGCCGATGCACTGCAGCATCTCCTCTGTATTCTGCTCCACCGTCTTCTCCGGCACATAATTGATCATCGCCGTGATACCCTGAGGTATGGTCTTGGTCGGAATGACAATGATATTCTTATCTTCTGTCAGATCCCTTGCCTGGTTGGCTGCCAGAATGATGTTTTTATTGTTGGGGAACACGAAAATATTCTTTGCATGTACCTGCTCAATGGCTTTCAGCACGTCCTCTGTACTTGGATTCATGGTCTGGCCGCCTTCGATCAGATAGTCAGCGCCCAGATCCCGGAAGATATCTCCCATGCCGTCGCCTACCGATACAGAGATGAATCCCACCTCTTTTTCCGGAACGGCTTCTCTTTGCTGTGCTGCCAGCTTCTCAGCCTCTTTGATCACCTTTTCATGGTGTTCCAGGCGCATATTGTCAATCTTCATGTTGGAGAGCTGGCCGTAAGTCAGGGCTTTTTGGATTGCCATACCAGGATCATTGGTATGTACATGCACCTTCACGATTTCATCATCCGCCACAACTACCAGGGAATCTCCAATGGACATGAGATATTCTTTGAAAGTCTGCTCCTCTTTTTCCGGAAATTCCTTTTCCAGCATGATGATAAATTCTGTGCAGTAGCCGAATTTGATATTGCTCTCCTCCGCGGACACCGGTTTGCTCATGCCTGAGGACTTGGGCTTTTCAAAATTCATGTCGATCTCTTTGCCCAGATAGCCGTCATAGGCACCTTTCAGAACCTCCACCAGTCCCTGTCCGCCGGAGTCCACAACGCCTGCCTCTTTTAAGACAGGAAGCATATCCGGTGTTCTGGAGAGCACATGCTCCGCATGGGCGATCACATCCGCAAAGAAACTGCTGAGATCCCTGCAGTCCTCTGCGATCTCCAGAGCCTTGTCAGCCGCGCCCTTGGCAACTGTCAGGATTGTACCCTCTTTTGGCTTCATAACAGCTTTATAGGCGGTTTCCACACCCTTTTCAAACGCTTTTGCAAAGGCAGGTGCATCCACTGTATCATAATGTTCAATGGTTTTTGTAAAACCTCTCAGAAGCTGAGAAAGGATAACTCCCGAATTTCCTCTTGCCCCGCGCAGGGAACCGGAAGAGATGGCCTTAGCCAGTGTCTTCATGGTTGGATTCTCAAGAGCACTTACTTCAGAAGCGGCAGACAGAATCGTCAGCGTCATATTCGTTCCCGTGTCACCGTCCGGTACAGGGAATACATTCAGTTCATTAATCCATTCTTTCTTAGCTTCCAGATTTTTGGCACCGGCCAGAAACATCCTGCCAAGCATCTTCGCGTCAACGGTATTGGTATTCAAAACAAGTTTCCTCCTTAATTAATCGATTACTCTTACGCCCTCTACAAGGATATTGATCTTCTCTATAGTCAAACCGGTAAATTCCTCCACGCGGTATTTCACATTGCTGATGAGATTGTCGGACACGGCAGAGATGCTGACGCCGTACGCGACGATCACGTGAAATTCCAGAGTGATTTTATTATCGGTGATGATGACATTGATTCCATGCTTCAGGCTGTCTTTCTTCAGGAGCTTAACCAGCCCGTCCTTCATGCTGACTGCCGCCATGCCTACGATTCCAAAACATTCGACTGCCACGCTTCCCGCATAAGTAGCGATGACATCCGTATCAATCATTATTTTACCTAATCCTGTATCAACAAGTCCATCCATGCACGGACACCTCCATAGCTTTTTTCTTTGCCGCCGCCCGGGGTATTCCCCGGTCTGCCGCTTTTTCATAGAACCATTCTAACATATCTTTCCCAAAAACGAAATATTAATTTAAAATTTTTATATTTTCACTTGCAAATCCTGTTATCTTCTGTTAAAATAACTATTGTTGTGAGTTTGTATACACGGACTTATTCTATGTTAAGGAGGTGCTACCATGGCAAAGTGTGCAATTTGTGAAAAAGGTGCTCATTTCGGGAACAACGTGAGCCATTCCCATAGAAGATCAAACAAGATGTGGAAATCCAACATCAAATCTGTTAAAGTAAAAACAGCAAACGGTGCTGCAAAGAAAATGTATGTTTGTACTTCCTGCTTAAGAAGCGGCAAAGTGGAGAGAGCGTAAAGAATGAGGAAAGGCCTTGTCCGATGAGACAAGGTCTTTTTTTGTCCTCTTCTATATTCATTCAGCAGCAGAACAGGTTGTATCCCACCAGCATGCACAGTGCCGCAAGTAATACCATAAGGAAGCTCTTTGGAAATATCAAGGCAAGAAACAGCCCTACTCCAATCCAAAACAGTAAAAATCCAATGAGTCTCTGCACAGTCTCTCTGTTTCTCCTTTTGCCTGTTTACTTTAATATATGCACAAAGCCGCCATGAATGACATCCCGGCGGCTTTTTTATGTCCTTATCCTCTTTACTCTTCTGTTTTATCTTCTGTATCTGCTTCCTCAGCCTCTTTCTTCTCGGATTCTGCTTTCTTTACAGGCTCTTTTGCTGCTGCCGCTTCCTCTTTTTTGCCGTCCGTAAATTTATTTACAAAATCGGGAACCATATCCAGAATTTTGGTAAGGCCGTCCTGGTTCTTCACATTGACCAGTTTTGTACTGCCGCCTGAGATCACCAGCACTGCGCTTGGGGAGACCTTGCCGCCCATACCGCCGCCGCCGTTGTTCTTCTTGTCATCGGCAAATGCACCTGCAGCCACGCCGAAGGATACGTCGATCAGCGGAAGGATAATGGTGTCTCCCACAGTGATCGCCTCCCCTACTACTGTTTTCGTTGTGATAAAGCTGTCCATTCCCTTGAAGAGGGAATCCACCGTTGTCTTGAAACTATTATCTGAAGCCATAGTTATTTCCTCCTTAATGTTTACTTGTTTTTAAATTTTTTTCTCAAATCCCTGACATTGGCATCCCTGAACAGTTTCCAGACCGTACGGAGAAACACAAACCCGTACATTCTTCCCCAGATCTGTGCGCGTCCTTCCAGTATGACTCTGTCAAAATACGGATGCAGGGAAAGTCCTCTGCCGTAAAGAGGATAGAAAATACTGGCTCCTGCCAGCACCTGCCCTGTAAGCGCCGGATCATCAAATCCAAAATAAATGTCGCCTTTTATTTTTCTGGGCCGCACATGCCTCATTATGATACCCAGTTCTCCAAATACCAATGTCTTGGCACCCAGAAAGGATTCCGAGGCCAGCAGTTCCCTGATTTGCTCTATTTTACCATAAATCTCTTTGGCTGTCCGCCTGAAATTTACAAAAGCCGCTTTTATTTTCCCGGGAAGCCCAAGAAGTTTTTTTATGATCTCCGAAATTTTTTCAAAAACACTGCGGAGTTTCGCAGCCGGACTCTTTTTCGTAGCCGGATTCTTTTTCTCAGCCAGTTTCTTCTTCTCTGCGAAGTCTTTTGTCTCCGCGGAGTTTTTTGTCTCAGCGGCCTTCTCTGTCCCGACAGCATTTACGCTGCTTTCCTTCTCAGTCTCCAACAGGGCCTGCTGTGCGCTGCGGGGCTCTTTTGCCGGAATAGCTGCCTGTTCTTCTGTTTCCGTGCCTTCCCCCGGTGGTGTTTTTTTCTCCTCCGCTGCTGTCAGCTCAGGTTTTTTCTTCTGTCGTTTCTGCCTCCAGGCAGCGATTTTTTTCAATACCACATCCACGGGTATTCCCAAAAAACGGATGGAAAGCTGTAACCCTTCCGTCCCGGAACCGTATCTGGCTGTGACAAAGATCAGATGGAACAGCCAGGAAATCCTCACTTTTCCCTCGTACTTTCCCTCCTCCCGGAAAGCGCTTCCGTAGTAGCGCACCGGTACAAAGACCAGCGACAGCAGAAGGAGAAGAAGCAGACACAATATCACCAGCAGCAGAATTCCGATTATTTTTAGTATACCCAAAATTATATGTATCAGCATCATCTTCTCACCTGTCAGTCTCTTTTTTTCACCCGGGCTGCTTTTTCAAGAAGCCAGCCGCGGATATCCATGGCGCCTGTCTCCTCATAGACTTCTTCTGCAATCTGTTCCACCAGCTCCACAGCCTCGTAATATCCCGAACAGAGTCCCACGATCATGGGACAATTTCTCCTGATCGGCTTCTGCAGCAAATAATTTGCAGATATAATTTCCAGGGAATTCGCCGGGTTGACTGCAAGGGTCACCAGATAAATATCAATGACCCCTGCACCCTGATTGATCTTCCGTATCAGCTTTTTTTGTTTCTTTTTTGCATTATCGCCAACATACAGATTCTTATACCAGTTTAGCATAAATTTCCATCCTTAATCAGAGTCCTGCAGCGTTCCGGCCAGCGGAATGGCTGCGGATTCCTATTCTTTCAGCCTTCTTTCAATTGCATTCACAACAGATTCCAGCACTTTGATGCGGGCATAATATTTGTCATTACCCTCCACGATGATCCATGGTGCATAGGAGGTTGACGTACGGATGACCATCTCGTTGACTGCCTCCTCGTACTGGTCCCATTTTTCCCGGTTTCTCCAGTCTTCGTCTGTGATCTTCCACTGTTTTTCCGGATTTTCCATGCGCTCTTTGAATCTCCGCTCCTGCTCATCCTTGTCAATATGCATCCAGAATTTCAGCACGATCGCTCCGGAATGGGCCAGATGGGCTTCCATATCATTGATCTCCTTGTAGGCCCGCTGCCATTCTTCTTTGGTGCAGAATCCCTCGATCCGCTCCACCATCACCCTTCCGTACCAGGTCCGGTCAAATATGGCAACATGGCCTGCCTTTGGCATGTCCTTCCAAAAGCGCCACAGATAATGGTGGTTCTTCTCCACAGCAGAGGGAGCCGCCGTGGGATTCACCACATATCCTCTGGGATCCATGGCCTCTGTAAGACGCTTGATGGCGCCGCCCTTGCCTCCCGCATCCCATCCCTCAAATCCCAGCACAACGGGGATTCTGCGGCTGTACAGCTCACTGTGGAGGATTGCCATGCGGTCCTGCAGATTTTTTAATTTCTTCTTATATTCTTCCTTTGTGTAGGACAGTGTCAGATCAGCTTTGCTGAGGGTGGAGGATTCCAGGACTTTCCTGGACAGTGGTTCGTATTCCTTCACGGCTTCACCCGCACCGGCCTCCGCCTTACGCGCCTCTTCTTTCGCCAGCTTTTCCGTCTTAACTTCCTCTATCTTCTCTGTCAGACTCTCGATAACAGAGGAAAGAATCTTCACCGTGGCAAAGCGGCGGTCCGTGGCCTCGATAATGGTCCAGGGGGCACACTCTGTCTCTGTCTTCTCCAGCATTTCCTCCAGCATGGCTTTATAGGTGCCATACTCCTCGTTGCGCTTCAAATCAGCCTTGCTGACTCTCCACGCTGTCTCTTTATTATCCAGAAGTCCGTCAAAACGCTTTTTCTGTTCTTTTCTGCTGATGTGCATAAAGAACTTGATCAGCACAGCGCCGTCATCTGTCAGCGTCTTCTCAAATGTATTGATCTCCTGATAGGCATACATAAGCTCTTCCGGTGAAATCTTCTCCTCAAACCTGTCCACGGAAACTCTCCTGTACCAGCTTGTATCAAAAATGGCGATCCTGCCTTTTTCCGGCGTCTTAGTCCAGAAACGCCACAAAAACGGGTACATGCGCTCCTCTTTTGACTCCTGTTTGATAGCAAAAACTTTAAACCCCCTGGGATCCAGCGGATGTATCAGTTTATTGATCTGCACGCCCTTTCCCGCTGCCCCAAACCCTTCAAAGAGAATCATGACCGGGATTCCCAAATCCCTGCATTCCCTCTGCAGACGCGAAAGTGTCCCTTCCAGAGCCTCCATCTTTTCTTTGTACTCTTCTTTCCCCATCTCTTTTGTCAAATCAATCTGTTCTAACATCTGGCTACCTCCTCCATTTTTATGAAAGCGCGGCTGTTAATAGTTACTGTCTGAATCTACACCTGTAAAAGTACAAAAAGGGGCTGGAAAAACCAGTCCCTTCTCATCAGCTGAATAACTAAAAATACTTTTTGTTTCCCCACAGATTTGATTTTTTCAAATCCAGGTATTCATTATAAGCCTTTTCCAGAATCTGCTTTTCGTTGGAAAATCGTAATAGATGGTAAGCTTCATGGAACTTGTAAAAACCGGAATCTACAAAATATTCGTCTCTCTGGGGCCGGCTGTAATAGCTGCTGGCGGCCATGAGATACCAGTAGACATCCTTTTCCACAGTATCTTCCGGCACACAAAAACTATACTGGCTTTTTCCTACATATTTGATGATATTAGCTGCTACACCTGCCTCCTCCTTCACTTCGCGCAGTGCCGTATCCTTATAGTCTTCGCCTTCCTCTACTGTACCCTTTGGCAAAACCCAGCCCTCATATTTTGCTTATAGGATTTGTACAGGGTCAGTATCTTTCCCCGATATATTACCACCCCGCCACAGCTCGTTGCTTCAATCATAGTGCAAGTCCTCCTGTACGACCCTTTTCCGGGCCAGCGTTGTGTTTCGTTGTTATCAGTATACCTCTTTTTGGATACCTGTGCAAGGGATAAATGGAAACTGCAATGGGGGGGAATTAAGGCGGACGGAAGAGGGAGGGAGCGGGGATGAATGTCTGTGAGCGAAGCGTTGCGCTGCCACGGAGCTAACCTGCTCCCTCCCTCTTCCTGGTTTTTATCTTTCCCGTATGCGTTTCATAGTGGGTAAAATAAGGGTGCAGGGCGGAAAGTTATATAAATCTAATAATAAAATTCATTGAAGACCTCATGGGCAATGGGGACTGCTACGGAGCTGCCGGTTCCGGCGCCTTCTGCTATGACTGCGATGGCGATCTGGGCATCTCCCATGGTGGAGTATCCTACAAACCAGGAATGGGTCTTTATGTCCCCGTCTGCGCCGTAATACTCCGCGGATCCTGTCTTGCCGGCGGCGCTGTAGTTCTCGCCGCTTAAGGAGGACGCGGTTCCTCTGTTTACCACCTCTTCCATGAGGTTCTGCATCACACGAGCCTCACTGCTCTCCATAAGCTGTTTGTATTCCGCCGGCTTGGTGGACTTCACCACATCCCCGTTCACATTCTCTACATGGTCCACATAATATGGTTTCATCAGCACGCCGTCATTGGCAATGGCACTGACGATCATGGCCATATGCATGGGAGAGACCAGGGTGTTTCCCTGACCGATGGAGGTCTGCATAAGGAGCGGGTTGCCCGGATGCTCACCCAGGTCAAATCTGCTCTTGTTGTATTCAATGGGAACGGGGAGCTTGCTGTTAAATAAAAGGCTCTCCGCCGTCTGTGTCAGCTTTGATTTTCCCAGATCCACACCGATGCTGGCAAAGGCACTGTTGCAGGATTCCGCGAAAGCCGTGGTGAAATCCTCCTCCCCGTGCACTTCCCCGTCATAGCAGGTGATAGTATGGTCATCCATGGTAATGCTGCCGTCACAGTTATAATAATAGCCGTCTATGCTGCCGTGGGCTTTCAGGTAGGCCAGGGCTGTGACGATCTTGAATGTGGACCCCGGCGGATAAGCGCCCTGTGTTGCCCGGTTCAGCAGGCTGCTGTTTGAGTTGTCGCTGACCAGATAATCCCAGTCCTGGGCCACTGTATTGGGATTGAAATCCGGCTTGCTCACAGATGCCAGAACCGCTCCGGTTCGGGGGTCCATGACCACAACAGCGCCTCTGTTGTCTCCCAGAGCATTATAGGCTGTCTGCTGCAGGGAGGCATTCAGGGTGCTGACCACATTGTCTCCCAGGTTCTTTTCACTTTTCAGTTCATTAGCCGCCTGTGAGAGATAGCCGTCATGGGAAGTCATGAGCTGGAAATTCGCCAGGGATTCCAAGCCGTTTTTGCCGTTGGCATCATATCCAACCACATGGGCAAACACATTGCTGTAGGGATATACCCTGGTTTCCGAACCGTCGTCATTTACCTGTGTATAGGCCAGAGTCTGTCCGTCAGAGGACAGGATGCTGCCGCGGACCACCCGGTCCTCGAACTGGTCCTGCCTGGTGTTATAGGGACTGCTGATCACGCCCTCCCGCTTCACCACCTGGAAATAAACCATATAGCCAATCAAAGAAATAAAGATGCATACGAAAAAATAACTGACTATGGCATATTCCCGGTTCCGGGCCTTCTTAGCCTTTAATTCTTTTTTCTCTAACGCCTTCTCTTCCTTTAAGAGACGCTTCTCTTCTTTTTTCTTTCTGCTTTTCAAGTTCTTCATCCTCGTCTTCTCTCAAAATATATAACCCCTGGATAATCGCCAGCATGATGATCGTGCTTAACACAGAGCTTCCGCCGTAGCTGACAAGGGGAAGGGTGATTCCCGTCATGGGGATAAATTTTGTCACACCGCCGATGGTAAGAAACACCTGAAACGCATATTCCGTTCCCAGTCCCAGCGCGATCAGTTTATAAAACGGTTTCTTGATCTGCAGGGAGATATTCACCACCAGCAAAAACATACTCATACAGATCAGGATCAGGCACATGGCAAAGAGAACCCCCATCTCCTCACAGATCGCAGCAAACATATAGTCCTGCTTAACAAAGGGAATCATATTGGGGGAACCCTGGCAAAGCCCCATGCCAAACAGACTTCCTGTACCGATGGCAAACAGCCCCTGCACAATTTGATATCCCGCCCCTTCATAGACAGAGAAGGGATTTTTCCAGGCAACTACCCTCTGGCGCACATGTCCGAAGAGGAAGTAGGCGCCCACAGCCGCCACGCAGCCGGAACCAAGCCCCGCCAGCAGATACAGAGGCTTTTTGGTAGCCACATACAGCATGACCACGTATGTGATGAAAAAAACCAGAGCACTTCCAAGGTCCTTGGATATGACCAGTACCAGCACATAAGCGGCAGCCACTGCCGTTGTGATCACATGATCCTGAAACGTAGCTCTTTTCCTGTACAGCCTGCAGGCAACAAAAAATACAAAGATGATCTTCACAAACTCCGAGGGCTGGAACGCGAATCCACCCAGAGAAATATTGATCTTCGCCCCGTTGACATTCTTGCCCAGGACCAGAACTACCAAAAGCAGCAGCATGCCCGCCCCGGCATAGAACCAGGTCCACTTATTTAAAAAGGTCAGTTTTCTTATCATGACCGGTATCACCATGGCAATAACCGTAGCGATCACCACGATCTGAAACTGCCGCACCGCAGATTCCGTATCCAGCCTTGCCAGCATGATAAAGCCCACAGAGAGCAGCATGCACATATGGTTCAGCAAAAGCAATGACGCCTTCTTGTAAAAGATTCGGTAAAGTACCTGAACCACAATAAAATACAAAAGCTGTGCTCCAAAGAAATATATGACCTCCATCTTCTCCGTCTTCAGGAAAATAACAAGAAAAGCCACAAAATCCATAAAGAAGATCACAATAAGCTGTTTTCTTAAAATATACCGCTTATCATCCTCAGCCTTGTATTTAAACACACTGAAACTCTCCAGCGTATAGAGAGCCGCCAGTATAAGCAGCAGATATTTTGAAAGTTCTACAATTAAATTAATCAAATCTTCACCTACTCCACGCCCCGTTTAAAATGCCCTTTTGTAAATTCAGGCACCTGATCCGGCACGTCTTTATTTTTCTTGTAAACATCCAGAAACAAATCGAGCAGTCTTCCAGTTTCAGCTTTCCCTTCTATCGTAAAGTTCATACGGAATGCCGAAACAGATAAGGCTTTTATCTGCTCTGCCTCCTTTAAAAGACCTGTGGGAACGCTGTTGTAAATCACATTATAACAGAAATCACACACGCACTGGGCGGTAAAATAATTCCCGTACCTGTCTTTCAGCCGCACAGTTCCGCTCTTTTTATCACAGGCGTTATATGTCTTCTTCAGACACTGGGCAGATATCATCATAGGGTAATACCCGTAGACAATCCACTCGCTGCCCGCATTATCTCTGCGGCGTATCTCCCCGCCGTTCTGCTCCAAAGGAACCGTGGTGCGCAGCACACCCCGGTCTTCCAGAAAAGCTTTTGACGCGTCATTAAACGCATATAAAGAGTGATCACACACCGCTTTCTCTGCAAGTCCCAGACTCTTTACATACCCCAGCTCTTCCAGATTCCGCACCAGGAACCCATCCAGACACCCCGCCAGATTCATAAGTTCTGCCTCTTTGCTCTCCAGATTTTTCTCTCTCTGGATATAGGGAAATGCCAGATAACACTCCTTGCCGAATTCCTTTATATACTCCACGGCATACCTGGTCTTTTCCTCAAAACTATCGCCCCAGAACATGGATATGCTGCAGTAAATACCATCCACTTCCGGCCGTCTCAAGGCCTCCTCCATTTGTTCCCATGTCTCCACAGACACGTAAAACTTTTTGGAACCCCTGCTTTTTTCCGGTTTTGGGGATGTTTTCTTCTCCCCGCCATCCATCCTCCGTACATCCAGCACGCGTCTGAAGGGCTGCAGGCACTCTTTTTCCAGCGCTTCCAGGCCTTTTCTACGCAATTCATTCAGACTCTGCATGGGCAGAAATCCCTGCTCATCTGTCTGCACATCCAGGTGTTCAAATACAAACGGGGTGTTCCCTGTCTTCTCCATCTGCTTTTTCACCCGTTCTGCGTCAAGGGGCTGCTTCCTGGCTTCCTGTACGGTTTCCCCTTCCACCTGTACGTGGCGGTTTCCGTACTCCAAATCCAGTATAGCAGGGCTGCCGCAAAAGAGGATTACATTTCCGTAAATTTTTTCTTGCAATTTCTTGTCAACATATTGAACTTTCAATTGCGAAAATAAGTCTTCATCCCGTTTTCCCGGTCCCTTTTCCCGGCTGTCCCTGGCCTTTAGATTCTGCACAGCCATCATATTTCTGCCATTGTGCTGTTTATAATAGCCCTCGTTGAACCCATCTCTCTGGTATAACTTTAAAAGCTCCTGCCTGTCGCTGTCCAGGACACGAAAGCTTTTGGGGTTCTCTTTATACAGATCCATATATTTTCGGTAAATCCTTGTGACGCCTGCCGCATATTCCGGCTTTTTCATGCGCCCCTCTATTTTCAGGGAATAGACTCCCGCGTCCAAGATCTCCGGCAGAATGTCAATGGTGCACATATCTTTTGGACTCAGAGGATATTCCTCCTTCTTACTTCCCAGCCTTTTCTCTCCGTCGTACACTTCATAGGGAAGCCTGCAGGGCTGTGCACATCTTCCCCTGTTGCCGCTTCTTCCTCCCAGCATACTGGAGAACAGGCACATACCGGAATAGGAGTAACAGAGTGCGCCGTGAATAAAGCTCTCGATCTCCATCCCCGTCTCCTGATAGATCTCACGAATCTCCTGAAGGGACAGCTCACGGGCAGTCACGATTCTGGATGCCCCTGCCTCCTTCATAAGAGCTGCCCCCTTCGGTCCGGTCACCGCCATCTGGGTACTCACATGGATGGGCAGCCCGGGAAATTCCCTTCTGATAAAAGAGAGAACGCCATAGTCCTGTACAATGACAGCGTCCACGCCCTGTTCATAATAAGGAGCCAGATAGGTGTACAACTGTTCTTCCAGCTCTCTGTTTTTAAGCAGAGTATTCACGGTCATATATATTTTCTTTCCGTGCAGGTGGGTAAAATCAATGGCTTCAAGCAGTTCGTCTGTGTCCGGGTTGTTGGCGTACGCCCTGGCCCCGAACATCTGACCTCCAATATAGACCGCATCCGCCCCCGCTTGGACAGCGGCACGAAGCCCCTCATAAGAACCGGCAGGTGCCAGCAGTTCTGCTCTCATAATCTGTCTCCTCCAAAATTCCTGTTGATAGAAAAAGGGCGTGTTACTTCTGTCCGAAGCGCGCCCTATCATTCTGTGTTCCGGAAGTTTTAAGCATGCTCACTATTGTTTTAAAAATTCTTCCAGTTCTTTTTCCAGTTCCTCTATTCTGTTCTGCAGCTTATCCATCTGCTCATTCTTCAGCGCCACGTCTTTTCTGGCATTCTCAAGCTGTACCTGGCTGGTGATCAGGTCATGCTTCAGATCATACATTTCTCTGTCCTTTGCCTCCAGGTCCTCCTCGAAAATCTCCGCCTGACGTTTGGCCTTAAAGTAATCATCTGCCACATTCAGGCTCAAAAGTGTGTGTTTTGTCTCCACGGACTGACGGCTGTAACCTGGGAGCTGTCCCAGTTCCGTCATTTTATTATTCATATAAGATGCAACCTTCTGCAGGTATTCTTCACTTTCATATCCGCTCAGGGTAATAATCTTGCCTCCGATTAAAACCTGTGTAGTATTCTTTACTGCCATTCAAGGGCTCCTCCCGATTTT
Source organism: Blautia sp. JLR.GB0024 (assembly GCF_037000545.1). Taxonomy (NCBI): domain Bacteria; kingdom Bacillati; phylum Bacillota; class Clostridia; order Lachnospirales; family Lachnospiraceae; genus Blautia; species Blautia sp. JLR.GB0024. Next base: position 106,113 of record NZ_JBANBF010000007.1, on the reverse strand, counting down.
CATTCATGACAACAGAAAGTCCGCAAAGCGCCCTTTCCATCATCTGCATTTTATTTCCACTGTCTATTATAATCGAAATATGCAGAAAAACAACCTTTTTCTCATTCCCCTGTCTGATTCAGCCCCAAATGGTGGTATGCCAGCTCGCTTGCCACCCTTCCTCTGGGGGTACGGAGCAGAAATCCATTCTTGATCAGATAAGGTTCGTAGACGTCCTCAATGGTGCCGGAATCCTCACCGATAGCCGCGGCAAGAGTATCCAGACCCACAGGTCCGCCGGAAAAACGCTGAATCACAGTGGTGAGCAGAAGCCGGTCTGTCTGGTCAAGCCCATATCTGTCCACCTCCAGAAGGTCCATGGCAAAATCAGCAACCTCTTTTGTGATCTTCCCGTCATACCGCACCTGGGCAAAGTCTCTGACTCTCTTTAAAAGCCGGTTTGCAAGCCTCGGGGTCCCACGGGAACGTTTTGCCATCTCCCAGGCCCCCTCCTCGTCAATCTCCACTCCAAGCACATTTGCAGAATGCAGTATAATGGTCTTCAACTCCTCTTCCGTGTAAAATTCCAGGTGATGTACCACCCCGAACCGGTCACGAAGAGGCGCAGTCAGAAGACCTGCCCTGGTGGTGGCCCCCACCAAAGTAAATTTCGGAAGGTCCAGACGGATGGAACGGGCAGCCGTGCCCTTTCCTATCATAATGTCAATGGCATAGTCCTCCATGGCCGGATAGAGCACTTCTTCCACCTGTCGGTTCAGCCTGTGGATCTCATCTACAAAAAGCACATCATGCTCCTGCAGGTTATTGAGGATTGCCGCCATCTCCCCGGGCTTTTCAATGGCCGGACCGCTGGTCACTTTCATATGTACACCCAGCTCATTAGCTATGATACCTGCCAGTGTGGTCTTGCCCAGTCCCGGAGGGCCGTAGAACAGCACATGGTCCAGCGCATCATTTCTCTGTTTAGCAGCTTCTATGTATACCTTCAGGTTATTCTTTGCCTTCTCCTGGCCGATATAGTCATCCAGGTACTGCGGGCGCAGATTTCCCTCTATTTTCAAGTCTTCTTCTATTACGTCTGTGGTAATCACTCTTTTTTTATCCATGCTCTCATCCCGCTAAAAATTCATTTTTTTCAATGCCAGTTTCAGTATCTCCTCCACGTTCATGTGGGAAGTCACATCCACCTGCTTCACAGCCCGCAAAGCCTCGCTGCCGGAATACCCAAGCGCGGTGAGGGCCTGCACAGCTTCCTTTTTGGCATCCACAAGGTCCCCGGTCTCCGTCTGGGAGGCTTCCTGCACATGCATGGTCTTCGTATCAAACGCCTCTTGTAAGTCCAGCTTGTCCTTCAGCTCCAGGATCATCTTCTGCGCTGTCTTCTTCCCCACACCGGGCGCTCTGGAAATCGTCTTCACATCATCCGAAAGCACTGCAAAACGCAGCTCATCTGCGGACAGCCCGGAGAGAATCCCAAGAGCCGCCTTCGGCCCGATCCCGCTGACACCAAGAAGCATCCGGAACATTTTCAGATCATCCCGCGTGAGAAAGCCATACAACTGCATGGCATCCTCCCGCACATGGAGATGTGTATGTATTTTCACTTCCTGTCCCGGACGCAGGGTGCCGTCCAGGGCAGAGGCGGGCATGGAGACATTATATCCTATATTTCCGCACTCCAGAATCAGTTTTTCCTCTTCTATTTCAACCACTTCGCCTTTTAAGTATGCAATCATGTCAAGTCCTTTCCAGGTATTCGTTTCATAATCTCACCGGACAGAATACCAATCAGCAGTCCGGTCAGAAGCCCTGCTATGAGAAGTACAGGAAGATAGTAAAAAAGATTCACATTCTCCACCACGCAGACTGCGATCAGAATCTGTCCGATATTGTGTGTCACACCGCCGGCAATACTCACACCTGCCACGGAAAAACCGCCGTTCTTTTTCAAGAGCACCATGACCAGCAGGCTCAGCCCCGCCCCTGCCAGACTGAACAATATGGAAAACAGATTTCCAAACATAAACCCAATCACCAGTATTCTGATAAAAGAGACAACTGCCGCCTCTCTCCATCCGAAAAGGTACAGCAGAATCACAGTGACCAGATTTGCCAGCCCCAGCTTAATCCCGGGAATGCCCGCAAAAACCGGCAGCAGGGTCTCCACATACCCGAATATAATGGCAACCGCTGCAAACAGCCCCATATACGCTGTCTTCTTCATATCCTTATCTCCCTGCATCCTCAACAGTCTTACACCGCTGCCCTTGAATCTTTTCCTCTCTCTATGACGCCACCACATCCGGCCCCTCCGAGGACTCCCTGCTTACAATCTCCAGCACTACCCGGTTAGGCAGACAGACAATCGTACCGCCGGTCTTTGAAATCCTCTTCTGCTTCATACAGAGATGATCCGGACAGTCCGCCTCCGTCATCGTCACATACCCATCCTTTATCTCACACACATTCGTATCCCCTATACGGATGACCCGGTCTTCCTCCAGCGAATACACCCCATACTCTTCCCCGTCCACGGTAATACGAAGCTGTGCCTTTTCATATGTAAACTGCCCCCGTACATAGGGAATAAACCAGCATAAAAAAGCGATCAGCAATACAATGCCAATCAGTCCTATATCTCTTTTTTTCATTTTCATTTTAACATTCTAACATAAGAAGAACCAAAATGCAAATATACGTTCGCAAGAGGGGGATTTTGGTGGCAATGTGGACGGGATAAGACGGGGAGGGCGGGGTGTCAGTCTTTTCCATCCCCTTTAAGCTCCACCCCATCCGTAGCCTCCACCTTCCCATCTTTCCTCACAAACACAGCCTCAACCCCCGCCGTATTCTCAATCAATTTCCTCCCTTTCTCATACCCAAGTATCAGACAACTGGTACTAAGCGCATCCCCCTCAAGCGAACTCTTTGACAAAATCGTCACCTGCGCCAGATCCGTCTCCACCGGATATCCTGTTTCCGGGTCCAGCACATGGTAATACAACTCTCCGTCAGCTTCAAAGTACCTCTCATAAATCCCTGACGACACCACGGAACTCCCCGCCGCATCCACATAAGCCACAATCTCATTCCTCTCGGCAAACGGCTTCTGTATCCCAATCTCCCAGGGACTCCCATCCTCTTTTTCCCCGATGGTCAGCACATTCCCCCCCAGATTGATATACCCGCTCTCGATTCCCTCTGATACCAGATACTCCTTCAGCCTGTCCGCAATATACCCCTTGGCCAGCGCGCCCAAATCCAGCATGGTATTCGGATCATCAAATTTCACTTTATCCCCTGCTTCCAGATGCACCCGGGAATACCCCACTTTTTCAAGTGTCTTTTTTATCTCCTCCTCAGCGGGAACCTTTGGATCTTCATTTTTAAAATCCCACAGATCCGACAGCGGCGCCACTGAGATATCAAATCTTCCGCCTGTCACCTCATAATACTCCTTCGCACAGGAGAGCAGCGCATATAAATCCTCGGACACCACTGCCTCGCTCTCTGTTCTGTGATTCAGACGGTAAAGCTCACTGTTTTCTTTTGTCCGGCTGAATATATCCTCATATTCAGCACATTTGGCAAATGCCTCATCCAGCACATGCTGCTCCTGCTCCTCACAAAGGATGGAAACAGAAATCATGGTGTCAAAAAAGAATCCCTTTTTTGACACCATGTCCTTTTTTTTCTGACCGCAGCCGCCCACCAAAAGGCAGACTGCAGTCAGACATATGAAAATAAATATTTGTTTCTTATTCATCAGCAGATAATCTTTCTTGGGCAGGTTTCCTGACACTTGCCGCAGTTGGTGCATTTTTCAGAATCAATGTGCGCCAGATTGTCCTCAATGGTGATGGCCTGTGCCGGACATTCTCGCTCACATTTTTTGCAGGCGATACAGCCCACCTTGCAGGCATTCATGACTGCTTTTCCTTTTTCTTTTGAGCTGCAGGCAACCGCGTGCTTCTGCTCATAAGGGATCAGCTCGATCAGATGTCTTGGACAGGCTGCCACGCATTTTCCGCAGGCTTTACATTTTTCCTTGTCCACAAGAGCAATGCCGTTTACTATATGTATCGCGTCAAAAGGACAAACCTTGACACAGCTACCAGAGCCCAGACAGCCAAAGCTGCAGGATTTTGCTCCGCCGTTCTGCATCTGGGAGATCATCTTACAATCCGAAACTCCTGTATATTCGTATAATTCCGTTGTCTTTTCACAGTCACCGGCACATTTTACGAATGCAGTCATGCGCACTGTCTCTCCCACTTCTTCTCCCATGACTGCACCGATCTTGGCTGCCACAGGCGCACCGCCTACGGGACAGGCATTCACAGGCGCCTCGCCTTTTGCGATCGCTGCCGCAAGGCCGTCGCAGCCCGGATATCCGCAGCCGCCGCAGTTGTTGCCCGGAAGCTCTTCCCTGACTAATATTTCTTTTTCATCTACTTCTACGGCAAATTTCTTTCCTGCTACTCCCAGGAACACTCCGATAAAGAGGCCTACGCCGCCTACCAAAACCGCCGCAATTACAATTCCTGTAACCATATCTCGCGCCTCCTTAGATTATGCCGGAGAAGCCAAAGAAAGCAATGGCCATCAGACCGGCTGTCAACAGTACCATGGGAAATCCCTGGAAATATTTCGGAATATCATTGTATTCCATCTTCTCACGCAGACCCGCCATAAGTACAATGGAGATGGTGAAGCCAACGGCTGTGGCAAAACCATTTACGGTACTCTGAAGCACATTGTACTCCTTCTGCACATTGATGACCGCTACGCCGAGAACCGCGCAGTTGGTGGTGATCAAAGGCAGATACACACCCAGACTCTGATAAAGGGCCTGCATGGACTTTTTCAGGAACATCTCCACGAACTGTACCAGGGCTGCAATGACCAGAATAAAGACAATGGTCTGCAGGAACTGCATATTCACATGTGGATTTGCCAGCAGATACTTATAAATCAGACTGGTGACCAGGGAGGACAGCGTGATAACAAAGACAACTGCTCCGCCCATACCCGCTGCGGTCTCAATTTTCTTGGAAACGCCGAAGAACGGACACAATCCCAGGAATTGGCTCAGCACAACGTTGTTTACTACTGCAGCGCCGACCGCAATAATCAATAATTCTTTCATGCTCCTATCCTCCTATTTCTTCTCCGTGTTGTCGTAAAATTTGCCGCTGCAGGATTTGTTGCCGCAGGTTGCACAGCCGCCTTCCATACAGTGTACAGGATGCTGTTCTTCTTTTGGCTTCTTATCCTGTATTCTGGCGCGCAGGGCTGCCAGAAATGCCAGTACGAAAAAGGCTCCCGGTGCCAGGATGAAAATCGTTGCCGGCTCATAAGCGCCCGGCATAACCTGGAATCCGAACACGGTTCCCGCACCGATCAGTTCACGGAAAGCTGCCAGGATGGTAATGGAAAGGGTAAAGCCAAGACCCATGCCGATACCGTCGAAGATGGAAGCCACAGGAGTATTCTTGGAAGCGAAAGATTCCGCTCTTCCCAGAATGATACAGTTTACTACGATAAGGGGAATATAGATTCCCAGGGAATCATAGAGGGAAGGGATGAATCCTTCCAGCAAAAGCTGTACCACAGTAACAAAGGATGCCACGATCACAATGTAAGCGGGCATACGCACCTTATCCGGAATGATATTCCGAAGAAGGGAAATGAACAGATTGGACATCATGAGCACCACGGTAGTGGTAAGGCCCATGCCGATACCATTGATGGCTGCCGTTGTAACTGCCAGAGTCGGACACATACCCAGTACCAGGACAAAGGTAGGATTTTCTTTGATGATACCGTTATATAAACGCTCCGCAGGTGAATTTTCTCTCATCCTATTTAGCCTCCTCTACTACATACTGGAATGCACACAGACCGGCATTGACGCCGCCTGTCATAGCCTTGGATGTGATGGTTGCGCCGCTTAAGGCATCAATCTGGCTGTCTGACTGCGATCCGGTTTTGGTCACTTCAAATTTATCGACTTTTTTATCTTTAAACTGATTCTTGAAATCATCTTTCTGAGCATTCATGCCAAGGCCGGCAGTCTCGCCGATCTCCAGGATTTCAATCCCGTTCATGGTGCCGTCATTCTGGATTCCCATGGAAAAGGTAATATCTCCGCCGTATCCTTCGGATGTGGTCATATTGATGGCATATCCCAGCACTTCGCCCTGTGCGTCCAGAGCTTTCATCACTTCGTTGACTGTCTGGGCTGTGTAGCCGTTCTCTGACAGATAAGCTGCCAGATCCGCATCTTCCGCCGGAACACACAGCTCAAAGGAGTCTGCGTCCGCAAAAACAGCCATATAAGCCTCCTGTTTTTCCTTCTCCTTCTGCTCAGCGATCGGATCTATTGTGATCTGATAGACCAGACCCAAAAGCAGGCCGGAAATCAGGGTTATGACGGTAAGAATCAGCGTATCTTTTAAAATCGTGTTCTTTTTCATGCTTTCTTACCTCCTTTTCCGAATGCAACCGGCATGGTGACACGCTCAATGAGAGGCACCAGAAGGTTGCAGAAAATGATGGCGTAGGAAACACCTTCCGCTGAACCGCCGAAAATACGGAAAAGTCCGGTAAATACGCCGAGACAGACACCGTACACCAACTGTCCCTTTTTCGTGATCGGTGTGGTCACGTAATCCGTTGCCATGAACCAGGCACCCAGCATCAGACCGCCGCCGAAGAGATGGGCTGCAAGATAGTTAATATCAAAGCCGTGTCCGCCGAACAGCAGCACAAATACGGCAAAGGTACCGATATAGGTGAGCGGGATCCTGCAGTCAATCACTTTTGTTCCCAGCAGAATGGCCGCGCCGACCAAAATAGCCAGGGCAGAAGTCTCACCAATGGTTCCCTGTACATTGCCCAGAAACAGGCTCATGATATCAACACTCTCCCCTGCCTTTAAAGCTGCCAGAGGGGTAGCACCTGACACGGTATCCACCACATTTCCCCAGGCACTTTCAGGTACGGCAAAGTTTGTCATCCTGCCTGTAAAAGAGATCAAAAGGAAGCATCTTGCCGCCAGAGCCGGGTTCATAAAGTTCTGTCCCAGTCCGCCGAAGAGCTGTTTTACCACTAAGACAGCAAACACACCGCCGATGACCGGAATCCACCAGGGTGCGGACGGCGGCAGGTTCAGGGCCAGAAGAAGGCCGGTCACAGCCGCGCTGTAGTCTTTGATCGTCAGTTTTTTGTGCATGAAGTGTTCATACACGGCCTCTGTAGCCACGCAGGTCGCCATGGATATGAGAATCAGCAGAAGCGCGTGAGGCCCGAAATTATAGATACCAAATAAAGCTGCCGGCAGCAGCGCGAGCAGTACCGTGCCCATAATGCCGCTGGTGCTCACCTTCGACCGCACATGAGGCGAAGATGAAATATGTAATAAGTCACTCATGTTATTCTCCTCCTACTTTGGCTTTTTCCTGTTGGCAAGAACCATTTTTCTCATGGACCGGACAGACTGGGTCAGAGGCCTCTTTGCCGGACAGACAAAACTGCAGCATCCGCACTCCACACACTCCATACCATTGAATTTCACAAAAAGTTCTTCCTGTCCCTCCTCGGCATATGTTGCCAGACGGGACGGAACAAGCCTTGCGGGACATCCGCTGACGCAGCGCCCGCAGTTGATACAGGCCGACTCCTCATTGGCTGCCACCACGTCTTTTGTCAGACACAGAATGGCAGATGAAGTCTTCACAATGGGCACATGGTAATCAAACATGGCAAAGCCCATCATGGGGCCGCCGGAGATCACTTTCTCCACAGAGCCTTTAAAGCCCCCGGCTGCCTCGATCAGTTCCGCGAAACTGGTGCCGGTCTTTACCCGGAAGTTCTGGGGATTTGCAATACCGTCCCCTGTCACAGTGACGATCTTCTCTATTACGGGGCGTCCCTCCATGACAGCCCTGCAGATGGCGCAGACCGTATCCACATTGTCCACCACGCAGCCCACGTCCGCAGGAAGCATGGATGAATTCAGCTCCCGCTCCGTGACGGCATTGATCAGACAGCGCTCAGCGCCCTGAGGGTATTTTGTCTTGAGGGTCTTTACCTCTATGCGCGGCTCATCCTTTACGATCTCTGTCATCTTTGCGACACAATCCGGTTTGTTGTCCTCAATGCAGATACATCCCTTTGCATTGTCAAAAAGCTTCAGCATGCATTTCAGCCCTCCCACTACCAGTTCAGGCTGTTCCATCATCCTGCGGTAATCTGAGGTCAGATACGGCTCACATTCCGCTCCGTTTACCAGAACATACTCAATTTTGTCCGGTTCCTTCGGAGACAGCTTCACATGGGTAGGGAAACCAGCTCCTCCCATACCTACAACACCGCCGTCCTGAATCCTTTTGATGATCTCCTCTTTGGAAAGTGCATCCAGAGAGTCCACTTTCTGCATTTCAATACTCTCGTATTTCCCGTCATTCTCCACAGTAACAGCATCCACCATGTTCCCCATATTGTTCCGCACTTTGCCAACTGCAGTTACGGTACCGGAAACGGATGCGTGAATGGGTGAGGAAACAAAACCTCCCGTCTCAGCAATTTTCTGCCCGGCCAGTACATGGTCACCTTTTGCCACAATGGCCTTTGCAGGTGCGCCTATGTGCTGTGATAGCGGATAGACCAGCTCTTGTTTCGGCAGGTAATCCGTGATAGGCTTGTCTTTTGACAGTTCTTTTCCATCATAAGGGTGTACGCCGCCCTTAAAGGTTAAAAACGCCATGTGTAGTCCCTCCTTTAATTGAATAATTAAGAAGCCAGTTAATGTTTTTTGGCTTTTCTTTCTTTATAGCGCCGGAACTCTGCACGCAGTCCAGGATAAGCATGGATCATACGTTTTCCGACAATGTTGGATTTTTTCCTTGCAGATAAGTATTTTTCTGAGAATTCATCCATACGTCTCTCAAGCTCCGCTTTCTTTTCCAGATAGTTTTCAGAAAGAGAAAAGCGCTCCTCCAACAGTTTTGAGAACTCCGCTTTCTTTGTACCGATTTTTTCCGCAGCCTCGGCCAGGTTGAAAGCTCTGATTTCTTCCAGTCTGTCGCTGATTTCTTCTTTTGTCTCATATAGTTTTGTAGTCTGCAGGTATGCGGTCAGCTCCTCCATCATATCCTCCAGTTTTGCTAATTTCTTGCTGATGCCGAATGCTGCCACTGCGGAGGTAACAAAATCCGCACTGTACAGAACCGCCACAACGCTCACGGCAATCTTTCCGATGGAAACAGGGTAAAGATTGGTCAGCCATTCCACAAAAGGATGGAACACCTCAAAGAGCAGAACGGTGAAGACACCCCAGGCAAGGGAAGAACCGAGACAGATATACCCGTGCAGGTTGCACTTTTTTTTGCTGTAATCCCACCATCTGGTATGGAAGATCGTCTCCATGAGCCATCCGGTTATATATTCCAGCACAGTGGCAACCACCACGCCTCCTATGTAGAGCACCAGAAGATTCTGATCAAAGTCTTTCAGAATCAGATAGACGCTGACAGCGCCGAACCCGTAAATGGTACAGAACGGACCGTTGATAAAGCCTCTGTTCACAGGTTTTTTTGATTTTACAGAAACGTAACAGGATTCCCACACCCATCCTAAAAAACTATAGATAAAAAACCAGTTTATGATATAATACAGAGAGATTCCTGCAACTTTAAAATCCATAGACGCCTCCTTCTTATGTCCCTTCAGGGGCATATTTGCTATACATAAGTCAGAGATGCCCCATTGGGTATTTATTACGTCTTTATATAATATAACATTATTTTCAAAAAACTGCTACAATGATTTGGCTATTTTTCGTATTATTTTTGATACAATCAGAAAGGTTATTGTTAAAATGCTAACAAACAAGATATTTAATTATCAATTTCTGCCAGAAAGTGCTAAACTCTTTCTTCCCGCAGATATTGAAGAAGATGACATTTTATTTTTTGATATTGAGACCACCGGTCTGAGCCATAGAAACAGCCGGGTGTATCTGATCGGTGCTGCTCTTTGTACAGACGGGAAATGGGAAATGATACAGTTTCTCGCCCAAAAGGAGAATGAGAAGGAGGAATACGCCGTGCTGGAAGCCTTTCAGTCTCTGTGCGCCCGGAAACGCTGTTTCCTGCACTTTAACGGCAGCACCTTTGATATTCCCTACCTGCAGCACAAATATCAAAGCTACCGGCTTACATCGCCCTTCAAAGACGCTGTGTCTGTGGATCTGTACCGGACACTCCGCCCCCTGCGCACGATCCTGCAGACCGAAAATTTCCGCCAGAAATCCTTAGAGCCGCTGGCAGGGTACAGACGGCAGGACGCAATGGACGGAAAGGAACTGATCAAGGTCTACCGCACCTATGCCAAAACAGGCGGGGAGACACTTTTAAACCTCCTGTTCCTTCACAATCATGATGACGTGGAGGGCATGGGCTGCCTTTTAGCCTTCGGCGCCCTTCTGGCCCTTTTCAGGGGGAACTTCCGGATGCGGGATATAACGGCAGTGACAGACAGGGACATGGACGGAAGCCTCCTTCAGGAAGTCCTCTTTACTGTGCAGCTTCCCCTCTCCTTTCCCACCCGCCTCTCTTTTTCACTGCCCTGCGCTTATGTTACTCTGGAAAAGGACTGCTGCAAAATGAAAATGCCTCTTTTGGAAGGCACTTTAAAATATTATTATCCTGACTATAAGAATTATTACTATCTTCCACTGGAAGATGAAGCAGTCCACAAAAGTGTGGGCGTATACGTGGACCCGGCCTGCCGGGAAAAAGCCAAAGCCTCCAACTGCTGCAAAAGGGTGAGCGGTTATTTTCTCCGGGCTTTCGGCGCTCCCCAAATCCCTCTTTTAAAATCCTCCTATGAATCTGGCGACTGCTATATCCAGTGGACAGACAGCTTTCTCAGAAATCCGGAAATGCAGATTTCTTTTCTGTCTGAATATCTGAAAAGCCAGATACGTGTCTGATAAAAAGGGAAATAAGGCCGGCAGCGAATGTGCTTCGCTGCCGGCCTTTTATGTTACAGGGCAGAGAATGCGCACAGCACTCCCGCCTTTTTTATTTCTGTTTCTTATTCCTCTGTGTCGTAAGCAGCTTCTTCTCTGTCTTCAGAAGCCGGCTCCAGAGCTTTCATACTCAGGCTGATCTTTTTCTCTTCTCCGTTGAAGTCTACAACTTTTGCTGTAACGATCTGTCCTACGGATAATACATCAGACGGTTTGTCCACGTGTGCTCTGGAAATCTGGGATACATGCAGTAAAGCATCTACACCGGGCTCCAGCTCAATGAATGCACCGAAATCTGTCATACGTGCGATTCTGCCTTCCACGATGTTGCCTGCAGCGTATTTTTCTGCTGCATCCAGCCATGGGTTCTGATCCTCGAATTTCAGGCTCAGGGCGATCTTATCACCGTTGATATCTTTGATCAGCACTTTGATCGGCTCACCGGCTTTGAATACCTTTTTCGGGTTCTCCACTCTGCCCCAGGACATCTCAGAGATGTGAAGCAGGCCGTCAGCTCCGCCTAAATCAATGAAAGCACCGAAATCTGTTACGTTTTTGATTGTTCCCTCAACCACATCACCCGGATGGATTCTCTCGAACAGCTCTTTCTGCATCTCAGCTTTTTTAGCCATCAGAAGCTGTTTGCGGTCACCGATGATACGGCGTCTTCTCGGGTTGAACTCTGTGATCACAAAGTCAATTTCCTGATCCTGATATTTTGTCAGGTCTTTTTCATAAGAATCGGATACCAGACTTGCCGGAATGAACACTCTTGCCTCATCTAAGACAACACTTAAACCGCCGTCCAGAACCTGTGTTACTTTTGCTGTCAGGACTTCTTTATTTTCAAAAGCTTCCTCCAGTCTCTTATTGCCTTTCTCAGCTGCCAGTCTCTTGTATGTCAAGAGAACCTGTCCTTCGCCGTCGTTGACTTTCAGAACCTTTGCCTCCATGGTGTCTCCTACGGAAACTACTGTAGTCAGGTCAAGATTAGAATCGTTGGAATATTCGTTTCTTGTGATGATACCATCTGCTTTATAGCCAATGTTCAGGATAATCTCATCTTCTTTAACACCGATGACAGTACCTTCGACTACCTCCCCATTTCTGATTGTCTTAAATGATTCGTCTAACATCTGTTCAAAACTTAATTCTGACATGTTTTGAAACCTCCTCAATTATTTTATTTGGGGTTGAAGCCCCTGCTGTAATACCTACACATTGAATGGATCGAAAACTATCAGAATCCAAGTCAGCAAGTGTCTGTATATAGTATGTGTTTTTACATACGCCTTTACATATCTCGAACAGCTTTTGGGTGTTCGAACTATGTTTGCCTCCTATGACAATCATGGCGTCTACTGTCTTTGCAATCTCTGCCGCTTCTGCCTGTCGCTCATTGGTTGCATTGCAAATCGTATTTAAAACAAGTCTATCATACCTCTTTTTGGCTAAAATTTCAACTAGTTCTTGAAAATTCTTGTAATTAAATGTCGTCTGCGATACAATACATACCTTTTCATGGCTTTCCAGAAGGAATTTTTCGGCCTCTTCCCTTGTTTCAATGACCGTGGAAGGACCTTCACACCAGCCCCGCGTCGCTTCCACCTCAGGGTGGTCTTTATTTCCGATGATGACAATATGACGTCCTGCACGGCTTTCCCGCTCCACGATCCTGTGGATCTTCAGCACAAAGGGACAGGTCACATCCACATAGTCCAGTCCTTTTTCCCTGAGTACCTCGTAAATCCTTCTCGGCACTCCATGGGATCGGATGATAACAGTTCCTTCGGAGAGGGCCTTAAGCTCCTCTTCACTGTTCAGAACCGAGACGCCTCTCTTTTCCAGATCTCCCACCACTTCTTCATTGTGAATGATAGACCCATAGGTATACACACCGGATTTTTTCTCCCCGGCAACCTCATATGCTTTTTCCACTGCCCGCTTCACACCAAAACAGAAGCCGGCGCTTTTCGCTGTTTTTACTTCCATTCCCAGCTCCTTCAGCTCTTTTTCTTTTCACAGACAGCGGTCATGGCATCCAAAACTTCCTCAATTGTCATATCAGAAGAATCCAGAAGGACCGCGTCCTCTGCCTTCTTAAGCGGCGAGATCTCCCGGTTCATATCCTGATGATCCCGCTTCTCGATATCTTCTTCAATCTGAGCCAGATCCGCTTCCATACCCTTTTCCAGATATTCTTTATAACGCCTTACCGCCCTTGTGTGGACACTGGCCGTCAGATATATTTTCACATCTGCCCCGGGCAGTACACAGGTGCCGATGTCTCTGCCGTCCATCACCACATTTGTCTTAGCCGCCAGCTGTCTCTGCAGCTCTACCAGCTTCTCCCGGACTCTGCCGTTCTGCGCGCTTCTGGAGGCCATATCCCCAACCTCCTCGCTGCGTATCAGGCTGCTTACGTCCTCTCCGTTCAAAAGCACCTTCTGAACATTGTCCTCATATATAATAGAGATATCCACACGTTCACAGGCCTCTTCTATCCTGCCGCTGTCCTCTGCGGATATGCCCTCTCTCAGCAAGTAAAGCGCCATAGCGCGGTACATGGCCCCTGTATCCACATAGATGTAGGAAAGCCTTTTTGCAAGCGCCCTGGCTATGGTGCTTTTACCGGCACCTGCCGGACCATCAATCGCAATGTTAAATGCCATCTTATTTTAAATCTCCTTTGTTTATATACTCTCATTTATGGAGGAAGCCGCCGCGAATGCCGTGGACCAGGCAATCTGCAGATTGAATCCGCCTGTCACCGCATCCAGGTCCAGAACCTCTCCGATAAAATAAAGACCCTTAACTTTTTTTGACTCCATGCTTCCCGGGGAAATCTCCCCGGTCTTCACACCGCCCTGGGTGATGATCGCTTCCTTAAAATCCCGCAGCCCTGTTATGGTCAGCGGCAGCGCCTTGATCAGAGAGACAAAATGCCGCCTCTCCTCCCTGGTGATCTCATTGACTTTCTTTTCCGGAGGTATCCCGGAAAGCTCCAGCATAACAGGTTCCATTTTAGCCGGAAACAGACCTCCTATGGAGTTTTTAAACTGCCGGTTCCTGTTCTCTTCAAAATCTCGCAGGATCCTGGCATCGAGCTGTTCCTCGGACAGTGCCGCCTTTACGTCAATATATCCCTGCAGCTCTTTCTTTTTCAGCCTTTTCGCGATCTTTGAGCTGGCTGTCAGCACCAAAGGTCCGGAGATGCCGAAATGTGTAAAAAGAAGTTCCCCGAACTCATCATAGAGCACCTTTTTCTCGTCCTTCACCGTAAAACGGACATTTTTAAGCGCCAGCCCCTGCATCCGGCCTGCATAAGCCTCCCTGACCTCCAGAGGTACCAGAGCGGGAAACAGTTCCGTAACCGTATGCCCTGCCTCTTCTGCAAAGCGGTAGCCGTCCCCGGTGGAGCCGGTGGCCTGATAAGAATATCCTCCGCATGCCACGATCACCTTATCTCCCAAAATCTCTGCTCCGTCCGAAAGCCTGATTCCCACAGCGCAGCCGTCCTTGAGGAGAAGTCCTGCCGCCTCAGCATGCAGATGTACTTTCACACCCGCCTCGCGCATCCTGGCCTCCAGTGCCCGGATAATATCCGAGGAGTGGTCCGATAGGGGAAATACCCTGTTTCCCCTTTCCGTCTTCAGCTTAACACCCAGGGAAGAAAAAAATGCAGTCACATCCTGGCTGGTGTACCCATAGTAGGCGCTGTACAAAAATTTCGGATTGGATACCACGGATTCAAAGAACGTCTCCGGGTCACAGTCATTTGTGACATTACAGCGTCCTTTTCCGGTAATAAAAAGCTTTTTGCCTAATTTTTCATTTTTTTCAAACACATGCACCTGATGACCTTTCTCAGCCAGAAACACAGATGCGAACATGCCGGCAGCTCCGCCGCCGATAATGATTATTTTTGCCATTGCGGGCTCCTTTATTCGCGTAATCTAATCCTCCATGCCGCCCGGATTTTTCAGTTCTATGTCCTGTCCGTCAGCCATATTGATCTCGTCATTATTATAAACCTGATATTCGTCCCAAATCTTCTCCAGATCCTCCAAAGTTGCCACCACTTCCTTCTGCTTTCTCATACAGAGCGCAACCACCAGTGCATTGATCACACTCAGCGGCGCCACCAGCGAGTCCACAATAGAAGCCATATCACTTCTGGCGATCAGGTTACAGGAGGAATACAAATTCATCGGAGAATGGATACTGTCTGTCAGGGTGATCACCTTGGCACTCCTGTTATTGGCGAATTCCAGGGCTTTCAAAGTCCGCATGGAATACCTCGGAAAACTGATTCCGATGATAACATCATCCCCGCTGATATGGATCATCTGTTCAAACAGCTCACTGGAGCTGTTCGTATGCATCAGATGTACGTGATCAAACAAAAGATTAAAATAAAATCCCAGAAAGCTTGCCAGTGGAGCACAGCTTCGTATCCCTACAATATAAATACTTTTCGCTTTGAGAATCGTCTCCACAGCCAGTTCAAAGGCACTGTGATCTATATGCTCCATTGTCAGCTTGATCTTATCAATATCCGAATGCAGCACCGTATCCAGAATCTCCGACTGGGGAACCCTGCCGTAAGTCACTTCCATCCGCTGTATGGAGTTCAGCTTATTCCTCACCAGCTCCTCTAAAGCCTTCTGGAACTCCGGATACCCTTTATACCCCAGATGGATAGCAAACCGCACCACCGTAGACTCACTGACTCCGACGGTCTCTCCCAGCCTGGCGGCAGTCAGAAAAGCAGCCTTGTCGTAATTGTCATTGATGTATGTGGCCAGTTTTTTCTGCCCCTTGCTGAAGCTCTGGTACTGTTTATTCATCTTACTGAGTAAATTTTCCGCATTACCCATGTCTGTCCCCTCTTCAAAACATACCCGTAGGGTATTTCGTAATTTATGAGCGGTTTTTGCCCATACATGGGTTATAATATCACAAATCCGAAGATTTTTCACTAAAAAAAGAAAAAAAGGCCAAAGGCACCGTCAGTCACGGCACCTTCGCCTTTCTATGCTGAACATTAAACAGGATAAGCCCCGTTCTCTGTATCCGCAGCTTTCGGATCTACCTTCGTCTCCTGTGCTTCTCTGTACTTGAAGAACTCGGTAGCAACCTGCGGGAATAATGCATAAGACAATACGTCCTCTTCCTGCTCGGACCACTGTGCCATTTCACTTCTTAAAGTATCCAGCTCATCCGGGATCAAATCAGCCGGACGGCATGTGATCGGCTCTGTGTCACCGATACATTTCTTCTGTACTTCAGGATTGAACGGTTTTACTGTAGCACCGTATTTTCCGCTGAGAACGTCTTTTGTCTCTTTTGTAACCATTTTGTAGCGCTCGCCCATGATCACGTTGAATACAGCCTGTGTACCAACGATCTGTGAGGACGGTGTAACCAGAGGCGGCTCGCCCAGGTCCTTACGCACTCTCGGCACTTCTTCCAGAACATCGTAGAATTTGTCTTCTGCGTGCTGTTCTTTTAACTGGCTGGTCAGGTTGGAGAGCATACCGCCCGGTACCTGATACAGCAGAGTCTTAATGTTAACACCCAGGTTCTTGGGATTCAGCAGGCCGCTGTCCAGTGCTTCGTCACGGATCGGACGGAAGTAGTCAGCAATCTCCGCCAGAAGGTTCTGGTCAAATCCTGTATCGTAAGGTGTTCCTTTAAAGGTCTCAACCATAACCTCTGTAGCCGGCTGGGAAGTTCCCAGAGCGAAAGGAGACATAGCGGTGTCAATTACGTCAACGCCTGCCTCTACTGCTTTTAAGTAGGTCATGGAAGCCACCCCTGAGGTGTAGTGTGTGTGAAGCTGAATCGGAATATCTACAGCAGCTTTCAGAGCAGTTACCAACTCAGTTGCCTTGTACGGAACAAGCAGGCCTGCCATATCCTTGATACAGATGGAATTCGCACCCATATCCTCTACTCTTTTTGCCATATCTACCCAGTAGTCCAGGGTGTAAGCATCGCCCAGGGTATAGGACAGAGCAACCTGTGCATGTCCTTTTTCCTTGTTGGATGCTTTTACGGCTGTCTGCAGGTTTCTTAAATCGTTGAGACAGTCAAAAATACGGATGATATCAATACCGTTTGCAACGGATTTCTGTACGAAATACTCTACCACGTCATCTGCATAAGGACGGTATCCCAGAATATTCTGGCCGCGGAACAGCATCTGCAGTTTCGTGTTCTTGAAACCGTCACGGAACTTACGCAGTCTCTCCCACGGATCTTCTTTTAAGAAACGAAGGGACGCGTCAAAGGTGGCACCGCCCCAGCATTCTACGGAGTGGTAACCCACTTTATCCAGTTTATCTACGATGGGCAGCATCTGCTCTGTGGACATTCTGGTCGCAATCAGGGACTGATGTGCATCACGTAAGATTGTTTCAGTAATCTTAATCGGTTTTTTTACTACCTCTGCCATCTTAATTTCCTCCTAAATTTTTAAAACATGTTTTCTTACTGTTAAACACCGAAAATTGCCATGAAGGTACCGGCCGCTACCGCAGTACCGATAACACCTGCAACGTTCGGGCCCATTGCATGCATCAGCAGGAAGTTGGTGGGGTCTGCCTCAGCACCGACCTTCTGGGATACACGGGCTGCCATAGGAACAGCAGATACACCGGCAGAACCGATCAACGGGTTGATCTTGCCGCCGGACAGTTTGCACATTAACTTACCGAGGAGCACACCGCCTGCCGTACCGACTGCAAATGCGACCAGACCTAATACGACGATTTTCAGAGTGTCCAGTTTCAGGAATGCCTCAGCGCTTGTGGAAGCACCTACGGAAGTTCCCAGTAAGATAACTACAATATACATAAGGGCATTGGAAGCTGTCTCGCTCAGCTGTTTTACAACACCTGATTCGCGGAACAGATTACCAAGCATTAACATACCAACCAGCGGAGCTGTTGTAGGAAGAATCAGACAAACAACAACGGTGATGATGATCGGGAACAGGATCTTTTCCAGTTTTGAAACCGGACGGAGCTGTTCCATTTTGATCTTGCGCTCCTTCTCTGTTGTGAGAAGTTTCATGATCGGCGGCTGGATGATCGGAACCAGGGACATATAGGAATATGCCGCCACCGCAATGGGTCCCATGAGCATTGTCTGCCCCAGTTTACCTGCCAGGAAGATGGAGGTCGGGCCGTCAGCACCGCCGATAATGGAGATAGCTGCTGCTGCCTTTCCGTTGAATCCCATGAAGATAGCCAGGAAGTACGCCATGTAGATACCCAGCTGTGCTGCCGCACCCATAAGAAAGCTCTTGGGGTTTGCGATCAGCGGGCCAAAGTCTGTCATGGCACCAACACCCATGAAGATCAGGGACGGAAGAATACTCCATTCATCCATCAGATAAAAATAGTGAAGAAGTCCACCTGCGTGCTCGATTCCTGCTGCATCCGTGTATGGCTGTGCCATAATATCAGGATAGATATTAACCAACAGCATACCGAAAGCAATCGGCACCAGAAGAAGCGGTTCAAATCCTTTTTTAATTGCCAGGAAAAGGAAAACAAAGGCAACTAAAATCATAAGGTAATTTCCCCATGTCAGATTGAAAAACGCTGTCTGGTGGAGCAGGTTAGACAGTGTATCTGTAACGTTAGACATTATATTACCTCCCATTGTTCGTATTCGTGACAATAGAAAGTTCTCGATGTGTGCTTTCTATTGTATCAGCAAGATTTATCTCTTAGCTGTCGGGAATTTACAAATGCTTGCAAATTCTAGTTCATGGATGCCAGTGTATCGCCGTTTTCTACGGAATCACCAACTGCCACGTCAATACTTGCAATGGTACCGTCCTGCGGAGCAACAACCGGAATTTCCATTTTCATGGCTTCCAGGATGACAATGTTATCGCCGGCTTTTACTGCCTGTCCCACACTTGCTTCCACTTTGAATACTTTACCGGGAACAGATGCGGTAACTGCCACTGCGCCTGCTGCAGATGCTGCAGGTTTTGCTGCCGGAGCAGCTTTCGGTGCCGCTTTTGGAGCAGCCTTCGGTGCTGCCGCAGGAGCTGCTGCGTTTCCTGCGCCCTCTTCCACTGTTACATCGTATGCAACGCCATTAACTGTAATTGTATAAGATTTCATAACCATTTCCTCCTGTGATTAGGCTCTCTGCCAATTTCTTTTTGTTGATTTTCTGATGGAACGAACTACAAAACTGTCTGTAGATGTATTTTCAGATGCTGCGATCGCCGCTGCAATGACTGCAATCAGCTCACCGTCATCCACAACCTCTTCTTCCGCTGCTTCAGGAATAACAGGAGCAGCCGGGGCAGCCGGAACTTGAATCTCTTCCGGAACAGCTTTCTTCTTGCCAAAGGACTCTACAAAGCCCGGAATGTATTTCATTAAGGAAATAACAAAGCACAGGAAGATAAGCATTACAAAAACAGTACCAACACCCAGAAGTGTATTCTGTCCTGCCTGTGCCATTTTTTCGCCCATTGAGTACTGCGGGTCAATAGTCACGCTGAGAGGATTGCCGTTTTTGTCCAAAGTAAAGATGCAGTCTGCACTGCGTTTCTCAAAAGTACAGGTCAGCGTAAGAATATAGCTGCCGTCTTTGTCCTCCACCTCGCCCTTGGTTGTCTCAACGTATGTTCCCAGATCTTCTCCGGCTCCGTCCCATGCGCTGGCTGCGGAAGCACTGAAGGCATCGTCACCTTCCATCAGGCTTGCGATGGACTCCTCATCCAGATTGGCAATGTTGCCGACAACACTTCCGAAGCTCTCCACCAGAGAGTCAACGGTGGCATCGTCCAGCTTTTTCAAACCGCCTGTGGAGTCTTTGCTGCTGCCGCAGGCTGTCATAGCCAGGACGCATACTCCGATCAGGATTAAACCAATTAATTTTTTCCATGTCTGCTTCATATGATTCACCTCGCCTAAACCGTGCCGTGTTTCTTGCTGGGACGATCTTCTCTCTTTGTGAATAACATTTCAAAAGCACCAATCACATATTTTCTTGTATCTTCTGCCTCGATGATGGAATCCACATAACCTCTCTTGGCAGCAGCCATTGCGCTTGACTGTAAGTCAGCATATTCAGCGGCCTTTTCATTGATCGTAGCAGCATCGCTGTCTGCATACATGATCTTAGCTGCAAGACGCGCGTCCATCATACCGATCTGAGCGCCCGGCCATGCAAATACCATGTCCGCTCCTGTGGATTTGCTGTTCATTGCCAGATATGCACTTCCGAACGCTTCACCGATCACGATGTTCACCTTCGGTACGGTTGCATTTGTAAATGCGTAAGTAAGCTGTGCCGCTGCCTTGGCAATGTTGGCTTCTGCGCATTTTGTAGCTTTGTAGCCTTTTACATTTGTCAGAGACAGTACCGGAATTTCAAAAGCGTCACAGAATTTAACGAAATCTGCTGCTTTCTTGCATCCTCTCACAGAGAGAACCTTGTCAAAGGACTCTGTCTTCTCCCCTTCATCGTTGTAAACCTCGCTTCTGTTGGCAACGCAGCCCACAGTAGCGCCGTTCAGACGGATGAAGCCTGTCACCATGTCTTTTGCGTATGCAGCTTTTACCTCAAAGAACTCATTGTTGTCCGCGATCTGGGAAAGAGCAATGGCAGTATCACCAACACAGTTTTCCAGTTCCGGGCATACACGGTTCAGATCATCAGTGCAGTCTTCATAGGAAGAATTGTCTTCGTAGTTGGAAGGCAGCATAGATATCAGCAGTCTCATCTGTGCAAGGATTTCCTCCTCACTTCCCAGAACATCTACCAGGCCAGCCTCTTCGCTCTGGTATTTTGCGCTGGATGTATCACATTTGGAAATTTCATTTCCCTCTAAAGCGTTGGGGGAGTTTACAAACAGTTTACCGCTCTTCTCCTCCATGAAGGTGAAATCGGTAAGAGCCGGAACGATTGCAAGACCGCCGCCGCAGGTCCCGAAGATACCTGTGATCTGCGGAATCACACCTGACGCCATAACCTGTTTGGTGTAAATTTCGCCAAAAGCGTTCAGTGCGTCTGTAGCTTCCTGCAGTCTCAGACCTGCACAGTCCACAAGTCCGATCACCGGAGCGCCTGTCTTCATTGCCAGGTCGTAAAGTCTGACAATCTTTTTGGCATGCATTTCACCGATGGTTCCGTTCAGAACGGAAGCATCCTGGCTGTACACATACACCAGGCTGCCGTCAATGACACCGTAACCGGTGATGACACCGTCTGCCGGTGTTTCCTTTTCAGATAAGTTGAAATCTGTGTTTCTGGCTGTGACACAGCCGCCGATTTCAACAAAACTGTTCTCATCAAGTAAAGAAGCAATTCTTTTACTTGCCAAGCTTTGTGCTGTATTACTCATTTATCAGCCCTCCATTTTTTATTATTTACCTGGATTCTGCACGAAAAATCTGCGTGATAATCCGGCTTTCATGCAGAAATCGCCTCCTGGTTTTACTTTGTTGAGTTAAAAGACAAAACCAATTTCTGCCGATTATAATTGTACCCTTTTTCCGGGAATTTTTCAACAAGAATTTGTGAAATATTTAATTATTGTGTATGTTTTTTGTCAGACTTGCATAATACGCGCAGGTAATGTTCCGCCATATGGATTTTTCTGCATAAAAAGGGAGGATGGAACTGCCCATCCTCCGCTGTTTTCAACCCTTTGCCCGGTCCACTGCCGCCTTCATTTCTTTTACATACTGAGCCACATAAGGCACACAATCTTTTCCGTATTTTGCCACAATTTTAACAATTGCAGAACCCACGATGGCTCCGTCTGAAACCTTTGCCATGTGATACGCCTGCTCGGGGGTAGATATTCCGAACCCCACTGCGCACGGTACATCCGTAGCCTGACGGACCAGCTCCACCATGGCACCGATGTCTGTCCTGATCTCACTTCTCACCCCGGTCACTCCCAAGGAGGAGACACAGTAGATATAGCCTTTTGCTGCCTTTGCGATCATGGTGATGCGGTCCTTTGACGTGGGCGCTATGAGGGGGATGATATCAATCCCGTAGGCGTCGCAGGCAGGTGCCAGCTCCTGTCTTTCCTCATAGGGCATATCCGGAACAATGATGCCGTCTATCCCGCACTCCACACATCTTTTCATGAAGCGCTCCTTGCCGTATGTAAAAATAGGATTCACGTAAGTCAGAAATACGATAGGCACAGTGACTTTCTTTCTCGCCCTTTGTATCATGTCAAACAATTTATCTGTGGTGCATCCCGCTTTCAGAGCTCTCTCGTTGGCCTCCTGGATCACAGGGCCTTCCGCTGTAGGATCGGAAAACGGTATGCCGATCTCGATCAGGTCAGCCCCTGCCGCCTCCATGGCGTACAGAAGCTGCTCTGTCACGTCAAGCGTGGGGTCCCCGCCTGTGATAAAGGGAATAAATGCCTTTTTGTTTTCAAATGCCTGCTGTATTTTATTCATAGATCTCCACTCCTCTGTATCGTGCTATGGCAGCCACATCCTTATCGCCTCTGCCGGAAATATTTACGACAATGATTTTATCTTTGTCCATAGTCGGTGCCAGTTTTCTTGCGTATGCCACTGCATGGGCGCTTTCTATGGCCGGGATAATGCCCTCGGTCCTTGAGAGGTATTCAAATGCCTCCACTGCCTCCACGTCTGTGATCGGCACATATTCTGCTCTGCCTGTCTCATTCAAATTGGCGTGTTCCGGTCCGATGCCGGGGTAATCAAGCCCCGCGGAGATGGAATATACCGGCGCGATCTGTCCGTACGCATCCTGGCAGAACAGGGATTTCATGCCGTGGAAGACACCTTCTGAACCTCTGGCGATGGTGGCAGCATGCTTTTCTGTATCCACGCCAAGGCCTGCCGCTTCACATCCGATAAGCTGTACCTGCTCCTCCCGGATAAATTCATAAAAGGCTCCCATGGCATTGCTGCCGCCGCCCACACAGGCGATCACAGCATCCGGAAGTCTGCCTTCCTTTTCCTGCAGCTGCTCCTTGATCTCTTTTCCGATGATTTTCTGGAAATCGCGGACAATCATGGGGAAGGGGTGAGGCCCCATAACAGACCCCAGCACATACAGGGTGTCATCCATCCTTCTGGTCCATTCCCTCATGGTCTCATTTACCGCATCCTTCAAAGTCGCGGTGCCGCTGTCAACAGGGTGTACCTTCGCCCCCAGAAGTTCCATGCGGTATACATTCAAAGCCTGGCGGTCCGTGTCCTCGCGTCCCATGAAGACTTCACATTCAAGCCCCATAAGTACTGCTGCCGTAGCTGTGGCAACCCCGTGCTGTCCTGCTCCCGTCTCAGCGATGACTCTTGTTTTGCCCATCTTTTTGGCAAGGAGCACCTGTCCCAGGACATTGTTGATCTTGTGGGAACCTGTGTGATTTAAATCCTCCCGCTTCAGATAGATCTTAGCGCCTCCCAGATCTTTTGTCATCTTCTCTGCATAATACAGCAGGGAAGGACGTCCGGCATAATTTTTCAGCAGATCGTCCAGTTCCCTGTTAAACTCCGGGTCTTTGCTGTATTTTTCATATGCCTCCTCCAGTTCATGTACTGCGTTCATAAGTGTCTCCGGAATGTACTGCCCTCCGTAATTACCAAATCTTCCTTTACTCATCTCTTCATCCTCTTCCTTATATGATTGATCCTTTGTAACTGTTCAGTCAGGTCTGCGCATTTACTGCGCTGACCGTGCAAAAGAGTAGTGGCGGCAGGTATCTGTCTGCTGTTCCCGTACTGCCCGGATAAATGCCTCAACCTTTTCCCTGTCCTTATATCCTCCTGTCTCAACCGCACTGCTTACATCTGCGGCAAACGCGCCGCTTTCTCTCAGTGCACCTGATACATTTTCAGCATTCAGGCCGCCGGCCAGAAAAAAAGGTCTTTTGAGGCTTGGAATCAGGGACAGGTCAAACCCTTTTCCGCTTCCGCCATACCGCCCCTTTGTATATGTATCGAGAAGCAGATATTCACAGGGCAGTTCTTCGGCCTTTAGAATCTGTTCTCGGCTCTGTACACGGACAGCTTTTATGACCGGTTTCCGGGTATATTTTTTTATAGTCCGAATATAGGCTTCATCCTCATCTCCATGAAGCTGAATGATATCTATGATTCCCTTTTCGGCGATCCGGGCCGCTTCCTGTGCCGGGGCGTTTACAAAGACGCCGACTGCCAGAATCCCGTCCGCCAGTCCTGCTCTCAAACACTCCGCCTGCTCTATCGAAACCCGGCGCCGGCTGTCCGCAAAGACGAATCCGATATAATCCGGCCGGCACAGATTTGCCGTTTCAATATCCTCCGGCCTTACAAGACCGCAGATCTTCACTTTACTGCCCATCGGATGTTCCCTCCCCTTTCAGGTAAGAGAGCATTTTTTTCTTGTCTCTGCTCTTCATCAGTGTCTCGCCGATCAGCACCGCATCCACTTCATTTTCTTTTAAACGAGCAATGTCCTCAGGTCCCTTGATACCGCTCTCTGCCACAAACAGAACTTCTTTCGGCGCCAGAGCGCGAAGCTTTGTGCTGTTTCCCACATCTACACTAAAATCTTTCAGGTTGCGGTTATTTACGCCAATGACTCTGGCTCCCGCCCACACAGCATGGGAGATTTCCTTCTCGTCGTGGGCCTCCACCAAAGCGGAAAGCCCCAGGGTGTCGCACACCTGGATATAACGCTTTAAAAGCTCCGGTTCTATGAGGGCGCAGATTAGGAGCACAGCGCCGGCTCCCAGGACCTTTGCCTCATAAATCTGGTATTCCTCCACCACAAAATCTTTCCTGAGAACCGGGATCTTTACAGTTTCCGCGATTTCCTTCAGATAGCTGTCACGGCCCAGAAAATATTTCGGCTCTGTCAGACAGGAAATGGCGTCTGCCCCAGCTGCCTCATATTCCCTGGCAATATCCAGATAAGGAAAATCCTCTGCAATGATTCCCTTTGAGGGAGACGCTTTTTTCACCTCGCAAATGAAACTGAGACCTTCTTTTGCCAGTGCTTTTTCAAAAGGAAATCCTGTCTCTGTCTCCATGCTGTATGCGGCTTTTTTCAGTGTTCCGAGGGGAACCTTCTTTTTCTGATTTGTCACGCGGATTTCTGTATCTCTTGCTATCTGCTCCAGAATCATTTTGCAGTCCCCTCCTTTACTGTTCTCTTGTGGCCTTAACAAACTCATCGAATTTCGCCTGCGCTTTTCCGCTCTCTATCAACTCTCTTGCCATATTAATACCCTCCTGCAGAGTAATGCCGTCAATTCCCAGATAGAGACTCATACCCGCGTTTAAAAGAACCACGTCGCGCTTTGGACCGGTCTCACGGCCTGATAAAATGTCTCTTGTGATCTGGGCATTGTCTGCAGGGGAACCACCCACCAGTTGGGCCAGCTCACAGCGCTCCATGCCAAACTGTTCCGGTGAAATGGTGTAGCAGGAAGTCTCGCCGAAACGTATTTCGCAGACTGTAGTTTCCCCGGTCAGGGTGATCTCATCCAGGCCATCTTCGCCGCACACGGCCACACCTCTTGTCACGCCCAGATTGCCCAGCACCTTAGCCAGCGGCTCCACCAGGTTTTTGTCATATACACCCAGAAGCTGCATGGTGGCAGCTGCCGGATTGGACAGAGGGCCCAAAATATTGAAGACTGTACGAACCCCCATCTCCTTTCTGACCGGAGCGGCATATTTCATGGAGGAGTGGTAAACAGGCGCAAACATGAAGCACATGCCGGTCTTATTGAGGATCGTCTCATTCTGCTTTGCATCCAGAGCCACATTGGCGCCCAGATGTTCCAGAACATCCGCAGCACCGCTTTTACTGGATACGCTGCGGTTTCCGTGTTTTGCCACGGGTACACCGCCTGCTGCAACCACAAATGCGGCAGTTGTGGAAATATTGAATGTTCCCGCCTCATCTCCGCCGGTTCCCACAATATCTATGACCTCTCTCTCCGGCTTTATCTTAATTCCTTTTTCCCTCATGACCTCAGCAAATGCCGTGATCTCGTCAATACTCTCGCCCTGCATGCGCAGCGCAGCCAGAAAAGCTCCCATCTGGGCCTGTGTGGCAATGCCGTCCATCATTTCGTGCATAACTGCCTTTGCCACTTCATAGCTTAAATCCTTACCGTCCATCAGTGTGTGAATTGCCTCTTTGATCATGATCTTATCTCCTCTTCCGGCTTTTATATTTAAAAAATTCTCCAATATGCTTTTTCCTTTTGGTGTGAGTATGGATTCCGGATGGAACTGGAGTCCGTACACCGGATATTCCCTATGGCCCACTGCCATGATTTCCCCGTTCTCCACATCTGTGGATAATACCTGCAGACAGTCAGGGATGGTACCGTCTTCTGCTATGAGGGAATGGTACCTGGCTGCGTCAATCTCCTCCTCCATGCCTGCGAAGACAGGACTTTCCGTCTGAATGTGCACCCTGCTTTTTTTGCCGTGCATCAGATGTCTGGCATGGCTGATCCTGGCACCATACACCTCACAGATTGCCTGATGTCCCAGGCAGACCCCCAGGATGGGAACTCTGCCCTGCAGTCTCTGAATGACGGCTTCACATACGCCTGCATCTTTTGGGTATCCGGGTCCCGGTGAGAGGATGATGTGGGAAGGCTGTAATGCGGCGATTTCCTCCACTGTCATCTCATCATTCCGAATCACGCGGATGTCAGGGTTAATAGTTCCTATCATCTGTACCAGGTTGTAAGTAAAACTGTCGTAATTGTCAATCAATGCTATCATAACTCATCCACCTCCCCGGCATTTTGGATGGCCTGCATAACCGCTGCCGCTTTATTTGCCGATTCTTCATATTCAAGCCCCGGTACACTGTCTGCCACAATTCCGCCGCCGGCCTGCACATAGACCTTTCCGTCCTTTTTGACTGCCATGCGGATGGCAATGCAGGTGTCCAGATTGCCGGCAAAATCCAAATAACCGATGGCACCGCCATATACACCTCTCTCTGTGCTTTCCAGCTCCTCAATGATCTCACAGGCTCTGATTTTCGGAGCTCCGGAAAGAGTTCCTGCCGGAAGCACAGCCTCAATGGCATCCAGTGCATCCTTATCTTCCCAGATGGAACCTTCCACCTGGGAACAGATGTGCATAATTTTCGAGTAGCGGTGAATCATCATGTATTTCGTCACTTCCACAGAGCCAAACCGGCTGATACGTCCCAGGTCGTTTCTTCCCAGATCCACCAGCATATTGTGCTCTGACAGCTCCTTTTCGTCCTGCAGAAGGTCCCTCTCAAGAGCTTCATCCTCCTCTGCATCCATGCCCCTTGGTCTGGAGCCTGCCACCGGGAAGGTTGTCAGTCTGCCGTCCTGAAGACGGACCAGTGTTTCCGGTGAGGTACTCATCAGCTCCTCCTCATCAAAGTGGAGATATACCATGTATGGGGACGGGTTCGTGGTGCGCAGGACCCGGTAGGCATTCAGGAGACTTCCCTTCATAGGGCTGCTGAACTGTCTGGAAATGACAGCCTGGAAGATATCTCCGTCTCTTATGTATTCTTTCGTTTTCTCCACAATGCTGCAGAATTCTTCTCTGCTTACATTGCAGGTGAAATCTATCTGCTCCGGTTCACCGGCTATGGCAGGCACCGGTGCACTTTTGATCAGTCCGGCAATTCTGGCGATCTCCGCTGTGGCTTCCCCGTAATTCTCCATCACTTTATCAGTCCGCATATTGACAATGATACAGATTTTCTGTTTCAGATGGTCATAGGCGATCACCTTGTCAAAAAGCATCACATCATAATCCGGAAATGTGCCTTTTTTAATATTGAGTACCGGTTCCGCATATCCCACCATGGAATATGCGAAATATCCCACAAAACCGCCGGTAAACGGAGGCATACCGGAAAGCCTCGGAGACTTGTAATCTTTCATGATTTCTCTCAGTACATGCAGAGGCTTTTCTGTCTCCACAGTTTCTGTCTTCCCCTGCTTTTCTATATATACTTTGCGGTCCCTGCAGGTTACCCGCATGACCGGGTCATATCCCAAAAAGGAATATCTTCCCCAAGTCTCCCCGCCCTCGATACTCTCCAGAAGATAGTATCTTTTCGAGAACCCTGTAAGTTTGCGGAGCAGCGTAATAGGTGTTGTAACATCCGCATAGATTTCTCTGCATACAGGTACAATGGAATATTTTTCTGCCAGTTTCAGGATTGTGTTGCAGTCTGGTGTGATCGTCATGTTTTTCCTCCCTTTCCAAAGAGCGAGATCAGGTTTTTCTGTAAATAAAAAAGCTCCTGCCCCATCAGATTTCTCCAATGGGACAAGAGCTGTAAATTCAAAACTCCTGCGGTACCACCCATATTGCTCATATACTTTACGTAATATGAACCGCTCTTTCATGTACTATCATACACTGCTCCTTGATAACGGATAAGCTCCCCGTCAGCGTCTACTTCCTTCTCCCAAATCCTATTCGGATCACAAAGGTTTCAAGCTGCCCTCACAAGTCCATTCAGTAAAAACTCTTACTGCCGCATTCCCACCAGCAACGGCTCTCTGGAAGTAAATATTCTTACCTACTCCTCTTGTTCATCGGTTTAAAGTGTTAATCAATTCAACTTTTTCTCAATTATAATGCCATGTGTTTTATTTGTCAATAGTTGATTTTAATTTTCTGCAGAGAGCAGAGACAACGGGCAGCATTTCATAGAATAATGAAACACTGCCCGTTTAGAAGTGCACGTGTAAATTATGCGAAATGTTTACTCCCGTCCGCTGCATGGCGGTCCAGGATTTCATGTACTCTTTCAACCTCTCCCAATATGGCATCATCCATATTTTTCAATTCTTTGTAAATGAAAGAAATCCGGCGGTCCGTACGGGCCTGCGCTGCTTTTATTCTGGTGACTTCCTCCTTTAAATGATTGACGTCCTTTTTCAGAAGAATCACGTCCTCTTTTAATCCGCTGACATCTACTTTCAGGATTCCGACATCCTCCTTTAAACCGTTGACATCTTCTTTTAACCCATTTACATCTTCTTTCAGGACACTAACATTTTCTTTTAATCCATTTACGTCTTCCTTCAGGACGCTGACATCTTCTTTTAACTCACTGACGTCTTCTTTTAAGACACTGACATCTTCTTTTAACTCACTGACGTCTTCTTTTAAGACACTGACATCTTCTTTTAACTCACTGACGTCTTCTTTTAAGACACTGACATCTTCTTTTAACTCACTGACGTCTTCTTTTAAGACACTGACATCTTTCTTCAGGGCATTTACATCTCCCTTTAGTTCATTGACATCCTCTTTCAAAATACTGACATTTTCATTTAATGTAACAATGTCCTCTTTCATAGATTCCGTATTATTTTTTACGACAGTCAATTCCTCATATATTAACTCTAACAATTGGTTTTCTCTCATATTGTTTTACTGACCTTTCTTGTATTCAAAGTATATCATACTTTGCTGATAAAATCCATTTATACCGTTAAAAAATAGTGCCTATTTTTGCATATAATATTTTGTTAATTCTGCTAAAAATATTGCTTTCGCAATTTACAGCATTGCCCTTTTGCAGACTATTATGCAAAAGTCATCAGCCCGCTTTTCCGGTATTATATTGGCGCTCTCTCAGCTTTATCAATTCCTGTTTTTCAGACTGGTGCTGCTTTACTGCGCGCTGCATCTGGTTCTCTTTGCGGCGTACGGTTCGTTCTGCCTGCTCCAATTTTTCTTCCAGTTCACGGTTTCTCTTCTTTACGCTTCTGCAGTATACTTCCAGCTCATTTATCTGTTTTTTTAAAGTATCTTTTTCTTCTGCCTCCCGGTCTACGCACCTCTGCCATCTGGCCGGATTATTTTCAAGGATCTTATCCAGGCATTTTTTTACATAACCGGACAGCAAAACAATGTAAAGGGAGTAAATGTACTTCTCCAAACCGGATTTTTCTTCAAATTCACCAATCTCCAGAAGAATCTCACGTGTCCTCTCATCCAGCACTTCCCCGCCAAGCACATTTCTGTCAATGCCTCCCAAATGGAAAAGATTCTGGAGGTAACAATCGAACTCTTCATATCCTTCCACCTGAAATCCCAGCGCTGCCTGAAACGGATTCCGTACAGTCTCCGCCAGCATTCTGCTGAAACTGCTGTCCGCATATCCCTGCCTTCCCCAGACCTCATATTCCAGAATCTCCTCTTTTTTGCTGTCCCAGATCGTATTTCTGTCAATCATACACTCCAGTATCAGGTAATAATTCACATTCTTCCTTATCTCCACATGACAGGCTTCTGCCAGCAGATAAATAACACATATCTGGCTCATTCCCATGGCCGGCTGTTCTGTATAAGGTTCTGCCCATTCCTGTATACACTGAAACTCCAGGGTCTCTTCTTTAAAAAGTTCCTTTCTGGCACTGTGCCAGCCTTTGCGGATAAGCCCCATAAACAGCCTGTAAGCATCCTCCGCTTTCTCTCTGCTTCCCTCCCGCATCACTTCCAGCATGCCAAAGAGCACCTGTGCATAATAATATTCCTCATAGCCCAGGCAGGACAAGAAATACTCTCCATGATACCCATTGTCCAAAAAAATCTTCTGATATTCAAGAATCTGCTCCGGTGTAAGTGTCTTCAGTTCCTCCTGGCAGACAGGATTCTGCGCTGCTGCAAAAACCAGAAAATAGGTCACATCAAGACAGATTTCCTCCCCATCCTCATTCATCAGCTTTTCAAGAACACGTGTCAGTTCCCGCTCACATTTAAGCACACTTTTACCTGTGTCCTCGCCTTCCGCTTCTGTCAGGTAACGGTTCTCCTCCTGTATGCGGTCCGGCAGATTTTCCTCCTGATACATTGCCTTTTTAATCTCATTGCGCACTTTCAGCCCTTCAAATATCATTCCTTTTTTGTTCATTCTCATAACCTCTCTGTTCCGGCAGGCGCTTCGCAATCAGAAAAACAATGTTGGTATTCCTTTGCTCTGAATCTTTATAATTGGAAATAATATGGGAATTCCATAGAATTTGGAAATGTGTGTCATATTGTCTTAATTTTAGAATTGTTTTCTGCGCGTTTTCGATTGTTCAGCGCTGACCTTTTCGTAAATCCAGATTACCATATTCTGAGTTAAAATGCAATGGCATTAACAAAGAAAAAATAATTTGATGATTTTGCACAAAACGTAACGGCTGACACAGTTCACAGCAGATATCCGTCCTATTATAAGATAATTCTTATGGACGAATACCTGCTGCGGCTCTGTTGACCGAATCCTTATGGCTTTATTTTATTGTCACTTTCCGGAAGTTTTTCTTTCCGCGTTTCAGAACGATTCCGTCCCCGTCCAGTTTTTCTCCCGGAACCAGATATTTTACATCTGTGATCTTCTCACCGTCAATGGCAACGCCGCCCTGTTCGATGGCTCTTCTTCCCTCGGAACGGCTGCCCACCAATCCGCTCTTGTGCAGAAGTGAAATAAGGTCAATATTTCCGTCCTGCAGATCTGACTGTTCAATGACGGCTGACGGCATATCTGCTGCATTTCCGCTGGTAAATAAAGCTCTTGCTGCCTCCTGGGATTTTCCGGCCTCTTCCTCGCCATGTACCAGGCTGGTCAGCTCATAAGCCAGAATCTCTTTTGCTGTATTGAGCTGGCTGCCCTCCCATTTATCCATCTCATCAATCTGCTCTAAAGGCAGGAATGTAAGCATGCGCAAACATTTCAGCACATCTGCGTCGCTGACATTTCTCCAATACTGATAAAAGTCAAAAGGTGATGTCTTATTGGGATCCAGCCAGACAGCTCCTGACTGGGTTTTGCCCATCTTCTTGCCCTCTGAGTTCAGAAGCAGGGTAATGGTCATGGCATAGGCGTCTTTTCCAAGCTTACGGCGGATCAGCTCTGTACCGCCCAGCATGTTGCTCCACTGGTCATCCCCGCCGAACTGCATATTACAGCCGTAGTTCTTGTACAGCATATAAAAGTCATAGCTCTGCATGATCATGTAGTTAAATTCAAAGAAACTCAGTCCCTTTTCCATGCGCTGTTTGTAGCACTCTGCGCGAAGCATATTGTTTACGGAAAAATGAGCGCCCACTTCTCTCAACATCTCCACATAATTGAGGTCCAGAAGCCAGTCTGCATTATTTACCATAAGGGCTTTTCCCTCTGAAAAATCAATAAAACGGCTCATCTGTTTTCTGAAACAGTCACAGTTATACTGGATCGTCTCCTCTGTCATCATCTGGCGCATGTCGCTTCTCCCAGAAGGGTCTCCGATCATGCCGGTACCGCCGCCGAGTAAGGCGATCGGCTTGTTGCCTGCCATCTGCAGACGCTTCATCAGGCACAGCGCCATAAAATGTCCCACATGCAGACTGTCGGCTGTAGGATCAAAACCGATGTAAAATGTTGCTTTTCCATTGTTCACCAGCTCACGGATCTCTTCTTCATCTGTCACCTGTGCGATCAGGCCTCTGGCAGTCAGTTCTTCATAGATTTTCATAGTGTTTTCTCCTTTACTTATCTGTAAATTCTAACCGGACGAAAGCGGTATCCGCACACCTGCGCGCAGTAAAAAGCTCCCGTCCTCTTTACAAAGGACGGGAGCTGTATCTGCTTCCGTGTTACCACCTTTTTTCACAGACGATTCACATCGTCTGCCTCAGTAAGTACGGCCTTTTGACAAGGCGATACTCATCTGCACGATAACGTGTGCCACTCCGTCACAGCCTACTTAAGCCTTACACTGCTGTCCGCAGCATAACCACTGTTCGGTGTGAAGCTCAGGGAGGTATTCATCGTCCGCTTCCTTCCGCGCCTCTCATCAGCCGGCAGCTTTCTGTGGAAGCCCACGGGGATTACTTGTTCCCATCACAGCATTTCTGTATATGTCACCAAGTATACCCGTTAAAACTTCAGTTTGTCAAGCCCTTTTTTATAAAAATCACAGGTCATCATCACGCTGTGCGCCAGGTATATTCCCCATTATCTCTGATTCCGTAAAAATCACCGAAATTCAGATCAAAGATATCCTTTTCAATCCCTGAAATGGAAATCTCATTTTTAATGAGATACTGCCAGATACCTGCATGGGAAATATCTCCCTGAAGAAGCACACCCACTACTTTTCCGCCACGGATTATCACGCGTTTATAATTGCTTGCATCTTCTCTGGCGATCACCACATCGGTAGTTTCCGGAACGATCAGACCTACACAGAGAGATACCAGCCCAAAGAAATTAATGGTATTCTTGATTGCAAACCGATCCTCATATTCCACATTTCCCCCCATCATATTGAGGGCAGCCGTCTCTCCCTGTTTCTGGGCATTGGGCCAGATACCGGAAAGCCCTGTCACATCCCCGGCAGCATAGACATCGGCAGCACTGGTCTGCAGATAATCATTGACCTTCATGCCTCTGTCAACCACGATTCCTTCACCATCAAGACCTGCAGTGGCACTTCTCACACCTGCCGCCACGATCACCATATCACACGGCAGTGACTCTCCATTGTCAAGAATCACCTCCGTGATCCTGCCGTTTTCATCCATTTTTGTCTCAGCAGCTTTTCTTCCCAGGTAAAAGGAAGCACCTGCCGCCTCAAAACGTTTCTGATATTCGAGAGCACCCGTTTTATCAAGCTGAATAGGCAGGATCTGATCTGCCATCTCCACAATGGATACCTTCTTTCCTGTTTCCATCAGACCGTAAGCCGCATCCAGCCCCACCAGGCCGGAACCGATGATGACGATCTGCTCTGCGCTTTCTGCCATTTTATCAATTGCTTCCGCATCGTGCAGATGACGCAGCCCGAATACATTGGCAGCTTCCCGCAGATTTCCCACAGGAGGGATAAAGCTCTCAGCGCCTGTGGCGATCAGTAGCTTATCATAGGGAACTTCCCCGCCGTCTTCCAATATAACTTTCTTTTTTGCAGTATCGAGACCTGTAACGGTTTTTCCTTTTATCCAGTGAATCCTGTTGGTCTCAAAAAAACCTTCCGGTACAAAGCTCAGCTTTTCGGCTGTCCGCTCATGGCTCAAATATTTGTGCAGCATACAGCGGGAATGTACCTGTCGGTCCGTGGAGATCATGGTGATCTCCGCCTCTTTCTCTGCTTTCCGGATGGTCTTTGCCGCAGTAATGCCTGCAGCACCCACGCCTAAAATCACATATCCCATGCTACACCTCCTCTACCCAGATAGCCTCTTTTGGACAGGCTTTTACACAACTGGGTTCCTCGCCTTTGTCAATGCAGAAATCACATTTGATCACTTTTAAATGCGTCTTTTCATCCGGTTTTAAAACTCCGTACGGACAGTTCATGACACACATGAAACAGGAACCGCATTTTTCCTCATTGTACAGCACATGCCCGGTCTTCTCATCCTTTGTAAGTGCCCCGCTCATACAGGACATCACACACTCCGGCTGATCACAGTGGCGGCAGAAAATAGGAGTATAGCCGCCCTGCGGATTTTTATATATAAAGTTTCTGGTCTCGTTGGAAATGTCTGTCACGTCCAGGTCGTAAATTGTCCCCGGTGTTTCCCGGTGCGCCTGCATGCAGGCCAGGGAGCAGCTTTTACAGCCGTCACATTTGCTGGCATCCACCATAATTCTCTTCATAACCGCATCCCCCCTGTATCAGATATTTAAGCCTGCACGTTTTTCCTCGATAATTTTATCCAGAATCTCAGCGCTCTCTTTTGCATCACCATTGATAATAACCTGCCCGCCTGTGAGGGATTTCATATCCTCTGTCAGCACTTTTGTCACCACTTTGCTTCCTGTCACAAAAGGCGGCAGTCCCAGATGCAGCGGCAGTCCCAGAGCCAGGCCAAAGCATCCATCCGCCAGAGCCTGCTCCTCAAGCCACTGTGCAGCAGACAGTACCAGAGGAAGCTTCGGAATATCAACACCGATTGCCTCTGCCAGCTCTGTAGCAACAATCTCCAGACGTCCGATCGCAAGACATGGTCCAAAGTTCAATACCGGAGGAATATTCAGTTTCTCACATACAGCGCGCAGCTTCGGACCTGCATATTTCGCAGCCTCCGGAGTCATCAGTCCGCAGTTCTCAATACCTCCTGAAGAACAGCCTGCTGTCAGTACCAGAATATCCTTTGCAATCAGCTCTTTTGTCATTTCCACTGTCAGTACATCATGGCCGCCCGCTGTAAGATTGGAACATCCAACCACACCGGCAATACCCTTGATATCGCCCGAAACGATCAGATCGATCAGCGGCTTCCAGTTACCACCCAGGAATTCCTTTAAGGACACTTCGCTGACACCTGTAAGGGTGTTGTCATTTCCATGTTCGGGCAGAAGATTCATGGGCACACTGCCTCTTCTTGCTTTGTAAGCCGCAACGATCTCATCTATGATCTCTTCACTCTGTTTTTCTCTCTCTTCAAATACATAAGGTTTCAGCTCTGCATTTGCCTTCTTCGCCACATCATCCAGACAGATCTGTTTGATCTTCAGCTCCTCACAGATAGGCTCAATGCCGGGAAGTGTACAGTTAAACTCAGAGAGCACCGCATCAATACCGCCTGTAGCCAGCACAGCCTCACTGCTGTAATTGTTTCCCGCATGACCGTCAAACACCTCTGTGTAATGCGCCCCGCGAAGCTGCAGATCCTGTCCCACACAGGTACATCCAACCAGCTTAAATCCTTTTGCTCCGGCAGCCTTTGCCTTCTCCACAGCCTCTTTTGAAGTCAGCCTCTCCTGCAGATCTACAAAGATCGTGTGCTGATGTCCTGTGATCATAATATTTATATAATCCGGATCGATCACCCTGAGTCCCACAGGCGCCAGTCTGAGCTCCGGCTCACCCAGCAGCACATCATTCAGAAGATTCGTCAGTGTCAGTCCGTAAATACCTGTGGAAATACCCAGCTTCAGACAATCTGTCAGCATATCCACCGGATCTGAATTCAGGTTAGTAGAGCATTTTACAACTCCATGGAACACCTCGCCTTTCGCGCCGCCCGGCAGGATTCCAAGCTCCTGCCATCTCTGGAACCTGGGAGCGTAAGCCATCTTCTCAACCAGCTCCATCTTCTCATATTCCGGTTTATACAGATCATCCAGCACCTTCTGGGCAACGATCTGCGCAGTCTCCCATTTATCTTTGCCTTCCACACCGAAAATCTCAGCCAGCCTCTTCAGGGATTTTTCTCCTTTGATCTCCCCTTTTGCCATAGCTGTCTTCTTCACATTCAGCGCCGTATTTTCCACAATATGTATATAACACCCTGACCCGCTTGCCACAGCCCTCAGGAAGTTACGAGCCACGATCACATCTGCCGTAGCACCACAGATTCCTCTCGGCGCCTTAGGTGTGATCCGGCAGGGCCCATTTGCACAAAGCCTGCAGCAGACACCCTGCAGACCAAACCCGCACTTCGTACTCTGCCCTTCCACCCTGTGATGTGAAGTCTCCATCGGCAGCTCCCGGATATACCCTTCCAGCTTCTTATCCGCACTAGCACATGTGTTACAACCAAAACACTGATTCATCTTAAATATCCTCCTAAAAATAAATAATTAAATAACTATCCTTTTACCTAAATATTTCCTTGACTGTTAATATTATAACAATCTAGATAAAATTAGTCAAGTATAACCGTAAAAAATTTTTCTTCTCACTTTTTATCCGTACTACTAAACCTGCCGCCCAATTTTTTCAACATGTCCCATCCCAGAAAAACAGCCGGACCTGGCCGCAGGTTTCCCTGTACGGACGTTTAAGAGCGTTTAGAGAATCTTTCAAGATCCACACGTTAGCAAGCACTTAGTGAAGAGCCCTAAGGCTATGAACTTAGTGCGGCTTACGTGTTAGCTTGAAAGTTCTCTGCTCTCGTCCGTACAGGGAAACCTGCGGCCAGGTCCGGCGTCCGGCATCAGCCACATCCGCCACCCTATTTTAAAGTCCCTCCTCCCCCCAACACTCCGTATTCCCAATCCCCAATTCCTCAGCCCTGAAAACCGGCTCAACCCCTCTCTTCTTCTGCTCCTCATAATCCCGAAGCACCTTAACAGCCGTCCCCCCAAGCAGCAGTATCACCACAATATTCAGCACAGCCATTCCCCCCATAGTAATATCCGCCACATTCCAGATCACTGAAAAATCCGCCTGCGCCCCCAAAAACACTGCCAGCAGACAACTCACCCGGAACACAAACAAAAGCCTCTTATCATCCTTGATAAACTTAATATTCGACTCCGCATAATAATAATTCCCCACCAGACTGGAAAACGCAAACGTAAAAATGGAAAACGTGATAAAATGAATCCCCCACGTCCCCACATTTGCAGAAATAGCCTGCTGCACATAGGGAATCCCATCCAAAACCCCTGACTTTCCTTCCACACCGGAAAGCAGCAGCATCATGGCAGTGGCGGAACAGATAAGCAGCGTATCAATAAACACGGAGAGCACCTGCACCAGCCCCTGTTTTGCCGGATGACTCACCGCTGCGCTGGCAGAAGCATTTGGTGCGCTTCCCATACCGGCCTCATTAGAAAAAAGTCCCCTCTTGATCCCGATCACCACAGCGCTACCCGCAAACCCTCCGAAAATCGCCCTTCCGTCAAAGGCTTCCCTGAAGATCAGCGCAAAGACTTCAGGAATCCTTCCCGCATTCATCACCATGGTGGCAAGCCCCATGAGCAGGTAGCCGCCCGCCATCACCGGCACGATCACAGAAGTGATAAATCCGATCCTGTGGACCCCGCCGAAAATAACAAAAGCCGTAGCTGCCGCCAGCACGGCGCCTATAACAGCCGGATAAACACTGTCCGCATACCCCGGAATATAATATTCCAGGGAAGAGGACATATTAAAAGACTGCAGCCCGTTAAACCCGTAGGCAAAACAGATGATCAGCAGTACCGAAAATATAATTCCGAGATATCTCTTCCCAAGCGCCTTCTCCATATAATAAGAAGGTCCGCCTCTGAAGTCTTTTCCATCTTTCACCTTGTACACCTGTGCCAGGGTACTCTCAATAAAGGCGGATGCACTGCCGATCACAGCCATCACCCACATCCAGAACACAGCGCCGGGGCCTCCGGCAGCAATGGCTGTGGCAATTCCGGCAATGTTGCCGGTTCCCACTCTGGAGGCAGTGGATATCATCAATGCCTGAAAAGAGGATACCTGTTTTTTGCCGTCTTTCACCTCCGCTTTTTCAAGCAGCACGCGAAAAGCTTCGCCAAGCAGGCGTCCCTGTACAAAGCGGGTCCGCACGGTAAAATACACGCCGGCACCCACAAGCAGTATCAATAACGGGTAGGTGTACATAAAATCATTCACACGAGTCAAAATATTATTCAGCATATTGTTTTGTCCTTTCCAGTTCTTTGCCCGTCCGTCTTTACGGTAATGCATTGTTACTTAGTATCTTCTTTTTTTGGATATTTATGAAATCACAAAATGTTTTCTCCTGTCTGAAGACAATCCGACAACTCCCGGATTTCCTCCTTCAGTTCACGCTCTCTCTTCTCTGTCTGCAGGATCTTTCCTGCTTCCCGGTACGCCTTACAGCCATTTTCCAAGATGAACTTCATCACTGTCTCATCCCTGGAAATCTCCTCTGTGAACACAGCCATCTCCTGTCCGCCTGAAAAAGCCTCACCGGCAAAGGCAAAAGCCCGCTCCAAAAGCCGCTGCACATCTGCTCTTGCATCATCCAGTTTTTTCTTTTCCTGTTCAAACATCTCTTTTAATACAGAGGAAGCCGTGCATTCCTGCCGGCTGCTCACCTTTTTCCACTCATACAGATAACGCCTTACCCAGTCTGTCACATACCGGGCAAGATACGCTTCATCCTCCCGGTACAGTCCCGCTTCCTTTTTTATCTCCAGTGCGCGCTGCCGCTTTTCCATTTCATGATCCAGCATCCGGGCCGCCTCTTCCGGCTCCTGAACATCCAGACCGTTCTTCAGTCTGCGGGCTTCCTCATAAAGGGCCTTTGTCTCCCGTTCACCGGCAGCATACCGGGCAAGCGCTGTATGCACGGCTCCCAAAAGAAGACTGATCACCGCCATACGTTCATCATAACCGGATCTTTTCAGCCGTTCCTCTTTCTCCTTTACCGCAGCATCATCCATAGTCCCGTCCAAAAGCGAAGAAAACGCATAATCTTCCTGATATTTTCTGCAGAGTCCGTAAAATCCCGTAAAATCCTTTGCTACTTCCGGCTGCTGGATATATTGGAACACGAACTCGTCTGTGACAGGAATCCCAAGCTCCTCATACACATACATCATCCGCGATAGATCCTCCCAGCCCCTGGCCGTGACAAAATAATGCCCCTCCGCATTTGCCTCGGTGCGGTAGAAATTCTCCCTCCGCACATCCAGGTATGCGGGAATGGATGCATGTATCCCATGCTCTCTGGCATAACATTTCCATACGCCGTAATCCTCTGTCACCTCGATCCGCTTGATCCTGTCCAGGGTGACCATGTCAAATTCCCTTACGGATTTGTTGTACTCGGGAGGATTTCCCGCTGCCACTATGACCCAGCCCTCCGGTATCTTATGGCTCCCAAAAGTCTTGCACTGAAGAAACTGGAGCATGGTGGGTGCAAGCGTTTCTGAGACACAGTTGATCTCGTCAATAAACAAGATGCCCTCTCTGCACCCCGTCCGCTCCATGCACCGGTAAACAGACGCCACAATTTCACTCATGGTATATTCTGTCACCGTATATTCTTTTCCGTCAAACTGCCTTTTTTCAATGACCGGCAGTCCGATGGCACTCTGCCTTGTATGGTGGGTAATGGTGTAGGCCACAAGACCGATCTGCAGGCTTTCTGCAGCCTGTTCCATTATAGCTGTCTTGCCGATTCCCGGAGGACCGATCAAAAGCACCGGACGCTGATGCACAGCCGGTATGGCGTAAGTTCCGTCAGCCTTCTTTTTTGTGTAGGCCCGCACGGTATTTTCTATTTCCTGTTTTGCCTGCCCGATATTCATACTCCTGATCCTGCCTTTCTCTCATCCAGATACAGACGGATAGCCCACGAAGGGATTTTCACATTTCCCGGAGGCTCCTTTATTAAAATAAATGCTGTCTCATAGTCCGGCTTCCCGGCGGGATAGATGCCGTCCCCGTCCGTAAAATACAGAAGCCCTTTTAAATTTCTGATCTTTTTCTCTCTGATCAGCCTGTCCACATAAGTAAATACCGGGCGGAAATCCGTGCCGCCCCTTCCCTGGATCCGAATCTGCTTCATATAAGCCCGCCAGTCCTCCTCGCAGCACAGGGTCACATCCTCCTGGATGTAGCAGTCACACTGTATGACGTGGACATTCATTTTCCTGAAAAAATTTTCTCTCTCACTGAGCATGGAATACGTCTCTTCCAAAAAACGCTGTACCATTTCCCGGGAACAGGAGCTGGACGTATCAATGGCTATGACGATTTCCTCAAGCTTGCATGCCTCTGTATATTCCAGAGGCTCCACCAGTGGCATGTTACCATACATAGACAGTCCAAGGCAATAGGAAATATAATCAAAACTTTCCATATCGAGCTGGACTTCCTCTCTCTGCACAGCAAAACGCCGCAAAAATTTCCGGTAATCATACCTTCTTTTTTGCTGCAGCTCATACCATTCCTGCCTATTCCCTTTTTCACTTCCTGCCCTCTTACCGGCATTTCCCGCATCCCTGCTGGTATATGCCGCTGCCTTTTCCCATACATCCCGGATACCGGCAAGCTCTCCCTTGGAAAGCATTCTCCAGAGACTGTGCCCGTCCGTAAAAAACAGACTTCTCCAGGCATCTGTACAGCTCTTTCCAAACTCCCCCTCCCGCAGCATGTCATAAATCTGTGCTGCGGTCCTGGATTTTTTCCCCTTCCAGAACAGGCGGTAAACTTCCGTTTTTTCTTTTCCGGCTTCCCCTGTAAGGAAGGGCATGCCAAGGCAATCCACCGTATATTCTGCCACTATGTCACAGGCCAAATTCCACAGCTCCTCATCTCGTTCCTCACGGTCTGCGGGGTGCAGATAGAGGCAATGGAACAGGCTGTGCAGATACACTCTGTTTATGTATTTCCTGCCCTTTTCCGCAAAATCAGTCAGAACAGCTTTGGGAGAATAATGGAGCACCCTGCCGTCTGTACAGGTGCAGGCACATGTTTCATCTGCTGCCATTTTCAGATAACTGCATGCCAGCACAAAAAAAGGACAGGCGCAGGAAATTTCCTGCTTGGCCAATGCCCAGATTTCCTGTGCAATTTCCTCTGCCTGTCTCATAATTCCATATCCTTTCCGCCAAATCCGAACTGCTCCTCCTTTTTTGACAGAAGCCATAAAACACTTTCCGTACTTCCATACTTCT
Source organism: Blautia sp. JLR.GB0024 (assembly GCF_037000545.1). Classification (NCBI taxonomy): domain Bacteria; kingdom Bacillati; phylum Bacillota; class Clostridia; order Lachnospirales; family Lachnospiraceae; genus Blautia; species Blautia sp. JLR.GB0024. The sequence continues at coordinate 64,700 of NZ_JBANBF010000007.1, read as the reverse complement.
GCGCCAGTGCCAGAAGTTCATCCATCTGCACCAGTGTCACTGTATCCAAACCAAAAAGAACTTTTACTTTCTCTGTCTCCCTGGCTTTCATCAGTTTTTCCATGGCAGGACGGAAACGCTTCTTCAGATATTCCCTGTACCGCTCATATAAAAGGCCGTCCTCAGGGCATAATTCAAAAAAACGCTCCAGAGCAATTGCAAGGCGGATGTTCTCCTGCCTGCTTGACAGGAACTTCTCATCCTGTTCCCTGCTACTGTTCTTCATAATATTTTATCAGAGCCTGGGTGCCCAGGTCACCCAATCCTTTTTCATCCAGCTTCTTGTACATATCCAGTACTTCCATGAGAATAGGGAGTGTTAGCTTTCTGGCATCGGACTCCTCCAGGGCGATCTTCATATCCTTGATGTAATGTTTGATGAAAAATCCCGGATCATAGTCCTCTTTGATCATGCGGGGTGCCATATTATTCATCTGCCAGCTTCCCGCTGCGCCCTGACTGATACTGTCCAGCATAGTCTGTACATCAAGGCCTGCGGCGCGGGCATAGGTGATGGCCTCACACACACCTGCGATCACACCGCCAAGCGCAATCTGGTTGGCAGCTTTTGTGTGCTGTCCGTTGCCGGCTTTTCCCTCGTAGATAATAGTCTTGCCCATGGATTTGAACAGCTCCAGGCAGGCTTCAAACGCTTCTTCATCCCCGCCGGCCATAATGGATAAGGTGCCATGCCTTGCACCCACATCCCCGCCGGATACCGGAGCATCCACAGCGTAAATCCCTGCATCCCTTGCTCTCTCATAAATCTCCACGGAAAGCTTCGGGCTGGTGGTGGTCATATCAATGACATAGGTTCCTGGTCTGGCATTTGCTATGATTCCGGCCTCGCCAAAATAGACCTCCCATACGTCTTCGGGATAGCCAACCATGGTGATGACAGCCTCCCTGTCTCTGACGCACTGTGCTACGGTATCACACCATACGGCTCCCTCCTCGATGATATCCAGCACCTTCTCTTTGGTTCTCGTATAGATAGACAGTTCGTATCCTGCTTTCATCAGGTTGCGGACCATGGATTTACCCATGACTCCCACACCGATAAAACCTATTTTTTTCATTCTTTTACACCTCTTCTCGGTTTTCACTTATAACAGTTTACCATAATTCCGGGAAATTTACACCTGTTTTTTATGCATTGCTTTTTTCTGCATATATTCTATTACATCCCGCACCTGGGACAACTGCCATACATCCCGCACAGGGATTTCCACCTGAAACCTGTCCTCAAAGGCACAGACAAGGTTTGCCACATCCAGAGAATTCAGCGCCAAATCCCTGATAAAATCCGTATCGGGGGTCAGTTCGCTGATTCCGGTCACCTGATAAACAAGTTCTTCAATAACAGACAGGTAAGCTTCACTGCGCATCAAAAACGCCCCCTTTTTATTTTATAGATGGATGTCTTCTTAAACTCCGCTTCTGTCATGCGGATAAGCTGGATTCTTTTATGAAAAGGCAGTTTTTTATTCAGCTCATAAATCTCCTCCTGAATCCGCTCCAGCACTTCATAGCTTGTCATGCCCCGGGTCTTCTGCGGATCCGCGTAAATGACCGCGGAGAGCTTCACATCATCGGCTGTCTGCCCGTTACTGGCTCCATATACCATCACTTCCCTGACAAGAGGGATCTGCAGTATGAGCTCCTCCAACTCCTCGGGCACCACTTTTTTACCGTTGCTGAACACCACCAGATTCTTTTTTCTCCCCGTAATGTAGAGAAACCCTTTCCTGTCCATATATCCCAGATCTCCGGTACAGAACCAGCCATCCGAAAATGCTTTTTTTGTCTCCCCGTCCGCTTTATAATAACCTTTAAAGACTGACGGACCCTTAACCAGAATCTCCCCGTCCCGAATCTTCACTCTGGTCTCTGGAAGCAGCACGCCCACGGAATTTTCCCTGTGTCTGCGGTTTCTGTTTACGGAAATAAGAGGACCGCACTCCGTAACCCCGTATCCCTGCAGCACGCAGATTCCGTAGCAGCCAAACTCCTGGGCCAGCCGCTCGTTCTGCTGAGCACCTCCGCAGATGATAAGGGAGACAGAGTCCCCGAGAACGCGTGTTAACGCATCGTGCACAAAAGGACTGCAGGACAGATGATATTTTTTCCGGCTTTGGTACCTTTTCAATGCCTTTTTTGCCTCCTCCCGCGTGCCGTCCCGCTTCTGTTCCAGACGGATGCTGCGGATCAGGGATTCCATCATCATGGGAACCAGAAGTATCATCTCCGGGCAAAACAGGCGCAGGTCCCGCATCCAGTTCTTCACACTTCCGTTCAATCCCAGATGCTGCCCCTGTGTCAGGACATTTAACGCACCGCACACAAGGGAATACGCATGATATAAAGGCAGGCAGGTATATGCCTTATCCCCTGCCTCCACCAGTGCCTGGGCATGGCAGGCATTGAACATAATATTGCCGTGGCTGAGCATGACCGGTTTCGGACTGCTTAAAGTACCGGAGGTGTAGATGATGACAGCCGTCTCATCTGCCTGTACTTTATCCATTGCAAGGTTCAGCTCTTCCTCCCTGCTCTTAAGCGCCTCGTATCCCCTTAAAAGAAGAGAGGGAAAGCTGTTGTCACTGTGAGCATCCCACAGACAGAGCACAGGGCAGCCGGGAAAATCCTGAAACAGAAATTCATATTCCCGGGAAACGGCAGCCATGCAGGAGTCACCGTAACGGATGCACTGCAGGATTTTCTCATCCTGCTGCTCCACATCCACAGGAAGCGCCACAGCGCCCACAGAACAGCAGGCCAAAAACATCACAAGCCACTCATAGCCGTTCTCCCCTGCGATCGCCAGATGTTTCCCTGCGATACCCATATCCAGGAGCACCAGCGCAAGCGCCTTTGCATCCCTTGCAAGCATCCGGTAGGTATAGCAGTGTTCCTTTCCCTCCCAGTCATAGACAGTGACCGCCGGTCTGTCCCCAAAGCGTGACTCTGCCTTCTGCAGAAATTCCCCGACTGTCTCATATGTATTTACATTGTTTAAAGGATAATCCAGTCTCATGTCCCCTCCAGTTCTCCCAGCTCACCATTTGCTATCAGCTCCAGAAAAACCTCCACCAGCCCTGCGTCAAATTGTGTGCCCTTCCCCGCTTCCAGCTCCTCTTTTGCTTTTGCCAGGGAAAGTCGTTTTCTGTAATGACGGTCCGACATCATGGCATCAAAAGCATCGGCAATGGAGATCATCCGCGCTTCCGGGGGAATCTGTTCCCCTCTCAGGCCGTCCGGATATCCGCGGCCGTCTATCCGTTCGTGGTGCGCCCGCACGATCTCTCCCAGATTGTGAAACATGTCTATGCAGGAGAGAATCTTCCCTCCGATTTCCGGATGTCTTCGTATCACGGCAAACTCTTCCTCTGTCAGTTTATCCTCTTTGCACAAAATTGCGTCAGAGACTCCTACTTTTCCTATATCGTGGAGCAGTCCGGCGCACCTGACACATTCTGTCTGGGATTCTTCCATCCCTGTCTTCTTGGCTATTTTCTCTGCGTACATGGAGACCCTGTCAGAATGCCCCCGGGTGTAATCATCCTTGGCATCCACCAGAAGCCGAAGGGCCTCCACGGTCTGCATATAGCTCTCTTTCAGCCGGGAATACGTCAGACTGAGTTTTCTGTTGTTAATATTCAGAAGCATGTGAAGGATCGTGTTGTGAAGCGCTGTGGTGACCTGTTCCCCGTAGACAGCCAGAAGACGCTGCTGCACATCAGAATAGGCGGAATCCCGTCCGATTCCCAAAACTCCCAGAAAGATATCATGGTTTGCCTTGAGCGGAACCAGGAAAAGTCCGTCAAACTCCTGAATATCCCCGCTGCTGCCCGCCTTCTGCACAGCATTTTCAAGCTGCGGATAATCCTCTTTTAAAAACTGTTCCAGTTTTTTTTCATATTTTCCGCTTCCCTGGAAAATATCATCCGGCAGATTTTCCACAGGCATGGATGATATGATTCTTTTGGGCTTGATCCAGGCAAATCCGTGCCTGTTATCCCCCAAAAGCAGCATCTGTCCCAGAATCCTTCCAAGTACCACATCCAGGGAGAGAAGCTGATGTATACTGGGTATGGAGCCTAAGATGGATCCCAGCCCGTCCTGGTAACGGTAGACCGTGCGCATCTGCCGGATGGACTTGACACAGCTTTCCACTAAGAGTTCAAGCTGGTCAAAACGGTCGCTTTTCTCAAAATACCCCTGAATATCCAGCTCCCGGATCGTGTTCAGAGGCGGTGCCACCTCCCTGTGCCCGGTAAGCATGATCACAAAAATTCTGGTATCAAACTGCCGCAGACGTGCCACCACCTGATCCCCGCAGATGGGGTACATGATAAAATCCAGCAAAAGAATATCATAGGATTTGTTCTTCATCTTCTCCAGAGCGCCCAGCGGATCGTTTTCCGTCTCTACAGTATAGCCGGAGGATTCAAAATAGGAATACAGTGCGTCCGTAATATTCTTGTCGTCATCCAGAACCAGCATGGTGAAGCCATTTTTCTGCTGTCCTGCCTTATTTTTTCGCATACCTTCTTCACCTCAAATAATCTTTTCTCTTAACTTTGCAGGGGCAGTTCCACGCAGAAGACAGCTCCGCCCTCCGGCAGATTCTCAGCCCACATTCTTCCGCTGAACTTACCCCGTATCAAACCTGCGGAACTGTAAAGCCCCAGGCCGGTTCCCATTGCCCCTTTCGTCGTCACCATGGAGTGAAACAGCCGTTCCATAACCTCCGGGGCAATTCCCGGTCCGCTGTCCTTCACCTTGATCAGAATATTCCCGTTTTTCTTTTCCGCGCAGAGGGTGATCTTCCCGCCTTCCTCCTTCATGGCATCCATGGCATTGTCCACCAGATTGTTGACCACCTGTACCAGATTGTTGATATCCCCCTTTAAAACAGCATCCCCGGGCAGTTCATTTTCCATGGATAAAACACAGCCGTGCTTGGCAAGACTGTGCTTCATCAGCAGAAACACTCTTCTGAACACTTCATCCACTGTAAATTCCACAATATTGTTGGTGTTCATATTCGTAGCCAGTCCCTTCACTGTGGTGATGATATCAGACATGTAAGCACAGCTCTCCCTGATTTTTCCAAGCCACGCTCTCATATCCCCCGCAATTTCCTGATAATCCTCCATCGTCACATCTTCATCCCCAAGACTGATCGTATATTCATCCACCAGTTTTTCCAGAGACTCCACACTGCCTGAGACAGACATGATCGGTGTCTTTAAGTTATGGGAAATGCCTCCGATCATCTGTCCCAGGGAGGCCAGCCGCTCCCGCTCCATCTCCTGGCTCAGTTTCTGCTGCTGCTGCTGAATCTCCTCTTTTACCTGTGTCACGTCCTTGAAAAGCGCCACCACGCCCATCATTCTCTGTTTTCCGAATACCGGAGTCAGCTCCACGGAATAATAAATCTTTTTGTCGTCTTTTATCACTGCCTGCTCATAGGTGATCACACTCACCGTCTGTCTGCAGATATCAAAAAAACTTAACAGATTGTAGATCACATCCCTTTTCTGTTCATCCAGAACTTCCACCTGCCGGTCCAGATATACGTTATTTTTCATACCGTAGCTTTCCCCGAAATTCTCCCGGAAGGCATCATTCATATTGATGATCTGGCTGTCTGAGGAAATGATCACATAACCATCCGAAATATTGTCAATTATATTCTGCAGTGCGATGGGCTTGATGTTTAAAAAATTCAGATAATAAATTGCTATTCCGTGGCAGATGATCGTGAACATGAAAGCAATGGGAGTTGCCGCGATGGACAGATTGACAATCTTCAGGGTTGCTAAAAGATTGACACACACCGGCACGATCAGCCCCCATGCAAATAAAATGGACTGCCACACTGCGCTGTTATTTCTCTTCCTGATGCCGTTCCTTAAGGCCAGCACAATGGACAGAATACAGTAAATATAATACTGACTGCCTGACAGGATGAACAACGGTCCGAATTTCACCTCTGAGGCATAGATGGAAAACTGTTTATAAAAAAGATGATGCCATGGATTTGTAAATACGATCAGGGAGGTCACCACCGGCAGGATATAGAGAAAATAAAATATCCTTGGAAGCTTTTCATAATTGTATATAAACGCAATTGTCAAAAGCAGCACAGTGACTACCATCAGCGCGCAGGCACCGCAGGTGATAGCGTCCAGTATGGTGAGCACCTGCATACTGCTGTCAGCACCCCCCAGGATTCCGGCAATCGCCAGAAGCCAGATAAGGAGAAACGCCGATGCCGCCACGTAGAGCCTCTGCAGCAGCGGCAGTCTGCCCTTCCGGATACAGCTGTAAAGAAAGAAAATCAGAATAGTGACCGCTACATCCACCAGATGTGTCATGATTCGTTCCATAAAATCTCCCTGCTTTCCTCTCAGCTTCTAAAACAGCGCACTGCCTGATATAAGTCCGTATGGTCCCAGTCAAACTGCACACGTTTCAGTTCACATACCGTCCTTCTCGCATCCACATAAATGGCAGTTCTCTGTGCCCTGCCTGAAAAATAAGTTTCCGCTGCAGCCTGTATATAGGGTGAACTGGACGCTGACGCCTGTTTTCTCAAATTTTCCTCAAATACCTGGTCAGATACACACTCTACCTGCCCGCATTCTTCCAGAAGGGCACCCAAAGACACCTCATCCGGATTCACAATATGCCAGGCACCGCCCGGCTGTCCCATCAGACTGCAGACGGCCCGGGCACACTGGTCTACAGGTGTGACCTCAAGCAGCATGCGGTAAAAGTCTTCCGGCATCTGCCCAAGTTCCAGAATACCTTTTACCAGACGGTAAAACGCGTTGGTCTCCGGATTTATCTGAAACACCCCGTCGCTCTTTCTGCCTATGAGGCGTCCAACCCGGAAAATACCGGCCTTCAATCCCCTGTCCATGGCCCGGCAGACCCACGCCTCAGCCAGGATCTTGCTTTTCACGTAGGGATTCTCCTCCCAGTTCTGCCCCATATCCAGGTCTCTCTCCGAAAATACTGCCGGCAGCTTCGGTGCATCCTTTAAAAATTCTCCCGAAACACTGACTGTGGAGATATGAATATACAGCGCGTCCGCTTTCTCAGCCAGGGAAACCATATGCTTTGTCCCCTCCACATTTGTCAGAAGCAGTTCCTCCATGGGTGCATAATGACGGACATCCGCTGCCGCATGGATTACGGTTTCTATGGTATCTGTGAGGTTTTCATATATCTCCCTGTCAAGTCCCAGATCCGGAAGGGTAATATCTCCCTCCAGTATCCTGACCTGTCTTTTTATTTTGTCTGCACCGCTTTTTCCGAAATAGAAGGAAAGCACCTGCGTAAGCTTTGCCTCTCTGCCTTTTCTCAAAAGACAATATATGGTTTTCTGATCATCTGCCGTCAGTTCTCGAAGAAGATGTGCTCCCAGATAACCGGCAGCGCCTGTCAGCAGTAAATTTTTCCCTGTATCTGCTTTCTCGGAAAGACTGCATACATATCTTGGCAGACGTTCCTCCGCTGCGGCCGGCTTTGACTCGAGCCCCTCTGTTTTCTCCTCTTTTTCGGAGACATGATCCGCGCTCTTTCCAATCATCTGTATCTGTTCCCGCAAAGTGGGATGCCGGTAAAAATCGTTGAGTGAAAAATCCCAATGCCGGCTGTAATAGTGGCTCAGGACCACAATAGCAGTCAGAGAAGTTCCTCCCTGTACAAAAAAGCTCTTATCCAGATCCGGCTCCTGGCCCAGAACTTCACGCCAGATTTCCTCCGGTGCGATAACCGTTTCATCGGAATGTTCGTCCTTCGGTGCGATAACTGTTTCATCGGAATGCTCGTCCTCCGCAGCCTGTGCGTTTTTCTCTTTTGTATCCGAAATACATGCCATTCCTTCCAGAGCCTTCCTGTCCGCTTTTCCGCTGGAGGTCCTGGGCATCTGCGCAAGAGTTCTCACCTGACCGGGTACCATATAGTCAGGCAGCCTCTCTGCCAGAAAATCTCTTACGGATCCTTCCGAAAATCCGGCCTGGGGCACAGCAAAAGCACAGAGCGCTGATACGGTTCCCTCTCTTTTCACAGGCACCACTGCCGCTTCTTTTACAAGACCGGACTGCAGCATCTGTGCCTCGATTTCTTCAGGCTCAATCCTGTGTCCGTTGAGCTTTAGCTGAGAATCCACTCTTCCCAGGCACTGCCAGTTCCCGTCAGCCCGAAGGCGTCCCAGATCACCTGTTTTATACATGAACTCACCCGCAAAGAAGGGGTCCGGCAGAAATACCTGTTCCGTAAGATCATCCCTGTTGATATACCCTTTTGCAAGGCATTCCCCGGCTATGTAAATCTCACCTGTCCCGGTAGGCATCACCTGCCGCATCTCCCGGTCCAGAAGATAATAGCGGCAGTTGCCGATGGGCTTTCCTATGTGGATGGCATTGTCATCCGTAATATCCCCCTGGCAGTTGTAAACAGATGTCTCTGTGGGACCATAGATATTAAAGATCCGGGCATTGGTAAGCTTCCTGATTCTCTCCTTCAGTGCCAGTGTCCACGGCTCTCCCATGAGGATCAATACCTCCGTCTGTGCAAGAACTTCCGCAAAGGAAGCCTCCTGCAGACACATCTGTATTCTGGAAGGCGTGAGCTGCAGCACCGCAGCGCCGTCCTGTCTCATCCGCTCCGCCATCTTCCAGGGGAGAAGCATTTCCTCCTCATCCGCCACACTGACACGCCTTCCTCTGGCAAGGGCCAGCAGCGTCTCTATGGTAAACACATCAAATACGCAGTTGGACGCACAGAGCACACAGCTATTCTCCCTTCCGAGAATAGCATCTGCATGTGCCGCCAGGTTTGAAATTGCTTTGTGTACCATCATAACGCCCTTGGGCTGTCCTGTTGTTCCTGAGGTATATATCACATTCAGCACATCCCCGCCGCTGCGTCCCTTTACAGGCAGTTTTGCCCTGTCACCATCAAAGACAGGGGGAAGCACCGGACAGGGGATCTCACCGGGCAATTTCACTTCATTGCTGCACAGAAGCAGCTTTGCCTCCGCATTTTCCAGCATATAGCAGATCCGTTCTTTCGGAAGTGCAGGGTCCAGGGGAAGATAGACAGCTCCTGCTTTTAAAATTCCCAGCATGGCTGCCAGCATATCCCCATCCCGTTTTAAAAGAAAGGCCACTCTGTCTCCATGCTGAATATTCCTGCTGACCAGATACGCTGCCAGACCATCTGACTTTTCTTTTAATTCCCCGAACGTATATGTCTTATTACTGCCCCAGCATACAGCCGTGCGTGACGGATAGAGACGTGCCTGCCGGTCGATCAACCGGTCGATCAGAGTACCGTCATAAGGCATTCTCACAAAATTCGGTTCCTCCAGCAGGCGGATTCTGTCACTGTCCTCCAACAGACTGATGCTGCCGATCTCCTGATGGGGAAGCTCCAGGATCTGTCTTAAGATTTCCAGATAACAGCGGCTGTAAAACGCAATGGTCACACTGTCAAAAAGAGATTTCGCGTACTCAAAACAAAAACGGCTTTCCTCTCCGCTTTGGATCACTTCCAGATGAAGATCCATCTTCACAGATACTTCTTCCATCTGCACCATGGAGAGTTTCGCATCTCCCAGAGGCAGATTTTCGGTCTGCGCTGCAGTCAGGGAAAACAGCACCTGAAACAGGGGATTCCTGTCCCTGTTCCGCTCTGCATTTGACATGGCTACGATATCTTCCAGGGGTGTATCCTGATTGTCCAGCATTTCCAGCACACGTTCCCGCACCTGATGCAGATATTCCAGATAGTTTTTCTTTCTCTCCGGCTCCAAAAATACAGGAAGGGTATTCACGAACACACCTGTCACCCGGCTCAGATCCCCGTGGCGCCGGCCTGAAACAGGAGTCCCCACCACGATTTTTTCCTGTCCGCACACGCCGAAGAGCAATATGCCGAATGCGGACAGAAGCAGCATGTAAGGGGTCACCTGCTGCTGGGCACAAAATTTTCTTCCCGCTTCCTCCATCTCATGCGGCATATGGAAATAATATCTGGCCCCCCGCCCGTCAAACACACCGGGGCGTATCCTGTCTGTGGGAAGACGAAGCTCCTCCCGGTCTTCTAAAAGCCTGGCCCTCCAGTAATCCTCCTGGCGTTTCTGCAGTTTTTCCGGTCTTTTATCCACCCACCAGGCATAATCCCTGTAAGTAGTATTCGGCATTTCCGTCTCTTCCCCCAGGCACGCTCTGTGAAGCCGTTCAAAAACAAGCTGGCTGCTCATGCCATCGGAGATCAGGTGATGTATATCCAGAAGCAGATATTTCTTTTCCCCCTCCGTGAAAAATCCGGCCCGCATAAGCGGCGGTCTGTCAAGGGAAAACGGCCGTATAAAACCGGCGGCCGCCTCTTTTATATTCCGCCCCTGCACTTCCTCCAGCTCAAACTCCACCTGCCTGTGTACACGGGCCTGTACGCTGGAACCGGATATCTCAAATCCTGTCCTGAAGGTCTCATCCTCCTCTATGATTCTGTGAAACGCACGAGTCAGTGTTTCCCTGTCCAGATTACCCTCCACGAGAAAAATCCCGGGCATGTGATAGCCTGTCTTTGTCTCATCTGTCTGCTCCAGCACATAAAAGCTTCTCTGGGCAGCCGTCAGCGGATATGTATCACCGTCAGGGGCCTTTGGTATCTCTGTGTGGTAAGAGGACGCATCTGCCTTGCTGCCGCGCAGCAGATTGGCAAAGCGCCGTACAGTCCGGCAGGCATACAGGCTGGTCAGCTCAGGAAGGACAGAAAACTCCCGTTCCACTTCCGTCAGCATGGCAACCGCGTTCAGGGAATCCCCGCCGCTTAGAAAATAATCGGAATGAATGCTCAGCCCGGGCTGCTGCAGGGATTTCCTCCATATTTCCAGCAGTTTTTCTTCCAGTTCGTCGGCAGGTGCCTCCTGTACATCAGGCATATACGGTTTCGGAAGCTTTTTATAATCCACTTTTCCGCTGGCAGTGACCGGCATTTCTTCCAGAAGCACCGCCATTGCAGGCACCTGATATCTTGGCAGATAAAATGCCGCGTAAGAGAGAAGTTCTTCTCCCTCAAGCCCTTCCCCGGAGGTATAATAGGCAATCAGAAGATTGTCAAAAGCTTTCACTGCAGCCATATTTACTTTTGGATGCGACACCAGTTTTTCCTCAATCTCCGCAGGCTCCATTCTGTGCCCCAGGATTTTTAACTGTCCGTCTTTCCTGCCCGTAAATATGATCTCACCGTCCTGCGTCCAGTATCCCATATCACCTGTCCGGTACAGACGTTCACCGGGAATATAGGGGTCCTCCACGAACTTTTTCCTGGTGAGTTCCTCATCTCCATGATACCCCCTGGCCAGGCAGTCCCCGCCGATATAAAGCTCACCGGTAGCACCCACAGGCAGGGGACGCATGGATTCGTCCAGTATATAAATTCTGCAGTTGCCGAGAGGTTTCCCGATGGAAATCATCTCATTGCCGGTAACCGCGCTGTGACTCACTGCCACAGTGGCCTCAGACGGACCGTATTGGTTATATAATTGAACAGAAGAACAGAAACGCAGAGCATGGTAAAGCTCCGGAGGCATGCTTTCTCCTCCGCATACAACGCATTCTATATGAGACATGGCCTTTCCAAATGCCGGGTCCTTCAGATATTCCAGAAGCCTGGAGGGCGTTAAAGCCATAAATCCGGCGTCGTAACCGTTAATGAGATCTGCCAGACCTGCAGGCCGGTTACAAACGGCCTCCTCCGCCATCACAATGGTCCTGCCGTTTAACAGCGCGCTGATGCTCTCCAGCAAAAAGGCATCAAAACCCACATTGCAGATGGACAGAACCGCCCCTTTGGGATAAAGAGGTGCCATGGCAGCCGCCAGATTCAGCACACTGTGCTGCTCCACCTCCACAGCCTTCGGTGTTCCCGTACTTCCGGATGTATAGACAAGATAGGCCAGGTCATCAGGTCCTGCAGCAACACAGGCGGCACTCTTTCCCTTTGCAAGCATTTCCTCCGTTAAGACCGGTACGGCGGGATTTAAAATCTCCGCTGTCCCGTCCGAGACAACAAGAACCGCCTCACTTCCCTCCAGCAGTTCGCTGATACGCGCAGCCGGCTGGCGGCAGTCTATAAGCAGCCATGCATTACCGGAAAACGCCACAGCGGCCATAACAACCAGAAGCCTGTCACTGCGCTCCATTAGGACAGCTACATTTCTTCCTCCTTCAGGACAGAAACAGGCAATTTTCCCTGCAAGCTGCTCTGCCTCCCTTATGAATCTTTCATAGGTAAGCCTCTCATTTCTGAATATGACAGCTGCCCTTTTTGGATTCATGACTGCCTGTTCCCGCAGATGGTCGGCTATATTCTGTTTTCTCGGATACCAGGTATCTGTCTGGTTAAAGTCAAAGATGAGGCGCTCTTCCTCCTCCTCACTGATGACAGACAGTTCTTTTATGGGTGTCTTGGGATGCAGCAGGGCACTGTGCAGAATGTCCATCAAATGCTGATGCAGAGTCGTGATCTCACGCTCGGAAAAAAGCTGTGTCTGATAATCATAATCCACCTGAAACCGGTTATCCTCATCTCTGCTGCTCAAATGAATACACAGAGGTTCTGCCTGGTAGCCACTGTAGAGCCAGCGCCCTTCCAGGGTCACCTGGGCGCCCTGCAGATGGTGGATCTGCCCGTTCTGGTAGGACAGTACAATTCCGAAGAGCTGATCCGGTGCGGCTCCCTCTTGATTCCGGGCAGCCAGCTTTTTTATCTCCGAAAACGGCATTCTCTGGTGATAGAGAAGCTGGTACCAGTCTGTCTGCAGCTTTTCATTAAATTCCTGAAAGGAAATGGATGCATCCAGCTCATTGACAAAGGGCAGAGTATTTACAAACATGCCTGCCATCTGTTTTTCCTTGAAATTCAGACGGTTGATTGTGGGGACACCGATGCAGAACCGCTCCTGCCCTTTGATCCTGCGCAGATAGATCGCCAAAGCCATATAAAACACGGCAAAAGGGGATACCTTCTTTTCCCTGCAGAAGCCTGCGATCATACGGTTCATCCGGTTGGAGACTGCAAAAGACCTGCGGATTCCCACAGGGCTGACCTGGGCGTAGGGGTGTTCTTTTGCTGCTGCCGGCTGTATATCCTTCAGCATGGACTTCCAGTATTCCCTGTCACGTTCAAAGCTTTTTGAGGCGAGATACTTATTCTCAAGCGCAATATGCAGCGCATAGTCCGGCATAGGCTCTCTGTCCGGCGCCTCCCCCTTTAACATGCGGAAATAGTTGTGAATGATCCGGTTGGTCACAACCGTCTGGGACCAGGCATCCGCTATGATATGATGCACTTTTGTCAGAATTCCGCCTGTATTTTCCGCCCTCTTAAAAAGTATCATCTGACACAGGGGGGAATCCAGAAGCGTAATATGCTCCCGTGCCACGGAAACATCCCAGATATCCGCGCCCTTTTTGTTTGTCCTGGAAAAATCCAGAAACGGAACATTTCTTTGTATATGCGGATCAATATACTGGCACACCTCTCCCTCCCGAAGTGTGATCCTGGTGCGCAGAACAGGATAGTCCTCATAACAAAGCCTGATACATTCCTGCAGATACTCCACATGAAAATTACCGTCAATGCGCAGTACGGTGCATATGGTATTGATCGGCGTACCCGGATGGGCCATCTCCAAATTCCATATGTTCTGCTGGCTGTTTGACAATGGCAGAAATTCCCTGATGTCTTTTGTCTCTTGTGCTCTCTCTTCCATTCTTTCCCTTTTTCCTCCGTATACATAATAAAACACAGGCCCCGAACTGCCCGGCCTTCCGCACATATGTGCAGACTTCCACGGCATTCCCGTCCCATGACTTTTCGCGTCTCTTTCTCCCCTCAGATTTCCTTTTCCTGTTCTACATATTTCGACATTTGCAATTTGTTTTTTATTATACAGGCATACAATTCCCCGTGTCAATCTTTCTGATAAGAATTACTATTATTGGTAGAATTTACCATCACTTTAGCCATTACCTCTTTTAATCTTTCATTTGTCTGACTGTTTATGTGTAATTCCCTATTTTCACAGAAACCACTCTCGGGTGGATTTTCCCCACAGATGTCCCCTCCGATACATTTCCTTGCCGCTGCCGCCTCCTCGATCAGGCCCAGAAGGCAGTCCAGTTTCATCTCTCCCTGGTCCCAGTTTGTGACTGCATCCCTGCCCCGGAGAATATCCTTGTCCACAGAGAGATATAAGGGACAGGATTCCCCCTCCAAAAATTCTCTGAACTTCTGTAGTCTGCCCTCCTGCAGATCCTCGGCAGATACCCAGGTCACCTGTTTTGACGGTATATCCCTTTGAAAATCTGCCTCTTTTGGCCCTATGATACACACACTTTTCAGCAGGGGATTGGACAGCATAGCTTCTCTCACCCAGCTTCCGCAGGACAGAAGGCCAAAGAATGCGGATTCCTGCATGTCTGTGTGATTGTCAAAAAGAAGAAGGGAAAAAGGAGTGTCAATCATCTCCATCCAAAATTTTGATAAATAGTGATAATTGCCGGAATCCAGAAAATGGATGCCGCAGGGGCCATATGCCCGAATCCTTTCCTTTATCTCCTGTTCTGCCTCCGAGGTACAGTAACAATTGACCCCTTCCGCATGGGTAAAATCCACCATCTCATAATCACCGGCCTTTTGTCTATAAAAATCTTCCTCCGGGTACACACCGGAAAAATTCATGATAACTGTCTTCATCCTAAAATATCTCCTGTTTTTTCTCTTACCATAGCACAGAGAGACAGATCTTGTAAACTGCTGCTGTCTGTCTCCCGGCAAGCCAAAAAGGACCGCCGCTTACAGACGAAGCGGCGGTCCTCAAAGGAGGGGTAACAAAGAAGCTTATCCTTCAATGGAGATATATTTATTTTCTTCTACCTGTTTTTTGTCTTTCTTAGGTACCGTGAGACGAAGGATTCCGTCCTCAAATCTGGCCCGAATCTCATCCTGGGTAACGCCTTCGCCGATATAGAAGCTTCTGGAGCAGCTTCCCGCGTAGCGTTCTCTGCGGATATATTTTCCTTCCTTATCCTCTTTATCCTTGTCAAGTCCTTTGGATGCCTGGATGGTGAGATATCCGTTCTCCAGTCTGGCCGTTACATTCTCTTTCTTGAAGCCCGGCAGGTCAATGTCAATTTCAAAGGAATCTTCCGTCTCTTTTACGTCGGTCTTCATCAGATTCTTCTCATTCTTTCCGTACAGCGGATTCTTCCTTCCGAAGAACTCCTTCTCAAAAGGAAAATCCATCCATTCATCAAATAAATCTTCTCCAAAAATACTGGGCATCATTCTCATAAGTCATTCTCCTTTCCTATATATCAATCAATGAATTGTTACATTTGGCAGGGGATACTTTCTTTTCCCTTGTTCTAATTGTAATATAGCACGCATTATTAGCACTGTCAATAGGTGAGTGCTAATTTCACACTTTTTTCACATTTTACCTTCGTTGTTTGATATATCAAAAAAAGAATCTTCCGTTTTCTATGCACCGCGGCCTTATGCAGCGCAAGATAGCGAAAGATCCTTTTTCCGTTTATTTTTTATTCCTGCTTTTATTCACAGCACTTGACAAAAGTTTATCCAGATATACAGATTTAAACTGCTTACTTGCCAGTGCCTGTTTCAGCGGAGGCAGATTTAAGATCACTCCAAACACGGCAGCCATGGCTCTGTGGTTGGCAAATGCCTGATTGTCGAATACGAGGTTCTGAAGCGTTCCTTTTTCTATGGCCTGGAGCACAAACCTGTGCGTACTGTTCACAGGCGTTATCACCTGTACCGGACGCCGCTCCAGTTTCAGGGAACCGTTGGGACATCTGGATGCGCACACACCGCAGCCCAGGCAGATATCCGTATCCACCACGGGACGTCTTTTCTTTTTCCCGTCCTCCGGGACCGTCTCCATGGAAATGGCAAAAATGGGACATGCCTTCTCACACTTTCCGCATCCGATACAGGTCTTCTCCTCCACCGACGGGATATAATTGGTGGTTGCCACCGGCTGCATGGGAGAGAATTTTCTGGCAGCCTGCAGAGCCTCACAACAGCATCCGCAGCAGTTACAGATAAACGCCGGGTCCTCTCTGACATTCTCCCCGATCTGCACCAGTCCCGCATCGTAGGAGCGTTCCAGAGCGTCCATGGCTTCTTCCTTGGAGATAAGCCGGGCATGTCCGCCGTGCTCTGCCAGGGAGCGGGCCACATTGCCGAAAGTCAGGCATACATCCCAGGGAGCATCAATCTCACAGGGATGCCCCGCGTGATATGCCTTATGTCTGCAGTAACAGGTTCCCAGGCCAATGTACTCTGCCTCCTCCACAATGTGGCTGGCCCGCTCATGGTCCAGGATATGCAGGGTATTTTCCGTGGTAAGCACCGGTTCCTGCACGTAGACACGGCCCAGCTTTGTCTCCGTGGCATAGAAAAGGTCTTTTACAAAGTCCTCCTCCACATTCATATACTGATAATACAGTTCGCTGAGATACTTCTGGTCAATATCCCCTCTGGTCCTCATCAGGGCAAATTCAATAAACCCGGCCATGGGCGGCGGCATGACAAAACGGCGGACTCCCCTGTAGGTGGAATCCACCAGCAGCGCCTTCTCACACAGATGGTCCAGCACTTTTTCCGCCTTTGCCTCCGTGGTCCCCCAGATACGGGCAGCCTTTTTCAAAGTGAAGGGGCGTACCGGCAGAAGTGCCACCCATTTTGCCTCCTTCTCCGTGTAGAGCACCTGGAGGATCTTATAAAAAGTCTCCGAAGGCGGCGCTCCCTGGGTAAACCAGTTGATTCTTTCTTCCAGATTTTTATATGCGTCTTTTGATGTTATATGTCCCATGCTAAATGTCCTGTCATACAATATGGTAACTTACGGTCCGCACGGAAAATGCGGATACCTGCCTGGCTGTTACACAAAATGTACCTCTCCTGTTTTTTTCACTTCTTTTTTCTCTGATGCCGCAGCATATCCAAGGGCAGCCATGCCGAATACCCTGTGGGAATCCGGTATCTCCCAGCTCCTTAACATCTCCCGCACCTCAGGCTCATCGCAGATATCCCGCATCTGGTTGATCCAGACAGAACCAATCCCAAAGGAATGAGCCGCCAGAAACATATTTTCCAGAGCACAGGCATTGTCCTCCATGGAATGCTGATTTTCCTTTTCATTGGACGGAATGATCAGAACCTGAGGGCTGTACATGTCATACCCGTCTCTTCCCAGTTTCCTTCCTATGACTTCCGCCAGCTTCCCGATCTGCTCCCGGTCTGTCACCACGGTAAATTTCCATGTCTGACGGTTCTGTCCGCTGGGCGCATAGAGTCCGGCCCGGATGATCTGTTCCAGCTCTTCTCGTGGAATTTCCTTATTCTGAAATGCCCGGATACTTCTTCTGGTCAAAATATTTTCCATCACTGCATTCATGTTCTGATTCCTCCTTGTTTTTTCTTTTATTTTATCACAACGTCAAAAATTGTAAAGTGCCCCGCGATCAGCCCGCTGCGCCGAATGCCCATTTGTCCATGGTCTTTTCCAGACACCAGGGAAAATCTATCTTCTTGACAGACTGCCTGATCTTCACCGGACAGGTGAGAAATGTCTGGCCTCCCACCCGGTAAGTGATGGTTCCCACCTGCGTTCCCGCTTTGACCGGTGCTTTCAAAGTCTCTTTTCCCTCATAACTCACTTCAATTTCCTCATCCCGGCGCATCAGCATACCGAAGTCCTTAGCTGTCTCAGCCTCCACCTCAGTAAGGGCTGTATCTCCCAGGGTTTCACTCTGTCCGTTCTGAACCGGTATGGCTGCCGGTATATCGGGAAGTGCCGCGTCAGAAAAGGAACGGTAACTGTAATTTTCCAGCCCGTAATTCATAAGTTTTGTGGTATCCTTCCATTTGTAGGTCTTGTTATTCGGCCATCCGCATGCCAGAAGGGCAACAATGAATGTTCTGCCGTCCCTGGTGAGGGCACCTACATAGCAGTAACCGGCATTTGCCGTAAACCCGGTTTTTCCGGTGAGGGCACCCTCCATCATGTTCAGAAAAGCATTGTGGTTGTTGCAGGAAAAGCTCCGCTTTCCCTCCGCGTCCGAGAAACTGTAGGAGGCCGTCCTTGTCACGTTAAGAAATTCCTCCCTGCAGGGAGATTCTTTGATACAATACTTCATGATACGTGCCAGGTCTGCCGCTGTTGTGGAATGCACCTTCTGTTCCTCCCCCACTGTGACAGCGGCATCCAGGCCGTTGGGTGTGATAAAACAAGTATCCTCACACCCCAGTTCTCCGGCCTTGGCGTTCATCATATCCGCGAATCCCTCCACACTTCCTCCCAGATGTTCCGCGATCATCACAGCCGCATCATTGTGGCTCTCCAGCATCAGGGAATACAAAAGGTCTCCAAAACGGAAGGTTTCTCCCTCTGTCACTCCCAGATGTACTTTCGGCCTGGATGCCGCATAGGCGGATGCTGTCACAATATCCTCCGCGTTGCCCTTCTCCAGAGCCAGAATACAGGTCATGATCTTAGTGGTACTGGCCATGGGCCTTTTCTCAAACCCGTTTTTTTCATAGAGTATCCTCCCCGAGTCCGCATCCATAAGTACCGCTGAGGTGGCGTACAGGCTGCCAACACCCTGTCCATTTTCCTCTGCCCAGACGGTATCTCTATGTACCACGAAGCACCCGGTTATCACTGCGCATACCAAAATCCAACTTATAATTTTTTTCATGCTTCCATCCCTGCACACAAAATTTCTTATACATTATATGCCTGTCCCGGGAGGATTATAACAAAAAGCTGTACCAAACCGGTCCGCCCCGGTTACAGTACAGCTTCCGTTCTTTGTCATGCAGCGCTGCGGCTGATTTTCTCTGTCTTTCCGAACAGGAAAAATCCGATGATAAACATCACCGCCAGCATTCCCACTCCTGTCCTTGAACTTCCGCTCAACTGTGTGGAAATGCCCATGAGCATGGTTCCCATGAACGCCGCTCCCTTTCCGAATATATCATAAAACCCGAAATACTCGCTGGAGTTTTCCTTGGGAATGATCCTTGCAAAATAAGATCTGGAAAGCGCCTGGATGGCCCCCTGAAATACAGCCACGCAGACTGCTAAGAACCAGAATTCCCATGCCCTGTCAAGCTGAAGGGCAAACAGTGCGATTCCCAAATATCCCAGTATACATACTTTGATCAGCTTCTCACTCTTAAATCTTGCCGAGAACTTTCCAAACAAAAGAGAACAGGGAAACGCTACAATCTGTGTCAGCAGCAGTGCCAGAAGAAGATGCGTGTCATCAATTCCCACGTCCTTTCCGTAGGAGGTAGCCAGGTCGATGATGGTGTAAACGCCGTCAATATAGAAGAAAAACGCGCCCAGAAAATAAAGCACCTTTTTGTCCTTATTGATCTTAAAGAGCACTTTTTTCAGTCTGGAAAAGCTCTCCTTTACCGGGCTGCCCTTTACCTCCACCCAATGCTTCTGATTATAATTTTTCAATAGGGGAATCGTGACTGCAAACCACCAGATCCCTGTGATCCCAAAAGAGATCATGGTTGCCGTAACGCCTGAGATACCCAGCTTCTCTGCAAAAAGTATGAGGAGCAGACAGGCGATAAAGGGAATACAGCTCCCGATATACCCCCACGCATAGCCATGGGAGGAAACCATGTCCATCCTCTCATCCACAGTCACATCTGCCAGCATGGAATCATAGAAGATCAGGCTCATACTATATGTGGTCTTGGCGATCACCAGTACCACCAGAAAAGCCAGCCATTCCTTGGGTATGGCAAGAGAAAGACACCCGACTACGCCGATCACAAAAAAAGTGGCGAACATGGGTTTCTTATACCCTTTTGTGTCCGCCAGGGTTCCGAACACCGGACCCATGAGCGCTACCAGGATGGTACACACAGACAGTGCATAGCTTAGATACGCTGTGGAATCCGCCAGGGAAATCCCCTCCGCTGTGGCTATATTCTTAAAATAAATGGGAATGATCGTGGTACACAGCATGACGAACGCTGAGTTCCCCACATCATACAGTACCCACTGTTTCTCCAGTTTGGTTAATCCCTTCATATGCCCCCCGTTCTTCTCAGCCGAAATTTCTGCCGAAGCGCTGCGACAGCCGCTCTTCCTTTACCATGCAGCCGTACAGATTTGTAAGTGCTTCCACCGCCTCATCCAATGCCTCCTCATACAGATGACGCAGTACATCTGTTGCCATATCACATCTTCTGTCCGGCTTTGCCGGTATGATATGGCCTCCCAGAGTGTCCCGGCATCCAAACAGCTTCATGATTCCCAGCAGTCCCTTTCTCTTCAGGCTGCTGCTGCAGACAAGGGCTCCGGTGTAAAATCTCATACCGTGAAGTGCTTTTGCCGCCTGCTTCACTGTGATCTTCCCAAAGGCCCTGCTTATGGTCCTGCAGCCCTCCATTGTGGGGAAGATATTTACGGCAGGTCTGTAGGTAAACGGGTCCTTTCCCTCACGCAGCATATAGTACCGGTCAAGCTCAGATTCAATCTCTGAATGGGACGCACCGGTTTCCTTTTCAAACCGCCGTACATAGGGATGACAGGTGCTGTCCAAAATGTAGTGGCATCCAAATCCCAGCAGATAGGATAACATCTGCGCAGTCGGCTCCTCCTGGTATTTTACAACAGCCTGGCAGAAAAATTCTGCGGCCTCTCTCTGGTGAACCTGGTGTCCCAGCCCGCTCACCCTGTTTTTCATCAGGGGCTGATAGTAAAACAAAATATCAGGTCCGTGCAGGCCGATCAGATACATACTTTTGGATTCCCTGATTGCCTCTTTTATCTCAGAAGGAAGTCTTTTATATACCTCCTTGCCGAAAATGTCATGTGTGTAAGTTGTTGGCATGTCTCTTTCCCCCGTTTATACATCCAGCTTAAGCTGAATTTCTTCTTCTGCTTCTGCCTTGAAATCTTCTATCTGTACCGGGTCCAGCTCCGGCAGCTCATCCAGCCCCTGAACCCCGAAGTTTCTTAAAAACTCCTCCGTGGTTCCAAAGAGCAGCGGCCTTCCCGGTGCGTCCAGACGGCCGACCTCCTGTACCAGATTATATTCCATGAGTTTGTTCACCGCATGGTCAGACTTGACACCGCGTATCTTCTCTATTTCAAGTTTTGTGACCGGCTGTTTATAGGCAATGATGGAGAGTGTCTCCAGCATAACGTCTGTCAGCACCGCCTTTTTCGGCTGCAGGGCAAGCTTGACCAGATAGTCATAATACTCTTCCTTTGTGCACATCTGATATGCATTTTCCAGCTCTATGATCTTGATTCCCCGGTCCCCGGCATTATATTTCAGCATCATATTCCGAATGATCTTTCTGGTGGTTTCCGTATCATGTCCTATAGCCTTGGCAATGGCGGAAACCTCTACGGATTCCCCCATAGCAAACAAAAGCGCCTCAACAGCGCCTTCCAGATGTTCAATTTCCATACGGGTCCCCTGCCTCCTTGCTCTCAATCTGAATATCGTCAAAAATATGCTCCTGCCTGATAGATATCTTTCCTGTCTTCATCAGCTCCAGGATCGCCAGAAATGTAACCACCACCTGGAATTTGCTGGCCTGTTTTCCCAGAAGGTCACGAAAGCTGAAACGCCGGTGTCTTCTGGCGTACTCCTCCACGTCGGTCATTTTCTCCGGAAGACTGACCTCCTCCTGCTCAATCTTGCCGAAATTGCTTCGGATGGGGTCCTTTTTATCCTCCTGGCGTTTTAATACATCCTGGAAAATTTTGTGAAGACGTCCCAGTGTCAGCCCGTCCAGAAGCTCGCTGGTATCCACAGGCTCCCTGTAGTCCTCCACTTCCCTTGGAAGGGTGGGGAGCTTATAGATACTTTTTGCCGCTTCTGCCATCCGGTCCCTGAGTTCATAGGACATATATTTATACATCTTATACTCCAGAAGCTGACGCACCAGTTCGTCTCTGGGATCTTCTTCCTCACCGTCCTCATTGACTTCTTTTGGGAGAAGCATCCTGCATTTGATAGAAATGAGGGTTGCCGCCATGACCATGAACTCGCTCATGATATTCAGATCTTCCCTCTCCATCTGGTGAATATACTCCATGTACTGATCCGTTATCTCCACAATGGGAATGTCGTAAATATTTACTTTATTCTTCTCAATCAGGTGTAAAAGCAGGTCTAAAGGCCCCTCAAACACCGGAAGCTTTACCGGGATTCCCATTTATTCTCATCCTTTCCATGGTATCGGGCATACCGCTTACGACATTCTACACTATTTTCAGTAAAAAGTCCAGAATATTCCTTGCATCATCTTCCCCGGTCTGGTCCGGACCGGCCAAACTGTCACCTCAGCTCTCTCATCCTCAAAACCTCATCCTGTCCGCATCTTTCTTTCCCGTATCTTGCCTTCTCATATATCTCATGGAATTCTTCCATCCCCTCGGCACCCGACAGCCCTGCTGTCTCCTCAATCTCCTCCGGGGCCAATGACACAGGGATGGTCTTTTTTGCAGTGCTCTCTATCTTCTTTTTATAATATCTGCGGATCATCTCATTTGCGGAGCGGGCAGAGAAAAGGCTGCCGCTTCTCTTTCTCTTTTTCAATCCCTCTTTCCGGTCTCCCTTCACGGGGGAAAGAAACTCCACGCGGTCCCCGTCCGTAAGAACGGTTTCATGGTATTTTTTATATAAATCATAAAGGATACGGCAGACAAGATAAACAACTGCTGCCAGAAACAGTAAAACAAACACTTTTTCCAGTATTTGAAAAAGCGCCTGCCAGAAAGGGGAAGCCTCCTTAAATTCTCCCGGAAAAAACGGCATCTGTTCCGCCATCTCCGGCTCCTCCTGGATCAGCTCCTCCGCCCCGCCAAGACCTGCCAGAAGTCTCCGAAGCAGACGTACCAGCAGGTGCCCAATTCTTTGTAAGACCTTGTCAAAGCCGGACATGGGCAGAAATATCATTCCCGCAGTGACAAGAACACAGAAACCGCCCAGGGCGATCCTGTTCCCCTCCGCGATTCTGTTTTTCGGGAATCTGTGGAGCTTCTCATTCTGTGCATACAGCTTCAGAAGGGAGCGCCGGTTTTCCGAAAGAATGGTGAGCAGCCAATAAGCCCCTGTGAAAAGACAGATGACCGTTCCCAGAGTGCTCTTATGGTATGCCAGTGTATAGATATAGATACCTGCAAAAATCAGAAGCCCCGCGTAGGAAGGCCGCACAAGAAGGCTCTCTCCGCTTCCCGCCCGCTCAAAGAAGTACAGAAGCACAAGAAGAGCTCCGCAGACCATGAACGCTGCTCTCTCCCACACCGTTTGAGAGGCAGTATACAGAACTGCCAGGCTTACTGCACCTGACACTGCAAAAAGAAGCAGACTCTGAAAGCGGCGCTGTATCCAGTATAAGAGCAGTATGGGGACAAACAGCAGCAGGCTTTTCATCATCTGAATCGGCATGATATCCCCGCCGAAAGACAGGATCAAAAGTGCCAGACTGTCCGTCAGAAGAAATGTATGAAAAAAGCGGTATACAACCAGCAGATCTATTTTCATCTCGGCACCTCCCAGCGTATGATCTCCATGTGGGGCGAGCACGGAAGCTTCCACTCCATATCCTTGTACAGGGTGGAAATCCACAGGGCGCTGCCCCCGGCCTTCGCAAGTGTTTCCATCTCTGTAAAAAGAGGCTGGCCCTGATTTTTGGAAATAAGAACAGGGATACCCCGGCCTTCTGACAAAAGACGGCGCTGCGCACTTAAAAGTTCGGGAAACTTTCCGGCGGGAAGGTCCAGATCCAGTCTTGCCAGATTCTGATACAGTTTTACAAGCTGTCCTCTTCCCGTGCCGGGCAAAACGGCGATGGGTGCCTCTGTGATGTGATCCCTGCCGTTGGTGACAAGGCCTGTGGCAATGCCTCTCTGCAGAAGCTGTTCTGCTAAGGAGACGGCCAGGGAAATGCCTGCCTCGTGGATCTCTTCGTATTTCCATATGGTCTCATCCTCCACATCCAGATAGATGAGGACCTGGGCACTGGATGTGGAATCCAGCAGATTTACCATAAGACCGCCTTCTTTTGCGGAGGCCTTCCAGTTGATTTTATTCATAGGGTCCCCCGGCTGGTATTCCCGCAGGCCGCGGAAGGAAAAAGGGTCCTCATACATCCGCTGCCGTACCAAGACCTGTCCCATAAGCTTTTTAAAGGGAATTTCCATGCGGGAGACGGGAATCGTTCTCGGATATACATACAGATGGGTGGAAAGAGGCATGGTCCGATACATCTCACGGTTCATAAGAAGGCCTCTTGTGAGAATCTCTGCCTGCTCAATCTCGTAGTATCCCCTTTTCCTTGCCAGAAATGTGATTTCCCGCTCTATTTTCTGGTAAAACAGTACGGAGAAGATATCTCTTTTATAGGTATAGTCGGAGATACTGGTATTTTCCTCCTCCTCAAAGAAGAGGTTTCTATGTACCCGAAAGGCTGCCTGCAGCATGGGAAGAAGGAGCCATTTTCTGTTTTCAATGGTTTCCGTCAGGTATGCCTTCTCCCCTTCGTGGACGGGCTGTTCCTGGAATTTTACATTTACCTCCAGATGCCTGTCCCAATTCTTTCGGTAGAACCACTCCGCCAAAAACTGCAGCAGGACGGCTCCCAGCAAAAGCAAAAAAATTGTCATGTTTTTCTCTTCCACTCCTCTGTGGGTACAGGGACCTGATTCAGGATCCGCTGAATTGCCTGGCTGCCGCTCTCCTCCTGTCCGTATCCGGAGGTCATGATCATTCTGTGGGCCAGAATGGGAACCGCCACGGTTTTTATATCCTCCGGCACCACATAATCCCTGCCCTTTACATAGGCATAAGCTTTCGCGCCGTTAAAAAGAGCCAGGGTACCCCTTGGACTTACACCTGCGATCACATCTCCTGCTGTTCGGGTGGCCTGCACCACCTCCACCAGATAGGACTTCAGATCCGGGTGCACATATACCTTTTTGTATGCCTCTCTTGCATTTAGAAGTTCTTCCTTTGTACACACACAGGAAAGCTCAAAAAGAGGCTGTCTGTCCTCAAAACGGTCCAGGATGGCCAGCTCCTCCTCCTTGTCCGGCAGCCCCATGGAAAGGCGCATAAAAAAACGGTCCATCTGCGCTTCCGGAAGCGGAAATGTGCCTGTGGTCTCCACCGGATTCTGAGTGGCAATGACAAAAAAAGGCTCCTGAAGTGTCCTGGTTTCCCCGTCAATGGTAATCTGGTGCTCCTCCATACACTCCAGAAGGCTTGACTGAGTCCTCGGCGTGGCACGGTTGATCTCATCAGCCAGCAGAATGTTGCAGAAAGCAGGTCCTTCTTTGAATAGAAACTCACCTGCCTTCTGGTTATAATAATTTAGCCCCGTCACATCAGAGGGCAGCAGATCCGGCGTAAACTGAATGCGGGAGAATTTCCCGTCCATGGAGCGGGCCAGGGATTTCGCCATCATCGTCTTGCCTGTTCCGGGCACGTCCTCCAAAAGGACATGGCCTCCGGCAGTCAGGGCAGTGAGAAGAAGCTCCAGCACCTTTTCTTTTCCCACAATCACCTTCCCCACATTTTCACGTATTTTTACCATACCGTTTTTCTCTTCCATTTCACACCTCTTTCGGCAGACATTCCAGCACCACCAGTTCTCTCGGATTGTTGATCCGAAGAGGCAGTGTGTGCTCACCCAGTCCCGCACCTGTAATCATGATCTGTTCCTTTCCTGTTACTCTTTGTCTTCTTCCCGCCCTTTTTGCAGGCGTATTGTCTTTCTTTCTGTATTCCCCGTAAGCATAGCGGGGAAACAGACGAAAATCAGGGCTGATAACACTGCCTAAAAACGGAAGCCGCATGATTCCCCCGTGGTAATGCCCGGACAGAATCAAATCCGCCCCCCATGCAAAATAGTCATCCCCAAACCTGGGTGTATGGGCAAGCAGGATCTCATATACATCTTTGTCGGGCCTTCCGATCAGCCCTTCCAGTTCTTTTCTTCCCGGTCCCTTCTGAGGCCCTCTGTTATAATATTCAATAGGCAGATCCAGCCCGGTCACCGCCACGGTTTCCCCCTTTATCTGCCAAACGACACGCTCATTTTCCAGATAGGAGACACCCATCTGTTTCATTTTCTTTTCAAACGCAGAGAATCGGCCCCCGTATTCCTCTGTGAATAATTTCATCCGCTGCTCGTGATTGCCCGGCCCGTATAATACGGGTGCCAGTTTAACGGCCTCGCTTAAAAATGCCGCAGCCGGTTTCAGGGACGCGTCTTCTTTTCCCAGCACCAGGTCTCCGGCTATCAATATGGCATCCGGGTTAAGAGCCCTGATCTTTTCAAAAACCGGATCATTTCTTTCCCCGAACACCACATTGTGGAGGTCACTAATCATCACGAATCTCAGCGGATGTCTTTTTATCTTATCTGTTGTTATCCTGTAAGTAGTCGTCACAAATTTCTTCACAAATATTCCCTGCTCTTCTCTCTTTTCTCTCTATTTTACCCCATAAAGAGAAAAAAGAAAAGTAAGACTATCTGCTTTTTTTGAAACTGCTGCCGAAAACCTTTTCCTGCTGCTTCATAACCAGACGGTACATGAAAAGCAGCAGCACACCTGCAAATACCCAGGCAACCGGACTTGCCAGGCAGGCAAGCAGGTAGCTCCTGTTCAGCCCTGCCGCCAGAGCCACGATACCGCGGCCAAAAAGCTCCGCCACGCCTGCCATCATGGGCAGTATACCATATCCCATGCCCTGAATGCCGTTTCGGTATACATTTACAATATTCAGGGCAATGAAAAACAGGGAGGCGCATTTCAGGTAGATATCCACCTGCCCCATCAGTGTCTGCACATCGCTTGACACAAAGAGATAGGTCAGGTACTTTCCAAAGAAAGCGGTCAGAAGTCCAAACACCAGGGAGTAAACCACACCCATCCAGGTAGATGCCCGGAAGCCCATACGGATCCTGTCAATTCTGCCTGCACCCATGTTCTGGGCACAGTAGGTTGCCATGGTGGTTCCCAGAGCCACATAAGCCTGTGTGGCAATCTGCTCCACCTTGCTGGCCGCTGTAAAGGCAGCTACAGCCATGGAGCCCAGCATATTCAGCGCGGACTGCACCATCATAGTACCAATGGCGGTGATGGAAAACTGGAGCGCCATGGGAATGCCGATTCCCACCTGCATCTTCACAATATGGGCTGACAGACGAAAATCCTCCTTCTGAAGCCGCAGTTCCGGCATTTTCTTCGCTATATACACCAAGCAGAGAACACCGGAAACACCCTGGGAGATCACAGTGGCATAGGCTGCACCCGCTGCTCCCCAATGAAATACAATGATAAACAGCAGGTCCAGCACCACATTCAGCAGTGCCGACAAGATCAGAAAATACAGCGGCACCTGGCTGTTTCCCAGCGCCCTCAAGACACTTGCCAGCAGATTATACAGCACCGTAGCAAATATACCGCCGCAGATGATCATAATATACCGGTACGCATCACCGAAAATATCCTCCGGAGTATGCATAAATTCCAGCAGCCCATGCATTCCCAGCATACTCACCAGAGTCATGACAATAGTAACGATCAGGGACAGCACGGCTGCCGACCCCACGGTCCGTCTCATATTCTTCATATCCCCCGCACCGTATCTCTGGGCAGTCAGTACCGTAAATCCCGCGGTCAGTCCCAGCATAAAGCCTATAATCAAAAAGTTAATGGTACCCACACTACCCACTGCTGCCAGTGCTTTTGTACCCACGAATTTTCCTACGATGATGGTGTCCACCATACTGTAAAACTGCTGAAAAATATTTCCGATAAATACCGGAATTGTAAATCCTACAATCGCTTTTGCCGGGCTGCCGGCCGTCATATCTTTCTGCATGCCTCTCCTCATTCTCTCTGTAAACAATGTGTCCGCCGGCAGGCAAAAGGGCGCAGGCTCTGCCTTCTTCCTGCCATCAAGTCATTTTTTCACGAAAAAGGAAGGTGCCAGCGGGCACCCTCCGTCTTTTTGTTACCGGGCTATTATAATGCAAACATTTCTATCCTGCAATACCCTAATTTTATTTTTTCAGAAAAATGTTTTGAATACTTTTTTCACATAGTCCATATAGCCGGCCTTCTCCACTTTTTCACTAAAAAGCAGATTCACACTGCCTATTTTCTTCCCGTTCAGATAATAATCCGCGGTCCCGGCTTTACTGCCTTTCTTCACCGGGGCATCTGTGCTCTTCTTCAGGTTAATTTTCTTCTGCACATTATCAAGAGCCTCCCCTTTTGTATCCAGATAACGGAAATCCTCTTCATAGGATACAGACGCCTTATCCTGAATGGCTCCCTTCACCGGAACCTTCGGCAGGCTGTCTTTGTTTTCATCCACATAAAGGTTACAGGCGCCAAAACCCAGATTCAGCATCGCCGCAGCATCTTTAAACCGTACTTTATAGTCAGGTGCTGTCATCACCACGCTTATCAGAGTGATCCCGTTTCTCTTTGCCACCTCGGAGACGCAGTATTTTGCCAGGCTGGTACTCCCTGTCTTTAAGCCCACACAGCCGTCATAGCTTCGCAGCAGCTTGTTTGTATTGGTAAGGCCGAACTCACTGCTCCCCTTTGCCGTGTTATGGGTGATATTTTCCATCCAGATAGAGGAAAAATCCAGAACCTTGGGATATTTTGTCACCAGCTCCCTGGACATAAGGGCTACGTCATATGCGGTGGTATAATGGTTGGTGGACTCCGTCAGTCCGCAGCAGTCCTCAAAATGA
This sequence comes from Blautia sp. JLR.GB0024, assembly GCF_037000545.1. Classification (NCBI taxonomy): domain Bacteria; kingdom Bacillati; phylum Bacillota; class Clostridia; order Lachnospirales; family Lachnospiraceae; genus Blautia; species Blautia sp. JLR.GB0024. The sequence continues at coordinate 35,774 of NZ_JBANBF010000007.1, read as the reverse complement.
GTTCCTGTCATGTTAAGTCCCGCTGCCCTCTCATTCATACGTTTGACAAACTCCGCTTCGCTTCCGGCTATATGTTCCGCCATGGCGACGCTGGCATCATTTCCGGAGGCAATGACAATACACTTGATCATGGTCTCCACTGTCTGCTTCTCGCCCTCCTCCAGATAGACCTGGGAACCGCCCATGGACTTGGCGTAGGCACTTGTAGTCACTTCATCCTCCATATGTAGGGTGCCCTTGGCAATCTCGTCAAATATCAGCACCAGGGTCATGATTTTCGTAATACTTGCCGGGTAGACCTTGGTGTCTTTGTCCTTCTCGTAGATTATGGTCCCTGTGGAAGCCTCCATCAGAACCCCATGAGGTGCGGTGATCAAATCCTCCCCCTCCGCGTGCACCGTAACCGGCAGGGCTATATTGACAATAAGGGAAAATAAGACCAGAAAAACAGATGCTTTCCGAAACATACCGCTCTCCCGTAGAAATGCTCTTATAGAATTGTATTACACCGGGATAAAAAATAGAATACGGAAAGCCTCTTTCTCATTATCGCTGCTATCTTCAGGAAATCCATGTAAAATTCAGCTTGTATGTCCCTGCTCCCTCCTTAAAAGAAGCTTTACAGTCATCATATCCATTTGCCCCAAGACCGGAACTCCATTTTTTAGCTGAAAAAGTAAAACTGTTTTTTCTGTTTCTTACTGTCCTTATTTTAATCAATATTCCCTCCGGAAAATATGAACCATCTTCACTTAACAGCCCTTGTTCCATCAAATCCTCCTCCGCTACAAGAATCACATTCGGATTCGGACACTTCACAGTTCCCGGGCTGCCGATACTGTCTTTTTGCCAGGTCTCAAGAAGTGGCTCAAGCAAATACCGGATTGCCTCTTTTTCACTGTCAGAAAGATTTCTCACCTGAGTCAAGTCCAGGGCCATAACCCGCATTCCATCGTTTAGGGCGGAATCTCTGCCATAAATCTCCTCTATTATATCCAGATACAAACCTATGTAATCATTCCCCTGTTCCAGAACATGAATTTCCTGCGCACCACTGATCAGCAAGGGATAACGCTCTATAACCGTACTGCCTTCCTGAATTGACAATCGAATATACATTCCGGGTTTCAGTGTATCTGCTTTTATTTCTTGTTTATTTTGACTATATATTTTGACATTTTTTATTTCTGCTTCCATGAGTCCTTCGTTCACATCTCCCTCATGTAATAAAAGAATCGAAGTATCACGGACTTCTATAATCTTTCCGGTAATTGTATTCTCATCCTCTTCCTCTCCTTGGAAATACCCATTCCGTTTTTGTTCGCTGGCAGATAAAAATAATATGCATAATAGCAGCAGACTCCCCAATATAACAAATATTTTTCCTGTTTTCCTTACTCTCATTTAACAATTCCCCCTTTTTCAACAGTAAAATGCTCTATGCTAATATAACTGTGTCAATCAAAGACCGAAATGTTGCATCATCTTCTCTTCTCGTTTTATTTATATAAGGCGGCTTATAAAAAGCGCCTTAAAATGCAAAGTCAAATTTTCAATCCCATGCACTTTTTATTTGATGGAGATGAGATAGATGATATATTATTTTCTAAAGTAGACATGCATAGAGCCACATGATACAATAACAAATAAAAAGCCTGGAGAAGGACATGTAATTATTATTTTCTAAAACAGCAGAGAGGAATCCTATGATTTATGAACTAAAAAAAGAGCGATTTGACAGTATAAAAGATATAGTCCACAAACAATGGGACAATATCGAAATAATGGCTGTATTAAGCGGTATAAATACGGGATGGGTGTTTGTAGATTCATTGGAAACCCCCGCCACTGTACTTTTATGGTCTAAAGGAATTGAAGGGTTTTATTTTATTGGCAATCCAGATAATCATACATTCAATGCCGAAATAATAGAATTTATTATTAATCACCTGAGATTCCGTATAATACAAAGCGGACTGAATCATTTTGAATTTAGCGGCGATTGTATTATATGGGATTCCGTGCTGGAAAAAATCTTTAATTTCAAAGAACTAATCAAATCCAGACAATGCGTCTATCAGTTAGATTTTGACAAATGGAAATACCATAAAACAAACGGGCTGTGTAAAGATACTGATATACGAAAAATAGATTTGAATTTAATACAATCAGCAGAGATACTTAATCCGGAATTTGTTGAATCAGAGATTTTGCGCTGGTGGGATTCATTAGATTATTTTTTTGAACAGGCTTTTGGATTTTGTGTTATAGAAAATAAAAAGATTGTAAGTTATTGTATCACCAATTTTGTATATCAGAATACTTATACCATAGGAATTGAAACCTTAGAACATCACAGAAGAAGAGGGTTTTCACAAATGGCTACAGAATCATTTGTTTCTAAATTATTAGAAGATGGCTGCGAGCCTTATTGGGATTGTATGTTTACTAATACCGCTTCAAGGTCACTGGCAGAAAAACTGGGATTTTATCTGGACCATACATATTCATTATACAGACTCCCCTTATGATCCTAGAGAAGGCAATCTGGAATCCTTTTCCTGATAAAATCTAACCGAAAATCTGCCCGTGCTGATATATACCTTACTATATATACTATCAGGAAATAGTGAAACAATGTTTACATAGACTTCACACTAATACATATGGTATAATACATACACTATAAAGCAGGGAGGTTAATACAATGACCGTTGATGAAAAGCTTGACTTGTTGCTGCAAAAAGTAACCGCTGCAGACTCACATCTTGAGAGAATTGAAGAGAAGATGTCCAGCATGGATGATCAGGTAACAGACATAAGACTCCATCTTGAAAATGTAAGTGACAAAAACATATCCCTTCTCGCAGAAAATTACAGTAATCTTGTCAAAAAACTCAATGCTAACAACAGTATTACTGACCAGCAAATAGCCTATCAAATTAAAGTCAATTATCTGATGGAAGACGTTGAAAAGCTCAAAAAAGAAATTGCCGAACTGAAAAACAAAATAGCATAATGTCCATATAAGTGTGAAGCCCGCTGAATTATCATGGCTTTGCACTTTTTTTATTTACGTCGAATCCTCCCTCCGTTTCCCACGAGGAACTGTGATCAAATCTCTGCCATAAATCTTCTCCCGCAAGACCAACTAAAAAGGACGCCCTCAGGCGTCCCTCAACATTAAAATCTACCGTAAATCAGGGCGCGTATCCCTTCTCTCACCTCACCCAAGGAGGCAGGCAGACTGTCTTTTTTCTTTTCGTATAAGGTATGTAAAAAATCTGCTGTAAACAATGCGATCATCAGCGATCCGGCCCGGTATCCCACGGTAAACGGATAACTGTCCACAAAACGCTCCACGCCTTCATGGAGAAACAGAAACAGGCCCAATGTATAGAACCCCCAGGCAATGGTACTTTCCAGACAGAGGATACCTTTGTAATTAAAAGGTTTCTCCGAATAATCCCACCATACTTCACCGAACAATGCCAGCATAACCCTGGCTGTCACATACTCAAGCAGTGTGGGAAATACACAGCCCAGCACATATAACAGCAGAAGGTTGCCGCAGAACGGCCTCAGCAGAAAAAACACAGACAACGCTCCCACTCCGTAAATAGGGCAGAATGGCCCTCTCACAAATCCCCTGTTGGTAAGCCGCCTGTTACAGATTGACATGTATATAGATTCCACCACCCATCCCAGGATACTGTAAACCAAAAACCACTGGGTGACATGGTAGAGATCTATACCAAACATACTCTTTGTCCAAATCATACTTAATCTCCCCTTATATCATTGGCGCATCTCGTAACATGTGTCTTCATAGTAAGTTTTATGTGCCCATTCTATCATGGGAGCCCCCGGCTTGTAAAGAAAAAATCCTGTACACATAGCCGCTTTTATTATTTTTCCTAAAGCATGGGGGCGAAAAGTCTCAGAATACTCTGCGCCATACGCACAAAGATATTTCTGCTGCGGCAGAATTTCATACAAATTTCCCTGCATTTTGGGAAGGTATCCTCCATGTCCTCCTTCACCTGCATCACAGCCCTGCTTCGGTACATCCAGACTGCACACTCAAAATGCAGATACAGGCTTCTGTAATCCAGGTTGATGGTTCCCACAGAGGCAATTTCATCGTCACAGACAAAGGATTTGGAGTGGATGAATCCCGGCGTGTACTCAAAGATCCTCACCCCTGCCTCCAGAAGCTGCTCATAGTAAGACTGGGTGAGAAGGAACACCATCTTCTTGTCAGGGATTCCCGGCGTCACGATCCGCACGTCCACACCCTTTTTGGAGGCCAGGCACAGGGCTGTCATCATCTCATTGTCTATGATCAGATATGGTGTGCAGATGTACACATACCGCTTCGCCTGGTTGATGATATTCAGATAGACATTCTCCCCCACGATCTCATTGTCCAGAGGACTGTCCCCATAGGGCTGTACAAACCCGTCATTTTCAAACTCTTCCGGGTGATAGATATAAGGTCCGTACGCCGGCAGATGGCTTCTGGTGTGGGTGATCACTGCCCACATCTGCAGAAACATCACCGTCAGGTTCCATACACCCTCACCGTGCAGCATGACACCGGTATCCTTCCAATGCCCAAACCGCACATCCTCATTGATATATTCATCGGCAAGATTAATGCCGCCCGTGAACCCTGTATGCCCGTCGATTACCAGAATTTTTCTATGGTCCCGGTTGTTGAGGATAATGTTCAGCACAGGCCGCACCGGATTGAACGCCGCACACTTGATGCCTTTTTTCTGCAGTTCTTTATAATATCTGTGGGGCAGGGTGGTCACACATCCCATATCATCGTAAATCAGGCGTACATCCACGCCCTCCTTTACCTTTTCCTCCAGCACCTGAAGGATTTCTCTCCACATTCTTCCGTCATGTATAATAAAATATTCCAGGAAAATAAAATGCTCCGCTTTCTTAATCTCCTCCAGCATATCCACGAACATGGTATCCCCTACCGGATAATACTTTGTGGTGGTATTCTTATGGAGGGGAAAACCGGCGTAATCCCGGATGTAGGCAGACTGGATGGATACTCCCCGGTCCATATCCTGAAGTTCTGTTCTTGTCCTGGGATCTTCTTTGAAATAATTGCCGATTTCATTGAGGACTGCCTCGGATTCCCTTGTCATCTTCTTAGCCACACGGGATTCGCCGAACAGCAGGTACACAATTGCGCCGAAAACGGGAATGACAAGAATCAGAATCGTCCAGGCGAGCTTGTAAGAGGGATTGATTTTCTTATTGACCAGCCATAATACCAGAAACAGACTTAAAATATCCATGATCCATCCCACAGTGGTGGAAATATTTCTCATACCCCAGGCCAGCGCCACCAGCCACACAAGCTGCAGCAGTACAGCCAGCACAAATACAAAGATCCGGCTGGACACCAGATCGATAATCTTTTTCATCTTCTCACCATCCTCTCTTTTGGCTCCGGAGTCGTAAAAAAGCCCCTGGTATTGTCCAGAGGCTTTTACTGCACATTAATTATATTTACGTTTTCTAGCTGCTTCAGATTTTTTCTTACGACGAACGCTTGGTTTCTCGTAATGCTCTCTTTTACGGATTTCCTGCTGAATGCCTGCTTTTGCACAGCTACGCTTGAAACGACGTAAAGCGCTATCCAAAGTTTCGTTTTCTTTTACGATTACATTTGACATAGTCTCACACCTAACCTCCCTCCAGTTGTAGATTGTGCATAATACAACTGTCTGGGTATTTTTACTGCACATCAAATATTATATCAGATTTTTGCCGTACGTCAACTATTTTGACTTATTTTCTTTAAAATATTTTATTTAAATTTTATTTTAACTGACCTTCCAGCAATTCTGCCGCTTTTTCCAGGGCTTCGGGCACTTTTTCCGGGTTTTTTCCGCCGGCCTGAGCCATGTTCGGACGTCCGCCGCCGCCTCCGCCTACTACTGCAGCCATGCCTTTTACAAGATTCCCTGCATGGGCACCGGCTTTCATGGCACTGTCAGTCACCATGGCCAGCAGGTTTACTTTGCCGCCGTTAACGCTGGCGAGAACTACCACACCTTCACCCAGTTTTTCTTTTAACTGGTCGCCCAGGTCGCGCAGTCCGTTCATATCCACATCTGCTACAGATACAGCCAGCAGCTTAGTGCCTTTCACCTCTTTTACCTGGTTCATCACATCGCCCACTGCCTCTTGTGCCAGTTTGGCTTTCAGGGACTCATTTTCTCCGTGAAGCTCTTTTACCTCTGCCTGCAGATGAACGATCTTGTCCGCTGCTTCTGCCGGGGTAGTTTTTAAAAGTGCTGCAATATGGGCCAGTTTCTGCTCCATCTCTTTGTAGTATTTGAACACGCCGTCACCGGTCAGTGCCTCGATCCGGCGTACCCCGGCTGCAATGCCTGCTTCGGATACGATTTTAAAGGTTGTGATCACTCCTGTATTGGATACATGCGTACCGCCGCACAGCTCCTTGGAAAAGTCTCCCATGGAAACCACACGCACACTGTCCCCGTATTTCTCACCAAAAAGAGCCATGGCTCCTGTCTTCTTGGCATCCTCAATACTCATGATCTCTGTTACCACAGGAAGCGCTGCCTGGATCTCTTCGTTGACCATTGCTTCCACCTGATCCAGCTCCTCCTGAGTCATGGCCTGGAAATGGGCAAAGTCAAAGCGGAGCCTGTCCGGAGTTACCAGGGAACCCTTCTGCTCTACATGGGAACCCAGAACGGTCTTCAGGGCTTTCTGCAGAAGATGGGTAGCGCTGTGGTTCTTACAGGTGTCTGCCCTGTCCTTTGCGCTGACTTTCAGTGTTACCACATCGCCTGTCTTTAACATGCCTTTTGTCAGTCTGCCCACATGACCCACTTTGCCGCCGCGCAGCTTAATGGTGTCCTCCACAACGAACTGGGCATCCCCCAGCTCGATCACGCCTTTGTCGCCTTCCTGTCCGCCCATGGTAGCATAGAACGGAGTTTCCTCCACAAATACGGTTCCCTTCTCATCCTCTGTCAGGGCATCCACGATCTCGTTCTCTGTGGTGAGGACCGTGATTCTGGACGGATGGGACAGATTGTCATATCCCACAAACTCTGTGGTGATTTTCGGGTCTATCTCATCATATACCGTGGCGTCAGCCCCCATATAGTTTGTCACTCCGCGGGCTATCCTGGCCTTTTCTCTCTGCTCTTCCATGGCTGCCTTGAAACCGGCCTCGTCAATGGAGATTCCCTTATCTTCCAGGATTTCCTTGGTCAGATCCAGAGGGAATCCGTAAGTATCATATAACTTAAATGCATTTTCACCGGAAAGCTGGCTGCTTCCGGCAGCCTTCATCTCTGCCTCCATCTCTTCCAGAATATGCAGTCCCTGGTCAATGGTCTTGCTGAACTGTTCCTCTTCCTTTGTCAGTACATTGAAGATAAAGTCTTTCTTCTCTTCCAATTCCGGATAACCGTCTCTGGAGCCCTCAATGACAGTATTGCTGAGTGCGGCAAGGAAATTTCCTTTTACTCCCAGAAGACGTCCGTGACGGGCAGCGCGGCGGATCAGACGGCGCAGTACATAGCCTCTGCCTTCATTGGTGGGCATAATACCGTCAGAGATCATAAAGGTAGCGGAACGGATATGGTCTGTGATCAGACGGATAGATACGTCCACATTTTCATCTTTTTTATATTCTGTGTGAGTCAGCTCACAGACTTTGTTTCTGAGGGCACAAATCGTGTCAATATCAAAAATGGAATCCACATCCTGCACAGCTACAGCCAGACGCTCCAGGCCCATGCCTGTGTCGATGTTCTTCTGCTGCAGTTCCTCATAGTGGCCTTCCCCGTCATTTTCAAACTGGGTAAATACATTATTCCACACTTCCATGTAGCGGTCACATTCACAGCCCACAGTACAGCCCGGTTCTCCGCATCCATAGCGCTCACCTCTGTCATAATAGATCTCAGAGCATGGTCCGCATGGGCCTGCGCCGTGCTCCCAGAAGTTGTCCTCTTTCCCAAAACGGAAAATACGGTCAGCCGGAATTCCAATCTCTTTATTCCAGATATCAAATGCCTCATCATCGTCAAGATAGACAGAAGGATACAGACGGTCCGCGTCAAGTCCTACCACCTCGGTCAGAAATTCCCATGACCAGCGGATTGCCTCTTTCTTAAAATAATCTCCAAAGGAGAAATTGCCCAGCATTTCAAAAAATGTGCCGTGACGGGCTGTCTTACCTACATTTTCAATATCACCGGTACGGATACACTTCTGACAGGTCGTCACCCTTTTTCTGGGCGGCACCTCAGCGCCTGTAAAATATGGTTTCAGCGGCGCCATACCGGAATTGATCAACAATAGACTCTTATCATTATGGGGAACAAGAGAAAAACTCTTCATAGCCAGATGGCCTTTTCCTTCAAAGAACTCCAAAAACATTTTCCGAAGTTCGTTCACTCCGTATTTCTGCACGGTTCATACCTCCTGATGATTGGGCAGCACGCGAATGCTGCCGCTATAAATTACTGTTTTTAATAATAGCACAGGAATTGTCAGGTTTCAAGAAAGAAAAGCGGGAATTTTGCGGCCTTCCAGGAAAGGTTCTGCCAAATTAGTGCGGAAATACTGGATAAGGGGACCCACTGTCAGGGCAATGATAACCGTTGCGATCCCGATTTCCCCTCCTGCCAGGATACCGGCGATCAGACAGGTAAGGTCAGCAGCGATTCGGCAGTATTTGAACTTTCCGATCTTTCTGTCATCCATGATCAGGGCAATGGCATCATATGTGGATACTCCCAGATCTGCCGTGTAATACATGGCTCCTGAAAAGGCCAGCAGGAAAAGGGCGCTGACAAGACATACGATCCTGACAATAAGGGATGGTGTCTCATACACGCTTTTCAGCGCTGCAAATACCGCATCTGCCACCACACCGTATATGAGCAGATTTAATAGTGTGGATACCCCCACCAGGCTTTTTTTCATTTTCCATGCGAAAAGAAGCAGCAGGGCACACGTCACATTTGCCGCCATGGTAAAGCTGGTATGAAAGATTTTTGCCAGCCCTGTCAGCAGTACGCAGTAAGGGTCAACTCCGAAATCCGCATAGCGGAAGATTCCCACGCTGACAGCTGTCAGAATAATGCCGATGAATGCCATTCCGATTCTTTTATTTTTTCTTTCCATTTTCGTTCCTCCTGAAGCTTTATGTAGCTTGTACTTGTTTCCGAACTCTAGTATAATGACAAAAAGCGGTATTTTCTATCAGAATTACGGCAGATTTTATAACAATATCATCATTTTCTATTTTGGAGGCAGTTTTTATGAAATCATCTGTTGTTGCGGTGGACAAAAATTTAAAGGAACAGATATCCCACGGAAATTATGCGTTTCCGGTGGATGTGCACAGTGAAGTTTTCCAGGCAGAGGGAACGGGCGCGCCCTCCTATTTTGTCTGCCACTGGCATCCCGAATCGGAACTGATGATCGTCCTCTCCGGCTCCATGCGTTATCAGGTCAATGAGACAGTCTATGATATTAAGGAGGGCGAGGGACTTTTTATCAACTCCAACTGCCTGCATATGGGTACCGCAGTCAGTGAACAGGCTTCCACCTTATCTGTCATTTTCCATCCCCGTTTTCTGTACGGGTATGAGGACAGCCTGATCCGGGAAAAATACATCTCCCCTATTCTGGACAGCGCCGCCTTCTCCGCTTATCCTCTGAAGTCGGAAAACAGGGATGCGAGCCGCATCATACCCGGGCTTCTGCTTCAGTGCATGCATCTGTATGAGGAAAAGAACCTGGCCTGGGAGCTGCATGTAAAGGCCAGTCTTCTCTCCTGCTGGGGTGCTCTTTTTGCCGTATTCACGGAAAAAGGCACTGACCGGAAAACTACTGCCAGGAGCCGGGAGGCTGCAGGTAAGGCAAAATCCATTCTGGAATTCATCCGGAACCACTATACACAGAAAATTTCCCTGGCAGACATTGCAGGCGCCGCAGCCCTGAGCACCGGGGAATGCGGACGTATCTGCAAACGTCTCCTGCATCAGACACCCTTTGAATATCTGAACGCCTACCGCGTGGAACAAAGCATTCCGGATCTTCTGAAAAAAGATCTGTCCATCACGGAAATCGCACTGAAACACGGCTTTTCCGGCTCCAGCTATTATGCGGAAACTTTTAAAAGTGTAAAGGGAATCACTCCTTCCGCGTTCAGGCGCAGTCTGATAAGCGGCAGCTAAAATTGTAAAATGTCACAAAGATTCAATTTTTGTCCTCAAAACATTGTATAAACCTTACAGCCGCAGTATAATTATCTCAAAAAGAATCCGATGATTGCCTATATTTGTATACAAAACAAAATTCCAACTGAAACTGTGAGAAATACTCCTCAATACTATCAGAAACTTATGTACGGAATACATAAAATAAAAATGGACAGGAGGTGCCAAAACGTGTAACCAATGACAAAGTCCGCTTTTTTGGCGGACAGCACGGGAGGAAGGATTATGGAAGATCACAGTAGTAATGAGCGCAAGGAAATCAGTAAATCGTTAAAACGCTTTTTTGGCGTAGGAGATTTTGGTTTCAATCTTATGACGAATATTGAAACCTATTATTTCCAGTTTTTCCTGACAGATATTGCAAAATATACAATACCTGTTGTAACTCTGATAGCCACACTGACAAGTCTTGTGGACGCGGCCTTGTCCTGGGTGTACGGTGTTCTGCTCAATACCATGAAACCTATGAAATGGGGACGTTACCGCTCCTGGCTGGCAGTCATTCCCTGGCTGGTGCCGTTTTTGTATGCATTTCAGTTCATCAAGCTGAATGACGGGGCGGCAGGTATTGTTGTAATCATTGTGGCTACGATCACCAGTCATATTGCCTGGAATATTCCTTTTGTGGCCAATATTTCAATGATCAATATTGCCTCCAAAACACCGGATGACAGGATGGCCCTCTCCTCAACGAGAGCTTTATGGGGCGCACTGGGCATGGTTCTTTATTCTTACGTGGGACCGGGTGCCGTATCCATACTGGCTGCCGTTGTGGGAGCCAAAAATTCATACGGTGCGGCAGCATTCGTATTCGGTGCTCTGATGGCAGCCGGATACTTTGCACATTTCAAAATGTTTGAAGGATATGAAGAAACCGGCGCAGAGGAGATTGCCAGACTCCAGAGAGAGAAAAAGGCAAAACAGGACCAGCATGCAGAAAAAGGACATGGAATGCTGAAATCCCTCACATCAAATCCCTATCTTCTGGGTCTGATCGTTGCGGATCTGGCAAAATATGTCTACATGTTTGTAGCAAATGGTATTGCCGTTTACTACTTTACCTATGTTGCCGGTAATGCCGGTCTGACCGCCACCTTTATTCTCATTTCCAATCTGCTGGGCGTCGCTGCTTCTTATCTCTCGAAAAAGGCAGCCGGAAAATTTTCGGCCAGAAACACCGTTATCATCGCTTATCTGAGTATGGTCGTGGTGCTGGTACTTGGCTTCCTTTTCTACAACAGTACCTGGGTGGTCCTTATCATGGTGAGCATTGCACAGTTTTTCTGTACCATGACCAACGCCTGCGGACCGGCACTCTACGCAGACTGTGCAATTTACAGCGAGTATAAGACAGGCACAAATGCCACCGGTATGATCATGGGACTGAGTAATATCCCCCTGAAGATCGGTGTAGTGAGCCGTGGAATCCTGATCAATGCATGTCTTGCCATGGCAGGTTTTTCACTTGCAGTGGTACAGTCCAATGAGGTCACGGAAAAGCTGGCAAGGGGAATCAGTATGGGATTTACCGTAATTCCGGCTATTGCAGTAGGAATCGGCGCGCTTATTCTGATATTCGGGTATAAGCTGTCAAGCAAGGATATCGAGGGATATTCTGCAGAAATCGAGAAGAGAAAACAAAACAGATAACCACACAGAAAAGAGACTGCTGCACCGACTGAAACCATTCAGCCGGGCAGCAGTCCCTTTTGAAATGAAGCAGTTACACACCGGGGTCCACCAGCAGGTCTTCACCATCCGCCGCACTGGTAGCCAGATAGTCACAGCGTTCATTCATTTCGTGTCCGTCGTGCCCTTTCACCCAGATAAATGTCACTTTATGCGGCTCTTTTGCCTTCAAGAGCCGTTTCCATAGATCCACATTCTTAACCGGTTCATTTTTTCCCCGTTTCCAGCCCTTTTTCAGCCAGCCGTCAATCCAGTGCTGATTAAAGGCATCCACCAGATACTTGGAATCTGAATACAGCTCCACCTCACACGGCTTTGTCAGCGCTTCCATTCCCACAATGGCTGCCATAAGCTCCATGCGGTTGTTGGTGGTGCGCACATATCCCTGAGAAAACTCACGCTCATGCAGCGTTCCTTTTGCGTCCGTATAGTGGAGGACACAGCCGTATCCTCCCGGTCCGTCCGGGTTTCCCCTGGCAGAACCATCTGTATATATTTTAACAAGCATTTTCATTTCCTACCTTTTTCCAGATTCCGGTGGTTTCAAAATCAGCCACCGCAGCTTCCGACTCTTCTACAATTTCTCTGTCGTACCCTACCATGGAGAGCAGGCGGATGGCATTCCTTGTGGTAACCCTGCCCTTTTTCAGCAGATAATTGAATTCCACGTCATCCTCCCTGAATTCCTCCTCAAAGTGATAGTTGGTATACGCTCCCTCCAGCATATAAGACAGCTCAATATCATGTGTCGCCGCAAAGGGAAGCACATGGGGCTTTTTCAAATGCGCCAGAATATTGGAGGAAGCCGCGATTCTCTCAATGGTATTTGTTCCCCGGAGCACCTCATCAATGATGCACAGAAGGGGGGCTTCCTCCTTGGATTCCTCCAGGATTCTCTTCAGGGACTTGATCTCCACAATGTAGTAGCTCTCCTTGCTCTCCAGGTCATCCCGAAGTGCCATGGAAGTCTGTATCTTAAAAAACGGAGCGGCGTATTCTGTGGCAGTACAGGTATACACGGTCTGCGCGAGAATGGCATTCATCGCCACATTTTTTAAGAAAGTGGATTTTCCGGAGGCATTAGAGCCGGTCACCAGGATGCCGCCGGACGCATCAATACTGTTTGCCACAGGTTCATGAATCAGCGGATGGTACAGATTTTCCACCTTCATCCGCACATCACTTCCCTTTTGATACCTCGTAAAATCCGGCACACAGTAATACGGCATGGCCTCCCGAAACGATGCAATGGAAATACAGGCGTCCAGAAGTCCGTATATCTCCAGCATCTCCTCCGCTTCCGCTTTATGCTCCTTCATGGCCTTCATCATGGAATTGAACTTGATCAGATCGATATGGGTCATCATTCTGATATAATCCAGAATAAAGGATTCCGGTCCGCTGGCAAATCCATCCCGGTCCAAAACCAGATTTGCCCCGTTTCGGAAGCCGGAAAAACCTTTTTCACAGACATTCAGACGCTCCGTATACCTGTGAAGTTCCTCTATCTTCAGTTTGTCCAGAGCACCTGCACAGTTTATAAGCTGGAGCATGCACTTAAATCCGGTCAGATATACCTGTATGACCTCCTTATCTTTCAGATACGTTCCCATATTGATACAGGTCACAAGCAGAAAGGCAAAGACGCCGTACCTTGGAACCACTATGAACGCAGCAATAGAAAGCACAAAAGCCAGGCACATGAGAATCTGCTTCCACGGTTTTCCCGCGTCATACTCTTTTGTCACATGAATAGCCTGGTAAACAGACGATGAAGGCGGCTTTCTGATGTGTGCCAGGATCTCCTGGACCTTCTGGCGTTCTTTCTCATGTTCCCGAAAAAATGTGTACAGCCGTTCCCTCTCCGCAAGCTTTTCCTCCTGATATTCAGGAGTACGGAGAAGATAGTACAGATAGTCCTCCCCCGGTGAGGATATTGTCTGGTTCATAAGCATAAACACACGGTCCATATCCAGATCATTCCAGGTAATATCGTCAATGACAAACCGCCCGTCCTTCCTCCTGCGAAAATACTCCCCGATCTGTTCCAGCTTATCCCAGGTGTATTCCCGATCCGGAATCTGTCCCCAGCCCTTTTTTATTTTCTGGAGAAATTCCCGCTGTCTTCTCCTGTTTTCCTGAAACATGGTCACAAATACGACTGCCACAAAAATGATGATCAGTCCTGTCCACAAGGTTGTCTCACTCATAGCTGTCCTCCGTTTTCTTTTACCAGTTATGAGCGTATCCGTAAAGCAATCTTATGACACGCTCATGCGCAGAAATAATCTTTTATCAGCTTCAGTGCTGCTTCTATATCCTCATTTGTATGGGCATCTGACAGGAACATGGCCTCAAACTGTGAAGGTGCCAGATGTACGCCGTGGTTCAGCATATATTTAAAATATTTTGCAAAGGCATCTGTATCCGATGTCTTGGCAGAGGCATAGTCTGTCACCTTATTTTCTGTAAAGAAGATACATCCCAGAGATGCCACACTGTTTACCTGATAAAGAATATTGTTCTCAAGGAAAATCCTGCGGATTCCCTCAAACATCATCTCCCCTTTCTGGTACAGCCTTGTATAGATCTCCGGATCTTCATACAGGATCTTAAGCTGCGCAAGGCCTGCTGCCATGGCGATGGGATTGCCGCTTAAGGTACCTGCCTGGTATACAGGACCTGCCGGGGAAACCTTTTCCATGATTTCCTTTCTTCCGCCGTAAGCGCCCACAGGCATTCCGGCGCCGATGATCTTACCATAGGTGACAAGGTCCGGTGTCACTCCGTAGAATCCCGCGGCTCCGTCAAATTTAAGCCGAAAACCGGTGATCACTTCATCAAAGATAAGCAGTGCCCCATGCGCATCACAAAGGGTCCAAAGCCCCTGAAGGAAACCGTCAGCAGGAGGGACCACGCCCATATTGGCGCCCACTGGCTCCACGATCACAGCAGCCACCTGGTCTTTGCTCTCTGTCAGAAGTTCTTCCACACTTTCAAGATCATTATACACTGCGATCATGGTATCCTGCGTACAGCCCTTGGGCACGCCGGCGCTGTCCGGCACACCGCTGGTCATGACTCCGCTGCCTGCACTCACCAGCATGGCATCCGTGTGGCCGTGATAGCATCCTGCAAATTTGATGATCTTATCTTTCCCCGTAAAGCCTCTGGCCACGCGGATGGCGCTCATGACGGCCTCTGTTCCGGAATTTACCATACGGATCATCTCCACATGGGGAATCCTCTCGCAGATGAATTCAGCCATCTCCACCTCTTTTGCAGTTGCACAGCCAAAGCTCAGACCATTTTCACTGGCTTTGATCACTGCCTCACGAATAGCAGGATGGTTGTGTCCCAGGATCATAGGTCCCCAGGACCCGATATAATCCGTGTAGGAATTGCCGTCCACATCGAATATTTTACTTCCCACTGCACCCTGTATAAAGCGCGGGGTCTCCCCAATGGCACCGTAAGCCCTTACGGGGCTGTTCACCCCTCCGGGAATCCGTTTTACGGCGCGCTCAAATAATTCTTCTGATCTTGTCATTACCCGATTCTCCCTTCGTCCATATATCCGGCCAGCTCTTTTGCAAAATAAGTCAGGTAAATGTCAGCTCCCGCACGGTAGGTGCTCACTGCCATCTCACAGATGATCTTCTCCTCGTCAATGTAGCCAAGCTTTGCCCCTGCCTTCACCATGGCATATTCGCCGCTGACAGAATAGGCGGCCACAGGCAGATGTATACTCTGTTTCACCTCACTGATCACATCCAGGTAGGAAAGCGCCGGTTTCACCATAATGATATCCGCGCCCTCCTGTACATCCAGAAGCGCCTCCTTCAGACCTTCCCTCTTGTTGTGAAAATCCATCTGATAGCTCTTTCTGTCTCCGAAAGAAGGGGCAGAACCTGCTGCTTCCCTGAATGGACCGTAAAAGGCAGAGGCATATTTTACCGCGTAGGACATGATCGGTATGTCCTTGTGCTGATGGGTATCCAGGATCTCACGGATCGCTCTGACTCTGCCGTCCATCATATCTGAGGGTGCTACCATATCGGCTCCTGCCTCCACGTGGGAAAGGGCTGTCTTTGCCAAAAGCTCCAGTGTCGCGTCATTTTCCACATCATGACCGCACAGCACGCCGCAGTGGCCGTGGGATGTGTACTCACACATGCAGACATCTGTGATCAGATACATTTCCGGGAACTGTTTTCTGGCTTCCCGAAGCGCCCTCTGTACAATTCCGTCCTCCGCATACGCCTGGCTTCCCACCTCGTCCTTTTCATCCGGAATCCCGAAGAACATCACTTTATCCACGCCTGCCTTCATAAGTCCTTCCAGGGCATAAGGCAGCCTGTCAATGCTGTATCGGAACTGTCCTTCCATGGAGGGGATTTCCTCCTCCATATTTTCTCCCTCACGGACAAAAATGGGATAGATCAGAGAACTTTTGTCCATCCTGGTCTCACGCACCATTCTGCGCAGGGTATCGTTTTTCCGAAGCCTTCTCGGTCTGACTGTCATTTCCATGTTGCTACACTCCTTTTATCCTCTGTTATCTGCTATTTTTTAAGTCTACAACCAAATCCACCACACTGTCAATGGTGGCCTGTTTCGCCATAAATGTCTTCATACCCAGGGCATCCGCCGCGGCTTTCGTCTGTTTTCCAATGCAGGCAGCCGTTACTTTTGTAAAGTCAAGCCCTTTTACCGCCTCCGCAAATCCTCTTACCGTGGATGCGCTTGTGAAAACCGCACAGTTGATCTCTCCGCTCTCAAAAGCTTTTTTCTCATCGATCACTTCCTGTTTTTCATAGAAAGTGTCATAAGTGGGCACATCACAGATGAAAAGTCCCGGCTTTTTCTCCAGCTCCTGGATGATCTCTTTTCCGCCGATCTTGGCTCTCGGAAGAAGGATCTTCTCATTCCCGCTGCAAACACTGCACAGAGCTTTCCCCAGAGATTCCCCGTCAAACACTTCAGGCATGAGATCCACGAACAGACCTCTCTCTTCCAGTGCCTTTTTCGTGCCCTTTCCGATGGCGGCAATCTTCGCGCGGCCTAGTCTGCGGACATCTGTCCCGGCTTTTTTCATCTCCTCAAAGAACACGTTTACACCGATAGGACTTGTAAATGCCAGCCAGTCATAGGTGTGAAGCTGTCCGAATGCGTTATGAAGCGCACTCTGGTCTGCAAGGGGAGCTGTGCGGATAGCCGGAAGCTCCAGCACCTCAGCACCCATCAGACGCAGTTTTTGTGACATGGTGGAAATGGTTTCCCTGGGTCTTGTGACCAGCACTTTATACCCTGCAAGAGGCAGCTTTTCATACCATCCGAAGGTATCCGCAAGGGAACACACCTCACCCACTACAATGATCGCCGGTGTCTCGATTCCCCGGCGCTTTACTTCCTCCTCAAGTGTGGCAACTGTGGCCACGATCCGCTTCTGCCCCGCTGTGGTTCCCTTCTGTAAAATGGCAGCCGGCATCTCTTTTTGCATACCCGCCTGCAGCAGAGAGTTACAGATATCCGGAAGCGCGGTGACGCCCATAAGAAATACCAGAGTGCCCTTCGTGCGCACAAGCGCGTCAAAATCTATGTCATAGGCCTCCCCCTGCTTTTTGTGGCCTGTGATAATGTGCAGGGAGGAACAGTAATTCCTGTGTGTCACGGGAATCCCGTTGTACGCAGGGACTGCCAAAGGTGAGGTCACTCCGGGCACCACTTCGTAGGGGATTCCCTCTTTTGTAAGAAGCTCCAGCTCCTCCCCGCCTCTTCCGAAGAGGAACGGGTCCCCGCCCTTTAGACGCACCACCCGGTAACCTTTTTTTGCCTCATCCACAAGAACCTGGTTGATCTGTTCCTGGGGCATAATATGGTGGGAGGCACGTTTTCCCACGTTGATCAGGCGCACGCCGGCCGGAATCCGGGATAATACCCCCTGCCCCACCAGGCTGTCATATACTACCACCTGTGCGTTTTTCAAGGTCTCCATGCCCTTCAGGGTAAAAAGTCCGATGTCGCCCGGGCCGGCGCCCACAAGCCAGACCTTTCCTTTGCAGTATCTATTGTCTGTTTCCTGTTCACTGGCTGTCATATTCTCTCTTCTGCACTCCTCTCTCAGTTTCTGTGCAAGACGCACGCCCAGCTCCTCTGCTTCCTCTCTTTTCCCTTTCAGACTGCCCTTTTTATAAGCGCCTGTCTCTTCCTCGTAATAGAGTCCGGTAAGCAGGATTTCATCCCGGACCACCACCGCGTGGGCAGCCACCGGCGAGGAACATCCGCCGTCCAAAAACCTTACAAAAGAGCGCTCTGCCAAAGCCGCACAGGTACTGTCCGCGTCCCCGTAGCCGTCCAGATAAGAGTAATCCTTCCCTTTTCTGCCCTGCACGGTCAAAATGCCCTGTCCTGCTGCCGGAAGCATCTCCTCCGGCTCAAAATATCTGGAAATCCTGTGGGTAAGCCCCAGCCTTTTAAGGCCCGCCGCTGCCAGCACCAGCGCGCTGTATTCCCCGCTGTCCAGTTTCCGAAGCCGCGTCTGCACATTTCCTCTGACACTCCTGCACTCCATATCCGGGAATAATTCCCGAAGCTGCAGGGTACGCCTGAGACTGGAACAGCCGATGGGCTTTGTCCTGTCAAGCTCGGTCACTCCCTCCGGGAGCACCAGCGCATCTCTGGGGTCCTCTCTTTTTGAAAAGGCCAGAAGAGGCAGTTCATCCGGAACCTCCATGGGCATATCCTTCAGGCTGTGCACGGAAAGTTCACTTCTTCCGTCCAGAAGCGCCCGGTCCAGTTCTTTTACAAACAGTCCCTTTCCCCCCACTTTGTCAAGGGTTCGGTCCAGAATGATATCCCCTGTTGTCTTCATGGTGAGAAGCTCCGCCTTCAGTCCCTCATTGTTCTTCTCTATGTAGTCCTTCACCATTTCGCTCTGTATCACAGCAAGCCGGCTCTCCCGGCTGCCGATTACCACTGTCCTGCTGTTCATGCTCTACCTCCCGGCGTTTTCAAAAATTCTTCCACTTTTTCCCGCATCTGTCTTGTCTTTTTATGATCTTTTCCCGCCGCGTTAAATCCAATGACCACGCCATCATGGCAGATAAGTCCCGGGAAATGAAAATCACACTTGTTCTGGTCACTGGCTGTATTCACCAGTATGCCCAGACACTTGCAGGCACTGTAAATATCATCATTTACTCTGCTGTCATCTGTGGCTGCCAGAGCCAAATCCGCGTCGTACAGATCTTCCCGCCGGTATTCTTTCTGTTTCCAGATAAGCTCCCCCTTCTCTGCAAGCTCCCGGATCTCCGGCTGTACAAAAGGAGCGATCACCACCAGCTCCCCCACAAATCCCAGAAGGCTTTTGATCCTTCTGGCAGCGATCTTTCCTCCGCCGATGACCACGGCTTTTTTCTGTGTCAGGTCTGTATACAGGGGAAACAGTTTTTTCTCAGTCTTCATAAACCTTCTCCAATCCGGCCACGCACTCCATAAACGCGTCCTGTTCCAGGGAATCCCGCAGGCCGAAGATCATTTTGTTCACCACTTTTCCGGCTGCCGTGTCAATGGCTTTCAGGAGTTTTTCCCTGTCACTGTCCTCCATGGGCGTCTTTTTTAAGATTTTCAGAATCCGCGCGTTCAGATCCTCCACTGCCTCTGTCTTGATATCCTGGATTCTCGGAAATACATCGCGCCCTGAAAACCAATTATAAAATTCCGACATCTGCTCATCCAAAATGGCCCCCGCCTTCTGCATGCTGGCCCGGAGTCTTGGGGAGGCAGCATCGATCTTGAAGCTGTCAATGTCATAAAGCGTCACATTCTGCAGCTCTCCCACCTCCGGGTCAATATCTCTTGGCACAGCCAGGTCGATCAGTATCACATGATGGGGAACCTCTGCGTTTTCAAAAAGCTCTTTTGTTATGGTGCAGTTCGGGCTGGCTGTGGCGGATACCACCAGATCACATTTTGGCAGCAGTTCCATTCTGTCGCCGTAGTTGATACGCTCACACCCCTGGGGAATGGTCACAATGCCGCTCCGGTACTGACGGACGGTCACGGTCACATCAGCGCCTGCTTCTTTCAGAGCCAGTGCTGTCACCTTTCCCATCTCCCCGTTGCCGATGACCATGCAGGTTTTTCCCTGAATGGAAAATCCCTGGTTTTCCAGCCTGTCAATGGCCTGATGGATGACAGAGGTATTGGCCCTTGAAAATACCACTTCTGTCTTAACCTTCTTCGCCGCCGTCACTGCCATCCGAAAAAGCACCTCCAGCACACCGTCCGTACAGTAGGCATCCCTGGAAAGAGTCAGTGCGTCCTTCACCTGGGTAATGATCTGGTCCTCCGCCAGAATCTGGGATTTCAGGCCGCTGGTCAGATAAAACAGATGCTCCACAGCCTCCCTTCCTTCCCTTGTGATAAAATACTCCCGGTATTCCTCCTCGGGAACTTCTTTTTCTCTGCATAAAAAGCTAAGAAGGGACCCCTCCCAGTCTTCCTGCACACTGGCCCAGATCTCCATCCGGTTGCAGGTCGACAAAATAATACACCCTAAGATGTCCCTGTCTTCTTTCAGACGCTCCATAGCGCTCACCGCATTTTTTTTGGTGAAAGAAAATCTGGCCCGGACATCTACGGATGCTCTGCTGTGATCAATTCCAATCATGGAAATACTCATAGTTCCTACACTCCATATCTTTCGTTTCCGTTTTTTAGATGCCGCGGTCATAAAATATGACTGTTCCAAATCTTATACGGCACCTGCTGTTTTTTCATATTAGCACAGAATGAAAACGGGTGCAACATCTTGTTCCCCGTATACCCGGCAGGAAGATCTGGTGCCATAATAGTTTTCTGATTTTTCTTGTCGAATTCAATTGACAAAAAACTTCCGGGGAGATACAATAATCACAGAATTGAGTGTGCACAGGTGTCCGCTTTTGCGGAAGAATAGGAAAGTTGAGTTAAAAGCTCACACGGTCACGCCGCTGTGAGGGAAGAGCTGCATTTTATAATGTCACTGGGAAACTGGGAAGGCAAAATGCAGCGATGAGGCCCGAGTCAGAAGACCTGCCTGTCACAAACGATTTACACAATGGTTACGAACGATGGCCTTGTGTAAGAACAGGCGGATACGGCATTTATTCTTTGTATAAAGTCACCTGCCCCGCGTTTGTTCTTCTGATGGCCTGTCGGTATTTCTGCCGCCAGGTTTTTTTATACCCTTTTTGGCCTTTTGCCGGTTAAAGGGTAAGGCTTTATTACTCGATCAGAAGGAGGAAAAGACAAAATGAGTAAGAAACAGAAAAAAATCATTGTACTGGCAAGCATGTTCGCACTGACCTTTGGTATCGTGCCCAACGTCAGCGCCATGCACATCATGGAAGGTTATCTTCCCGGAGGGTTCTGCATCGCATGGGGTGTCATCTGCGTACCATTCCTGATCGCAGGATTCATGTCCATCAAGAAAACCCTGAATGAACACAGAAACCTGATCACTCTGCTGGCAATGTCAGGAGCATTCGTGTTCGTTATTTCATCCCTGAAAATCCCGTCTGTAACAGGAAGCTGTTCCCATATGACAGGAACCGGACTGGGTGCTATCCTTTTCGGTCCCAGCGCAGTTTCCATTCTGGGTATCATCGTACTGCTCTTCCAGGCGATCCTGCTGGCACACGGCGGACTCACCACACTGGGCGCCAATACTTTTTCCATGGCGATTGCAGGACCTTTTGTATCCTACGGAATTTTCTTCGTATGTAAAAAATGCAAGGTAAACAAGCATATTTCCATTTTCCTTGCAGCAACCCTGGGCGATTTATTTACATACTGCGTTACTGCTGTTCAGCTGGCTCTGGCTCATCATGCAGATACCACGATCATGGGAGCCATGGGAAAATTCCTGCTGATGTTTGCACCCACACAGTTATCTCTGGCAATTATCGAAGGCGTCATCACAGTTCTCATTATCATGGGTCTTGAAACCTATGCGAAACCGGAACTTCGTACCATCGGGTTTTTAAAGGGGGCAAAGTAATATGAAAAAAACAGTGATTGGATTAATAGTTGTGATTCTCTTAATTGCGTTTGTTCCGCTTTTTGCATTAAAGGATGCGGATTTCGGCGGCTCTGATGATGCCGGCAGCCAAATAGTTGAGGAAGTGGATTCCGGATTCCAGCCCATCGCGGAACCGCTCCTTGAAAAAATGCTTGGCCGCGAGCTTCCGGGCGAAGTGGAAAGTCTTCTGTTCTGCGTACAGTCTTCCATCGGAGTGGGCATTCTGGCCTTCTTTATGGGACGTTTTGTAGAAAGAAAGAAGCTGGGAAAAGGCGAATGATACTTTTCATCCGGCGAAAGGAGTAACTTATGATAACCATTGATAAGCTTTGCTATACTTCCAAGCTTAGATATGAAAATGCCGGTGAAAAGTTTGCGTTTGCGATGATTACACTTCTTTTTTGTGTAATGAGTCGTTCCATCGTGGTCGCATGCATTGTTTTAGCAGTTACAGGGATTCTCACCGTTTATAAGGGGGGAATCCCTTTTTCCCGCTATCTGCACTTTATGACTGTGCCGCTGGCTTTCTTGATTCTGAGCACCATTGCCATTGTTCTGAATGTAAAGCACGAACCGCTGGACCTGTTTGCCATCCCAATCGGGAGCTTATATCTCACAGGAAGTCTGGATGCCCTGCTCTACGCTCTGCAGTTGATCCTGACGGCACTTTCCGCAGTCTCCTGCCTGTATTTTCTGTCCATGACAACACCTATGCCGGACATCTTAAATGTACTGGGAAAGCTCCACTGTCCCAAACTGATGATCGAGCTTATGCTGCTCATCTACCGGTTCATCTTCGTGCTGCTGGACACTGCGTATTATATTTCCACATCACAGAACAGCCGCCTTGGAAACAGGGATTACAGGACAAGCTTAAAGTCCTTCGGCTCCCTTGGCTCTGTTTTGATGATTCGGGCAGTAAAGCGCTCCAATGCCCTCTACAGTGCCATGGAAGCACGCTGCTATGACGGCACCATCCATGTTTTGAATGAAACCTATCCTCCTAAGAAAAAAGTGATTGTGTGGATTGTTTTATTTGAAATCTTTTTATTTTCCATCATGATCTGGAGGAGGTTCTTCACATGAACAATGACATTATACTGAAAGCAGAGAATTTATATTTTTCTTATGACGATGAAAATTCCCATTCGTTAAACGGTCTCAGTCTGGAAATCAAACGCGGACAAAAAGTTGCGTTTATGGGTTCCAACGGTTCCGGAAAATCCACTTTCTTTTTATGCTGCAACGGCATTCACCGTCCCTCCTCCGGTACCCTGTACTTTGACGGAGAACCGGTCACCTATGACAAGAAGGGACTCTTAAAACTGCGCAGCAAGGTAGGAATCGTATTCCAGGACCCTGACAACCAGCTCTTCTCAGCCAGTGTATACCAGGAAATCTCCTTTGGCATCCTGAATCTGGGTGTGTCCGAGGAGGATGCAAAAAAAGAGGTGGAGGAGGTTATTGATCATCTGGAGATCACACCTTTCCGCCACAAGCCTACCCACTCCCTAAGCGGAGGGCAGAAAAAACAGGTCTCGATTGCAGACATCCTTGTTATGCATCCGGATATTATCATTTTAGATGAACCGGCAGCGGCTCTGGACCCCAAACACACCACCATGGTCAACCACATCGTCAATCGTCTGACAGAGGCCGGGATCACCGTTCTCATGGCCACCCATGATGTGAATTATGCCTATGAGTGGGCAGATGAGATCATGCTTTTTCATGAGGGAAAGGTTCTCATGCACGGCACCCCCGCTGATGTATTCAGCAACAAGGCAGTCCTCGCCCGGACGAACCTGGAACCGCCTGCTGTTCTGGAGCTGTTTGACAGTCTGTGTATGAAGGGCATTTTAAAACCCACACTGCCTGTCCCCAAAAATCTGAAGACTCTGGAAAAATACATCGCAGATGTCAATATGAATACTACACATTACGGAGGAATATCACCAGTGAACACAGAGACAAAGAAAGCAATCCTGGCAGTCAGCTTCGGCACCAGCCATGAGGACACCAGAAAGGTCACCATTGACGCCATTGAAGATTCCATGAGACAGGCATTTCCCGAATACCCTGTCTACCGGGCATGGACCAGCAAAATGATCATACGGAAGCTGAAAAACCGTGACAACATTATTGTCCCCACAGTAAAGGAGGCCATGGAGCAGATGGCAGCCGACGGCATCACGGATGTGCTGGTACAGCCCACCCATGTGATCAACGGCATTGAAAATGACCGAATGAAGGAGGACGCCCTCTCCTTCCGGGATTCCTTCCACTCCATTTCTTTCGGAGATCCGCTGCTCACCACAGAGGATGACAGCCATAAAGTGATCGCTGCCATCGCCCGGGAATTTTCCCATATTACAAAGGATCAGGCACTGGTATTCATGGGACACGGCACCACACATTTTGCCAACTCCATCTATGCGGCTCTTGATTACACGTTCAAGGATAAAGGCTACCACAATTTCTTCCTTGGGACCGTGGAAGCCTATCCTTCCATGGAAAGCCTGAAAAAAATGGTGAAGGCTTACCGGCCAAAGGAAGTAGTTCTGGCTCCCTTTATGATCGTGGCAGGGGACCACGCGAAAAATGATATGGCAGGAGATGACCCGGAATCCTGGTACAGCCAGTTTAAAGACGAGGGATATGAAGTGAAGACCGTGTTAAAAGGTCTCGGTGAATATGAAGGCATACGCAGTCTCTTTATTGACCACATCCGTGCGATTGACAGATAAATATGTCTCCGACAGCCATTCAGGCATCGGAGCTGTTGCCAAAAAGGCCATGAAGCAGAAAGTTGCTCTTCTGCTCCATGGCCTTTTTATATTGTTATTCATATATCTCAACTTCGGAGATACAGTTGTCATTCCATCTGTCTCCTTCATATCCGCTTTTGATATAAAGGGATACATAGGAAGCTTCCACGGGTTCATCAAAGGACAGGCAGAACGCTTTCATCTCATCAGAGAACTCCACATCCTTTTTCTGGGAATCGCCCACGCTGATGGTCAGGGACGCGGGTCTGGCATTTGCCTCCCACATGTTTTCACTTCTCCAGTTGCCCAGGTAAAGCACCATGTACCGCACTTTGCGGGCTTTGTCAAAATCCAGCCGGATGCCGGTACCTTCGCCCAGTCCGTCTTCTCCCTCCTGCCAGGAGGAAGCAGTGTCACCATCCACAGCGCTGGCTGCACTGTAATCATATTTTTCGGAGGACTGCTGGGAATTCTGGTCAGCGGACGCAATGGAAACCTTCTGGAATTTTGAAAAGTCAATGCTGTCTGCATCCACCTGTTTAAAATATTCCTGTTTCTTTTCCTCTTTCTTCTCTTCCTTTTTTTCTTCCTTAGGCTTTTCTTCCTTCTCCGGCTCTTTGTCCTTATCTTTCTTGTCAGCATCTGCAGCACCGCTGTCCTTCTTGCCGGCATCTTTATCTGCCTCTTCGCCGCTGTCTGTGTCCTTGTTGGCTGCATCCTGCTTATTCTCTGTATTCTGCGCCTGCGCACCGGACGTTTTGTCCTCCGGCTCTATCTTGGCATAGTATGCCTTCTTCTCCTCATCCATCTGCTGCATGGTGCGCACCCCCCACAGAATGCCGATCAGAAGACATACGATCAAAATACAACCGGATATGAGCCAGATGGGACTCTTTTTCTCAGGCTCTCCCCGATGTTTTTCTTTTTTTGGCTTGTTCGCAGCAGATTTCTGTGCCTGACTGACCAGATTTTCAAAAGGAAGTTCCTCTGTATCTGCAGAGTCTGAATCCATAATATCTGCATCACTGTATTCTGCGTCAGAATCCTCTGTGCTTACGGGGTCCGCTGCTTTGTAATCTGTCTCCTCATGATCCGTATTTTCGGAATCTGCTGCGCTGCCATCTATATTATGGTCTGCTATTACAGCATCCGCTGCTTTAACATCTGCATCATAATCAGCTTTTGGCGTATCTGCCGCTTTAGAATCTGCATCATAGTCTGCTTGTACCACGTCTGCCGCTTTAGCACCTGCATCATAATCAGCTTTTACCGCATCTGCTGCTTTCGCATCCACATTCCCGGAACCATTCCCCTCCCTCTGATTCTCGGAAACATAGGCTTTATCAGACTTTTCATACCCTGCTGCCGCGGCTGCTGCAACGTTGTGAGCGGAATCCTCTGTATCCTTATCCGCTGCTGCGGCAGCCTCCGTCTTCATGGCCTTCAGCTCTTCGTCGCTTTTATAAAACTCCCAGATGTCGTCCTCATCCATGTATTCCTCGAACACCGCTTTTCCGCACTTTGAGCAGAATAAATCATCGTTGTCCAGCTCATGGCCGCATCTTTCACACTTCATATTATACTTCCCCTTTCTGCCATTTCACTCTGATGTGTTTTGCAGTGCTCTTTTCTGTGTATCGCAGTTTGTGCTGCATAACACAGAGTGAACAGAAATTTTATTTCCAGTAGTCCCTCTCATTATCAATCATATAGAGAAGCGCATTGCAGATACAGGCTGCGATGTTGCTGCCGCCCTTTCTTCCCTTTGCCACAATGTAGGGAACTTCTGTTTCCATGATCATTTCCTTAGATTGTACCACATTTACAAAGCCTACGGGAACCCCTATTATGAGATATGGAGAAATTTTTCCCTCCCTGATCAGTTCATACAGACGGACCAGGGCTGTGGGCGCATTGCCGATGGCGAATATAAGAGGCTTTCCCATGGAAGCGGCTTTGTCCATACTTGCCACCGCACGTGTCGTCCCCTGGCTCTTTGCCGCAAAAGCCACATCCTCGTCAGACATAAAACAGAAAACCTCCCCGCCGTACTTTGCCAGCGCTTTCTTGTTAATGCCCGCTTTTGCCATCTGTGTATCTGTCACAATACAGGCACCGTTCTTAATGGCGTCGATGGCTTTCTCCACTGCATGCTCGGAAAAGCAGAGATTCTCCGCATAATCGAAATCAGCGCTTGTATGAATACAGCGTTTTACGACCAGCTCTGTACCCGGAACCAGTTTTCTGTCTCCCAGCTCCTCTGTAATGATCTCAAAGCTTCTTGTTTCAATCTCTTTTGGTTTTACATTTTCTAATTCTGTCTTCATCTCATCTGCCCTTTCTATATAACAGTTCAGCTTATCTGAACTGTTACCTTTCTATATGCCGGCTTCCAGGATTTCATATATCTTTTTCATATCCAGATGCTTTCTCAGCTCACTTGCCAGAATATCGTACTGTGTCTCCTTAAACTCTGCAAATTCCACACCTGTCATCTGGCTTACATCCAGGCCTTTTATTTCCCCTATGGCTTCCACTATCTTCCTGGCCACTTCCTCTTTGTCAAAAATACCGTGCACATAAGAACCATAGACATTTCCTGCACAGGCTCCGTCCTCCTTGGATGTGCCCTTCACCGTATCCGTGATGTTCACAAAGGGGCTGGCTCCTTCTTTCAGGGTTGTCACTCCCATATGGATTTCATAGCCCTCCAGCTTAACGCCTGTCAGGCCTTTTAATACGCCTTCCACCTTTGGAAAGCTTCCCTGCACTCTGGTCCTTGTCTTGGCGCCCTGGAATATGGTATCCATTGGAAGAAGCCCCATGCCCTTTAACTGTCCGCCTGCTTCCACATGATCCGGATCAGACAGTGTTTCTCCCAGCATCTGATAACCGCCGCATACACCGAAAATGATTTTTCCCTCTGCCGCCTTTTTTAAGACAGCAGCCTCCAGACCGTTCTGGCGCAGCCAGAGAAGATCCTCCATGGTGTTTTTAGAACCCGGAAGCACGATCATATCGGGATTTTTCAGCTCCCGTACGGTTTTCACATAACGCACAGACACGCCCGGAATCACCTCCAGCGCATTAAAATCCGTAAAGTTGGAGATACGCGGGGTGCGGATCACTGCAATATCGATCAGATCCACTTCCTGTTTCCCGTCAAACCGCTCTGTCAGGCTGTCTTCATCTTCCACCTCAATGTTCAGATAAGGGGCTACACCCACCACAGGAATGCCGCTCTTTTCTTCCAGCATTGCAATCCCCGGGTCCAGAATGGTCTTATCACCCCGGAACTTGTTGATGATCATACCCTTGACGATTTCTTTCTCGTCCTCCTCAAGAAGCATCACCGTGCCGATCAACTGTGCGAACACACCGCCACGGTCAATATCGCCTACCAAAAGCACCGGCGCTTCTGCTATTTTCGCCATTCCCATATTTACGATATCTTCCTGTTTCAGGTTGATCTCCGCAGGACTGCCTGCGCCTTCGATCACTACAATATCATATTCCGATGCCAGTTTGTCATAAGCTTTCTTAACTTCCGGTATCAGGTTCTTTTTGTAGGCAAAATATTCCCTTGCGCTCATGGTTCCCAGAACCTCTCCGTTTACAATCACCTGGCTGCCCGTCTCATTGGTGGGTTTTAACAAAATTGGATTCATGTAGACAGAGGGCGCGATTCCTGCTGCCTCAGCCTGCATCACCTGCGCCCGGCCCATCTCCAGACCCTCCTCTGTTATAAAAGAGTTGAGTGCCATGTTCTGCGATTTAAAAGGGGCCACCTTGTATCCGTCCTGTTTAAATATACGGCACAGGCCAGCCGTCAGAAGACTTTTCCCCGCATTAGACATGGTCCCCTGCACCATTATTGCTTTTGCCATTTCCTGTTCCCTTCCTTTCTCCCGGTGTATTTCTCTATTCAGACTGCCTGCAGCGCCCGAATCTCTTCAAGCACATGCAGGAGTTTTGTATTCTCTTCCCTGAGCCTTACAGCAATCCTGTAGTACCCCCTGGAAAGTCCGTAGTAATTGCTGCAGTCCCGGATTAAAATCCCTCTTTCCAGACATTGCCGGTAAAGGTCTTCGGGTCCTTTAAAAAATATGTAATTGGCACTTGAGGCATAGGTCTGATACCCCAGGCGCTTCATGCCATCCAAAAGCCAGATGCGCTCCCTGTGTATGGCTTTCATGGATTCCTCCACATATTCCCGCTCTGAAAGTGCCGCAATACCGGCTTCCTGGGCCAGAATGGACACATTCCACGGCTGGGTCACCATCCGCATTTTTTCAAGCAGTTCTCTGTCTGCGCACAGGGCATATCCCAGTCTGACACCTGCCATGGCATAGCGCTTTGTAAATGCCTTGAGTATAAAAAGATTTTCACTCTCTGCCAAATACGGCTTCATGGTATGCACATTTGGATGTTCCACAAAATCCACAAAGCATTCATCCAGCATAAGGATACAACCGGATTTCTCACAGCGGCGCAGCACATCCTGTAAAAAATCCTGCTCCATAAGCACACCGGTAGGGTTATTTGGGTTGCACAGAAAAACCATATCCAGTTCTTCTGTGATGCACTCCAAAAACTCCCTTCCCACCAAAAATCCGCATTCCTCCTTCAGCGTGTACCGTTTGATCTCACAGTCCACCGCCTCCAGAGCCTGTTCGTATTCCGCAAATGTAGGGGCGGGAAGCAATGCCTTTTTTGGTTTCAGGGCCAGCACCAGGGCAAAGATCAGATCCGCTGCGCCGTTTCCGCAGATGATCTGCTCCTGCGGAGTCTCCTCATACCGGCTGATTGCCTCTCTCAACCGCTCACACTCCACATCCGGATAATGGCAGACCTGATCCATGGCTCTGGCTACAGCCTCCTTTACAGATTCGGGCGTGCCGAAGGGATTACAGTTGGCGGAAAAATCCGTCACATTCTGATGGCGGTAGACATCCCCGCCATGGGTGTGGTAACTTTTCATCTATTTTCTCCTTACAGTAACATGAAAATCCCCATACGGATCAGGGCAAAGAAAAGAGTCCCCAGGGCAGCGCTTGCATACAGCAGGCGGTTTGCTCTTTTAATATCCTCTGTTTCCACCTCTCTTACCGCGTCTCCAATGGTGGGTTTTTCATATAATTTTCCGAAATAAAAAGCATTTCCCGCAAGCTGGATGTCCAGAGCACCTGCCATGACAGCCTCTGTCTGGGCAGAGTTTGGGCTTGCATGATTGTAGCGGTCCCTCAGAAAGATTTTCTTCGCGTTTTTCCAGTCAAATCCCGCAAAAAAGGAGGCCAGTATCATCAGCCAGGCGCTGATCCTGGCCGGTATGTAATTGGCGATATCATCAAGCTTTGCTGCATATCTTCCGAAATGCAGGTATTTTTCATTTTTATACCCCACCATGGAATCCATGGTATTGATCCCCTTATACAAAAACATGAGGGCAGGTCCCCCAATAGCCATATAAAAAAGGGGTGCAATGATGCCGTCAGATGTATTTTCCGCAATGGTCTCCACCGCTGCCTTTGTCACACCGGCTGCGGATAAGCTCCGGGTATCTCTTCCCACGATCATGGAAACCGCGGTTCTTGCACCCGGCAGGTCCGGCTTTTTCAGCGCCTCATACACACGCATACTTTCCGCCTTCAGAGACTTCACTGCCAGCATCTGATAGCACATGAAGGTTTCCAGGGCGATCCCCAGAACCGTGTGGATATGGTAAGCCAGATACAGAAGCAGAAACGGAACTCCTCCGCTTCCTATACAGATAAGCAGAACAAGAAAAAATCCGGCTGTCTTCTCCCCCCCGGGGGTTTTTGGAAACATACGCCTGAGTATTTTTTCCAGCAGTGAGATACCATTTCCGATGATACGGACCGGATGGTACAGCCATCTGGGATCCCCCAGAAGCAGATCTATCAAAAAGCCCAGTATCAGGGCCAGTGCTGTCCATTTTACCATGTCTTGTCAAATCCTTCCTGTGTATATTTGCCGGCCACCTGTATCTTCTGGCTCTCTCTCCACTTCTTTTCTTCCACCAGTACCTCGTATCCCTGGGCATTCTTCACCTGCCAGTCAAAATAGCTCCTGTCCGCGTCTGCACAAGCGCCAAGGATACTCATGATCGTTCCCCCGTGCACCACAAGGGCTGCTGTGTGCAGGCCATCCTTCAGACACTGCTCCACACAGCGGGCAAATCCCCGGACGCACCGCTTCTGAAACATTTCCTGGCTTTCCCCCTCAGGAAAAGGCAGGGTTCCGCTGCTGTCGATCCATGCCTGATACTCCGGATTTCCTGACAGCTCCTGGTAATTCTTATTTTCAAAAATGCCGAAGTCGCATTCTTTTAAAAGCACTTCCTCTTCTTTCTCCGTTCCCGGAAACAGAATCCCGGCTGTCTCCAGACACCTGCGCATGGGGCTTACAAAAACCCGCTGGACAGGCGGGTAGGAAAACTTACCAAGAAGAAGGATTCCCTCCTCGCAGAGAGGTTCATCCGTGCGGGAGCCAATATAACGCCCCAGTCTGTTCCCCGCCGTCATGGAATGGCGGATCAATAGAATCTTAAGCATCTTTTATCACCGTCCCGATTCCGCAGGTCACCCGGACTACACGTTTCGCCGCGGCTGCCATCCTTGTGCAGATCCTGCCCACAGCCTCCCGGTATTTTCGGTCAAAGGCATCCACAGGGACCACACCATACCCCAGTTCATTGGAGACCAGCACAATGTCCGGATTTCTCACGGATAATTCCTTTTCCAGATCATCCAGGTCCCTGCCCTCCAAAAGTCTCGCCCGTATCCACTCATGGAAATGATACAGGCATCCGCAGGAGAAAATATCTTCATAGGAGGCATCTGCCCCGTCTGTCATCTCTTTCTCCTCAAATCCCTGCATGGTTTTTACATATTCCTTTTTTCCCTGAAATGCTCCGCCAATAATCAGCTGCATATACCTTTCCTCCATTCTGTTTCCTTTGTCCCCTCACAGTCCTTTGTCTGTGGAATTCAGCCTGACTGCCGGCTGCATTTGGTCACTTTTCTTCTACAGGCAGCGCACAACCACCTCACCGATCACTGTGAACAGGGCAATGACAAGCTCACAGATCTGCATATGAAAACCGGCCAGGTCACCTGTGATCCCTCCGAACTGTTTCATGGACATACGGTAATAATACAGATATTCCAACGCCGCACCCAGTATGGCAAACCCACCGATCACCGGCTGATAGAAAACCATCAGCACAGCCGCTGCCAGTGAAAAAAGTACAGAGACCACTCTCACCGCGTTTTTCTGCGCACCGTCTGAAAAAGTGGCTGCCAGTCCGGTATTCTTAGCCATGGGAAAGGACGCGATTGAAAATGCCCCCATCCCTCTGGAGAGTACAAATCCCATACACACAATCGGAAGCCCCGCTTCGGTCAGCTCACTGTACACGCCAAAATACAGAAGGAAATAGCAGATTCCCACGATAATGGCAAAGGCTCCTGCATTGGAATCCTTTAAAATTTCCAGTTTCTTCTCCCTGGGCTGATAGGAATTCAGGGCATCTGAGGTGTCCAGAAGGCCGTCCAGATGGATTCCGCCGCTTACCGCAACAGGAATCAGAAGAAGCACAATGGTGATAAAGATACGGCTGTCCAGAAAACTGCCGGCATATGTACCCCAAAGCCAGGAAAGCCCGCCGATCACCACGCCGATCAATGGAAAAAAGCACATGACATACCGCATGTTTTCCTTCGTCCATTCACTCTGAGGCATGGGAATCTTGGAATACATGGAAAATGCAATCTTAAAACTGTTCCAAAACTGTGCCGCTTTACTCTGTCTCATCCGATATTTCCCCCGTCCTGTCTGTTTTCTCTGTCCTGTTCTTGTATGTGAGGGGAATGCCATACACCACCTCTGTCACCTGACAGGCCCGGCGTGCTGTCTCCCGGTTGATCTCACCCAGGTATTTCTGGTACCGTCTGGTCTCCTCCTCATACTCTATGCCGTCGGAAAAAATTTCGTTGGTCACGATCACCAGCTCCGCTGCCTGCGCATCCAGAGCCTCAATCCCTTCCAGCACTGCCTCCACGGTCCTCTCCTTTGCGCCGTCCTCCTGAAACATCTCATTGGCGGTCAGATTGGACATACACTCCAGAAGCACACAGGCGCCTTTTGGCACCTGCACATGTTTCAGTCCTGTATAACACTCTATAGTTGTGAAATTCTTCTCGGCGCGCATACGCCTGTGGCGCTCCACACGCTTTTTGCTCTCCTCATCAAAGGGGTACATGGTGGCAATGTAAATCCTTTCACAACTGCCAAATCCAGTGAGCACATCCTCCGCATAGGCGGATTTTCCGCTCCCGCTTCCCCCCATCACCAAAGTTATCATAATTTCGCTCCGCTTTCCTTAATCTAACGGCACATAAGCATCCATGCCGATACCGCCGAAATCGCTCATTCCGTAAAATACTGCTGTGGCAATGTCTAAGAGCGGGAAGAAAGCCACGGCTCCTGTTCCCTCTCCCAGGCACATATCACAGTGCAGGCAAGCTTCCTTGCCAAGGGCTTCTAAAAGCAGATGTCCTGCAGGCTCTTTTGACACATGGCTGGCGATCATATACTGTTTTGCAGTGGGACAGATACCGGCTGCAACCAGGGCTCCGGTGGCTGAAATGACGCCGTCAATGACAACGGGGATCTTAAGGGCAGCACCGCCCAAAAACAGACCTGCAATAGCAGCAATATCAAATCCTCCCACTTTGGCAACCACATCGATGGCATCGTTTTTATCCGGTTTGTTCACCTCCACCGCTTTTTTGATGGCATTGATCTTACGGTTTAAGCCCTCACTGGAAAGACCTGCGCCGCGGCCTGTCATATTCTCCACAGGCATATCCAGGAGCACGGATGCCACAGCACTGCTGGTTGTGGTATTTCCGATGCCCATCTCACCGGTGGCAATGATGCCGTATCCTTTCTCTTTCAGCATTTCCACCATCTCAATGCCTGTCTCGATGGCTCTTACCGCCTGCTCTCTTGTCATGGCAGGTTCTTTTGTCATGTTCTTTGTTCCATAGGCGATCTTGCGGTTTAAGATACTGACATCTTTTGCCACGCCCACGTCAACAGGGAAGATCTCCGCTCCGACGGTTTTACACATGATGCTGGAGACAGCTTTTGTCTGCAGGAAATTCTCTGCCACCAGAGCTGTGATCTCCTGCCCGGTCTGGGTCACACCCTCCTCGACCACGCCGTTGTCCGCACACATGGGAACCAGTGCTTTCTTTTCCAGATGGATATCCAGACAGCCTGTGATACCTGTGATCTGTACCAGCAGGTCCTCCAGCTTGCCCAGGCTGTGAAGGGGATGCGCTATACTGTCCCAGCGTTTTTTGCTCTCCTCCATCACTTCCTCATTGACCGGTTCAATTCTTTTCAAAGCCTCTTCCAGTTTCATGTTTCTTTCCTCTCTTCCTCTTTCTGTATTTTGTGGTAACAAATCAGCAGATCAGTGCATTCCCTGCGCAGAACGTCTGAATAGATATCTCATTTTTTATATTCCAGGCATTTTTCCAGAAATGCCTGGGGAAGCCTGGGATTTCCATAGTAATAAAAATGCGGAAAACCTGCCAGCAGATGCTCCGATGCATGCAGACAGTTCCATGTCCTGCTGCTCATTGGCTTCTCCGCCAAAAATTCATGGCCGCAGGATGTGGACTCGAAATAATGGAACTCATGGGCAGGACTTTTCCCAATATTTTTTCCGAATACGGTTCCCTCCCTCTGGGTAAGTGTCACATATCCAAATCGTCCCAGTTTTTCCGTTCTGTAGGCATGTCCCGGTATGATTCCCACACCGTCGCACGGATTTTTATCCATATCCTCCATGGATTCATGCAGATACATAAAACCGCCGCACTCTGCCAGAATAGGAATCCCCCTCTGATATTCTGCCAGAATGGCACGGCGGATCGGGTAATTATCCTCCAGCTCTTTCCCCAAAAGCTCCGGATAACCGCCGTAAAAGATCAGGCCGCAGACCCCTTCCGGAAGCCTTTTGTCATGGACAGGTGAAAAATATACAATCTCTGCCCCCATCTGCTCCAGCAGCTTTAAGTTGTCCTCATAGACAAAGCAGAACGCCTCATCCCTGGCAACTCCGATTCTGACTTTTTCGGGTAGGGAAAATGCATACGCGCTGTCCTCCTTCCAGGGCTTTTCCTCCGGGATTTCCGGGGCACTCTCCGCGATCTCCAGGATTTTGTCTACGCAGAGCGTCTGCTCCAGTATCCCTGCAAGTTTCATGAGTTTTTCCCGGAATCCCTCCACCTCTTCAGGCATTACAAGTCCCAGATGGCGGCTCTCCAGCACACAGTCCTCCACCTTCGGCACATATCCCAGAACGGGGATGGAAAGCTCCTCCTCTATCATTTTCCGGACTCTCGGATACAGCATGGCTGTCATTTGATTCAGAATCACGCCGGCGATCCGGCTGTCCTTTTTATACTCCGCAAATCCCTTGATATAGGGGAGCACAGACACACTCATGCCCCGGCAGTTCACAATGAGAATTGCCGGCGTCTCCGTCACATTTGCCAGCTCATAGGCACTGGCCCTGCTGGTGGTCCCTCCGACCCCGTCATAATATCCCATGACGCCTTCCATAACTGCAACATCCATGCAGCGGCTGTTTTTTGCAAGCAGATACCGCACCATATCCCTGTCAGTGAAAAAGGTGTCCAGGTTTCTGGATTTTGTCCCAATGACTTTTGTGTGGAACATGGGATCAATATAATCCGGCCCGCACTTGAAGGATGCCACTTTCAGCCCGCGGTTTTTCAATACCTGAAGAATGCCGCAGGTGAGCAGAGTTTTGCCGCTGCCGCTGGCACCGGCACAAAGAAGTATGCGCGGTATTTTCATATAATATCTCTCCTATCTGATGTC